>JACQZZ010000109.1 GCA_016213625.1 Actinomycetota bacterium
CCACCCCGTCCTGCTCCGCCAACGAGACCACGCCCGCGAACACCACCAGCCCGCCAGAGCCGACCTCTTCGACCAACTCCTCCGCCAACACCCCTTGACAGGATCACCCGGATAATGCCCGCTATGTGCGCTCCGCGCAAGTACTTCTGCTCGCGCATTATGTGCGGGCGACGAGGAGGTCGATCCCGCAGCGGCCCCTGACAGTCACTGACCGCGATGTTGCTCGAGGAACGCATCGACCTCGCCGTGTGCCGTGCGTTTGATCTCCCGGTAGTCCCCTACATCGTGGATACCGACGTCTGAGTCGATGTCGAGCTCGCTCAACTCGAGCGAGAACAGCTTGTCCTCGTAGTCGGTGTGACGGTGACGGATGAACGCCCGCGCGGCCAACGCAGCGCGTTCGTCGAGGGTCAACTGCTTGGTCCGCCCGACCCGGCCACTTCCGACCACCGCCGCACGGTCAACCGCGCCACGGGCGATCTCGTCGGCGATCACCTGATGCTGAGGGGCGAACGCCAACCATCGCAACACGGCCTCCTCGAACTCAGCGCGATAGGCGGTTTCGGTTCGCTCGCGTTGACGACTGCTCGACTCGCGCTGCGTCTCGCGCCGCGCGGCGGTGACAGCCGCCGCTTCACGTGCTGCCGCAATCGCCTCAACCGGGGCGAGCAGACCCAACTGCCGGCGATGCTGCCCGCGACCCTTCGGGCGGAACAGAACCCAGTAGTCGCCCGCCGACTTCACCTGACGCGTGAGGAACGCGTCGCCAGAGGGCAACAACTCCCAACCGTCCGGCTGAACGAGGTCGCCGAGGTCGGGATGCCACAGCCCGGACTTGGTGTCGTACACCTCCAGATGCAGCCGTGTCGGATCCTCATCGACCATCACCAGACGATCGCACGTTCTCGAACGTGATTCCAGCACTGTCACCAACACCAAGAGCCGCTTGCCCGGCCACGCCATGTCGTGCAAAGTGCGCTCCCCTTCCGCGATGATTGGATTCGCGCCCACGGGTGGGGTGTCGCTCAGGGATGAACGGTTTCGCGCCCAACGAACGGCCACACAGACCTGCCGATCTTCGTGGCGACAATGCTTGTTGTCGTGGGGACACTGGGAGTTGTCAACTGCACGAAACATGCGTGCCCCTGCACGGTGGTTGACCGGTCGCTTCCCATCGGGCAGTGTGCGCAGCCATGGCTCAGCCCGATGACCCCGTCCTGATCGTCGCCGACGCGGCAGCGTTTCGCAACTGGCTACGGGCCAACGGCACGACGTCCGACGGTGAATGGCTGGTGCTCGCCAAGAAGGGAACCACCGACCCGACCAGCCTCACCTACGCCCAGGCACTGGAGGAGGCGCTCTGCGAGGGGTGGATCGACGGACAGAAGCGAAGCCGCGATGCGGCCACCTTCGTCCAGCGCTTCACCCCCCGACGCCGGGCGAGCATCTGGTCGAAGCGGAACGTCGGCATCACCGAGCAACTCATCGCCGAGGGCCGGATGCGACCGGCCGGACTCGCGGAGATCGATCGCGCCAAGGCCGACGGCCGATGGGACGCGGCCTATTCGGGCCAGGCGTCAGCGACCGTCCCCGACGATCTCGCCGCAGCCCTTGCGGCCAACGCCGCGGCGGCCGCGATGTTCGAGCGGTTGAACAAGGCAAACCGCTTCGCCGTGCTGTTCCGCGTGGAGACGGCGAAGCGACCCGACACACGCTCACGCCGCATCGAGCAACTGGTGGACATGTTGGCGAGGGGCGAGACCATCCACCCCCAACGCCAGACCTAGTTGCGGGGGACCTTGCTCCAGGCCACATCGCGGTCGACGCGCACGTCGCCAGGCAGACCCAGGACACGCTCGCCGAGGATGTTCAGCATGACCTCGGTGGTGCCGCCCTCGATGCTGTTGGCGCGGCTGCGCAGGAACGCCTTCTGCGGCGTGGCGAACTCCATGGCGTGCTCGGGGCGCACCATCTCGTAACTGCCGTACAGCAGGGCCTCGGCGCCCATGAGGTTCATGAGGCACTCGTAGATGTCCTTGTTCAGGTTCGCGCCGGCCATCTTCGAGATGGAGCCTTCAGGACCCGGGTCGCCCTTCTTGCGGTTCTGGTTGGCGCGGATGTTGGTGAGGCGCAGCGTCTCGGCGCGGATCCACAGCTTCATCACCTCGTCCTGAGTGGCCGAGTCCTTCTTCCACTCCGGCGCATCGACCCACTCCTTCATCAGGTGGGCGATGGTGCCCGAACCCTTCTGCGGGATGGTGCCGCCGATGGACTGGCGCTCGTTCATCAGCGTGGTGAGCGACACGCGCCACCCGTCGCCCGGGTTGCCCAGCATCTCCTTCGCGGGGATGCGGGTGTCGGTGAAGAACACCTCGTTGAACTCGGCCTCGCCGGTCATCTGGCGCAACGGCAAGGTCTGCACCGTGGGGTCGTGCATGTCGACCACGAAGGCGGTGAGGCCGGCGTGCTTGACAGCCTCCGGGTCGGTGCGCACCACGAGCAGGCCCCAGCGCGACAGGTGCGCCAGTGTGGTCCACACCTTCTGGCCGTTGACGATCCACTCGTCGCCGTCCTTCACGCCCTTCGACGACAGGCCGGCGAAGTCGGAGCCAGAGCCGGGCTCGCTGAACAGCTGGCACCAGATCTCCTCACCGGTGAACAGCGGGCGCAGGTAGCGCTGCTTCTGCTCCTCGCTGCCCCACACCGCCACCGTCGGGCCGGTCATGCCGTGGCCGATGGGGTTGCGATACACCGGGTTCGGCGCGCCCTGCGCGTAGATGCGCTCATTGACGATCTTCTGCAACTTGGGATTCACGTCGAGCCCGCCGTGGCCCTTGGGGAAGTTCACCCACGCGAGGCCCTTGTCGAACTGGGCGCCGAGGAACGTGACCGCGTCGACCTCCTTCGGCGGGAACTCGCGCAGCAGTTCGTCGACCAGGTCGCTGACCAGTTGCTCGTCGGTGCTCGTCGCGGTGTCGGTCATCGCATGACTCCCTGTCGTGAGGTGAGGAGGTGAAGTGGACGCGAGCGAACCTACTGGCGCGGCGCCGCCACCGCCGAACCGTACTCAGCGCCGCTGCAAGCGGGCCTCCACGGAGGCCTCGAACTCCGTGGCCGTGGCCAGGCCGCGCTCAGCGTCCAAGCCCAACGTGACCTGCATGAACGCCCACGCGACCGCCACCTGTCGGGCGATGAGCGACCTCCACTCCGGCGCGTTCTCGGCCGCCGTGGCAGTGAGGTAATCGCGCACGATGGGCGGCAGGTTCGGCACCTGCTCGGCCAGCTCGGCGTACAACGCGATGTCGCTGATGGCCTGGTGACCAGCGCCGGCCAGGTCCACCCTCCAGCTCGGCCGACCGGGCAGCAGCCCCCACGCCCGATCGGCGTCGACGTGCGCCGGCGTCACCTGGTCGCGCTCGCTCACCACCAGCAGGCTCGGCACGTGCACGCGAGCCAGCAAGGCATCACTCATGCTGCGCATGTACGGCTGGAACCCGATGACCGCAGCCACGTGCTCGTGCGGTTCCACTCCTCGACTGCCCGCCGCCGTGGCGTACGCGGTGAAGGCGCCGTACGAATGGCCCGCCAACACGACACGGTCTCCGTCCACCAGCGCCGCGATGTCGGCGGGGATCTCTGCGTGGCCGTGCAGCATGGCGCCGAGCACCAGATGGGCATCGCCGACCCGATTGACCTCGTTGGTGCGGTCGTCGGAGTGTCGCCCACTCAACCAGTCGACCAGCGCGTCGCCAGGATGGTCGGCCGACACCACCACCGCTCCCCTCGCAGTCAGTGCCTCGCACACCTGCGAGTACGAGATGCGCATCCCGGTGCGACCATGCGAGAACAGCACGAGCGGGAACCGCCCCACCGAGGCGTGTGGTGCGTGCTGCGCCCACGCGGCACGGAACGCGACGCCGGGCACCACCTCGTACACAGATCGCTCGGCCTCCGACACCGCTGCCGGGTACCAGATGTCGACATCGAGCCGCCGCGCCTCGCGCGAGTCGTCGATGAGCGTGACGGTGCGCCGGCCCACCGGGCGCGACGGCGGTTCGATGGGGGCACCAGCGGTGAGCGCGGTCATTCCTCGAACTCCTCCAGCCGCGCGAGCAGCCCGTCGCGCACCGACTCGCCCGGCTCGCGCGCCTTCTCGCCGGCGATCCGCCAGCCAAGTCGGCTCGAGTAGAGCAGCGGAGGCTCCTTCAATCGACCCGGCTGCGCGTCGACGACCGTCGCGAAGAACAGGCGGTGATCCGACATGTCCTTGTGGTCGAACACCGAGCACCGCAACCACGCGATCGCATCCCGGACCACTGGCAACTCCGTGCCGGGGAACACGTCGAGCATCTCCGTGGCGAAGTGGTGGAACTTGCGACCCGGATACGAGAAGTACTGCCCCGCCGCCACCTGGTCGCCGGCGAGCACGCTGACGGAGAACTCTCCGCTGGCCATCATCAGCGGATACGTGTCGTGCTTGGGCGAGACACTGGCCATCACCACCGACTCCTCGAAACTCACCTGCGACACCCAGTGGCTGCAGTACGCCCGCGACACGCCATCGTGATGCGAGCCCACCACCTGCACGCCGTGCATCATCTGCCCGAGTGAGCGCTTGAGCGTGGGATCGATCATCAGTTCCAGTGTCGCAGCCAACGTGCGTACTCTGCGCGCTCGTGCTCCAACTCGGGGAAGGCGCCCCTGAGGCTCGCCAACACGCGTAGAGGAATGGGGTCGTCCATCGCCACAAAGGTGTTCTTCAGGTTGTTCAGCATGCGCAGCAGGATGGACCGAGACGACACCGGCCGAACCAACCGTCGGTCCAGCGGTTCGTGCAGCCCGGTGATGCGCTGCCACGCAGGCTCCAACTCTTCGGCCGTGTACGTGCGACCACCGTGGAACGGGTCGGCGTACAGCCCGTCGCACTCGACGAGGAAGTGACCGGGTAGCCCGATCCCGTGGACCGCGACGCCCAGTCGACGACCGACCTCGATGGCGCACACGCTGAGCGTGATGGGGATGCCCACCTGGCGGTGCAGCACCTCGTGCAGGTACGAGTTGCGCGGGTCGCCGTAGTCGGCGGTGTTGCCCCGGAGCCGCCCGTCGCCGAAGATCGAGAGCACCGACGGGAACGATGCCTCGCATCCCTCGGCCAGCCGGTCGAGCCCCAGCACCACCGACCCCACATCTGCGCTCGGGTCGAACGACGCACCGATCAGTGCCGCCATGAGGTCGAGGTGCGACTCCGATGCCGGCCGTGCCACCAGTTCGACGAAGCGGTCCGCCGGATCCATGCAGTGAACGTACCGTCGACTACGTTCCGCTCCCATGTATCCCGGCGCGTTCCTCGACACCCATCCCGACAAGCCCGCCCTCATCATGGGCGGCAGCGGCTTCACCCAGACCTTCGCCGAGCTCGATGCCGCGGCGAACCGCCTGAGCCACCTGCTGCGCTCGGCCGGCGTGCAACCGGGCGACCACGTGGCGCTGTGCATGGAGAACCACGACCGCTACATGGAGATCCTGTGGGGCTGCCACTACGCCGGCGCCATCTACACCGCGTGCTCCAGCCGCCTCACCAGTGGTGAACTCGCCTACATCCTCAACGACTGCCAGGCGAAGGTGTTCATCACCTCGAAGTACAAGGCCGACCAGGCCGCCGAGATCGTCGCCGACACCCCGAACGTGGGCCTGCGCCTGATGCTCGACGGCACCATCCCCGGCCACGACAGCTACGAAGCGGCCATGTCGGCACAGCCCACCACTCCCCTTCCGGAGGAGCGCGTCGCCGGGTTCGACATGCTCTACTCGTCGGGCACCACGGGCCAGCCGAAGGGCGTGGCCCGCGCGTACGTGGGCAACCCGCTCGACACCACGGCCAACGGCGTGTCGCCGCTCGTGTCGCTGCTGTTCGGTGGCACCTCCGACAGCGTGTACCTGTCGCCGGCGCCCTTCTACCACGCGGCCCCGTTGCGGTTCTGCATGGCCATGCAGCAGATCGGCGCCACGGTCGTCGCCATGGAGCACTTCGATCCCGAGCAGTACCTCCAGCTGGTCGAGCGCCATCGCATCACGCACAGCCAGGTGGTGCCCACGATGTTCATCCGCATGCTCAAGCTCGACGAGGCAGTGCGCACGAAGTACGACGTCTCCAGCCTCCAGTGCGTCATCCACGCCGCCGCACCGTGCCCGAAGCAGGCCAAGAAGCAGATGATCGAGTGGTTCGGCCGCATCATCCACGAGTACTACGCCGGCACCGAGGGCAATGGGTTCGTGTACTGCAACAGCGACATGTGGCTCGCCCACGAGGGCACCGTCGGCACCCCCATCAACTGCGTCGTGCACATCTGCGGCGACGATGGCGAGGAACTCCCCCGTGGCGAGGCGGGCACCATCTACTTCGAGGGTGGCGCCAGTTTCGAATACCACAACGACCCCGAGAAGACGAAGGGCTCGCGCCATCCCAGCCAGCCGTGGAGCACCCTGGGCGACGTCGGCTACATGGACGACGACAACTTCATCTACCTCACCGACCGCAAGGCCTACATGATCATCAGTGGTGGCGTGAACATCTATCCGCAGGAGGCCGAGAACGTGCTCGTCGGCCACCCGAAGGTGGTCGATGTCGCGGTGTTCGGCGTCCCCAACGACGACTTCGGCGAAGAGGTCAAGGCCGTCGTCCAGCCCGTCACCATGCCCGCCACCGCCGACGACGCAGCGGCGCTCTCGAAGGAACTCATCGCCTTCTGCCGCGAGCACCTCGCCGACGTGAAGTGTCCCCGGTCGATCGACTTCCGCGAGGAGCTCCCCCGGCACCCCACGGGCAAGCTGTACAAGCGGTTGCTCAAGGACGAGTACTGGGCGAACGCTGGCCGCACCATTTGATCGGACAACTCCGACGGAGCGTAGGTCTTTTGACCCAACTCCTCACGATCCCTTGAGAAATCCTTGCATTGGTCCTACGACTTCTGAATGATGACTCACGAGTGGCCCGCAGGGAGAGCGGGTCCTCGCGACGGGAGACAATCTGATGTTCAGCAGGCGGGAATTCCTGATCCTCGGTTCCGGCGCGGCCGCGCTCGCCATCGTGCCCGGCACGGTGCGCAGCGGCACGGCGAGCGCCCTACCGCTACCGGGCGGCGCAGCGGGCCTCGACCCGACGTCGATCCCCAAGTACGTCACACCGCTGCCCATTCCATCGGCCATGCCGAAGACGGCGGTGCTGCCCGACGGCATCGACTACTACGAAGTCGCGATGCGTCAGCTGACGCAGCAGATCCTTCCGGCCGGCATGCCCAGCACCACCGTGTGGGGCTACGGGTCGCTGGTCGACAACCAGTTCCGGCACATCGCCAAGACCTTCGAGGCCACCGCCGGCGTCCCCGTTCGCGTCAAGTGGATCAACCAGCTCGTCGATGCGCAGGGCCGCTATCTGCCGCACATCCTGCCGGTCGACCCCACCCTGCACTGGGCCAACCCGGCCGGCCCCATCGACTCGCGGGTCGCGTACACGACCAATCCCGATCTCTATCGCGGCCCGGTCCCCATGGTCACCCACGTGCACGGCGCCCACACCGGGCCCGAGAGCGACGGCTACGCCGAGGCGTGGTGGCTGCCGCAGGCCAACAACCTGGCCGGCTACACCACCAAGGGCTCGAAGTACGATCAGTACGACCGCTCGAACACCACCCCGGGCAGCGCCGTCTTCCAGTACCCGAACACTCAGCGTGCCTCGGCCATCTGGTACCACGACCACACCCTGGGCATCACCCGTCTGAACGTCTATGCGGGGCCCGCCGGCTACTGGATGATCCGCGGCGGCGCCGATGATCTGCCCGCCGGCGTGCTCCCCTCTGGCACGCACGAGGTGCCCGTGGTGATCCAGGACCGTTGCTTCAACGCCGACGGTTCGCTCTGGTACCCCGACACCCGCGACTTCTTCGACGGCTACTCCGGTCCGGCCCTGCCGTACCTGGAGAACGGCATCCCTCCGTACTGGATTCCCGAGTTCTTCGCCAACACGATGATGATCAACGGTGTCACCTGGCCGAAGCTCGACGTGGAAGCACGCCGGTACCGGCTGCGCTTCCTCAACGGCTGCGGCTCGCGCTTCTTGAAGGTGAAGATCGTCGCCGACAGTCCCGAGACCCTCACCGATGCTGCCAGCCACACCCAACTCGCAGCGATTCCGATGCACATCATCGGTGCCGACGGCGGATTCCTCCCGAACGTGACCAGCCAGGACGAGTTGTTGATGGGGCCCGCCGAGCGCTTCGACGTCATCGTCGACTTCACGGGTCTCGAGGGCCACACGTTCTACGTGGTGAACGAAGGCCCCGACGAGCCGTTCGGTGGCGGCGAGGGTGGCGTCGACTTCGACATCTCCGACGCACTCAGCACCCGTCAGATCATGCAGATCACGGTGGGAGCGCGCCTCAGCACCGACACCAGCGTGCCGGTGGATCAGCTCACCCTTCCCTCGCGCGCTCCCCTGCCGGCCACCACCGACACTCGGCGCGTGTCGCTGAACGAGTTGGCCACCACCATCGCCGACGCCGACGGCACCATCGTGTTCGACGGACCCACCGCCGCGATGCTCGGCACGGTCGATCCGCTCACGAACATGGGAATGCCGATGATGTGGGGCGAGGCCCCCTCGGAGACGCCACTGCTCGGAGCCACCGAGGAGTGGGAGATCTGCAACTTCACGATGGACGCGCACCCCATCCACCTCCACCTCGTCGACTTCGAGATCGTCGGCCGGGCACCGATGGACACGGTGCAGGACGGCACCGGTGCCGTCATCTGCAAGCTGCCCGTCGGCGGCCCCCAGTACCGGCCGCCGGAGGCCTGGGAGACCGGGGTGAAGGACACGGTCCTCGCCTATCCGGGCGAGATCACCCGCCTCCGCGCTCGGTTCGACCTCTGTGGCCTCTACCAGTGGCACTGCCACATCGGTGAGCACGAGGACAACGAGATGATGCGCCCGATGGCCGTGGTCACGAACACCGCAGTGCCGCTGGGTCGGCTCGCAGAGTCGGCGATCGTCGCGGCGGGTGGTGGTTCACTGCTGACCATCTCGTCGTCCACGGTGAACGGACTCGTGTCGGCGGGACCGAAGGTCATCACGGCCCTCTCGGACGCCACGGTGCTCGACGGGTTGCGCACGCACACCGGCACGGTGGTCCTGCGCTCACGTGGTGTCGGCGTGCGCCAAGGCGCGACCAAGGCCGACCAGTCGGGCCTCGCCAAGGATCTCGCGTCCGCCGCGGCGGCCGCGAAGGCCCTCGGTGGCACCTCGCTCCCGGCGGTCACCAACTCGCGCACCATTCTCGGCGCAGGGCTCACTGTCGTGTCGGTGCCCTCCATCACCCTCTCGGGAGCGAGCAAGGCGCTGGTCCTGCGTGGCGGCCCTCGCGACCAGTTCGTGATCAACGTGGCGGGCAACATCTCGCTGAGCACTGGCGCGGCGATCCGGCTCGACGGGGTGCTTCCCAGCCAGGTGCTGTTCCGCACGGCCAAGTCGCTCATCATGTCGGCTTCGTCGGCAGCGGGCACGTTCCTGGTGCCGTCGGGTCTGGTGACACTGTCGAGGTCCACCATCACCGGTGCCGTCGCGAGCAGCGGCAGCGTGGTGCTCGCGGCGAGCACCGTCAACCGGGCGTGAACCATCCCTCGAACGCACCCGACCCCACCAGCAGGCCCCACCACTCGTCGGCGTGGTCCTTCACCCACAGACCACTCAGGTGGAACTGGTTGAAGAACACCAACTGGCCATTCAGATAGGGCAGACACAGCGGCAGGAACGGGCACGCGAGCAAGTCGGCGTCCACCACCCACACGTCGTCACGAGCAGACGCCTCGGCGCGATACGTCAATTCGGTGGGGAACGGAGCGCCGTTCGCTTCGTAGGTGCAGTCGGCCACGGTCTCGGCACCCGACAGACAGATCGTGGGGTCGCGCCGGCCGTACGGCAGCGGTTCCATCAGCACCACGCGCGCGCCCATCGCCTCGAACTCGTCGAGGGATTGACGGGTCGCCTGGGCCACCACGTCGTCGATGGGCGCGTCGGCGTCGACGCCATCGCCGGGCAGGAAGAACGAATCCTGGCGTGAACCTCGATCACGTGGTGCGGTGATGGCCAACACGACATCGGGACGCAGTGTCGGCAGCACCTGGTCGTACCACTGGTCGCGGGTGTCCACGCATTGCTGCACGAGTGTCTCGGTCTGACCGTCCCACTCGAGTCCCCGCTGCCACGGGCACCCCAACCGCACCGTCGCCGACAGGGTGAAGTCGTAGCGCTGCGCGAGCTGCGTGAGCGTGGGGACCATCACCAACGCATTGCTGTCGCCGATGAGATGCAGGTGCATCCCGGTGCCCTCGTGCACGATGCAGGTGTCCACATCCTCGGGGCGACACGCGGCGACGTCGAAACCGTGCACGTCGGCGGCATCGACATCGATGTCGGTGGGCGGCGCCGTCGCGAGCGCCGCCGACAGCGTGGACGGATCGACACCAGGGATGGTGGCGTCGACGCTCACCTCCGGGCTGTGCGCGGCCCACACCGGGCGACGGTGGCTGTGCAGCAGCACCGGCACGACGGCCACCGCCACCACGAGGCTGAGCGCCAGCCCGCACGCCACCACCACTCGCGGCCGCGCGTCGAGCGCCGACCACCGACGAACGGGCATCTCCACCAACGCCGCGCTCACCGCCGCGATGGCGGTGGCCCCGACGGCAGCGATGACCGTCATCGGCACCACGCCCACGTCGAACCCCGCGCCGACCAGCACGATGATCGGCCAGTGCCACAGGTACGTGCCGTACGAGATGCGGCCGAGGTAGGTGAAGGGGCGAGTGGACAGCAGCGAACCGACGGCGGCCGAGGGCGCCAGCTCGAGGCCGATGATGAGGGTCATCGACAGCACTGCGGCGACAGCCCCGCGCATCGAGACCGACAGCGAGACGAGATCGGTGGCGAGCACCACCAGAGCTGCCAGCGACACAGCCCCAAGGACGCCCATCCCCCGAGCACCGGCCCGACCCCATCGAGTCAGGGTGGCTGCGAGCAGGGCACCCGCCAACAGTTGGTACAGCCGGGTGTCGGTGCCGTAGTACGCACGCAGCGCGTCGGCGGTGGCGAACTGGAGTATCAGCGAGCTGATCAACAGCGTCGCCAGCGTCACCGGCACCACCGCCGATCGTCGGAGCCGACGTCCGAGGGTCATCAACCCGAGGAGCAGCAGCGGGAAGACGAAGTAGAACTGTTCCTCGATGGCGAGCGACCAGAAGTGCAGGAACGGGCTCTGCTGCACGTCGTCGGCGAAGTAGTCGGTGGCCGAGCCGAGGAAGTGCCAGTTGGCCACGTACAGCAGGGACGCCCTCGCGTCGCTCACCAGCCCCACCCGACTCAGCCGCGGCAGCACCAACAGGGAGAGTGCGCACACCGAGACCACCAGCACGACAGCGGCCGGCAGCAACCGGCGAACCCGGCGCGCGTAGAAGCGACGAAGTCGAAGGGCGCCGGTGCGTGTGTGCTCGTCGAGCATGATGCCCGTCACCAGGAACCCGGACAGCACGAAGAAGACATCGACCCCGATGTACCCGTTCGCGAACACGCCGAGGCCGGCGTGGAAGCCCAGGACCTGGTAGATGGCGACCGTCCGCGCACCGTCGAGCGCGGGACGATGACGCCAGGTGCTCAGTGGGCGCTCGCCACGTGCAGTTGTTGCAGCACGTTGGCCAGCCGCACGCTCTCGATACGGCCGAACACTGGCTGCGCGTCGCCCGACACCACGTGGGCGAAGTGCTCGACGAGCCCGGTGTAGGCCTGGCCACCTGCGCACTCGATGTGCTCGACGGACCCATCGCGACGTTCGACCACGATGTCGCTCGGCTCGTCGGGACCCGGTGCGTGCCAACCCGGCAGCTGCACCTGGGCTTCGCTGGTGACGAGCGCCATCGACCGCGCCGACGGCGCATCGAACGACACGTGGAAGGACGAGCCGAAGCCGCCACCCCAGTCGACGAACCCGGTCATCGTGAGGTCGACGCCCGCCATGTTGCGCACGGCGTTGGCGCTGACCACCGATGCATCACGACGAGCCATCAGCATGAACGGGGCGATGCAGTAGATGCCCACGTCGAACAGGGCGCCGGCGCCGCGGTAGTCCAGGCGGTGATCGCCGGACGAGAGGTCCATCGGCCAGCTGAACTGCGCCCGACCCCACTGCGGCGCGCCGACGTCACCGGAACGCACCAGTTCGAGCAGCCGACGCGCACGCGGGTGGTGCGGCCACATGTACGCCTCGAGCACCACTCGCCCGGCGGCCTCTGCGTGAGCAAACACCGACTCGCTGTCGGCCACCGAGAGCGTGAGCGGCTTCTCGCACAGCACGTGCTTGCCCGCATCGAGCGCTCGGTGGGTCCACTCGGCGTGCAGATGGTTCGGCAGCGGGTTGTACACCGCGTCGATGTCGGGACGCGCCAACATCTCGTCATACGCGGCGAGTGAGTCGCCCTGGCGGCTGGGCGCATCGACCACCACGTGCCCGGCCTCGATGAACGCCGGCTCGAGGCTCTTGCGGAAGATGCGACTGCTGCCACCGAACACTCCCCAGCGCAGGCTCACGACAGCACCACCATGCGGATCTCGGTCATCTCCTTCACGCTGAACGCCGGCCCCTCGCGGGTGTTGCCGCTGTCGCGCACGCCGCCGTACGGCGGCTGGTCGGCGCGCCACGTTGGCACCTCGTTCACCAGCACGCCGCCGAAGTCGAGCGTGCGCACCGCCTTCAAGGCGACGGTGATGTCCTTGGTGAAGATGGCTGCCTGCAGGCCGTACTTGCTGTCGTTGGCCTGGCGGAGCGCATCGTCGAGGTCGTCGTACGAGGCAACGGTGACCACCGGGCCGAACACTTCCTGCGCGCACACCTTCATGTCGTGGCGAGCATTGGTGATGACCGTGGGCAGCAACACACCGTTGTCGTCGAGCGTGCCCCCAGTGGCGATGGTGGCGCCCTGTGCCTGGGCCTCGGCCACCCACTCGGCCACGCGGTCGCGCTCGCTGGTGGAGATGAGCGCCGAGACATCGGTGGCCTCGTCGAGCGGGTCGCCCACCACCAGCGTGTTCACGTGGGCGACGAGCGCGTCGGTGAACTGCGAGGCGATGGACGAGTGCACGAACACCCGCTGGGTGCTGATGCAGCTCTGCCCGGCGTGGCTGAACCCGGCCACCTTGATCTTGGCGGCCGCCGTGGCCCAATCGCCGTCGGCTTCGATGATGCACGGCGCGTTGTTGCCGAGCTCCAACCCCACCCGCTTGCGCGGCGCTCGGGAGCGGATGGACCAGCCCACCTCGGGCGAGCCGGTGAACGTGATGAGCGCGATGTCGGGGTGGTCCACGATGGCGTTGCCCACCGTGCCACCGCCGCCGGTGACCACGTGCAGGTACTCGGCCGGCAGGCCGCACTCGTCCACCAGCATCTGCGCCAGGGCCAGGCTGCTGAACGGGGTCTGGCTGGCAGGCTTCAGCACCACCGGGCAACCGGCAGCGATGGCCGGACCCAGCTTGTGCGCCACCAGGTTGAGCGGGAAGTTGAACGGGGCGATGGCGCCCACCACACCGATGGGCACTCGCAGCGTGAAGCCCAGCTTGCCCTCGCCGGCCGGGATGGCGTCGAGAGGGATCATCTCGCCACCCAGCTTGCGGGCCTCGGCAGCGGCGAACTGGAACGTGCCCACTGCACGCTCGGCCTCGACCCGGGCGGTCTTGATGGGCTTGGCCGCCTCCTTGGCGATGATGAGCGCGAACTCATCGCGGCGCGCCGTCAGACGGGCCGCCGCCTTGTCGAGGATGTCGGCGCGCTTCCACAGCGGCAACGGGTTGTCGTGCAGCGCCTGCTTGGCGACGGCCACGGCGCGGTCGACGTCGGCGGCGGTCATCGCGGGGATCTCACCGATGACGGAATCGTCGTACGGCGAGCGGACGGTGATGCTCTCACTCATCCTGGCGACGATACTGGGCGCAATGCAGCCCCGCTCCCATCCCTACCTGGACTGGAACGGTCCCATCCCCTTCGCCCATCGCGGCGGTGCGAGCGATGTGCCCGAGAACACGATGCCCGCGTTCGAGTACGCCGTGAACCTCGGCTACCGCTACGTGGAGACCGACGTGCACGTCACCTCCGACGGGGTGCTGGTGGCCTTCCACGACAACGACCTGCGTCGCACCTGTGGCAGATCCGGCCGCATCAGCGACCTGCCCTGGAGCGAGGTGAAGACCGCCAGGGTCGGCGGCGAAGCACCGATCCCGCTGTTGGAAGACCTGCTGGGCACGTGGCCCGAACTCCGGGTGAACATCGACTGCAAGACCGACGCGGCGGTCGACGCGCTGGTCGCTTCCCTGCGCCGCACCAAGGCGCTTCCCCGAGTGGCGCTGGGTGCGTTCAGCGACCCCCGCCTACGACGGCTGCGCAAGGAGCTCGGCGACGGGGTGTGCACCACGTTGGGCCCCGCCGGGGTGGCCACGCTCAAGTTCGGCCGGCCGCGCAACCTCGGTGGCATGGCCGCACAGGTGCCGGTGAAGCAGGGCCCGCTCACGGTGGTCGATCACGCCTTCGTACGCAAGGCCCATGCCCACGGGTTCGCCGTGCACGTGTGGACCATCGATGACGCACTCGAGATGCACCGGCTGCTCGACATGGGCGTCGACGGCATCATGACCGACCGTCCCCAGATCCTGAAGCAGGTGTTCGAGGAGCGCGAGCTGTGGCAGTGAGCGCTCCGTTCAACTCGGTCCGCGCACCACGGCACATGGTCGCCAGCGCCGATGGTCTGGCCACGCAGGCCGGCCTGGCGATGCTGGCCATGGGCGGCAACGCCGTCGACGCCGCCATCGCCACGAACGCCGCCATCGCCGTCACCGGACCGCACCTGTGCGGCATGGGCGGCGACCTCTTCGCGCTCGTCCACCACCAGGGTGAAGTGTTCTGCCTGAACGCCAGCGGACATGCCGGCAGCGGTGCCGACCCGGCGACCCTTCGCTCCGAGGGCCACCGCGTGATGCCGTTCCGCCACGACGTCCGCACCGTCACCGTGCCCGGCTGCGTCGACGGTTGGGTGGCCCTGCATGCCCGCTTCGGGTCGCTGCCGCTGGCCACGCTGCTCGCCCCCGCCATCGACCTGGCCGAGCACGGCTTCCCGGCCAGCCTGCTGCTGGTCGGCTCCGCCGCACGGGTGGACGTGGCGGCCCAGACCACCCTCCACGAGCTCTGCAGCCAGGCGCGACGGCCAGGCGAGCGAGTGCGTCGGCCCGGCGTCGCTGCGGCACTGCGTGCCGTCGCCGACGGAGGCCGCGACGGGTTCTACCTCGGCGAGTTCGGCGAGGGTCTGCTGCAACTGGGTGGCGGGTGGTTCACCCCGACCGACCTGCGACGCAGCCAGGCCGACTGGGTCACCCCGCTGCAGGCCGCCGCGTTCGGCGTCGACCTGTGGACCGTGCCGCCCAACTCGCAGGGCTACCTCACACTCGGCGGGGCACTCGTCGCCGACACCCTGCCACTGCCCGGCGACCCCGACCTCGAGCACTGGGCCCACCTGCTCATCGAGGCCGCCAAGGTGGCCGGGTTCGACCGCCCCGCCGCGCTCCACGAGGCCGCCGACGGTGCACAACTGCTCGACAGCATTCGAGCGAGGGCTGCATCGGTGGACCAGCAGCGAGCGTCGACCCTCGGGGTGAACGGCCACGACGGCGACACCACGTATCTCTGCACGACCGACTCGAACGGCATGGGCGTGTCGCTCATCCAGTCCAACGCGTCGGGCTTCGGGTCGTGGTTGGTCGAGCCGCACACGCAGATCAACCTGCACAACCGTGGCCTCGGGTTCAGCCTCGAACCCGGCCATCCCGCCGAACTGCGCGCCGGAGCGCGGCCACCACACACGCTCTCACCGGCGCTGGCGTCGCGAGGCGACGAACTGGTGGCCGTGTTCGGCACCATGGGCGGCGACGCACAGCCGCAGATCCTGCTGCAGCTCGCGGCCCGGCTCTTCCATCACCGCAAGTCGCCCGCCACCGCGATCCACGCCGGTCGATGGGCGCTCAGCGGTCCGGTCACCGGCTTCGACACCTGGACCTCGCACGAGGGTCCACACGTCGAGATCGAAGGCCACGCCCCCGCCGAGTGGCGCGATGCGCTCGCCGCACGCGGGCACCGCACCAAAGTGCTGCCGCCCTACGACAGCAGCTTCGGACACGCCCACGTCATCATGCGCGACGACCACGGGTTCTGGTCGGGCGCCGCCGACCCGCGCACCAGAGTCGGCACCGCAGCGGGCGGCTGATCATGCCGCTGACCATCATCGACGCCCTGCTCCCCGACGGCCGGCGCACCAATGTGCGCATCGTCGACGGCCGCGTCCAGTCCGTCGGAGGTGCCGCGGCGCCCGCCGACGAACTGCTCCAGGCCGACGGACGACTGCTCCTGCCGGCGATGGCCGAGGCACACGCCCACCTCGACAAGGCCTTCCTCGCCGAGACGGTGCCCAACCCCACCGGCGACCTGATGGGCGCCATCGTCGCGATGGAGGAGTATCGCGACGTCATCACGCTGGAGAACACCATCGAGCGCGCCGAACGCGCCGCGCGCCTCATCGCCGCCAACGGCGCCACCGCCATCCGCACGCACGCCGACATCACCGAAGGCATCGGGCTGCAGGCGGTGGAGGCGCTCATCACCGTACGAGAGCGCCTCCGCTCACTCGTGCGCATCGAGATCGTGGCCCTCGGTGGCATGCCCATCCTCGGCCCCGAGGGCGCCAACAGTCGTGCGCTGCTCCGCGATGCCATCGCCGCCGGCGTCGATCTGGTGGGCGGCTGCCCGCACCTCGAGTCCGACCCCGTTGCCGCCACCGACTTCTGGCTGGCCACCGCCGACGACGCGGGACTGCCGGTCGACCTGCACACCGACGAGACGCTCGACCCTTCCCGCTTCGCGCTCCCCTACCTGGCCGACATCGTGCGCCGCTCCGGCTTCGCCCACCGCGTCACCGCCAGCCACTGCGTCAGCCTCGGGGTACAACCCCACGACGTGCAGCGAGCCACCGCCGAGGCACTGGCCGAGGCGGACATCAGCGTCATCGCGCTCCCCAGCAGCAACCTCTTCCTCCAGGGCCGCGACCAGCAGGTCTCCATGCCCAGAGCACTCACCGCCGTGAAGACACTGCGCGAGTGCGGCGTGAACCTGGCCGCCGGGGCGGACAACCTGCAGGATCCGTTCAACCTGGTGGGGCGTGGCGACTGCCTGGAGACTGCCTCACTGATGGTGATGGCCGGCCACCTCTCCCCCGACGTCGCCTATCACTCGGTGAGTGGCGCGGTGCGATCGCTGATGGGCCTGCCTCGTGCCGGCACCGAGGTGGGCGACGTCGCCGAACTCGTGCTCGTCGACGCCGGCTCGGTGCGCGAAGCAGTGGCCTTCGGCCCGCCGAATCGCACCGTCGTGCGTGCCTGACCTTCACGAAACAGAGTGTTCACAGGGAGGGTCACTTTGCCGTCGAACGGCTGTCGTACGATGGCGACGCAATGGTGACCGACCGCACTGCCCCTGCACGAGGTCGCCTCGAAGGTCGACGCGCGCTCATCACGGGCGCCGCGCGTGGCATCGGGGCGGCGATCGCAGCTGCCTTCCACCGAGAAGGCGCGCGCCTCGTGTTGCTGGACCGCGAAGACGACCTGTGCCAGGCGACGGCCGCAGCGATCGACGCCACCGCGATGTCGGTCGACCTCGCCGACGCCGAGTCCACCCAACGGGTCACCCAGGCCGCCATCGACCACCTCGGCGGCATCGACATCCTGGTCAACAATGCCGGCATCCTGAAAATGGCGCCGCTCCTCGACATCACCGTCGACGACTGGGACCTCACGTTCGACGTGAACGTGCGGGCCATGTTCCTCACCACCCAGGTCGCCGGGCGGGCGATGGTGGCGGCCGGTGGCGGCGCCATCGTCAACATGGCCAGCATGGGCGGCAAGGTCGGGTCGCCGAACCAGTCGCACTACGCCGCATCGAAGGCGGCGGTCATCGGGCTCACCCGGGTCACGGCGATGGAGCTGGGGGCGTACGGCGTACGCGCCAACTGCATCTGTCCCGGCTATGTGCTCACGGAAATGGGCGCGGCCACACGCACCCCCGAGATGGTGGCCAAGTGGTCGGCGATGTCGCCGCTCGGACGCTGTGCCGAGCCGTGCGAGGTGGCCGACATGGCGGTTTTCCTCGCGTCGGACGAGGCCCGCTACTGCACCGGACAGGCGATGAACGTGAGCGGTGGAATGGTGATGCACTGATGAAACTATGGTGGCCACGATGAACGACTCAGTGCCGGCCCCTGCGCTGAGTTTCAACGGGGTGTCCATGGTGTACCCCGACGGAACTCACGCGCTACGCGAGACCTCCTTCGACGTTCGGCCCGGTGAGTTCGTCACCGTGGTCGGCCCCTCCGGCTGCGGGAAGAGCACGTTGTTGAAGATCGCCTCGGGCCTCCATGCGCCCACCACCGGCTCGGTCGATGTCGACCTCAAGCAGGTCGGCTACGTGTTCCAGGACGCCACGCTCCTGCAATGGCGCACCGTGCAGCGCAATGTCGAACTCCTCGCCGAGCTCGAAGGTGTCGGCAAGGCCGAGCGCAGCAAGCGGGCCTCGGACGCCATCGAGCTGGTGGGCCTGAAGGGCTTCGAGGGCAAGTATCCCAAGCAGCTCTCCGGTGGCATGAAGATGCGCGCCTCGCTGGCCCGCACGCTGGTGCTGGACCCCAGCGTGTTCCTGTTCGACGAGCCGTTCGGCGCCGTCGACGAGATCACACGCGAACGCCTGAACGACGAGGTCATCCAGCTGTTCGAACGCGACCGCTTCGCCGGGCTGTTCATCACCCACTCCATCAGCGAGGCCGTGTTCCTCAGCACCCGCGTGCTCGTCATGAGCGCACGACCGGGCAGCCTCGTGGCCAGCTACGACATCCCCTTCGACTATCCACGCCAACCCGAGCTGCGGTTCGAGCCCGAATTCGCTCGGATCAGCGGCGAGATCTCCGCCTCGCTCCGAGGTGCACACGCATGAGCCTCACCGAAGACAGCAACGCACAGATCGCTCACGACGCGGCGCTCATCCACGGCATCAATCCGCACATCGACGACTCGCTCGCCCCGCCGCAGAAGGAGGGCGTGCGCATCAGCGTCAGCACGTACCTCGGCCCGTTCGTGGTCTTCGTGCTGTTCATCGCCTTCTGGGAGTGGATGCACCGCGTGGGCATGGAGCTCCTGCTCGACAAGCGTGCGTCGCTGCTGCCGTCGCCCGTCACCGTCATCGACCAGGCGTTCCTCGACTCCATCGTGCGCAAGCAGCTGCTGGAAGGTCTGTGGTGGACCACGTACGCGGCGTTCATCGGCCTCGCCATCTCTGTGTTGCTGGGCATGTTCCTGGCGGTGTTGATGGCACAGGCGGTGTGGGCCGAGCGCTCCATCTACCCGTACCTCGTGGCGCTGCAGGCCACGCCGGTGCTGGCCATCGTTCCCATCATCTACTCGGTGTTCGGTGGCGGCATGTCGTCACGCATCTACGTCGTCGTGATGATCTCCATCTTCCCCATCGTCACCAACACCCTGTTCGGCCTCACCTCGGTCGACGCCTCGCAGCACGACCTCTTCACGCTGCGCAAGGCCAGCCGGCTCACCCGACTGTTCAAGCTGCAGTTCCCGTCGGCGATGCCGGCCATCTTCACCGGCTTCCGCATCTCTGCGGGCCTCGCGGTCATCGGCGCGATCGTCGGCGAGCAGTTCTTCCGTCAGGGCCAGAAGCCGGGCATCGGCATCATGATGGAACAGTTCCGCCAGAAGCTGCGTTACCCCCAGATGTACGGCGGTCTCATCGTCGCCTCACTGCTCGGCATCGTCGTCTTCTTCATCTTCAGCTGGATCGGCAAGCTCGTCGTCGGTCATTGGCACGAGTCCACTCGCCGCAACAGCTGACCCTTCCCCCATCCACCCAACCAGCGTGAACAACCAGAACAAGGAGCAACACATGCAACACCGTCGCAGCAGCAAGCTGCTCGCCGTCACGATGGCCTCCGTGCTCGTCCTCGCCGCCTGTGGCGACGACGAGACCACCGAGTCCACCACCGCGCCGACCGAAGCTGCCACTGAGACCACGGCCGCCGCCACCGAAACGACTGCGGCCGCTACCGAGACCACGGCCGGCGGCGGGGAGGCCACCGGCGCACTCGCGGGCATCTGCCCCGAGACCATCGTCCTCCAGACCGACTGGATGCCCGAGGCCGAGCACGGCTACCTCTACAACCTCATCGGTGATGGCTACGAGATGGACGCCGACAAGGCGTACGTCACCGGCCCGCTCGTCGCTGGTGGTGTGGACCAGGGCGTGAAGATCCAGATCCGCTCGGGCGGCCTGCCCCAGCAGTTCACCCCGGTCACCCAGCTCCTGTACAACGACTCCGACATCCTGGCCGGTTTCGTGTACACCGACGAGGCCATCCAGTTCTCGGGTTCCGAGTTCCCCACGGTCGCCGTCATGTCGGGCTTCGAGAAGAACCCGCAGATGATCATGTGGGATCCGGCCACGTACCCCGACGTGAAGGGCATCGCCGACCTCGGCACCAACAACGTCACGGTCCGCTACTTCGGTGGTGCGGCGTACATGGACTTCCTCACGGCCACGGGCGTGCTGAGCCCCGACCAGGTCGACGGTTCCTACACCGGCGACCCGGCGCTGTTCATCGCCGACGAGGGCAAGGCTGCGCAGCAGGGCTTCGGCTCGGCCGAGCCGTACCTGTACGAGAACGAGCTCACCGACTGGGGCAAGCCGGTCGCGTACGAGTACATCAACGACATCGGCTGGAAGAACTACGCCCAGTCCATCGCCACCAAGCCGGAGAACATCGAGAAGTACGCCGACTGCTTCACGGCCCTCGTGCCGATGATCCAGCAGTCGACCGTCGACTACCTCACTGATCCGACGCACGGCACCAAGGTCATCATCGACGCGACCTCGTCGTTCGGTGAGGCCTTCGGCTGGACCTACACCGAGGGCGCTGCCCAGTTCGGTGTGGACACCATCATCAAGGACGGCCTGCAGGCCAACGATCCGGCGAGCGGTGTGCTCGGCCAGTTCGACGAGACCCGCGTTGCGGACCTCATCGAGAAGGCGATCCCGGTGTACGTCGCCCAGGGCGCAACGCCCAAGGACGGCCTCACCCCTGCCGACATCGTCACCAACCAGTTCATCGATCCCAGCATCAAGCTGCCCTGATCGACGAGCACTTCGCTGAAGGGGCACCGGCTTCGGCCGGTGCCCCTTCTCGCGTCCTGCGACTCACACGAGCAACTGCACCAGGATGAGCTTCACGATCATCGCCAGCGGCAACACCAGCGCGTAGCCGGCATCCACCCGCGGGTCGCCCTTGGTGGCCTCGGCCGCGTAGGCGTGCACCGCGGGTTGGGTCTCGATGCCGGCGATGTGACCGGCCGCGGTGACGTGGTCGGCACGCAGCAGTCGGGTCAACAGCACCGACGACACGGCGATGACCACGGTGAGGATGCCGGCCGCCACTGCGACTCGAGCGCCCACCCCGGTGCCCACGGCATCGGCGAAGGTGGCCCCCGAGCGGATGCCGATGGCACCCAGGAACACCAGGATGCCCAACTGGCGCAGCGTGAGGTTGGCGGCGTGCGGCACCTGCCAGGTGATGGGTCCGGTGCGCGACAGGGTTCCGAGCACCAGACCGGCGATGAGCGGCCCACCGCCCACACCGAGTTCGATCTCTCCGCCGCCGGGCAACGGGATGGCGATGAGTCCGATGAGCAGACCGATGCTCATCCCCAGCGCGAATCCCATCGCGTCGACCTCGCCGAGGCTGCGGTCGGAGTCGCCCAGCAGCACCGCCACGTCGCT
The DNA here is from genome assembly GCA_016213625.1 of Actinomycetota bacterium. Taxonomy (GTDB): domain Bacteria; phylum Actinomycetota; class Acidimicrobiia; order Acidimicrobiales; family Ilumatobacteraceae; genus UBA668. Next base: position 21,966 of record JACQZZ010000109.1, read on the forward strand.
GAGTCGCTTCGCCGGGCCCACCACGCGCAGCCGGTCGCCCAGACGCAGCACGAAGTCGCCATCGGCGACCAGGTCGTGGTCGCCTCGGCGCACGCGGGTGATGGTGGCACCGAAGCGACCCTCCAGGTCGAGCTCGCGCAACCGGGTGCCGGCCAGCTTGCGGTTGGACACCGAGATGCGACGGAAGTCGAGCATCGCCCGGTCGAGCGCGAGGTGCCGTGTGCTGCGTTCGCCCGCCCAGTCGATGAAGCGCGCCACGTCGGCCGGCGAGCCGATGACGGTGCACGAGTCGCCGGGCTGCAGCAGCACATCGGTGGTGGCGATCTGCACCACGCCGTCGTGCTCGTACCGCCCGAACGCGAGATGGGACTCGCTCCAATGCCGCAGATCTCCGAGCGGCGGCAGGTCGGCACGCCGCACCAGCACGGTGGCGCTGGTGGCGTTGGCGGTGCCGCTTGCCGCGGCACCGGGCGTCGCGGCGGTGACCTTCGCGCCGCGGCGCAACGACCACGCCGCGGCCAGCAGCATCGTGAGCACCCCGAGCGGGTAGGCCAGCGAGTAGCCGATGACCGGGTCGGTGACCGCCGCGTCGCCGAGCGAGCTGATGGCCGCCGACAGCGCCGGCGTGTTGGTGAGCGTGCCCGCGAACAGGCCGGCGCGTGCGCCGCGGTCCAGGTCGAGCGCGCTGCCCACACCCACCACGGCGAGCGCCACCAACCCCAGTAGGGCCGTGACGCCGGACAACACCCTGGCGCCGCCGCGACGCAGTTCCGCGAGGAATGAAGGGCCGCTGGCGAGCCCCACCGTGTAGATGAAGAGGGCCAGGCCGATCTGCGGCACGATCGCCGGCTGGTTGGCCAACCGATCGTCGAACGCGCTGAATGCGAGGCCCACGAACAACGCGGCTGCCGGGCCCAACGCGATGCCCTTGATGCGCACCTGCCCGAGTGCCGCACCCACCCCCACCACGAGGAACAGCAGCAGGAGCGGGTTGTCGATGAGCACGCCCATGCGACAGGTCTACCAGGCCATCAGTGGTACGAGCAGAGATCCACCGGATTGCCGTCGGGATCCGCGAGATTGGCGATGCGCCCGTACGACATGGTTCGCGCGGGTGCGAGTTCGGTGGCACCGTTCGCCAGCAGTCGGGCACGTTCGCCGTCGAACTCGTCCATCGCGCACACCAGGTCGAGGTGCACGGTGCCGGGCCGAGCATTCCCCCGTTGCAGGCCGATGCGGCGCCGACCGTCGAGGTCGCTGAGCACGATCCAGCGATCTCCGTCCTCACGCTCGGTCTCGTGCAGGTGGAGCGCGGCGCACCAGAACTCGGCAGCGCGGTCGGGTACCGGCGAATCGAACGTGACGAGATCGAACCTCGCGACCACGTCAGATCCCCGCCGCGGCCAGCACCACCTGCAGCAGCACGTCGGCACCGGCGGTGATGTGTTCGGGGTGCGTGTACTCGGCGATGTTGTGCGACAGGCCGTTCACACTGGGCACGAAGATCATCGCCGTGGGGCACACCCGAGCGAGCATCTGCGCGTCGTGGCCGGCGCCGCTGGGCATGCGCTTGGTGGAATGGCCCAGTCGCTGTGCGGTGGCCTCGATCAGATCGACCTGTTCGGGATGGAACTCCACCGGCTCGAATCGGGCCAACTGGCGCCGGCTGATGGTGACGCCCTCTTCGCGCGCCAATTGAGCGCACAGCGCCTCGAACACCGCTTCGGCCTGTTGCAGCAGCCACTCGTCGGTGTTGCGCAGATCGACCGTCATCGTCACCGTCGACGGCACCACGTTCACCAGGTTCGGCACGAACTCGCACCGGCCGACCGTGGCGACCTGCGTGCCGCCCATCTCGTGGGCGATGGCGCGGACACCGGTGGTGATGGCCGCCGCCACGTAGCCCGGATCCTTGCGCAGACGCATCGGGGTGGTGCCGGCGTGCGCGGATTGACCGGTGATGGTGAGCTCGGTCCACGAGATGCCCTGCACTCCGGTGACCACGCCGATCGTGACGTCTTCGTCCTCCAGCACAGGCCCCTGCTCGACGTGCAACTCGAAGTACGCGTGAGGAGCCGTCGCCGTGGGGCACGGCACGCCGCCGGCATACCCGATGCGGGCCAGTTCGTCGCCGAGTCGGGCGCCGTCGTCGGCGGCCCGCACGTCGAGCGCGTCCTCCAGTGCCATGCCGCCCACGTACACGAGGCTGCCGAGCATGTCGGGCTGGAAACGAGCGCCTTCCTCGTCGGTGAAGAACGCCACCGCCACCGGATGGCGGGTGACGATGCCGTGCTGCGCGAGGGTCTCCACGACCTCGAGCCCGCCGAGCACCCCGAGGTTGCCGTCGAACCAGCCGCCCGTGCGCACGGTGTCGATGTGCGAGCCCACCATCACCGGTGCCGCCGCCGGATCAGAGCCGGCGCGCACGGCGACCACGTTGCCCACGGCATCGATCGAGACCTCGAGCCCGAGGTCGCGCATCCACGACACCACCAGGTCGCGTCCGTCGCGGTCGGCATCGGTGAGGGCCAGTCGTGCGCTGCCCCGCTCGCCGTTGGGGCCGTGCACCGCGCCGATCTCGCCCAAGGCGGCCAGCCGGCTCCACAACCGATCGCCGTCGACGCGGAGCTCGGCGGTCATACCGGTCGGCCGTAGTTGAACGTGGCGATCTCGCGCAGCGACTCGCAGAAGCTCTGCACCGAGCCGTCGAACAGGCGTCGACCCAACTCGGCGGTGGCCGCGGTGGGGTCGCCGATGTAGCCGTCGGGGAAGAAGTCGTTGGAGAGCCACCCGAACGACACGCGTCCACCGAAGCGCACGTAAGTGTTCTCGGCGATGGCCTCGGGCACGCGGCGCTCGCCCTTCGACATGTCGACGAGGTGGGGTGCGAGGTGCAGCATGATCGACGTCTCGTCGGTGCCGCCGTGCACGCCCATGCCGAGTTCCTCAGCGGGTGACGTGCCGCCCTGGTCCGGCGGCACGCCCGGGTGCGCCAGAAAGGTCATCAACCCGTGGGCGAGCCGGAGTTCGCGGTTGGCCACGTTCAACAGCGCGCTGTTGCCGCCGTGGCCGTTCAGGAACACCAGACGTTTGGCCGGCGTGGTGGCGATGCATCGCCCGAGGTCGTCGAGGACGGCCAACAGCGTGGTGGCCGACAGCCACACCGTGCCGGCGCTCCAGGCGTGTTCGTTGCTCTTCGTGTACTCCAGCGTGGGCAGCAACCACACGTCGAGCTCCTCGCCCACCGCGGCGACCGCGGCCTCGGCCACGGCCGTGGCGACCACACTGTCGGTGCTGAGAGGAAGGTGCGGTCCGTGCTGCTCGATGGCCCCCAACGGCTGCACCAGGATGCTGCGCTCGGTGAGCAGTTCGGCCACCTGCGGGCCGCTGAGGTCGGCGAATCTGCGAACGCTGTGTGTCACGTTCGCACGTTAGCGGCGCGCACCCTCCGGACCGCCAGAATGGAAGCATGGCAGCCCACGACTACGACGCGATCGTCATCGGTGCGGGGCACAACGGCCTCGTGTGCGCCTCGTACCTCGCCAAGGGAGGCCTGCGGACGCTGCTCGTCGAGGCCCGGCACGACGTGGGCGGCACGGCGGCGAGCGAGTTGTTCGGCGGCGCGATGGTCAACATCTGCAACTGCGACCACATCACCTTCCGCACCACGCCCATCTCCGACGAACTCGGCCTCGCCGAACACGGGCTCCGCTACACCGACCTCGATCCGGCGCAGGTGAACCTCACCTGGGCGGGAGGGCCCGCGTGGGCCAGTCACCATTCAGTGGAGCAGACCATCGAGTCCATCGGCCGCAACTACCCCGGCGAGGTGCAGGGCTACCTGCGCTACCTGAAGTCGGCCGTCCCCGCCGTGCAGTTGGTGTTCCAGGCTGCGGTCGACCCGCCGTCGGTGAGCGGCCTCACCCGCAAGGTGCTCGAGCGCAAGGGTGCCGGCGTGAGCACCATGCTGCGCTGGAGCCGTCGCAGTGCGGCCGACGTGATGCGCGAGTTCTTCTCGGTCGATGCCCTGCAGGCGCCGGGTCTCCTGGTGGGCCCGATGGTGTGGGGCATCTCGCCCGAACTGCCCGACACCGGCCTCGGCGCGCTCACCTATGCGCTGCGCCACGTGGGCAAGGTGGGTCGGCCCATCGGCGGGTCCGGCATGGTGCCGCGCACCTTGCTCGCCGCGTTCGAACAGTTCGGCGGCACGCTCCGCACGTCCACCAAGGTGGCCGCCATCACGTGCGAGGGCCCCTCGGTCCGCGGTGTCGCGTTCACCGACGGCACCGAGGTCACGGCCCCCGTCGTGGTGTCCGCGTGCAACCCGCACGACACGTTCCTGGAGTGGCTCACCAATCCCCCGCAGCAGGCGCACGGCCTGGTCGAGCGCTGGCGGAAGATCCCCCACGACGACGGCTACGAATCGAAGATCGACGCCATCATGACCGAGGTGCCCCATCTGCGGGCGGCGGAGCAGGCTGGTCTCACCGGCGACATCGGCGCGTCATACGCGATCGCCCCGTCCATCGGCGAGATGCACCGCGGGTTCGAGGTGATGGGCGCGGGCAGGGTGCTCCCCCACCCCGGCCTCATCGCCAACGTCCCCACCGTCACCGACGACACGCTCGCCCCCACCGGCACGCACGTCCTCAGCCTGGAGGCGCTGTTCACCCCCTACGGGCTGCCCGGCGGCTGGCCCGGCAGCCCCGAGCCGCGACGATGGCTCGAGCTGTTCGCCGGTCTCGCCCAACCCGGCTTCCTCGAGTCCATCGGCGAGTGGCGGGCGATGACCCCCGACCGGTACGAGCGCGAGTTCCACCTGCCCCACGGCCACGCCACGTCCTTCGCCGGCGGCCCGCTCGCCGCCCTGCGCAATCCCAATCCGGAGCTCACCCGCTACGAGACCGACGTGAAGGGCCTCTACCTCACCGGCGCGGCCACCTTCCCCGGCGCGGGTGTGTGGGGCGCCAGCGGCCGCAACGCGGCGAACACGGTGCTCCGCCGGGCTGTGTAGTTCAGCGAGTGAGTTCGGCCCAATAGTCGAGGTGGTCCACGACCAGACCCTCGTCGTCGAAGCGGAGCAGCGTGACGCCGGACAGCAGCACCGAACGGTCGACTTCGTCGTAGGTGGCCGACCACTCCACCGATGCGCGGTCGCCGTCGACGACGGGCTCGGAGAACCGGCACTCCACCTTCGACTCCTCGGCGAAGGTGCGGGTGACGAACCCGCGGGCACCGCCCACCTCCGGCTCTCGGTGGGGATGCGAGCGGTACACGGCATCCGGCGCGTACAGCGCCACGATGGCCTCGATGTCACCCTCCTGCCAGGCTCGCTCCCAGGTGGTGGCCCAGCGCTGAGCGGCGATCCTGGTGCTCACGCTTCAGGCGTCCTTGACCGACCAGTCGCGCTTGGCCACGGGGTCCTTGTCGCTCCACGGGAAGTTGATCCACAGATCGGTCTTCTTCCACACGTAGTCGCACTTCACCACCGAGTGGCTCTTCTCGTACAGCACGGCGGTGCGCACCTCGGCCACCTTGCCGGCGCAGAAGTCCTGCACGCTGCGCAGCGTGTGGCCCGTGTCGGCCACGTCGTCGGCGATGAGGATGCGGGCATGACTGACGTCGACGAAGTCGGGCGCCGGCGGCAGGATGCGGGGCACCTCGAGACGCTCGTCGACGCCGGTGTAGAACTCGACGTTCATCGTGTAGACGTTCTTCACCGAGAGGGCGTAGCCCAACGCACCACCGATGAGCAGGCCGCCACGAGCGATGGACAGGATCATGTCGGGCTCGTAGTCGTCGGCCACCATCTGGGCCAAGACCCGCGACGCCTCACCGAAGATCTCCCAGGACATGATTTCGCGCTCGTTCGACATATGACCCGAGGCTAACCGAAGACGATGTCGGTGGGCCGAACCGGTACCCGGTGGAGATCCTTGCCGATGGCGTCGCGGATGGCGGCCACCACCGCCGGCGTGGACGACACCGTGGGCGGCTCTCCCACACCTTTGGCGCCCAGCGGTGCCTGTGGCTCGGGTTCCTCCACCAGGCCGATCACGACGTCGGGCATGTCGAGGAACGTGGGCAACAGGTAGTCGGTGAAACTGGCGTTGCGCACGTGACCGTCCACCAGGATGATCTCTTCCATGACGGCCAGACCCACGCCCTGGGCGATGCCGCCCTCGATCTGGCCGGTGACGCTCAGTGGGTTCAGCGCCCTGCCCACGTCCTGCACGGTGGCCACCTGCACCACCTTCACCAGGCCCAGCTCGGGGTCGACATCGACGACGGCACGGTGGGCGGCAAACGCGAACGCGGTGTGGCAATTGCCCTGGCCGAACTCGTCGAGGTCTTCAGTGGGTCGATGGTGGTGCTCGAACGTCTCGTCGAACTCCAGCCCGGCGGTGGCCTCGGCGACCGACACCCGCAGCGTGCCCACCGTGTCGATGACATCACTGCCGTCGATGGCCAACTGGAACGGTTCGAGGTCGTGGACCGCAGCGAGGTGCTCGAACAGCCGCTCACGCACGAGTCGGCACGCGCCGTCGACGGCGCCACCGCTCATCCACGTCTGGCGCGACGCCGAGGTGGAGCCGGCGGAGCCGATGTGGGTGTCGATGCGGTCGAGCACCACGTCGCCGACGCCCAACACGGACCGAGCGATCTGCCCGGCCAGGGTGACGAAGCCCTGCCCCACCTCGGCCGTCGCGAACTTCACCGTGGCCACACCATCGGCGAGGCGGACCCGGGCGGTGGAGTAGTCGTCGAAGGCCTCGCTGTACATCAGGTTCTTGATGCTGATGGCCCAACCGATGCCCCGACGGATGGTCGCCGGGTCGGCGGTGAGACCTGCACCACCGGGCAACCGCATCGGGTCGTGGTCGTGCCCTCCCACCGGCTCGGTGGGCAGCGGCAGTTCGGCCAGCTCGCGGATGAGCCGCTCGACCGGCGCCACGCTCTCGACCACCTGACCGGTGATGAGGTGATCGCCGGTGCGCATCGCGTTGCGCAGGCGGATCTCCACGGGGTCCACGCCGATGGCCGCTGCCAACTTGTCCATCTGGCCCTCGTGGGCGAAGCAGGCCTGCACCACGCCGAAGCCGCGCATCGCGCCGCACGGCAGGTTGTTGGTGCGCACTGCCCACCCGTCGACGGTGGCGTTGTCGCAGTGGTACGGACCCTGCGCGTGGGTGATGCCGTTGATGAGCACTGCCGACGACGTGGACGCGTAGGCGCCGCCGTCGAACACGAACCGCGCTTCCACACGCAGCAGGCGCCCGGACTCGTCGGCATGGTGGCGCATCCACACACGGCACGGGTGCCGATGCACGTGACCGAGGAAGCTCTCGTGGCGGCTGTAGGCCATGCGCACCGGTCGGCCGGTGCGCAGCGCGAGCAGGCATGAGTGCACCTGCAGGCTGATGTCCTCACGGGCACCGAACGCGCCGCCGACGCCACCGAGCACCAGACGCACCTGCTCCTCCGGGAGATCCAGACAGGCGGCCAACTGCTTACGGTCCTCGTGCAGCCACTGGGTGGCGATGTGCAGTTCCACACCCGCGCCGCCCGGGTCGGGCACCGCGAGCGCGGCTTCCAGACCGAGGAACGCCTGATCCTGCATGCCCAGCTCGTAGGTGCCTTCGACGACCACCGGGCCCTCGATGGTCTGATCGCCGCGCACGATGCGTTGGTGGCGGATGACGTTGCCATCGGGATGAATGGGAGGGAACGACCCATCGACCGCCTGCTCGGGGTCGGTGAGCGATGTCAGCACCTCGTATTCCACGACGATGGCCTCGAGCGCACGGCGACAGGTGTCGGGGTGGTCGGCGGCGACGGCGGCCACTGGCTCGCCGACGAAGCGCACGACCTCGTGGGCGAACACCGGCTGGTCGTGACTGATGAGTCCGTAGGTGAGCCGACCCGGCACGTCCTCGGCGGTGATGACCGCCTGCACGCCGTCGATCTTCCATGCTCCCGACAGGTCGATGCGCACGATGCGCGCGTGCGGGTGAGGCGAGCGCAGCGTGGCGCCCCACAGGAACCCGTCGGCCGAGAGATCGCCCGAGAACTCGAACGTGCCCTGCGTCTTCGCGACGCCATCGGGCCGCACTGCGCTCTGCCCGAGGCGCCCGGCGAGACCCACCGGCGCGTCGACCGCGCTCACGCGTCACCTCGACGGACGACCGCGACGCGCTGCACGGCATCGATGATGCGTCCGTAGCCCGTGCACCGGCAGATGTTGCCCGACAGCTCTTCTCGGATCTCGAGTTCCGTGGGCGAAGGAGATCGTTCGAGCAGCGCGTGGGCGGCCATGATGAGGCCGGGCGTGCAGAACCCGCACTGCACCGCTCCCGCATCGACGAAGGCCTGCTGCACATCGCTGGGCGAACCCTCGGGCGCGACGCCCTCGATGGTGGTGATCTCCTGGCCCACCGCACCGGCTGCCAGCACGAGGCAGCCGCACACGAGGTTGCCGTCGACGAGCACGCTGCACGAGCCGCACTCCCCCTGCTCGCAGGCGCCCTTGCTGCCCATCAGCCCCAGGCGCTCGCGCAACACGAACAACAGGCTCTCGCCCACTGCGGCGTCGCGCACCTCTCGGGCGTCCCCGTTCACGTGCAGCGTGTAGATCACTGGAACGCCCTCCGGAGCAGTCGCGCGGCCAACACCCCGACGGCATGTCGGCGGTAGGCAGCCGTGGAACGGTGGTCATCGATGGGCCGTGCGGCCGCACGCACCAACTCGGCGGCCTCGTGCACCACGTCGTCGGACACTCGGCACGCCTCGAAGTCGGCGTGGGCGGACACCAACGCCTCGGCGTCGTGGCAGCGGATGATGGTGGGGCCCACCGAACCGAGCGCGATGGCCACCGCACCGGGCCGCACCACCAACGCAACGCTGGCCGTGGCGATGACCATGGCGTTGCGCACACCCACCTTCGTGTAGCCCTGATAGCCCGACAGCACGGGAACCGTGACGGCCGTGATGAGCTCGCCGGGCTGACGCACAGTGCGCTTCGGACCCACCATGAAGTCCCCGAACGGCACGAGCCGCACGCCACGCTCGTGGGTGAGTTCGACCACCGCATCGAGCGCTGCGAGCACCGGCAGGCCATCGCCCGCCGGGGACGCCGTACCGACGTTGCCGCCGATGGTGGCGGCGTGACGGATCTGCGGAGAACCCACGGTGCGGGCGGCTTGCGAGAGCGCCGGCACCCAACGGGCGATGGGGTCGCGTTCGATCTCGTCGTACGTGACCCCCGCGCCGATGCGCAACGTGCCGGCGACCGGGTCGTGGTGCCAGGTGCTGAGCTCCGGCACGCGATGCACGGCGACGATGCTCGACGGTCGTCGACGGCCCTCGTTGAATTCGACCATCAGATCCGTGCCGCCCGCGAGCACGATCGCGTCGGGGTCGTCGGCCACGGCGCGCAGCGCGTCGGCGAGGGAGGTGGGAACGACGACGGACATGACGACCTGACTTTACATTTCGTACATGCCGATCACCTGATCACTCCACCACGCAACCCACCACCGAAGGGTCGGGATCCGGCAGCTTCGGCTGCATCGCCTCGAGGTGGTGCAGGAGAATGGTCGCCACGGCGAGGTTGCGCACCCAGTTGCGGTCGGCCGGCACCACGTACCACGGCGCCGCCGCGGTGGACGTGCGCTTGATGGCGTCGTGGTATGCCGCCTGGAACTTGGGCCACAACGCCCGATCGTCGAGGTCGCCGGCGCGGAACTTCCACCGCTTCTCGGGATCGTCGACGCGCTCCTGGAGCCGCTCGCGCTGCTTCTCGTTCGACACGTTCAGGAACACCTTCACCACGGTCGTGCCCTCATCGGTGAGCAACCGCTCGAATGCGTTGATGTGGTCGTAGCGCTTGGACCACACCGACTTCGGCACGAACTCCTTCACCCGCACGACCAACACGTCCTCGTAGTGGCTGCGGTTGAAGATGCCGATCTCACCCTTGCCCGGCGCGGCCGCGTGCACGCGCCAGAGGTAGTCGTGTTGCGTCTCGGGGCCGCCCGGCACACCGAAGCCGGTGACGCGCACCCCCGCCGGATTCAGCCCCGACAGCATGTTGCGGATGGTGCCGTCCTTGCCGGCGGCGTCCATGGCCTGCAGCACGAGCAACACGCTTCGGCGCTCCTCGGCAAAGAGCCGCTGCTGCAACACGTCGAGCCGGGCCTTCACCTTCTCCAGCTCCGCCTTCGCCCCTTCCTTCTCCCACCCGAGCGTGTCGGCGGGGTCGTACTTCTTCAGCGAGAACGGCGCCCCTTGGCGCACCAGCAACGAACGAGTGGGATCCTTCGACATGCGCGGAAGCTACCGCAGCGGCGCATACGGACAATGACGACATCCGCTGTCGCAGCAGTACGCCCGATCGGCGAGGAACTTCGCCGTGAAGACCGTCAGGCCAGTGACCGGATCGGCGTACGACGCACGACCGGCGGCCACCGCGTCGGCGTGTCGCGCCATGCCCTCGACGAAACCCCGATGCTTGCTGGAGTACCGCCGCGGGAGCGGCAGTTCCACATGGTCGGGCCGGAGTGCACGCACGCTGGCGAGGGTAGCTCCGTGTTGCCCGCGGTCGCATCGATGTGGCTAAGGTGCGGGCGCCGACGTGTGATGGGGGTCACACCTTGCAGTCGTCGGCGCAACTCGATCACGAATTGAAGGGGGAAAGCACGTGCGCAACTCACGTTCGGCCAAGCGAACCGGTCGAATCTTCGTCGCCGCGGTGGTCAGTCTCGGATTGTTCGCTGCTGCTTGCAGCAAGAAGGACGACGAGGGCACCACTGACGGTACCGACGCCACTGAAGAGACCGTGGCACCCGATGGCACCGACGGTGCCACCGAGACCACCGCAGCCGTCACCGAGACCACGGCGGCCGCCGAGACTCCGGTGCCCGGTGGCGAGCTCGTGGTCAGCGGCGAGGCCGAAGTGGCCAACCCCTGGACGCCGGCCGCCATGCAGTGCGACAGCTACTGCCAGCAGCGAGCTCGCTCGTTCTACGACCCGGTGGCCGCCGTCGGCGCCGACCTGAAGGTGCACGGCGTGCTCGCCGAGTCCATCACCCCGAACGACGACGCCACCGAGTGGACCATCAAGATCCGCGAGGGCATCAGCTTCACCGACGGCACGCCCGTCGATGGCGCCGCCGTGCTGCGGAACCTGAACGAGAGCGGCAGCGGCCTGCTCATCAGCGGCGCACTCGTCGACCTGGCTCGCGAGACGCCCGGCGATCCCAGCACGCCGTTCGTCTCGGAGACCATCGATGCGCAGACGTTCAAGCTGTTCACCGGCAAGAACGGCGACATCGCCAACCCCGTGCCGTGGCCCGGCTTCGACTTCTACCTCTGCGGCCAGTGGGGCCTCATCGCCAGCCCGACGTACCTCGATGCCGTGAAGGCCGATCCCACCGTGGCGGCTCAGCCCGTCGGCTCGGGTCCCTTCATGGTCGAGAGCTATGCCCCGCGTGACGCCCTCGTCGTGGTGAAGAACCCGAACTACTGGCAGAAGGACGCCGATGGCGTGCAGCTGCCGTACCTCGACAAGATCACCTTCAAGGTGATCGAGGACTCGCAGACCGCCGCGCAGGCCCTGCAGGACGGCAACATCGACATCATGTCGACCTCGGCCGCCCAGGTCATCAGCGACTTCCGCGAGCTCGCCGACGAGTTCCCGATGACGGAGCAGACCGAGCTCACCGAGACCAACTACCTCCTCATCGACCTGGCCAAGCCCGGCCCCACCAGCGACGCCCGCGTTCGTTGCGCCCTTTCGAAGGCCATCGACCGCACCGAGCTGATCGACCTCACCGCCGGCGGCATCCTGCAGCCCGCGAACGGTCTGTTCTCGCCCGGCCAGGAGGGCTACCTGGAGGACAACGGTTTCAGCACCGACCAGGACCTCGAGGGTGCCCAGGCGCTCATCGACGAGTACAAGGCCGAGACCGGCGCCACCAGCGTCGAGATCACCTACGGTCACACCGCTGACCGCATCGGCGACCAGGTGGCTGAGCTCCTGAAGGGCTACTGGGAGCAGATCGGCGTCACCACCAAGGTCGACGTCGTGCCCCAGGACCAGTTCATCACCTTGGCCCTCCTCGGCGATCCGTCCTTCTTCATCTACGGCTGGCGCAACCACGCCGGTCTGAAGATCGACGGCCAGAACTTCTGGTGGAACAGCGCCTCCGGCACCGCCGACGGCGCCCTGTCGCTGAACTTCGGTCGAGTGAACGACCCGGTCGTCGACGCCGCACTGGCCGACGCCCGCAGCAACCCCGACGAGGCGGCACGCCAGGCGGCCGCCGAGACGGTGAACAAGACGTTCGCCGAGCAGTGCTACCAGATCCCCACCTCGTGGACCCTGTGGGGCACGCCCCACAAGCCCTCGGTGAAGGGTCTGGGCACCTGGGTGCTCCCCGACGGTGCAGAGTCCCGCGACGGTGCGGGCTTCTCCGGCCAGTTCTGGGTGCACACCCTCTGGATGGGCGAATGAGTCTCACTGCGTCCGCAGTGATCTGAAGTGAACTCGTGGGGTGTGCGGCTCCGGCCGCACACCCCACCTGTCCCTGTTCCTACGTTTCTCGAGGCTTCTGGTGCGCTACCTGGTCCAACGTCTTCTCCGCTTCGCGGTCGTGTTCTTCATCGTCACCTTCGGGCTGATGATCCTGATGCGACTCGGCATGAACGCCCCCGGCGACCCCGCCCGCACCATGTTGGGCGGCACAGTCACCGAGGATCAGATCGCCGAGATCACCGCCCGGTATCACCTCAACGATCCACTCATCGTGCAGTACTGGATCTGGCTGAAAGGCATGCTCACGCTCGACATGGGTGTGTCGGTGCAGCAGAACCTCGCCGTGTCCACCTACATCGGCAACCGAGTGGTGGTCACCCTGTTCCTCGGCTTCTACTCGTTGTTGCTCGCCCTCGTGGTGAGCATCCCCGTCGCCGTGTTCCAGGCCTACAAGCGCGACAGCTTCCGCGACAAGTTCCTCAGCGTGATGTCGTTCGCCTTCGTCGCCATCCCGCCGGTGGTGATGGGCGTGCTGCTCATCCTGCTGTTCGTTCGTACGCTCGGCTGGTTCCCACGAACCGGCGAGAAGATCTATCCGTGGGACGACCCCGTCGAGCACGTCCGCAACTTCGCGTTGCCGGTGCTCGCGCTGGCCCTCCCCGTGGGTGCCGTGTTCAGCCGCCTCCTCCGTGGCGACATGGTGCGCACCCTGCAGGCCGACTTCATCACCCTGGCCAGCGCCAAGGGTGTGTCCACCAGCCGCATCCTGTGGCGCCACGGCCTGCGCAACTCCGTGTTCTCGCTCATCACCTCGGTCGGCCTGCAGTTGGCCGGCATCGTCGGCGGCGCCATCGTCGTCGAGCAGCTGTTCAACATGAAGGGAATGGGCACTCTGTTGATCGCCAGCATCCTCAGCAAGGACCTCTTCGTCGTCCAAGCCCTCGCCGCACTCATCGTCGCCACGGTGGTGATGGTGAACCTCGTGGTGGACCTGTCCTACGCCGTCGTCGACCCCCGCATCCGCCAGATGCGCGCACTGAGCTGAGGCCGCCATGACCACCACCACCGACCCCAGCATCTTCTCCGCTCCGATGCCCATCGACCTGGGCAAGACGAAGGTCCCCATTCGCGAGCGACTGCACATCCCCCGCCTCGGCGTCCTCGCGGGCATGGTCTGGCTCATCGGCCTGTCCGTGCTCACCATCCTGGCCAACTACTTCCCGGCCGCCGTGCCCTTCATCCGCGACTACGACGCCAAGGTCAAGGTCGACGGCAAGGTGAAGCGCTACGGCTGGGGCCCCGGCTGGAACGCCTGGTTCGGCACCGGCAAGAGCGCCGAGGACATCTTCGCCCACTGCATCTACGGTGCGAAGGTGACGCTCACCATCGGCATCGGTGCCACCCTCGTGGGTCTCATCGTCGGCGGCATCCTGGGTGTGGCGTCGGGCTACTTCCGCGGCTGGACCGACCGCATCGGCTCCATCTTCACCGACTGCCTGCTCTCCATTCCGCCACTGCTGTTGGCGCTCATCCTCATCCTCCGTCTCGACGACCTGAAGGACATCTACAGCTGGCTCGGGTGGCTCACCCGCACCTGGCAGATCACCCTCACCCTGGGTCTCATCGCGGTGGCGCCCTTCGCCCGCATCGTGCGAGCGCAGACCCTCACGTTGCGAGAACGAGAGTTCGTCACCGCGGCGAGAAGCCTGGGGGCCAGTCGATCTCGCATCATCTTCCGCGAGCTGTTGCCGAACCTCGTCCCCGCGATGGTCACGGTGGCATTCACCGGCCTGGGCATCCTCATCGCCGCCGAAGCCGGCCTGGCCTTCCTGGGTCTGGGCGTCGAGCGGCCACACACGTGGGGCAAGATGATCGACATCGCACGCGACGACATCGAGAAGGCCTGGTGGGCGACGGTGTTCCCGTGCCTCATGCTCTTCCTCACCGTTCTGTCCTTCAACGTGCTCGGTGACGAGCTCGCCCGTCGCTTCGACATCCGAGAGGCCGCAGTATGAGTGACGTCACTCCCAACATCACCCAGGCGGCCACCCGCGACATCCAGGGGCCGCTGCTCGAACTGGTCGACGTGCGCACGCACTTCGCCACCCCGCGCGGCCTGGTGCGCGCCGTCGACGGCGTGAGCTTCACCCTCGACCGCGGCAAGGCGCTCGGCATCGTGGGTGAGAGCGGCTCCGGCAAGACCATCCTGTCGCGCAGCATCATGGGCCTGCTGCCCGTGCAGGGCACCCATCGCCATGGCAGCATCAAGTTCGCCGGTCGCGAGATCGGCAACCTCGGCCGCAAGCAGATGCGCTCGGTGTGGGGCAAGGAAATGGCGATGATCTTCCAGGATCCCATGACCTCCCTCAACCCGCTGATGAAGGTGGGCGCTCAGATCGTCGAGCCGCTGCGCATCCACCTCGGCATGCCGAAGGACGCGGCGTACGCCACCGCGCGCCGGCTCCTGCAGGACGTGCGCATCCCCGAGCCCGACCGCCGGCTCGAGCAGTACCCGCACGAGCTCTCCGGTGGCATGCGCCAACGCGTGATGATCGCCATCGCCATGGCCTGCGGCCCCACGGTGCTCTTCGCCGACGAGCCCACCACCGCGCTCGACGTGACCGTGCAGGCGCAAATCCTGGATCTGCTCGCCGAGCAGCGACGCGACCGCAACATGTCCATCGTGCTCGTCACCCACGACCTCGGCGTCGTGGCCGGCCACACCGATGAGATCGCCGTGATGTACGGCGGCAAGCTGGTCGAGAAGGCCCCCACCCGGCGCCTCTTCGCGGCGATGAAGATGCCGTACACCGAGGCACTGCTGGCCAGCATCCCCAAGATGGCCGACGCCAGCCACACTCGCCTCAACGTCATCCCCGGTCGCCCACCCGACCTCGTGAACCCGCCGAAGGGTTGCCGGTTCGCGCCGCGCTGTCCGTACGCCCGCGACAAGTGCATCGAGGAAGAGCCGCCGCTGGTGCCCACCGACGACGATCCGTCGCACACCTTTGCCTGTTGGTACCCCGTCGGCTCGCCCGAGTACCACGAATCCCGCGAGAAGCTCAAGAACGACAAGGTGGAGGCAGCCTGATGGCTGGTACCGGCAAGGCGCATCTGCGCGACGACAGCAACGTGCTGCTGCGAGTGGAAGACCTCGTGGTGGAGTTTCCCGTGGGCCGCACCGGCCTGAAGGTGAACGCCGTCAGCGGCATCAGCCTCGACGTGCTCCGTGGCGAGACGCTGGGTCTCGTGGGCGAGAGCGGCTGCGGCAAGAGCACCACGGGCCGCGCCATCATGCAACTGCGCAAGCCCGAGGGCGGCTCGGTGGTGTTCGAGAACAAGGAACTCACGTCCATGTCGCACGGCGACATGCGCGAGGCCCGCACCCGCATGCAGATGATCTTCCAGGACCCCATCTCCAGCCTGAACCCGCGCCGCAAGGTGCGCGACATCGTCATGGAGCCACTGGCCATCTGGAAGCGCGGCAACAGCGCCGAGCGCAACGAGAAGGTCGACGCGCTGCTCAGCGAAGTGGGTATCGACCCCGAACGCGCGGCCGAGAGCCAGCCCCACCAGTTCTCCGGTGGCCAGTGCCAGCGCATCTCCATCGCCCGATCGTTGGTGCTCGACCCCACGCTCATCATCTGCGACGAGCCGGTGAGCGCGCTCGACGTGAGCGTGCAGGCGCAGGTGCTGAACCTGCTGGAGGACCTGAAGGCCAAGCACGGCCTCACCCTCATCTTCATCGCCCACGACCTGGCCGTGGTGAAGAACATCAGCGACCGCATCGCGGTGATGTACCTGGGCAAGTTGTGCGAAGTGGCGCCCAGCGACGTGCTCTACGAGACGCCGGCACACCACTACACCGCGGTGCTGTTGAACTCCATCCCGGTGCCCGACCCCGAGGTGGCCATCACCAAGGTGGCCATCGAGGGCGAGCCGCCCTCCCCCGTGCTGCCGCCCGCCGGCTGTCGGTTCAACCCGCGCTGCCCCGCCGCCGACGATCGGTGCCGCAGTGAGGAACCCCAGCTGCGCGAAGTCGGCCCGGCGCACTTCGTGGCGTGCCACCACCCGCTGCTCGGTGGCGACGCCCCGGTCGCGGTGCGCACCAGCTAACTGTTCGTGTAGTTCGGCGCACGACGCTCCAAGAACGCGGCCATCGCCTCACGGTGATCGGCCGTGGCCGACGCCATGATCTGCTGACGATTCTCCATGTCGATGGCGTTCTGCAGCGCCGGGATCTCCAACGCTCCCCACATGCCCTCCTTGGTGAGCGCCACGCCGAACGGTGCGTTGCGCATCACCTCGTGCGCCTTGGTGAGCGCCGCATCGAGCAGCGCGTGGTCGTCGACCAGGTCGACGACCAGACCGATGCGATACGCCTCCTCGGCGTCGAACACCCGCCCGGTCAACATCAGCTCCTGTGCCCGTGCCGCCCCCACCAGACGGGGCAACAACCAGCTGGTGCCGATGTCGCACGCCGACAGACCGATGCGGATGAAGGCGGCGTTGAACTTGGCCGAGCGAGCGGCCAGGCGGATGTCGGAGCCGAGCACCAGCGCGAATCCCCCGCCCGCCGCCGGGCCGTTGACGGCGGCGATCACCGGCTGCGGCAACGAACGCAACTTTGGGATGAGTGTGGCGATGTGCTTCTGCACGGCGAAGCCGGCCTGCGTTCGACCGAGGTGTTCGGTGTGCGGCGCGGTGCCGTAGCCACCGAGATCGAGCCCGGCGCAGAACCCACGCCCCTGACCGGTGAGCACCACCACTCGCGCCTGCGGGTCGACGGCCACGGCATCGAGGTGCTCGTGCAACGATTGCACCAGCTCACCCGTCATCGCGTTCAGCTTGTCGGGGCGGTTCAGCGTGAGCTGCACGATGCCGGGTGCGGGTTCGGTGCGTTCGATGACGGCCATCTCGTTACAGTACGCCGATGGCACTGTCGTCCTTCCGATTCGGGAGCGGCGACCCCACCACACGTCTCGGCCCTGGCACGTTCTGGCGAGCCACCTTCACCCCCGACGGTCCCGGCACGCTGTTCCTCGACTGGCGCGGCGGACCCACCCGGGCCCAGGCGTGGGGACCGGGTGCCGACTGGCTGCTCGCACGGGTTCCGGCGCTCACCGGTGCGCTCGATCCCGGTCATCGATTCGTCGACGCCCATCCGGTGGTGATGCGCGCCCAGCGCAACCATCCCGACGTCCGGTTCGGCGCGTCCGGCACCCTGTATCACGAACTACTGCCCAACATCCTCGGCCAGCGCATCACCGCCCGAGAAGCGCTGCAGCAGTGGCGCCTCCTCGTCATGCGTCTGGGTGAGCCCGCACCCGGCCCCAACCCCACGCTGCGGCTGCCTCCGGCCCCCGAGGCCCTCGTCGAGCGACCGTCGTGGTGGTTCCATCCGCTCGGCATCGAGGTCACCCGGGCCGAGACACTGCGCCAGGTCGCCCGACACGCTCCTCGCTTGCACGAATGGGCCACACTCCCCTCGCCCGGCGAGCACCTCCGCCAGCTGCCCGGCATCGGGCAGTGGACGGTGGGGAGTGTGCTCGCCACCGCGATGGGCGACCCCGACGCCGTCGCGGTCGGCGATTATCACCTCAAGAACGTCGTCGTGCACGCCTTCTCCGGCCGTCCGCGCGGCACCGACGAGGAGATGATGGACCTGCTCGAGCCGTATGTGGGACAGCGTGGCCGGGTGGTCAGGCTCCTGCTCCTCGACGGCCATCGGGCACCGAAGTTCGGCCCCCGCCAGCGCGTGCTCCCGCTGAAGCGTTGGTAAGACAATTCTGGTGTTAGCGTCGCTGCGCTTCCCGTGCCCGGAAGCTCCCGCATGACTGCCACCGACGTCCTTCCCGCAACTGCATCCACCACCGCATGGCGCCTCGCACTCCGCAAGGCCGGCCTCGTCTACCTGTTCTCGCGCATGTGCGTGGCGGTCGGCGCGGCCATCGTCGCCGCCGAACTGCGCGCCGACGAGAACAAGCGCGTCGCCGACTTCCCCAACGCGTTGTGGGCCGACCCGCACTATGCGAACAAGGCCATCCCTCGGAGTGCCATCCGACCCATCCTCGACGTGCTCACCTCGTGGGACGGCATCTGGTACCTGCGCATCGTGCGCAACGGCTACCCGCATGTCGTGCGCCCCAACGTCACCTACAGCGTGTCCGATGCTCGCGCCGCGTTCTTCCCCGCGTACCCGATGCTCGTGCGGGTGGTCGACAAGGTGCTGCCGGGCGGCGACACCATCGCCGCGCTCGTGGTCAACCTCGTCCTCGGTGCGGTCGCCATCTGGCTCATCGGGCTGTTGGCTCGCGAGCTGTTCGACATCGATGTCGCCGAACGAACGATGGTGCTCGTGGCCGTGTTCCCCGGCAGCTTCGTGCTGTCGTTCGCCTACACCGAGGCGTTGCTACTCACGCTGGCCGCCGCCTGCATGTGGTTCATCCTCAAACGGAACTGGTGGTTGGCCGGACTCTTCGCCGCGCTCGGCACCGCCACGCGTCCCAACGGCGTGGCACTCGTCGCCGCCTGCGCGGTCGCGTCGTTCATCGCCATTCGCGAGCGACGCGAGTGGTGGTCGCTCGTCGCCGTGCTGATGGCGCCGCTGGGGTTCCTCGGCTTCCAATGGTGGCTGGGCGCGCACACCGGTGAGCCAGGCGTGTGGTTCCGTGTGCAGACCGAGGCCTGGGGCGAAGGCACCAGCTTCGGGCTCACTGCCATCCGCCGCACGTGGGAGGCGGTGAGCCAACCGCTCACCTCCCCCACCAACACCATCACCGCGGTGTCCGTGGCCACGCTCATCATGCTCATCTGGTTCGTGCGACGACACCGCTTGCCGTGGTTCATGATCGCCTACGTGATCGTGGTGGTGCTGTTGATGCTGCTGCCCGAGACCGTCACCGCCCGCCCCCGCTTCGTGTTTACGGCGTTCCCGTTCTTCATCTCCGCGGGCGCCTGGTTCTCCAAGGACCATCGCGATTGGTGGCCGTACGTGTTGTCGGCCTGCGCCGCGGGTCTCGTGGGTCTCACCGGGCTGTACGGGGTGTACGGAGCCATTCCGTGAGCCGTGCGCGGCTCACCGCCGGTGTGTCGCGCGGCAGCCTCGCCGTCCTCGCGTTCATCGCGTACCTGCCGGCACTGCTCACCAAACCCGGGCGCATGCCCACCGACACCAAGCTCTACCTGTACCTCGACCCGGGCCGCCTCATCACCGATGCGCCGTTCACGTGGGACACGCGCCAGTTCGCCGGCTGGGTGCCCCACCAGACCATCGCCTACCTGTGGCCGCAGGGCCCCTGGTACTGGGTCTGCGAACAGCTCGGGCTGAGCGACTGGGTGGCGCACCGGCTGTGGATCGGCACGCTGATGTTCCTGGGGGCATGGGGCGTGATGTGGATGGCGCGCCTGCTCGGCCTCGGCCGCGGCGGCGCGCTCGCCGCCGCTGCGGTCTACATGCTGTCGCCGTACCTCCTGCCGTACATCTCGCGCACCTCGGCGATGCTCATGCCGTGGGCCGCGCTCGGCTGGATCGTCGGCCTCACCATCCGATCCGCCACCAGTGAGCGCCGATGGCGCCACCCGGCCCTCCTCGCGCTGGTGCTCCTGTCGTGCAGCGCGGTGAACGCCACGGCGGTGCTGATGATCGCTCCCGCGCCGGTGCTCTGGCTCCTCCACGCCGTGTTCCAGCGCAGCGTCACCTGGCAACGTGCCCTCGCGAGCGCGGCTCGCATCGGGGTGCTGTCGATCGGTGTCTCGCTGTGGTGGATCCTGATGCTGCGTGCACAGGGTGCCCACGGCGCCGACGTTCTCGCCTACAGCGAGAGCCTGCAGGCCACATCACTCACCTCGGTCTCCACCGAGACCCTGCGCGGTCTGGGCTACTGGCTGTTCTACGTGCGCGACCCGTACGCGTTCACCACCACCGCGTCACAGGTGTACATGGAGAGCGGGCGGGTCATCGCCATCAGCTTCCTGGTCGTCGTGCTCTGCGCCGCGGGGCTGGCGTTCACGCGCTGGTCGCAGCGTCGCTACGCAGCGCTCCTCGTGTTCGTGGGCATCGTGCTGGCCGTGGGCGTGCACCCCATCGACAACGCGTCGCCGCTCATGTCGCCGCTCGCCGAGAACTCCCGCAGTGCGCTGGCACTGGCCATTCGCAGCAGCACCCGTGCGCTCCCGATGTCCATCCTCGGGTTCGCCCTCGGGGTCGGCGCACTCGTCACCGCGCTGTCCGCCACCCGCTTCCGGCTGCGGGCCTTGACCCCCGCGTTCGTCGTGCTGCTCGCCGTGGTCAACCTGCCGGCGCTGTTCGACGGCGGTCTGGTCGACCCCGCCCTCGAACGCGACCAGGACCCTCCTGCGGCCTGGCAGCAGGCGGCGGACGACCTGTCGTCCACGTCGTCGGAGTACCGAGTCCTGCAGCTCCCCGGCTCCGAGTTCGGTGCCTTCCGATGGGGCTACACGGTGGATCCTCCGCTTCCGGGGATGACCACCAAGCCGCTCGCCACCCGCGACCTGCTCCCGTTGGGCTCGGCGGGGGCGATGGACCTGCTCTACGCGCTCGACGATCGGGTGCAGTCGCGCACCCTCGACCCCGACGCCGTCGCCTCGGTCGCCCGGTTCCTGGGCGTCGACACCATCTGGCTGGCGAACGACCTCGCCTTCGACCGGTTCCGGACGCCCCGGCCCACGGCGGTGGCCGACGAGTTCGAGCGTGTGCCGGGCCTGGGGACGCCCACCGACTACGGCGATCCCGCTGTCAACGTGCCCGACATCCCGATGGTCGACGAGCACGCCCTGTCGTCCAGCGATCGGGCCCTTCCGACCGTCGCTCTGTACCCGGTGACCGACCCCGTCCCCATTGTGCGCGCCGCCGACCGGGTGGTGGTGCTGGCCGGCAGCGGCGACGGTGTCATCGACGCGGCCGCCGCCGGCCTCCTGCACGGCGACGAGGCACTCGTCTACGCCGCCGACGACACCGACGAACCAGCGATCGTCATCGTCACGGACTCCAATCGCGACCGGGCGCATCACTGGCGCAGCTCACAGGACGTCTCCGGCTTCACCGAGGCGGGCGGCGACGGCAGCGACGTGCTGCGCATCGACGAGGGCGATCAGCGGCTGCCCGTGTTCGGTCCGGTCGCCGATGCCAACGACCAGACCATCGCCGTGCTCGATCCGCCCCTCACCGTGCAGGCGAGCGGATACGGCGAGCCCTTCGCGTACCGCCCCGAGCAACGACCGGCGATGGCCGTCGACGGCGACCCGAACACGGCATGGGTGGTGGCCGATCGCGCCGACCCGATCGGCCACTTCATCACGGCGTCGTCCACCGAGGGCCGCCTCACGCTGCTGCAGGCCGCCGGCCGTCGCACCATCACCAGCGTCCGCATCACCACCGGCGATGGGGCAGCGATCGACGTGGCACTCGACGACTCGTCGCGCATCGCGCCCGGCCAGAAGGTGGACCTGCCCGACACGAGCTCGGTCACCATCACCATCACCGGCGTGGCCGACGTGCCCACCGACCCCGACACCGGACCCTCCGCGGTCGGTTTCGCCGAACTGGGATTGGGCACGCACACCGAGGTGGTGCGCGTGCCGCAGTACGACGCAGCCGACCAGCCGCTCGCGGTGGTGCTGTCGCGCCTGCGCGCCGACCCGTTGAACCGCTGGCGCAGCGACCCGGAGCCGTCCATGGTGCGGCAGTTCGACACGTCCTCGACCCGCTCGATGGAGCTCACCGTCACCCTGCACCGACACGACCGCGCCACCGACGACCTGTTGAACCAGCTCGAGGGCGTCGAAGGGGCGGTGGCCGACCAGCGGCTGACGGGCGATCCATCGGCACGGGGCATCTACGCGGCCGACGGCGACACGGCCACGGCATGGACGTCGCCCTTCGGACGCGCCGTGGGCAGCACCGTGCACTTCCCGCTCGACGCGCCCGTCACGCAGCTCACGCTGCAGCAGCCCACCGACGAGGTGCACTCACGCATCACCCGGCTGTGGCTCACGGCCGGAGCCGAGGCGGTCGAGGTCGACGTGTCCGCCCCCGACGCCGATGGCCGCAGCATCGTCACGCTGCCGGAGCCGATGGCCGGCCCCCAGTTGACCGTCACCGTCACCGCCATCGAGCCGCGCACCACCATCGACCGGCGCTTCGCCGAGGTCACCGTCCTGCCGGTCGCCATCCGCGAGCTGAGCGGCGACGGCATCGTGACGACCCGCCAGCTGCCGACCGATCAGCCCGCGTGCCGTGACGACCTGTTGTCCATCGACGGGCAGCCGGTGTCGGTGCAGTTCGATGCCGCAGCGCTCGGACGTGGCGACACCATCAGCGTGCAGCCCTGCGACGGCGCCGTGGTCGAACTGGCTGCCGGCACGCATCGGGTGACGTCCACCGGCGGGGCGGCCACCGGTGTCGACGTGAACCGCGTGGTGCTCAGCGACCTCGCCACCACATCACCGGCCACCCCGCCGACGGTCGAGGTGACGCGCACCCGCACTTCGCGCACGGCCACGGTCGCACCGTGCCCCAGCGGTTGCTGGCTCATCATGGGCGAGGGCTGGAACACCGGATGGACCGCGAGCACCGCTGGCAACGACCTCGGCGCACCCACCCAGATCGCCGGCGGGTTCAACGGGTGGTGGATCGCCCCCACCGAGTCCCCGACGGTGGTCGACATCGAATGGCAGGCGCAGACCCCGGTGACGCTCGCCCTGGTGGTGTCGGGCCTCGCCACCATCGTGTGCGTCGTGCTCGCGTTCCGACGCCGCCGCGGCACCGCCGACGACGTCCGACGGTCGTCGGCGCCACCCCGCTTCACGTTCCTGCCGCGTGCGTCGCTACGCGACAGCATCGTGTCGGCCGTCGCGCTGGTGGCCCTCACCGCACTCGTCGCCGCTCCGTCCACCGCGCTCATCGCCGCCGTGCCGGCGGCGCTGGTCGTGGTGTTCCGTCGGCCGCGCATCGCGGCGATCGCCGGCGTCGGTCTGCTCGGTCTGCTGGCGGCCCGCGTCGTGCAGCGGCAACTCACCGGCCGATACCTCGCCAACGCGGCGTGGCCGAGTGCGTGGGAGAAGCTCCATCGACCGGGCGTGCTGGTGGTGGTGCTCCTGCTCGTGTCGGCGCTAGCCGACCGCGACGCCGACGATCCAGGGACCGAGCCACCGGTCGACGAGCCAGCCGGCTGACTGCTCGGTCAAGTGGGTGCCGTCGGGTCGCCACCCGACATCGCCGCTGTGCCCCGCCGTCCGCAGCCAGTCGTCCATCTCGCACAGCACCACCGCCGCGCCCACCGGCGGCACGACGTCGGCGGCCACCTGGCGGATCACGTCGTGCTGACGCTCGTAGCGGTCGGCCTCGCGGAGGTCACGGGCCTCGAACTCGGTGGTGGGCACCGGCGGGATGGTCCACACCACGGTGGGAACCCCCATCGCCAACAGCGAATCCGTGAGCGATCGGTACTGCGAGTACATCCGCATGCGGTAGCGCTCGTCGCGCGGGGTGAGCACGCCTTCGCCCATGTCCCAACTGCGGTCGGCGACGTCGTTCACCGTGATCATCAGCATCACCACGTCGGGGTGGACCCGTTCGATCTGCTCCGGCAGGGTCTCCTGCAGCACCGACCGCGACGTGGCCACGAACGACTCGGCGTCGAAGCTCGTGATGGTGCCGTCGAGGATCGCACCACACCCCTGGCACCAGGTGAGGTCCACCTGTGCGTGCTGCGGGTGCTGCACGGCCCACCCGGCGAGTCCCTGGCCCACGTAGAAGGCGGTCGAGTCGCCCACCACCATCACCCGCACGGGTCGTGCCGGTGTGGGCGGCACGGGCAGCACCACCTCGTGTGGCACCGGCGGCTCGCTGGCCACGGCGACGGTCGTGCTGGTGCTGGTGCTGGTGCTCGGCGACACGGTGCGCAGCGCGGTCATCGGCTGCGACACATCGATCGCTGCGGCCTGCAGCGTCGAGGTGTCGGCCTCGAGGAAGCCCCGCGAGACCGGCATCGCGACCACGCCCACCAGCACGGCCCCGACCGCCACCATCGCGAACCTCCCGGTCGCCGCAGCGGACCACGTGGCTCGCCGGATGGGCCGCTCCAACAACCAGTACGAGGCCACCGTGAGCGCGAGCGTGAGTCCCACGGCCACGAGTGCGCCACGCCATTGGGCAAGGTCCCAGCCGTGCTGTCGCAGGAGCACGAAGACCGGCCAGTGCACCAGGTACAGGCCGTAGCTCACCGTGCCCAGCCACACCAGCGGGCGCACCGACAGCAGGGTGCGCACGGGACCGGGGACCTGCAGACCGATGAGGAGCGCCACCGACACCAGCGCGAACGGTGAGAGCCACCCGCTGAATGCCGGGCCAGCGTCCGACGGGAACAGCGCGCTGCACGCGACGATCGTCAGCACCGCCGGCGGGGCGAGCCACCGGACGTTCGGGGACAGTGTGGGTCGGCGTTGCAGCCACACCGCGGCGCTGCAACCCACCAGCAACTCGGGCAGACGAGACGGGGTGGACCAGTACGCGGCGTCAGCGCCCCAGCGCCAGGCGATGAGCGGA
Organism: Actinomycetota bacterium; assembly: GCA_016213625.1. Classification (GTDB taxonomy): domain Bacteria; phylum Actinomycetota; class Acidimicrobiia; order Acidimicrobiales; family Ilumatobacteraceae; genus UBA668. The sequence goes on from JACQZZ010000109.1 coordinate 47,069, forward strand.
GCAGCGACTGCGAAGCAGATGGTCACCATGTACACCGCGTACCGACGGCGCCTGAGCACCGCCAACGCGATCGGCCAGAGCAGATAGAACTGCTCCTCGATCGCCAACGACCAGAAGTGTTCGAGCGGCGAGGTGAACATCGCCGAACGGCCGAACAGTCCGGCGTAGCTGGATCCGCCGGCGAGCTGCACCCAGTTGGCCACCTGGAACAATGATCCGAACAACTCCGCACGTAGGTTCGGAACCAGGGCGAACTCACCGTGCCGGTGCGCGAGGAGCACCGCGGCCAACACCGCGGTGCTGGCGGGCAGCAGTCGTCGCGCCCGACGCGCGTAGAACTGCCGGAGCGGCACGGGGGCGCGCAGCAACAACGACGTGATGAGGAAGCCCGAGAGCGTGAAGAACACCGACACGCCCAGGTAGCCGGCCCCCATCCACGGCAGGCCGAGGTGGAACAACACCACGAGCAGCACGGCGATGGCCCGTACTCCGTCGAGCGCCGGCTGGTGTTCCTTCATTCGGCCGACCGCCGCGCTGGAACCAGCGCCGCCACCGCCACCCCGCTCAGCGCCACCAGCGACGGCTCGGCGGTCGAGCGGATGCGGTGCCCGCCATAGAACAACACCGTCGTGCACAGCACGACCACGAAGGGCAGCACCAGGAGCGACCATGCTCGCCGGGGCAGCAGACGCACACCGGCCACCGACAGCGCCGCCAGCAGCCAGAACATGACGATGCCGACCCACGACGCCCACCGCGGCCGCTCTTCGCCCACGTCCTGCTGCACCAGGTCGTTTCGGCCGTACAGGTCCATCGTGCGCAGCACCCTGGCCACCACCACCTTCGGCACCTGGCCGGCGTGGTCGGTGATGTAGTCGACGGCGAGCGACCGCTGCCGCGCGGAGCGCACGCTGGGCTCCTCATCCGTCAGGTAGTCGGGGTCGCGGACGACGCACGCGATGCTCCAGCCGCCTGCGCCCGCACCGTGGTACATGTCGTCGCAGTTCGCGCCGAGCCAGGTGGTGCCGTCGTTGGTGGTCAGGAACACGGGCCGTTCGAAGCGCGTCAGGTTGAACACCACCCAGGGAGCCACCACCAGGCCGGCCGTGCCGATCACCATCAGCGCCGGCCGCCAGTCGCGTCGACGGGCGAGTATCACCCAGCCGGCCACCAGCGGCACGAACAGCACGAGTTCGCTGCGAGCCAACACGCCCAGCCCCAACGCGACACCAAGGAGCAGCGCCTGTCGGCGTTCGCCGTCGCGAGCGAGCCGCCAGGCCGCCCACATCGAGAGCCCGACGAAGAGCGTGCTCACACTCTCCGACATCACCAGGCCGTCGTTCATCCAGAGGTTCGGATACACCGCGGCGATGAACGCCGCGGCCACCCCGGCGCGCCGCCCAGCCAGTTCCTCCACGAACCGGCCGAGCACCCACACCAGGAGCACCCCGGTGATCACCGTGACGAGACGCTGCCACCGGAAGAACGTGTCGCCGATGCTCACCGGCGCCATGAGGATGGACGTGAGGGGGCCGTGCTCCGCGCCGGGCTGATGGGGGAAGAAGACCTCGCGGAACCACACGCCCTCGAACAGTTGACGGGCCTGCCCGCTGTAGTACACCGAGTCGTTGAGCAGGAGCATCTGGTCCCACTTGGAGACGAAGTACGTGAGCCGGATGACGGCGGCCAACGCCACGGCACCGATCAGTCCCCTTCGCCTCATCGCCGGACACCGTACTCCGCCAGTCCAGTCGGCCTCCGGTAGCATCGCCTGCCGTGACCAACCTCGCCCGCCGCTGCCTGTCCGTGGTGGTGCCCTGCTACAACGAAGAAGCCACCATCGAGGAGCTCCTCCGGCGGGTCACCGACTCACCCTGGGTGCACGAGGTCATCGTCGTCGACGACGGCAGCACCGACAAGAGTCGTGCCATCCTCGAGCAGTACGACCACCCGTTGGTGCGCGTGCACTTCCAGCCGCGCAACATGGGCAAGGGCGCAGCACTGCGCACCGGCTTCTCCCTCGCCACCGGCGACTATGCCGTGGTGCAGGACGCCGACCTGGAGTACAACCCCGACGACTACGCGTTGCTCGTGCCCCCGCTCGAGAGCGGCCTCGCCGATGTCGTCTACGGCTCGCGCTTCCAGAGCGGCGCCCCTCACCGAGTCCTCTACTTCTGGCACACCGTGGGCAACCGGTTCCTCACGCTGTTCTCGAACATGATGACCGACCTCAATCTCACCGACATGGAGACCTGCTACAAGGTCTTCCGCCGCGAGATCATCCAGAGCGTCACCATCGAGGAAGACCGCTTCGGATTCGAGCCCGAGGTCACCGCCAAGGTGGCGGCGATGCGGGTGCGCGTCTACGAGGTGGGCATCTCCTACGACGGACGCACCTACGCCGAGGGGAAGAAAATCGGCTGGCGCGACGGCATGCGCGCCGTGGTCTGCATCGTTCGCTACAGCCCGTTGTGGAGTCGTACCCGAGCGTCACGATGACCTACGAGCCGTCGCTCGACGGGATGCGCGGGTTGTGCATCGCCGCCGTGGTGCTGTTCCACGTGTGCGCCGTGTCGGGCCTCGACGGCTGGTTCCGGGGTGGCTTCATCGGGGTGTCGGTGTTCTTCACCCTCAGCGGGTTCCTCATCACGTCGTTGCTGCTGCGCGAGCACGGCGACACCGGCACCATCCGTCTGCGCACCTTCTGGGCTCGCCGCATCCGACGACTGTGGCCGGCCTCGCTGCTCGTGGTGCTGGCGGTGGTCGTGCTCAGCGCTGCCGGCACCCTGTCGGCGCGCACCAGCGATGCCGTCGCAGCCACCTGGAACGTCACCAAGTGGCACGTCATCGCCGGGGGCGAGGAACACCTGCTGCAGACCATCGTCGGACCGCTCGGTCCGACCTGGTCGTTGGCGGTCGAGGAGCAGTTCTACATCGTCCTCGCCCTCCTGCTGGTCCTCGCCATCCGGTCCCGCAACACTCATGCCGTCCTCGCGGTCGTGTCGGTCGTCGGCATCGTCGTCCCGCTGATCCTGTCGAACAGCATCTCCGACTGGCAGCCCACACTCGAGTTCCACACGGTGCTGCGCATGCCCGAGCTGTTCGCCGGTGTGCTGCTCGCAGTCTGGATGCGCAGCGGTCGGGCACCTCGACCCGGCGTCGGGGTCGCCGACGCGATGGCCGCCAGTGGCGCGGCCGTGCTCGTCGGGTTGTTCCTGTTCGCCGACTACACCCCGCCGTGGTTGCTGCGAGGGGGCTACTCGCTGGTGGCCGTCACCACCGTCGCCATCATCGTCGGGCTCCTGCAGCATGGCCACGTCGCCCGACTGTTCGGCGCCGTGCCGCTGCGACCACTCGGTCTCATCAGCTACTCGCTGTACCTGGTGCACTGGCCCATCGTCTCGGTGCTCAGCGCCCATCGAGGCGGTCTCGACGGTGTCTCGCTGATGCTCGTCATGCTGACCGTGTCGCTGCTCGTCGCCGTGGTGTTGCACCTCGCCGTCGAGCGTCCGATCCGCCGGATGGCCACGCCCGACCTTCCCACCATCGCCGCCGGGTTCGGCGCGGTGGGTGCAGTCACGCTCACCAGTCTGATCCTGCTCTGACCAGCTACGATCGCGTCCCGACATGGTCACCCCTCTCGAACAGCAGCAGATGCTCGTCGCCGGCGAGACGGGCGACACCTTCTGGCATCGCGTCCGGTTCCGTCTCGTCCACCAGGCGGCGGCGCGGAGCGGGGCCGACACCGTGCTCGACATCGGCGCCGGGTCGGGTCAACTCGGCGATTGGTTGGCGAGGTCGCCCCACCCGCTGACGTACCAGTTCGAGGAGGCCTCGCCCGTGCTCGACGCGGCCCTCGCGGCGCACTTCGGCGCCGACCATCGCGGTGACCCAGTCGCACACATCCCGGCCTCCACCATCGTCACGATGCTCGACGTGCTCGAGCACATCGACGACGACCTCGGGGTGCTCCGCGGCATCCAGCAACGCATGGCACCCGGCGCGCAACTGCTGCTCACCGTGCCCGCGTTCCAATGGGCGTTCACGTCGTGGGACACCTCGCTGGGCCATCACCGCCGGTACTCGCGCCCGCAGGTGCGCACGCTCGCCCGCAGCGCCGGGTTCCGAGTGGATCACTGCACCTACCTCTTCCCCGAACTGCTCCCATTGGTGCTCGTCCGCAAGCTGCAACGAGGCGAGCGTGAGCACGCCGACTTCCCGGAGCTGCCGCGCATCGTCGACCAGTCGGCGGAACTCTTCAGCCGCGGCACCACTGCCCTGCGGCGCATCTGGCCCGGCGGCACCTCGGTCACCGCACTGCTCACCAAGGCGGGTTCGCCGCGGTGATCTGGGTGGTCAGTCCGATGATGTTCGACACCGAGTCGTACACGCGCCTTCGGCGCGAAGTGCATGATGCGGTGACGGCGTCCGGCGACACCCGCGAGTTGCGCTTCCTGGTGGTCGACGACTCGGCGGGCACCGACCCCGACGTCGCTCCACTGCAGGCGCTCGACGACGTCGAGGTGCTCACTCCCCCGTTCAACCTCGGTCACCAACGGGCCATCGTCTACGGCCTCCGTCACCTCGCGCCCACGCTGGCCAACGACGACGTCGTGGTCACGATGGACTCCGACGGCGAGGACCAGCCGGCTGACGTGCCCCGGCTGCTCGCGGCCCTGCAGTCGTCGGGAGCCGCCCTGGTGCTGGCAGAGCGCACCAAGCGCTCCGAGCCGCTCCTGTTTCGGGTGCTGTACTCGATGTTCCGCGTGTTCTTCCGGTTCATGGCCGGCATCACCGTGCTGTCGGGCAACTTCGCCGGCCAGCGCGGCGACTCGCTGAAGGCCACCGTGCACCATCCGAGCTTCGACCTCTGCTACTCGTCCACGCTGCTCGCGTTGCGACGGGCCACCACCACCGTGCCCTGCGCACGCGGTCGGCGCTTCGCAGGTCGGTCGCGCATGAACACCTCGTCGCTCATCGCCCACGGCATCCGCATGCTCATGCCGTTCTCCGAGCGAGTGGCCGCACGCATGCTCGTCGTGGCCGCCGCGTCGTTCGTCGCCTTCGCGACGTTGCTCGTGCTCGCGGCGACGTCGGTCATCGCCGGGGCCTCGGCAGTCGCCCTGTCCGCCGCGGCCGGGGTGTTGTTCACCACCACGTTCATCAGCTTCCTGGTGCTCTTCTCCGGGTTCTCGCAGTCGTCGTCGGTGGCCATGAAGGGGCTCGGCACGCCGTGACCGCGCGGCAGGCCACCTGGGCCCGCGCAGCGATGCTCGCCGCGGCCATCGTTCCCATCGTCGTCGCCATCGTGCGGGCGATCGTGCGGCACTGGTTCCCCATCGGCGACAACGCACTGCTCTACATCCGTGTGGTCGACGTGGGCACCGAGCATCACCCGTTGCTCGGGTCGTGGACCTCTGCGTCGTTGAGTGTCGGCGAGAACATGAACAACCCCGGGCCGATCTATCAGGATCTGGCGGCCCCGTTCGCGAAGCTGTTCGGACCCGGTCCCGGCGCCGCCCTTGGGGTCGGCACCATCAACATCCTCGCGGTGGTCGGCATCAGCCTCGCCGCCCGTCGCATCGGGGGCTGGCTCGCCGAGCAATGGGCGCTGCTGGCCGCCGTCGCACTGGCGTGGACCATGGGGAGCGAGCTGCTCATCGACATCTGGCAAGCCCACGCCCTGCTGCTGCCGTTCCTGCTGCTCCTCGTGCTGCTCGCGGGGCTGGCCGACGGTCAGACCTGGTGCCTGGGCTGGTCGCTCGCCGTCGCCTCCCTGCTCGTGCAGACCCACATCAGCTACGCCTACGTGCTCGCCATCCTGTGGCCCGCCGCATTCGTCAGCTACCTGCTCGTGCGGCGTGGTCGACCTCATCTGCCCTGGCAACAGGCGCTTCGGTCGCGGCGGGCGCTGTACATCGCCGGCGCGATGCTCCTGCTGTGGTCGCAGACGCTCATCGAACAGTTCTTCGGCCCGGGCAAGGGCAACCTCAGTCGCCTCGCGGGCAACGCCGGCGGCGGAGATCTGCAGGTGGGCCTCCGCCAAGCACTCGGTATGAGCGCTCGCGTGTACACGCTCCCCCCGTGGTGGCTGCGCAGTGGGTTCTCGTCGTCGGTGCCCAGCACCCCGCTGTCGGGCACGCCCGAGCAACCCCGCATCGAGATCGCCAACCTCCCGAACACGCTGCTGGCAGTCGTGTCGCTGCTCGCGCTCCTTGCGCTCTTGGGCTTCGGAGTGGTCCGTCATCGCCGCGGCGAGCGCCACGTGCTCGCGAGTGCGTCGTTGGTGGCGTTGGTGGGCGTCGTCGGCAGCATCCTGGCCGTGTCGAAGCTCACCGTCGGGCCGGTCGGCCTCGCGGCACACCACGTCCGCCTGTTGTGGCCGCTCGCCGTCTTCGTGCACACCACCGCACTCGCCGTCGTCGTCGCCGAGGTGCGATCGCGCCTTCCCGAGCAGCTCCCCCGCTCCGTGCACTTCGTGCTGCCGGCCATCGCCGTCGTCGCCGGGGTCCTCGCCGTCCCGTTCCTCGCCCAGCCACAGGGTCCCGTGGCCGAGTACGCCACGATGCCGACGATGCGTCGCATCATGCCCCACATCGCGCAGCTGAAGGCGGTGGAGCCCGTGCTGTTCGACATCAGCACACTGCGCCCGTTCGAGCCCTACAGCAGCACGATGTTGATGACCATGCAGGACATGGACATCGAGTTCCGGGTCGACGACGAAGGCATGGTGCGCCAACTCGGTGAGTCGCGTCGCGCCGACGGATCCGAGCCGGCCAGGGTGTTCCAGCTGCAGGGCCCGCAGGCCATCCTGTACGACGGCGACGCCTGCCTCGTGGCGCTGGCCAGCCAGCTCTCCCCCGCCGACGAGGCCACCGCACTCGAGTACGGCGAGCAACTCATCGACCGGCTCGTGCAGGGCTCGTTCGGCGTGGCCGACTCGGCGTTCGTCGACGGCGCGGAACAACAGCTCGCCGATCTGAACGCTGCCGTCGCCGGCGACCGCGAGGCCGCCCGCAAACTCGTGTACGAAGGCACCCTCAGCTGGTGGTACTACCACGGCCAGCTCGACGCCGCCGACGACCCGGCGCCGTTGTTCCCGCTGGTCGACACCTACCTCAACACGGCGTACGCGCTCTTCAGCGACCAGTCGGCTCCCTGCCCCGGCTGACGGGTCAGAACGTGCCGGCGGGAGCGATGAACACCGCTGTCTCCTGGCCGAGCACCAGCATGCGCGCCATCTTCTGCTCGGTGGCCGCCGGCACCCGCGGGTCGAGGGATGCGCCGAACAGGTTCGAGTCCACCATCTCGGCCACGTCGTCGAGGCCGGCCACCGCGAGCTCGTCCATCACCTCGTCGTGCAGGCGGTCGAACTCGGCCAGCTCGTCGGCCGAGCGCGGCTCGAAGAACGCCACCTCCACGGCCCCCTCACGATCACGCCACGCAGCCACGTTGATCCCGGTGGCGAACACGACTTCGGCGGTCGCCGACGACGGGTCGGTGATGCGGTGCGGAGTGACCGGCACCCGGTACGTCTCGTACGCGCGGGCGTCGAAGCCGCGGCGCTCGAGCTCGCTGATGAGGCCGTACCCCTGCGAGCCGACGTAGTAGGCGTCGTTCCACACGACGGCATACACGCCGTCCTTGCCGTCGGCCGCCCCCACACCGCCGGTCAGTGCGGCGGCGGTGTCGTCGAGCACGGCGTCGAGCGACCGTGAGAGCCGCGGCTCGGGTGGATCCACCATCGCCGCGTCCTTCACGAAGAAGACACCGGCCACCACCAGCACGGCGACGGCCACACGAGCCAGCGGCAGCGGGCGGCCGTCGCGCCGTTCCCACCACACGATCGCGGTCCACACCGATGCCGCCACCGCGAGCAGCGCGATGGACCACGACCACAGCGTGAGGTAATACCAGACCTTGCCGAAGATGCGGCCGGTGGACAGCACCGCCACCGCCACGCCGACCGCCACCACCGTGTGCAGGCGGACGAGGCGCCGGTCGCGCAACCGCCAGGCCACCACGAACGCTCCGATCCACACCAGGAGCACCACGGCGCCGATGGCCCACCGACCGCCCGCCAGGTCGTCGAGTGTGGCGAGGTGGTCGTCGTTGCGGGTCACCGTGCCCGTGAGCACGCGGGTGATGTCGAAATGGGCCAGTACGGTCTTGACGCCCACGCCGAACCCCACGGGGTCCTCCGGTGGGGAGAGGAAGTGACGACGCAACATGGTGATGTTGCCCGGATCGTGGCGGATCTCGTCGATGAACACCGGCAGCCACAGCACCGCGCCGAGACCCACGGCGAACGCCAGGCTGCGAAGGCCGTCTCGACGCCACACGACCACGCCGATCGCCACCGCACAGAGCACCACGCACAGGGCGAGGTACGGCACGTGCGTCTGCGCGCACAGGGTGGAGAAGCCCACCAGCGGCACCAACATCAGGTGGTCGCCGTCGAGCACGCTCCAGGCGGCGAGCAGCACGACCACGAAGCTCACCAGCGGGAGGTACGGGTTCCAGGGCTGGGTGAGCACACTCGCTCCCAGCCACGCCACCACGACCATCAGTACCGCACCCACGCCCAGCATCAGGCGACGACCGCCACGACGACCGGCGATCCACACCGCGGTCCAGGCGGCACCGACGTTGATGACGGCCGCGCCCACCAACAAGCCGTAGGCCGACCCACCGAACAGGCGGTACACCGGCCACAGCAGGTAGAAGCTCAACGGCCCGGGGTGGCTGCCCTGATCGGGGAAGTTCCCGATGCGCCCTGGCAGCCCGATGAGCGGTGTGTGCGCCCCGAACACGTCGCGCACCCGCAGTTCGGTCATCGCCAGGTCGAGCACCGGCACCCAATGTGTCCGCGCCAGTGCCACCAGCGCCACGAGGAACGGCAACGCCAGGGCGGCGCGCACGGCCCAGGCCGCCCGGCGGTCGTTCATCCCTTGGTGAACCGCTGCCGCAGGTCTCGCCAGCGGTCGAGGATGCCCCAACCGGTGACCAGCAGCATCGACTCGACGATGATTCGCGCCGACATCTTGCTGGTGCCCTTCTCGCGGTCCTTGAAGAGGATGGGTGTCTCGACGATGTTCGCTCCCGATCGGGCCAGCCGCCGGGTGAGCTCGGTGAGGAACGCGTAGCCCTCCGCCGCCGTGCTGGCCGGATCGATGCGCTGCAGCACATCGGCTCTGTACGCGCGGAAACCGGCCGTGCAGTCGCGCACCTTCGCTCCGAGCAACCACCCCGTGTACCGGTTGCCCCAGCGCGACAGCAGTCGGCGGCGCATCGGCCAGTCCTGCGTGCCACCCCCTGCGACGTACCGGCTGCCGATCACCACGTCGGCACCACCCTCGATGAGGCCGAGCATCGTGGGAATGACCGCAGGATCGTGCGAGAAGTCGCTGTCCATCGACACCACGACGTCGAAACCCTCGGCGAACGCCAACGCGAATCCGTGTCGGTACGCGGCACCCAGGCCGGGTCTGCCCTCGCGGTGGACCACCGTGACCTCGCCCAGCTCGGCCGCCGCCGCGTCGGCGAGCTCGCCCGTGCCGTCGGGGCTGAGGTCGTCGACCACCATCAGATGGGCCTCCGGCACCCTCGCTCTGAGCACCCTGAGCAGGTCGACGATGTTCTCCCGCTCGTTGAACGTGGGGATGACGACGACCGGACGCACGGCCAGCGATGCTACAAGGCCGATACGATTCCGGTGCTCATGCGCCAGGTTCCCGCTCTCCCCATCGTCGGCTCGTTCGCCGAGCGGCTCCTGGTGGACGACCTTCCCGACCTGCAGCCCGCGCAGCGTCGCGAAGTGGTGGCCTTCATCGCCCATCGGGTCGATTCGCTGCCCAGCTTCACCCGCTTCGGGGTGCTGGCCATCGGCACCGTCTTTCGCATGCTCGTGGCCGTTCCCGGCGGCTGGCTCGGTGCCAAGCTGCTGATGAAGCTGCCGCTGCCCTTCGTGGGCGAGTACCCGCGCCTCATGCGGTCGTTGGGCTTCGCGTACGTGTGGGAGCACTGGCCCACCACCACCCCCACCGGAGCCCTCGCGTGAGCCTCGACGCCGACATCCTCATCATCGGCAGCGGAGCCGGTGGCGCCACCACTGCCACCGTGCTCGCCGAGGCCGGCCTCGACGTGCTCATCGTGGAAGAGGGCGCGTGGGTGGAACAGGGCTCGGTCGTCCCGTTCTCGCTCGACCAGATGGACCAGCAGTACCGCTCCGGCGGCGTCACCGTCGCACTCGGCATGCCGTCCATCGCCTACACCGAAGGTCGATGCGCCGGCGGCGGCACCGAAGTGAACAGCGGGCTGTACTGGCGTCCGCCGGGTGAGCTGCTCGAACGGTGGCGCCACGACTTCCGCATCGCCGACTTCGACCCCGACGACCTGCTGTCCATCGCCGACGAGGTCGAGACCGCCATCAACGTGCGCACCGTGCCGGGCCCACACAGCGCTCCCAGTGAGGTGCTCCGCAGCGGCGCCGCAGCGCTCGGGTGGCAGCACAGCGAGGTGCCGCGTTGGATGACCTACCCTCACGGCGACGACGCCACGAAGGGCGAGCGGCAGTCGATGACCCGCACCTACTTGCCGCGGGCGATGAAGGCCGGCGCGCGGCTGGTCACCGGCCGTCGAATCGACCGACTCGTCATCGACGGCGGTCGCGCCACCGAGGCCATCGCTTCCCTGCCCGACGGCTCCACGGAGCGCATCACGTTCCGGCACGTGTTCGTGTGCGGCGGGGCCATCCAGTCACCGGCCCTCCTGCAACGGTCCGGCGTGAAGGGCCACATCGGTCGCACACTCGCCGTGCATCCCACCGTGAAGCTCGCAGCCCGCTTCGCCGATGAGCTCAACGTGCCCGACGACGTGCCCGTGCACCAGGTGAAGGAGTTCGCCCCCCACTTGTCGTTCGGCGGGTCGGCCAGCAACCCCGGCCTCGTGGCACTGAGCCTGCTCGACCAATGGCCCACCTTCCGTCGAGCCGTCACCGACTGGCCGCGCATGAGCGTGTACTACGCCGCGATCACCAGCCAGGGCCGGGGACGCGTCATGTCGGTGCCGCGGATGAAGGATCCCATCGTCACGTATCGCCTCACCCACGCCGATCGTGAGCTCCTGCGCAGCGGCCTCGCCCGACTGGCCCTGCTCATGCTCGAGGCGGGCGCCGAGGAAGTGTTCCCGTCGTTCCGTGGTGCCCCGTCGGTGAAGAACCGGCGCGACGTCGCCACCATGCAACACGCGTTCAGCGCCACCAAGGCCACCGTGATGACCGTGCACCTGTGCAGCACCGTGCCCATGGGAGAAGTGGCCGAGCGTTGCGGCGCCGACTCGTTCGGTCGAGTGCACGGCTACCGCAACATCCACGTCAACGATGCCTCGCTGCTGCCCACGGCGCCGGGTGTCAACCCACAGGCGTCGGTGATGGCATTCGCCATCCGCAACGCCCGCCACTTCGTCGCCACCGGAGGATCCCGTGCCTGAAACCTGGTCCGTACCGAACACCACCGTCGTCACCGGCGCCAACGGCTGGCTCGGGCGTGCGCTCGTGCACCGCCTGCTCGCCGAACCCGGTCGCCGACAACTGCGGCTCCTCGCGCACAGCACCGCCGACGCGCACTCGTTGCGCGAGTTCGTCGGCCCCCGCAACGGCGTCGACATCCTCATCGGCGACGTGTCGCGAGCAGACACGGCCCAACGACTGTTGTACGGCGTGTCGAAGGACACCGACGTGTTGCACACGGCCGGCGTCATCCACCCGACCAAGGTGCGCCAGTTCGCCGAGGTCAACACGAACGGCACCCGCCACATCACCGAGGCCGCGCTCGATGCCGGCGTGCGCCGGTTGGTGCACGTGTCGTCCAACAGCCCGTTCGGCACCAATCCCCACGCATCCGACACGTTCCGCGCCGACGAACCGTTCAACCCGTACCTCGGGTACGGGAAGAGCAAGATGTTCGCCGAGGTGGCGGTCAACGAGGCCGTCGCCGCCGGCCTCGACGCCACCATCGTGCGCCCGCCGTGGTTCTACGGGCCCTTCCAGCCGCCACGCCAGACCACGTTCTTCCGGATGGTGCGCGCCGGCAAGTTCCCGGTCATCGGCAAGGGCGACCAGCGCCGCTCGATGGTCTACGTCGACAACTTGGTCGACGGCATCCTCGCCGCGGAGCTCACTCCCGCTGCTCGCGGCAACGGCTACTGGATCGCCGACGCTCGCGCCTACACGGTGAACGAGATCGTCGAGACCGTCGGCCGGGCGTTGGTCGACGAAGGGCTGAGCGTGAAGCCGCCCACCACGCACCTACCCACGCTCGCGGCTCGTGTGGCCGAGACCGGCGACCGAGTGCTGCAGGCCGTTGGCGTGTATCAGCAGCAACTGCACGTGCTCGGCGAGATGGGCCACACCATCGCCTGCGACATCAGTCGTTCCACCGCCGAGATCGGCTATGAGCCGAAGGTGGAACTGTACGAAGGCATGCGCCGCAGCATCCGCTGGTGCCTCGATCAGGGCCTCGAGCTGTGATCAGCCTCGTCACCGGTGGCAGCGGCTACTTCGGTGCGCTGCTCGTCCATCGCCTGGTGGCCGCGGGCCACACCGTGCGCGTCCTCGACCTCAACGACGCCGACGACCGTCCTGCCGGCGTCGAGCTGGTGCAGGGCGACATCCGCGAACCACAGGTCGTCGCCCGTGCCGTGCAGGGAGTCGACGTGGTGTTCAACAACGTCGCCCAGGTACCGCTCGCGAAGGACCACGAGCTGCTCCGCACGGTCAACGTCGATGGCACCTCCCTCCTGCTGGCCGAGTGCCGACGAGCCGGCGTGCGCAAGGTGGTGCACACCTCGTCCAGTGCCGTGTTCGGCATCCCGCGCAGCAACCCGGTGCTGCCGTCCACCGTCCCCTCACCCGTCGAGGAATACGGTCACGCCAAGCTCGCCGCTGAATGGGCCTGTCTCGACGCCGTACGCGAGGGCCTCGACGTGTCCATCGTTCGACCGCGCACCATTCTCGGCCACGGCCGACTCGGCATCTTCGGCATTCTGTTCGAGTGGGTGGCCGACGGCGCCGACATCTTCGTGCTCGGCGACGGCAGCAACCGCTACCAGTTCGTCCACGCCGACGATCTGGCCGATGCCTGCATCCTCGCCGGTGCGGCGGCCGGACCCGCCGTGTTCAACGTGGGCACCGACCGCTTCGGCACGATGCGCGAGTCCCTCGAGGCGCTGTGCGCACACGCCGGCACCGGTTCGAAGGTGCGCTCGCTCCCAGCCCGGCCCGCGTCGATGGGCATGAAGGCCGCCGCCGGCCTGCACCTCGCCCCGTTCGCTCCATATCACTGGCTGATGTACAGCAAGTCGTTGTGGTTCGACATCCAGCACGTGCAGGACACCCTGCAGTGGCAGCCGAAGTTCTCCAACGCCGAGATGCTCGCCGACAGCTACGACTGGTTCCTCGCCAACCGTGCCCACACCGCCGACGCCGGCCAGAGCCACCACCGCACCATCGCCAAGCAGGGCGCGCTGAAGGTGCTGAAGACCGCCACCCGCCTGTTGCCCGGCTGACCGTCAGGTCGGCAGGCACCCCGCGCAGCCGAGCGCGACGTCGATCGGGGCGATCACCGTGCCGTCGCTGAGCTGGAGCTCGGTGGTGGTGAACCGATCGCCATCGCCGGCGAACTGCACGGAGTCGAGCGTGAGCGTGCCTGAGCCGCTGACGACGTCGAGCAGCACTCCGGTCGGACGATCATCAGCTCCTCCGTTGCACGCCGTGCCACGTACAGACGCTCCCCGAAACGCTTCCATCTGGCTGCTGTGGAACTCGAACGTTCCCGGCCCCTTCGCCGCGAGCACGACCGACCGCGAGTGTCTGCTCGGCGTCCATCATCCACACGTGCGTGTCCAAGCACGACAACTGAACCGACAGATCGACCGCTCCCGCACCGGAACAGTCCAGCTCGCCCAGCGGGAACTGCTCGACCACGTGGGGATACACCGGTGCTTCGTACGAACCATTGCCACCGGACTGCTCGGTCACCCTGCAGGTGTCGTCGCCGTAGGCTCGCGACACCCACCGCCACGGCGCCCATGTGCGATCGGCGCCCGCGTCGACGGACGCGCGGACCTCTGCGAGGTAGGTCGCAAAAGGCTCGACGGTCTGATCGTTGAGTTTCCAGCGGTGCTCGCCGACCACCAGAACCAATGGCACGCCGTCACTCGGTGCCTCACCGACCGGAGTCGCGGCGGGCAACGAGTCGGCCCCACGCAGCAGATCCTGCAGGACGGACTCGTCGATCGACCCCTTCACCGTGCCGCGTCCGTTCTCCGCATACGACGAACGGTCGCCATACACCACCAACTCCGGCCCGTACACGAACATGTCGGGCACCACACCGAGCTCGTAGCTCCCGACCTGCACCACCACATCGCTGGCACCAGTGGCGTGCGGAATCGGAGCGCCGGAAGCGTCGCTGCACGCCACCACCACAAGCGCCGCTGCGAAACAGGCCAGCCGCCTGATCACATCGCGGCCCGGCCGAGGCCCTGGGCGAGCTGGTTCAGGTCGCCGATCTGCATGTGCTGCCACACCGGGGTCCCTTGGAACGCCGGCTCGGCACACGGCGCGTGGAAGTACTCGTCGGCCAGCCAGGCCGCGTGATCGGTCGGACGGATCACCAGACCGCACAACCGGCAGATCGGATCGCTCGACCGCATGCGACAACCCTATTCGTCGTCCCAGGTGCCCGGCGGCCAGTCGCCGTGCAGCACGGTCCACCGGGCGCGGCACCTCGCCGCCTCGAGGAAGTCGACGCGTTGTTCGGGGAGTGGGTCGCTGTGGTCGCGCAGGTCTTCGCGACGGTTGTGTGGGGTGCACAGGGATCGTCCGTTGAATTGGCTGGTGGCCCCGCCCCGGGCTGCGGGTGTTCGATGATCCACATCACCGTGCACCGCCGGAGTGGGGCACACCGACTGGTGCTGACAGCGACGGTCACGCACCTGCACCGCCCGCCGCAACGCACCGGTGAAGGTGCGTTGGCGGGTCTTGGCGATCACCGTGGTCGGCCCGTCGAACAGGAACGACTCGACCACCGCGGCGTCGAGATGTCCGATCAGTTGCTCAGGGGCGAGCACATGCCCGGACGCCAACTCACACAACCGACGCGCGGTCTGATCGCCGATGATCACCTGGAACAACGGACGAGCCGTGACACCGGTGGCGTTCACCGACCGCGTCGCCATGCGCACCAACGCCGCTGCCCGCAACTCGCCCAACGTGCGCGCCACACCGTTGGTCTTGTCCTGGTGGCGGAGCTCACCGATCAGACGACGCAGCTCACCTTCGACGATCTCGGCATCGACCACATCGAGATCGCCATCGATCAACAGCCGGCCACTGATCTGCGACCGCGACGCGTACACCCTCGACCTCTCCGTGCCCGACGGTGCGCGACCCAACAGATCGTCGGCCAACACCGCCCAGTACTGGATGACCCGCCGGGCATCGTCGAACAACTCGCACCCGGCGCACTGCTCGACCAGCATCTGCTCGTGCTCGAGGAACAACTCGAACCGGGCGCCGGCCGCGTACTGCACGAACAGATCCACATGATCCATCGACAACCGGCCCGCGACCACCGCCGCACGCGTGCGCACCATCCGCTCCAGCAACCGTGCCCGGCGCAGCTCACGCTTCGCCGCACGGTGACACGAACGAGTGTCGCGACCCAACGCCAACGACGCGTTCAACGACCCATCAGCACGCCACCCGCCACACGACTCCCAACGGTGCAACACATCGGCCGCGGCCACCGCGAGACGTGACCGTTCGGCCTGCAGCGACACCACCAATGCCTGCAACTCATCCGAGCCGAGCGCATCGACATCGGTCGACAACAGTGCATCTGCAACATCATGCAGTTGACGCACGAGATCCGCCGGCGAGGTCATGCCCCCATCATGCACAAGGGGTGTGACAGGGTTTCAGCGACGGTGCTTGGCCATCACTCGGTCGTGCAGCGCCTGCAACACCCCACGCGCCGACGACTCCCACGTGAGGGTCTGTGCCCGTTCGAGCGCTGCCGCACCCAGAGCCTCGCGCCGCGTCGAGTCGAGCAACACGTCGGCCAATGCGGTGCCCAGTTGCTCGAGCGGCACCAGCACGCCCGTCGTGCCGTCGATCACACTGCTGCGATGACCGTTCACGTCGGTGGCCACCGCCGGCGTGCCACACGCGGCGGCCTCCGTCAGCGTGAGGCCCCACCCCTCGGCCAGCGAGGCGCTGGTGACCAGCCACGCCGATTGGTACAGCGCCACCAGGTGGTCGTGATCCAGTCGGCCGGCCAGGGTGATCCAGTCGTGCGCGTGGTGACGGGCGATGTTCGCCTCGAGCACCGGACGCAGCGGCCCCTCCCCCACGATCACCAACTGCAGGTCCGGCACGCGCTGCTTGGCCTCGACCGCCGCGTCGATGAGCTGGTCCTGCCGCTTCACCGGCGCCAATCGCCCCACACACACCACCGTCGGCACCTCGGCCCGCGACCCACCGGGCTGGAACATGTCGTCGACCCCGTTGTTGACCGCCACCACCCGATCTGGCTTGAAGCCCAGGTGCAGCAGCTCGTCGCGAGTGGCGTCGCTGGGCGTGAGTGTGAGCGTGCGTCGGTAGAACGGCGGCGCCAGACGCGACTCCACCGCTCGGCCCATGAACGCCATGGGCGCCGGCAACAACTGGTCCCACATCGGCCCGTGCACGTGGTGGAGGACCGTGATGCGCGGCTTGTGGCACCACAGCGGGCTCATCCACGGCACGCCGTTCCACACCTCCACCAGCGCGTCGAAGCTCCCGCGATGCACCACCTCGGAGGCGATGCCCCGCGGGAACACCGAATAGCGGCTGCCCTTGCGCACCACGGAATAGCCGTTGCGCTGCGCTCGCACCGGCAGCCCCTCGGCGAACGACGTGCGGTGCGTGATCTCCAGCCCGGCCTCGGCCCAGCGGCGCATGAAATGATCGGCGTGCACCTCGGAGCCACCCGCATCGACGTCGTCGAGGTCGCGCCACGCCAGCACGTGGACGCGACGACACCCTGCCGCGATCATCTCGGCGGCGAGGTCTTCGATCGACGGTGCAGCCGGCGAATTCGACATGGCGCGGGCACGTTACCCACGACGGGGCGAGACCGTGCGCGATCGGTAGAGTCACGGGCCGTGACCGACGCTCCCCACGACCTGCCGTACGTGCTCGGCGGGCGTCTCACCCTCCGATTCCAGAAGGCGACCGCGGTGTCGCTGGCCATGGTGCTCGCCGTCATCGCCATCCCCGTGCGGGGCCTGTTCCTGTCCACCGGCAGCTCGATGGAGGAGGGCTTCATGCTCGTCTTCCCCAAGCGACTACTCGCCGGCGACGTGCCGAACGTGGACTACCTGCACCTCTACGGCCCGTTCTCCGTGCACGTGCTGGCCGGCTGGTACACCGTGTTCGGCTACACGCTGGAGTCCCAGCGGGCGTTCGGCCTGCTGCAGCACCTCGGCATCGTGTTCGCGTTGTACACCATCGCTCGGGCGTGGGGCCGCCGCACGGCGGTCATCACCGCGGTCACGGTCACCATGCTGGTGCTCACCCCCATCGGCCTCTCGGCGCTCGCATGGGAGGGCGGCATCGCCCTGGGTCTGTGGAGCACGGTGTTCGGCATCCGCGCCCTCCACACCAGCGACGCTGCCCGTCGCATCGCGCTGCTCGCCGCGGGTCTCCTGGCCGGGTTCGCGCTGGGCTACCGCCCCGATCTGGTCCTCGCCCTCACGCTGGTCCACGGCTGGCTGCTGTGGCGTCACCACAAGAACGGCCGCAGCGCCTGGAAGCCCACAGGAATCGGTCTTGCCGTCGGTCTGGTGCCATTCGCCATCCACCTGGCGATGGCCGGCCTCGGCCCCAGCTTCCAGGGCATGTTCCTCGACCCCGTGGTGCACCTGCGGCCCGGTCGCGAGCTCCCCCGGCCGCCCTCGTTCGGTCAGATCGACGGTGCGCTGCAGGCCGTCGCCGAAGGCCCGCTCGATGCTCCCTGGTGGAAGTTCCCGGCGATGGCGGCCAACCACCAGCTGTTCTTCTGGTTCTTCGTCGTCATCATCGTCGCCATCGCCATCCCCCTCATCGCCTGGCGTCTCATCCGCCGCGACCAACCGCCGGCCAACCGCCTGTTCGTGCTGCTGGGCGCCTCCCTGTTCGGGTTGGGCATGCTGCCCCAGGCACTGCAACGTCCCGACAGCACCCACCTCGCGTGGGGTTCGTGCGTGTCGTTCGCCCTGCTCCCCTGTCTCGTCACCGAGCTCGTGCCCCGCTGGAAGGTGACGGCCCGATATCGGCGGCATGCACCGCTCATCGCCGGCGCCGTGGTTGGCCTGATGATGTTCGTCATCTGCCCGTTCTTCACCTACCGCTACTACCTCCTCCAGAGCCGCATCTCGGTCGGCAACAAGCCGGGTGGCTTCGAGGTCGAGCGCGACGGGCGCAGCTTCTACTTCGGCAACACCGCGCTGCAGGCCGCCAGCCAGGCGGCCATCGACGACCTCGACGCGGCCATGCAGCCCGGCGAGCGGCTGGTGGTGGGCCCGGCCGACCTCAGCCGCACCATCTACAGCGACGTCGTCTTCTACTACCTGTTCCCCGAGCTGACGCCCGCCACCTACTTCATCGAGATGGACCCGGGCCTCGCCGACCAGGAGGGAAGCCGCCTCGCCGACGATGTGGCCTCCGCCGACTGGCTCATCCTCACCAACTTCTGGACCGGGTGGTTCGAACCGAACGCCAGCAGCGAGTTCGGCAGCGACGCACCGAACCAGGTGGTCGCCGACCGGTTCTGCCTCGTCGGCAACTACGAGGACGCGCTGGTGATGCTGTACCGCAAGTGCGACCAGGGCGACGGCGTCAGCCCTGCCGGCATCGGCATCGGTGCCCAGCGTCGCGCCGACTTCGACGCCGAACTGGCCGAGCGCTCAGCCAAGGGGTAGACGGCGCCACAGCGGGCCCGGCGTGTGACGCAGGGCCATGAACACGAAGCGCAGGATGCCGGGCGCCCACACCGTGCGCCGCTTCGAGCGCAGCCCCTTGGCCACCACCGACGCCACATGCTCGGGCGTGGTGGAGAACGGCGCCGCCTTCAGCCCGGCGGTCATCGCCGACTGCACGAAGCCTGGGCGCACCACCATCATGTGCACGCCGGCATCGGCGAGCCCATCGCCAAGGCCTTGGGCGAACCCGTCGATGCCGGCCTTGGTACCGCCGTACACCGGGTTCTGCTTGCGCACACGCTCGCCGGCCACGCTGCTGAGCAGCACGATGCCGCCGTGGCCCTGCGCCTTCATCCGATTCGCCACCGCGATGGTGGCCGTGACATTGGCGGTGAAGTTGGTGTGGGCGATGGCCGCCGCCGCAGTCGTGTCGGTGGACGTGATGGCCCCGTCGCCGAGCAGGGCGAACGCCACGATGGCCAGATCGATGTCGCCGTGACGCGCGGCCACGTCGGCCACCACCGCCTCGTGCGAGGCCGTGTCGTCGGCGTCGAACGCCACCACATCGACCGTGAGCGAGGCATGGCGCAGACCGGCAGCGGCGGCCTCACCCTTCTCCAGATCGCGGCACGCCAACACCACGGTGCGGGCGGCGGGGCTGAGCAGCTCGCGCACGATGGCCAAGCCGATGTCGCTGGTACCACCGAGCAGCAGGATGGTCTGCGGTTCGCCGAGTGCGTTGTCCATGTCGTTGCTCCGTCAGTCGGTGAGGCCGAGCCGGCGTGACAGATCGCTCTGCCAGACACCGTGAGGATCGACCGCGTCGCGCACGGCCTTCCACTCGTCGAGTCGGGGGTAGCCGCGCCGGATGGCGGCGGCCGTGGTGTGCGCGTCCTTGGCGAAGTAGTGCCGACCGCCGGCGTCGAGCACCAGTCGGTCCAGCCCGTGCAGCAGATCGCCCAACCCACGCGAGGCACCCGGCACGTCGAGCGCCAGCGTCCAGCCCGGCGCCGGGAAGCTCAGCGGCGCCTGATTGCCCTCGCCGAACCGCTTGAGCACCGCGAGGAAGCTGGCCGCACCGCTGGCCGACAGTCGCTCGATGACCGTGCGCATGGTGTCCTCGGCGCCGAAGGGCACGACGAACTGGTACTGCACCATGCCCTTCGCCCCGTAGAGGCGGTTCCAGGAACCCACCAGGTCGAGCGGGTGGAAGAAGGCACCGATGCCCTGCAGCTCGCCCTCACGATGTCGCGGAGCCTTGCGGAACCACACCTCGTTGAACGCGGCCACGGTGGCGTGGTTGAGGACGCCCATCGGCGGCACCAGCGGCGGCACCGACACCAACTGGTGCGGGCCGTACGCGAACGGGCTGACGGCCTCCTTCGGCCCCAGCTGGTCGAGCCGCGCGTGGTCGCCACGGGTGAGCACGCTGCGGCCAAGACTGCTGCCCTTGGCCACCAGATCGATCCAGGCCACGCTGTAGCGGAAGTCGTCGTCGCCCTCGCTCATCTCGGCGAACAGCGTGTCGAGATCGGGGATGCGCGTGGTGTCCACCGACATGCGGCTGGTCTCGATGGGCAACAGTCGAATGGTGGCGTCGAGGATGACCCCGGTGAGTCCCATCCCGCCCACGGTGGCCCAGAACAGCTCGGCCTGTGCGTCGGGACCGACCACGACCGTGGATCCGTCGGCGAGCAGCATCGAGATGGACACGAGGTGGTTGCCGAACGAACCCTCCACGTGGTGGTTCTTGCCGTGGATGTCGCTGGCGATCGCCCCACCGATGGTGACGAAGCGCGTGCCGGGCGTGACCGGCACGAACCATCCGCGCGGAACGATGACGCGCAGCAGTTCGTCGAGGTTCACGCCGGCCGGAACCGTGACCGTGCCCGCCTCGGCATCGAGCACCGCTTGGTGCGCCGAACCCAGCAGGCGGAGCACCAACCCACCGGCGTTCTGCGCCGCGTCGCCGTAGCTGCGGCCCAACCCGCGCACGAGCGCGCCGCGCGGCCCGGCTTCCTTCACGGCAGCGGCGACCTCGTGGTTCGGCACCTCGAGCACGTCGGCCACCGTCGCGTTGGTGCGACCCCAACCGGTGAGCGGGCGACGGTTCATGACCTCAGTATGGCCATTCCCGGTCGCCGCCCAACTTCAGCTTGATGAGCACTTTCAGGAGCACGTTCTTCACGAACCACGGCAACTGCGCGGACAGCTTCAGTGCGTTCAGCGCCCGACTCTTGGGCGTGCCGTCGAGATCGGCGCGGAACTCGGTGAGCGACCGCGCCCGGCCGACGTAGCGGAACCTCGGGCTGACGAGCAGCTCACGAAGGATGGCCAACGTGACGCCCACCGACGAGAACGAGTCGTGGATGAGCATCGTGCCGCCGGGCGACACCCGCGCGCCCCACTCGACGATGTCGGCCCGAGCCGGCGCGAACCGGTGCGCGCCGTCGATGTACAGCACCGCGATCTCGCCCGGTACGTCGCCGTGTGCGTCGTTGCTGAACTTGCGCACATGGCGCACTCGATCGGTCACGCCGGCCGCCGCGAGATTGGCGGTGAACACGTCGTGGTCAGTGGCCGCCTCGGAGGCGAAACCCTCGATCTCCTCCGGTCCGCGGTCGTTTCCAGCGTGCGGATCGATGGCCACCACGGGCACGCCGTCGGCCGCCGCGCTGGCCAGCACGATGGTGCTGCGACCGCGGAAGCTCCCGATCTCCACGATCTGGTCGCCCGAACGGGTGCCGGCCGCCGCCCGGTACAACCGCTCGGCCTGATCAGGGCTCATCCATCCATCGACGTCGCGCACCTGCGCGAGCGCCTCGTCGAACGTGCGCATCGAACTCACCCTACGTACACCCCCAGGCCGAACACGGCCGCCCAGATCAGACCCAACACCTGCAAGGTGCGGTCGGCCATGAAGATCTCCTCCGGCGCCGCACCATGACCCTGTTCCAGGATCAACGTGTACCGCAACAGTGCCGTCACCATCGGCACGATCGACAACTCGTAGAACGGCCACGTGCTGCCGCTGATCTCCTTCGTGTCGAAGGCCCAGATGCAATATGTGACCAGCGTGGCGCCGACGCTCACCGACAGAACGATGCGCAGGAAGCCCAGCGTGTAGTCGTCGAGCGACGCGCGGGCCGCGCCCGCGTGGTCGCCGTACTCACGCAGCTCCGCGTAGCGCTTACCGGTGACGATGAACAGCGAACCGAACGAGGTGCACAGCACGAACCAGGTGCTCATCCGCACGTCGGTGGCCACGGCGCCCGCGATGGCGCGCAGCACGAACCCCGCCGCGACCGCCACGAGGTCGACCACCGCGACATGCTTCAACGCCGAGCTGTACAGCGTGGTGAGTACCACGTACCCGAGCGCCACCAGGCCCAGCTGCCAGCGCACCGCGAAGGCCAGACCGACACCGGCCACCAGCAACACCGACCCGACCACCTTCGCCACGCCCAGCGGCACGGCACCGCTCGCGATGGGTCGCAACCGCTTCTTCGGGTGCAGCCGGTCGGCGGCCACGTCGTGGATGTCGTTCCAGTAGTACGTGCCGCTGCTGGCCAGGCAGAACGCGATGAACGCGACGATCGTGCGCCACATGTACGGCCAGTTGTCGAGCACACCGGCGGCGCCGGGCGCGGCGAAGACCAGGACGTTCTTGACCCATTGCTTGGGGCGGGCCTCGCGAATCAGCGCCCGGATCACGACGCGAACCCTGCGGGCACCGCGGTGACGGTGGTGCCCTTCACCAGCAACGGGTGGTCGGCCCGCGCCAGCAACTCGCGGTCACCGGCACTGTCGCCATAGGCCCACACCGTGGCCTCCCGCAGATCCTTGTCCGCCATCCACGCCTCGAGCCGACGCACCTTCTCGGCCGCGCGACAATTGGCGCCGTCGAGGCCGTCGCCGAAGTGGTCGCCCTCGCGCAGCGGTTCCGCGCACAGCACGTCATCGACACCCAACGTGCGACCCAACGGCTTCAGGTACGGGCTGAGCGACGCCGACACCAACACGATGCGGTGCCCCATTCGCTGGTGCCACCGCAGCCGCGCCATGGTGTCGGCGCGGAGCCAATCGGCGGCCACGACATCGGCGAACTCCTCGCCCATCTCCTCCACCTGATCCACCTTGCGACCGCGCAGCACACCGCCCACGAGGAGCTCCTTGAACCGATCGCGGTCGCGTCGCATCGCAGCACCCATCGACGCCGCCGGCTTACGCGCGAGCGCCGCGGCCACACCGCTCCACCCTCCCACCTTCAGCAGGAACGGCTTCACGCAGTCGCGCACCGTGAGCGTGCCGTCGACGTCGAACGCGGCCACATCGGTGGCGTCGTTCATCGCAGTCCCTCGATCATCGACCAGAAGTCTGGCCAGCTCTTCGTGACCACATCGGGATCCTCGACGATGATGCCACTGGCTCCCAGACCCACCAGCGCGAAGGTCATCGCCAACCGGTGGTCGTGGTGGGTGAACAGCGTTGCGGTGTGCGGCCTGCTGTAGCGCACCACGAGTCCGTCACGGTTGTCGGCGGCGTCGATTCCGGCCTTGCGCAGTTCGGCGCACAGGTCGGTGAGCCGATCGCTCTCCTTGTTGCGGATGAAGCCGACGCCGTGAATGTCGGTGGCACCTTCGGCGAACGCACCGACGGCAGCCAACGTGGGCACCAGGTCGGACAGGTCGACCATGTCGATCTCGATGCCCTTCAGCGGCCCCGTACGCGACACGGTGGTGCCGGTGGAATCCTGGCGCACGTCGCATCCCATCCGGCCCAGCACCCGACAGAACGCGGCGTCACCCTGCAAGGACAGATCGGTCAGGCCGGGCACCCGAACACGTCCACCACAGATCGCGGCCGCTGCCAACGGATAGCTGGCCGAGCTGGCATCGGGCTCCACCGTGTACTCGCGAGCCTGATACCGGCCGGCCGGCACGGTGATGATGCGATCGCCCAACTCCACACCGGGCACACCGAACGCCGCCATCACCGCGGCGGTGATGCGCACGTACGGACGCGACACCAACGACGTGGTGAGCACGAAGCGCAGCCCGTTCGGGAAGTACGGCGCGATGAGCATCAGCGCCGTGAGGTACTGGCTGCTCACGTCGCCACGGATGTGCACCTCGTCGAGCGACACGTCGACGGGACCCTGCACCGTGACCGGCAGGTGGCCGACGGTCTCGCCGTGCCGAACCTGCACGCCCATCTGTGTGAGCGCATCGTGCAACGGGCCCATCGGACGTCGCCGCAACGGCGCATCGCCATCGATCGTGTAGGGACCCGGCCCCAGCGCCGCCAGCGCCGTGACGAATCTCGAGGTGGTGCCGGCCAGGCGGGTGCGCAGGGTGAGCGGGCCACGCTTGAACGACTTCAGCCCACCAAGGATGTGCACCGTGGAGTCCGAGCGCTCCACGCCCAACCCGAGCAGGCGCAGGCAGTCGAGCATCGCCTCGGTGTCGTCGCCATCGGGGACGTCGCTGAGCACGGACTCGCCCTCGGCGAGCGCCGCGCACACGAGCGACCGGTTGGCAACGCTCTTGGACCCGGGGACCCACACGACCGCGTCGAGCGGTGCACCGAGCGGGGCGACGCGGTAGACGTCCATCGGCTCAGCTCAGGCGCTGCACAGCGGGGCGGTAGCCCCGTGCCAGCAGCCCGCCCCGGTACAACTCGGCCATGTTCGCATCGACCAACACCACCGCCACGCCTCGGTTGCCCTCCACGCTGTGCACCACTTCGAAGCTGGCGATGTTGACCCCCAGCTCGGCGGCGAGCGTGAACACCTCGGCCGCGGAACCCGCACGGTCGGGGATGGGGATACGCACTTCGGCCAGTTCGCCCGGCTGGGTGCCGCGTGTGGGCAGGTTGGCGCGGGCGTCGCGGGCCTTGGACAGCAGGCGATGCAGCTCGCTGCGGTCGTCGGTGTCGACCACCGAACGCATCTGCGACAGACCGGCGATCAGTTCGTCGAGCGCCGAGAGGATGGCGGGCCGGTTCTCGGCACAGATGTCGAGCCAGATGCCGGGCTGACCGCTCGCGATGCGCGTCATGTCGCGGAAGCCGCCGGCGGCCAGCCTCAGCAGCGCCGCGTGCTCCTCGGCCCGGTCGCTGGCCAGACCCATCAGCGTGGCGGCGGTGAGGTGTGGCACGTGGCTGATGACCGCGACCACCTGGTCGTGCCGTTCGGCCGGCAGGGCCACCACGTCGGCGCCCAGTTCGGCCACGACGGCCGCGACGGTGGCGAACGTGCTGTCGGGTGTCGACGACGTGGGCGTCAGCACCCACACCGCGCCCTCGAACATGCTGCCGTCGGCGCCGTCGAGGCCCTCGAGTTCGCTGCCTGCCATCGGATGGCCACCGATGAAGCGGGGGTCGTCGATGGCCGAGGTGACGGCCAACTTCACGCTTCCCACGTCGGTGACCACGCCACGGGTGTCGGCGAGCGCCCGCTTCACCTGATCGGCGAGGGTGAGCACCGGGGTGGCCACGAAGGTGATCTCCGCGTCGGGATCCAGGCCCACCTCGGCGATGAGGCCCATCGTCCGGGCCTGTTCGGTGCGCTCAGGTCGGTGGTCGTCGCCGGTGACGTGCCATCCGCGCTCGGTGAGCGCACGCGCGACGGAGCCACCGATGAGGCCAAGGCCCGCGACGTTCGCTCTCCGACTGGTTGACACGAGGTTTCAGCGTATCCGGCGAGGCGCGCCGGCCACCGATTCCACCAGCGTGATGACCTCGCTCTGGTCCAGCTCGCGCCATTCGCCCGGTCGCAGCTGGGGGTCGCGGAGCGGACCGATTCGCACGCGGATGAGGCGGGTGACGGGGTGCCCCACTGCCTCGCACATCCGCCGGACCTGACGGTTCCGACCCTCGTGGATGGTGATGCGCAGGATGCCGGGGTTCGGCTGCGACACCTTCGCTGGCGCGGTGATGCCGTCATCCAGCTCCACGCCCTCGCGCAAGCGGCGCAGGCCACCTCCGCTGACGTTGCCTTCCACCTCGGCCAGGTACTCCTTGTCCACCCCGTGGCTGGGGTGCGCGAGCCGGTGCGCGAGGTCGCCGTCGTTGGTGAGCAGCAAGAGACCTTCGGTGGCCACGTCGAGCCTGCCCACCGGGTACACACGCGGTTCGGCCGGCACGATGTCGACCACGGTGGGCCGCCCCTGCGGATCGCTGGCCGTGGTGACCACGCCCACCGGCTTGTTCAACAGGTAGTACTTCAGCCCGGCCCTCACGCCGATGGGCACACCATCGACCTCCACCTGATCCACTTCGGCATCCACCCGACGCCCCAACACGGCGACCTCGCCGTTCACCGTGACCCTGCCGGCGCTGATGAGGTCTTCGCACACCCGGCGGCTCCCGAAGCCGCGGGTCGACAGCACCTTCTGCAGCCGCTCGCCCTGGGGCAACGTCGCCGATGTCGCGGCCCACTGCTCCCACAGCGGCGGCTCGAGCTCACGAGGGCTCTCGCTGTCCTCCTCGAACCAGTCGGTCGGCCAGCCGTCGTCGCCCGGGTCGAGGTCGTCGGGATCAGCCACGGGCGTCAGCCGGCGGATCGATGCGCAGGCCGTGCTCGAGCGCCTCCACGACATCCGCTCCCGGCACGAACTCGGCGATGGGCGGCAGGTCGGAGAGCGCGTTCAGGCCCAGCTTCTCCAGGAACGACGGGGTGGTGCCGTAGAGGATGGCCTGGCCAGGACCGTTGTCGCGGCCCACTTCGGTCACGTAGCCGCGTGCCTGCAAGGTGCGGATGACACCGTCGGGGTCCACACCACGAATCGACGCGATCTGCATGCGCGAGAGCGGTTGCTTGTAGGCGATGATGGCCAGCGTCTCCAGCGCGGCGCCGCTCATGCGGGCTCGCTGCCCGTCGAGCAGGAACCGCTCGACGTAGGGCGACAGATCGGCATGGCTCTGGAATCGCCATCCGCCGGCCACCTTGACCAGCTCGAACCCGTGGCCCGCTTCGGCGTAGGCCTCGCCGAGGCCGACGCACAGCTGCTCGATCACGCCCAGCGGCTGCTCCAGGAGCTGCGCGAGTGTCTCGGTGGGCACGGGCTCCATGGCCACGAGCACGATGGCCTCGATGGCGCGCACCGTGTCGGCGTCGAGTTCGGGTTGGTCGGACACGATGAGTTCATCCCTCATATTCTTCGGCAAATCCGTCGGCAAAGTCGTTGTTCGGCTGCTCGCCACCGGTCCACACCACTTCCACGTCGCCGAAGCGTTCGGTCTGCTCCAGGTCGACGTAGCCCTGCTTGAACAGTTCCAGCAGGGCGAGGAAGCGGACAATGACCTCCAGACGCTCCACGAGTCCGCTGGTGAGACGGCGGAAGGAGATGCGCCCCACCCGCGGCAGTTCGTCGACCAGCTCGGCGATGGCGTCGGAGACGCTGGCCCGAATGGGAGCGACGTGGAACAGGTCGATCCGCGGCACCGGCTTCGGGGTGATCGCTCGCAGGTACGCCTTCTGCAGACGCTGTGGCGAGACACCCTCCAGCAGATCCGGCATCAGGCCCTCGAACCGCTCGTCGGGTCCGCTGGCCCTCGGGAACGACCGGTCGGCATCGTCGGCGAGGCGGCTGAACACCGTCGCCACGTCCTTAAACGTCTTGCACTCGAGCAGGCGGGCCAGGAGCAGGTCGCGCTCTTCCCACAGCGCCAGTTCGTCGTCGAGATCGATGTCGTCGCGACCGGGCAGCAGGCGACGGGCCTTCAGCTCCACCAGCGTCGCGGCGATGAGGAGGAACTCGGTGGCCAGGTCGAGGTCGAGCCCCTGCATCTTCTCGATCTCGGCGAGGTACTCGTCGACGATCTTGCTCAACGACACCTCGTAGAGGTCGACCTGCTCTTTCAGGATCAGGTGCAGCAGGAGGTCGAACGGTCCCTCGTAGACGGAGGTGGAGACGTCGACAGCCATAACTCCTGCGATCGTACCGCTCCGTACCGATAGCCTCGCAGCCCGTGGCACGCGTACTCTCCTGCATCCAACCCACCGGTGAGGTCCATCTGGGCAACTACCTGGGCGCACTGCGGAATTGGGTGAGCGGCCAGCACGAGAACGACGCCTTTCACGGCATCGTCGATCTCCACGCCCTCACCATCACCGAGACTCCCGGCGTGGTGGGGGCCACCACGCTTCAGCTCGCGGCGATGCTCTTCGCCGTCGGTCTCGACCCCGATGTCGCCACGGTGTTCGTGCAGAGCCACGTCACCGAGCACAGCCAGCTGGGTTGGATCATGGAGTGTCAGGTCAGCTTCGGCGAGCTCAGCCGGATGACCCAGTTCAAGGACAAGTCGGCCAAGCGCGAGGCCGACTTCGTGTCGGCCGGGCTGTTCACCTACCCGGCCTTGCAGGCAGCCGACATCCTGCTCTACGACACCGACGAGGTGCCCGTGGGGGAAGACCAACGCCAACACATCGAGATCACCCGCGACATCGCCGTGCGATTCAACTACCGCTTCGGCGACACGTTCGTGCTGCCCAAGGCGGTCATGCCGAAGGCCGGCGCACGCGTGATGGACCTCCAGGATCCTTCGTCGAAGATGAGCAAGTCGGCCGACTCCGACGCCGGGCTGGTGAGCCTGCTCGACGATCCCGCGGTCATCGCCAAGAAGTTCAAACGAGCGGTCACCGACAGCGAGAGCGAGGTCCGTTTCCACCGCGAAGAGAAGCCGGGTGTCAGCAATCTGCTCGAGATCCTGTCGGCGTGCACCGGTACCGCTCCCGAGGTGCTCGCCGAGCAGTACACGCAGTACGGCCCGTTGAAGACCGACACCGGCGATGCCGTCGTGGCGATGCTCACTCCCATCCAGCAGCGCTACCGCGAGCTGATGGACGACCCGGCGGAACTGCAGAAGCTGCTCCGCAAGGGGGCGGCGAAGGCGCGCACGGTGGCGTCCGCCACCCTCGCTCGTACGCAGGCCGCCATCGGCATGACCCCTGCCTGACCCGTCACACCCTGAGGCCTCACAGATCGTCGGCCCAGCGCAGCGCGTCCACGAGAGGTCCGCGCCCCATCACCAGCTCGACCGTCGCCGCATCGCTGCCGGCGCCGACCAGGAGTTCGGCGCCCAGGCGTTCGTGGTCGTGATACTCGCGGAATCGTGCGGTGCGCGGTCCCACCACGGTGGCCATCACTCGGGCGAGGGTGCCCAGTCCCGCGACCTGCTTGCCCACATCGTGCAACAACGCTCCCGCGATCTCCGGTCCGGTCGCGTCCGGCGCACGCTCCACGAACCGGCGCGCCACGAGCAGGGAATGACGTCGGTCCTGCACCGCCATGCCCGACCACAGCGCCGCTTCCCGAGGCAGCAGGTGCGACTGCGCCCACGCGATGTCGGCGTCGCTCGGCTCCCGGCGCGACAGCGAACCCCAGAACCGCTTCGCGAGGTGTGAGAGGTTCATGCCGACTCCGCCCGCGGATGGGCCTGGCGATAGACCTGCCACAGCCGTTCCTGACTCACCTTCGTGTACACCTGGGTCGTGGAGATCGACGCGTGGCCCAACATCTCCTGCACCACGCGCAGGTCGGCGCCGTGGTCCAGCAGGTGGGTCGCGCACGAGTGACGCAACACGTGCGGCGACAGCCGGTCGGCCAGCCCGGTGCGCTCGCCGTACTTGTGCACCACCGCCCACGCGGCCTGTCGGGTCAGCCGAGCTCCCCGAGTGTTCAGGAACACGGCCTCCTGATCGCCTCGCCGCGCCCAGCGCACGGGCTCCAGATGCTCGCGTCCCTCGCGCAACCACTCGTCCATGGCGCGTGCGGCTGACCGCCCGAACGGCACGAGGCGCTCCTTGGCACCCTTGCCGAACAGGCGCACCAGGCGCTCCTCGCGATCGAGATCGCCGAGCGACAGACCGCAGGCCTCGCTGATGCGCGCACCCGTCGCATACAGGAACTCGAGCAGCGCCCGGTCGCGCAGCGACACCGGGTCGCTACCCACGACGGCGGCCAGCAACTGCTCCACCTCGGCCTCGGTCAATGGGTGCGGGATGCCGGCAGGCACGCGCACACCCTCCACATCGGCCGTGGGATCGTCGGCACGCATCCCCTCCTCGGCCATGAAGCGGTGCAACATGCGCACCGCGGCCAACTGGCGGGCCACACTCGACGGCGCCGCACCACTGGCGCGGCGCATCTGCACCCAACGGTCCAACGCCGGGCGATCCACGGAGGCGAAGGAGAGGTGGTGCTCCCCCAGCCAGAACGAGTAGCCGGTCAGGTCGCGACGATACGCGGCGAGCGTGTTCGCCGATCGGCCACGCTCGCTCGCCATCCACGACAGGAACTCCTCCGCCTCGAGGGGGAGTTCGTCGGTCATTCGTGCGTGCCCTCGCGCAGACGGCGCTCCACCATCAGCAGCCCGATGATGGTCTTCGCATCGTGGATCTCGCCGCGCAGCACCATCTGCACCGCCTCGGTCAACGGCACGTGCAGCACCTCCATGTGCGCTTCCTCTGGGCCGTGCGTGTCGCGGGGTACCTCGGTGAGGTCGGTGGCCAGGTACAGGTACAGCACCGAGTCGGTCATGCCTGCCGAGGGGTAGAAGTCCACGAGATGTTCCAGGTGGCCGGGCTGCAAGCCCACTTCCTCCATCAGCTCGCGGGCCGCGGTGACCTCCGTCGGCTCGTCGGCCACGTCGCGCATGCCGGCGGGGATCTCCACCACCACGTCGTCGAACGGTGCGCGGTACTGGCTCACCAACGTCACGTACGGCACGCCGTCGTCATCGAACCGCAGGGGCACGGCGGCGACGGCCCCGGGTGAACGCACGATGTCGCGCGTGAAGGTCGTTCCCTCGGGCGACTCGTACTCCGCCACCGCGACGTGCCAGATGTACCCCTGGTGCACCAGCCGATCGCCGAGGTGGCGGAAGCCGCCCATCGGGTCAGGCCACCGACGGTGCGGCACGCAGGACGGGCGACCGCGCCTCGTGCCGCGCCAACGCCGCCGCGGCGAGTTCGCGGAACAGCGGATGCGGATGATCGGGGCGGCTCTTGAACTCGGGGTGCGCCTGCGTGGCCACCCAGAACGGGTGATCGTCGAGCTCGATGAACTCCACGAGACGCCGATCGGGCGACAACCCGCTGCAGCGCAGGCCGGCGGCCTCCATGCGGGGCTTCCACGTGGCGTTGAGTTCCCACCGGTGCCGATGCCGTTCGCTCACCACCGGCTCGCCGTATGCCTGGTGGGCGCGGCTGCCGGGTTCCAGAATGGCGTAGTACGCACCGAGTCGCTGCGTGCCGCCCTTGTCGGCCACGTCGCGCTGGTCGTGCATCAGGTCGATCACGGGGTGCGGCGTGTTCGGGTCCATCTCCGTGCTGTTCGCGCCGGTGAGGTTCATCACGTTGCGAGCGAAGTCCACGGTCATCGCCTGCAAGCCGAGGCAGATGCCCAGGCACGGGATGTCGTTCTCGCGGGCGTACCCCGCAGCGGCGATCTTCCCTTCGAAACCGCGGTCGCCGAAACCGCCGGGGATGATCATGCCGTCGAGGTCGGCGAGGCGCGCCGTCGCCAGCATGCCCTCCACCTCCTCGGCCTGGATCCAGTCGATCTCCACCTTTGCCCCGTGGTGGAACCCGGCGTGCTTCAGGCTCTCGACCACCGACAGGTAGGCGTCCTGGTAGTCCACGTACTTGCCGATCAGTCCGATCTTCACCGGCTTGGTGGCAGCCTCCACCTTGTCGACCACGTCGCGCCACGGCTGCAGGTCGATCGGGGCGTCGAGCCGGAGCACGTTGCACACGACCGTGTCCAGGCCCTCTTCGTGCAGGATGAGCGGCAGCTCGTAGATGTTGCGCGCGTCGGCCGCATTGACCACGGCGTCCTCGTCGACGTTGCACAGGTTGCTGATCTTGCGCTTCAGGTTGTCGCTCAGCGGTGCCTCGCTGCGGCACACGATGATGTCGGGCTGGATGCCCCGGCTGCGCAACTCGGTCACGGAGTGCTGGGTGGGCTTGGTCTTCTGCTCACCCGACGGCCCGATAAACGGCACCAACGTCACATGGATGTAGCAGATGTTGTCGCGGCCCACGTCGCTGCGCATCTGGCGCAGCGACTCGAGGAACGGCAGGATCTCGATGTCGCCCACGGTGCCACCGACCTCGGTGATCACCACGTCGACGTCGTCGGTGGAGACCCGCTTGATGCGGCGCTTGATCTCGTCGGTGATGTGCGGAATGACCTGCACGGTCTTGCCGAGGTAGTCGCCGCGGCGCTCGGCGGCGAGCACCGCCTGGTAGATGCTGCCGGTGGTGGCATTCGAGTTGCGGGTGAGCGGTTCGTCGATGAAGCGCTCGTAGTGGCCGAGGTCGAGGTCGGTCTCGCCACCATCGTCGGTGACGAACACCTCGCCGTGCTCGAAGGGGTTCATCGTGCCCGGGTCGACGTTGATGTAGGGATCGAGCTTCTGCATCGTCACCTTGAGGCCACGCAGCTTCAGCAGACGCCCCAGCGACGACGCGGTCAGACCCTTACCGAGGGAGCTGGCAACGCCTCCGGTCACGAAAATGTGCTTCGGCATCGCTCTCGACCTCCGTCTCAGGTGAACTGACAACGGGATCGCAGCATACCCCCCTCAGAGCCGCGCGCGCGGATGGTCAGCAATCGCCGTTGTGATCCAGCACCGCGAACGCCGACAGCGAGGCGCGAATGCGCACGTCCCCTTCTGGGCCGCTCACGACCGTCCAGCCGAGCGAGTTCGGTCGCACGCACGCGTCGCCTTCCGTGACACGGAACCATGGCGAGAACCTCACACGCACGACCACCGGCCCGTCGCCGTCGAGGTGGAGGCGGAACGAATCGGTGATCAGTTCGGTGAGTTCCGCGTGACCCGACGCGATGAGCTCGGTGTGGGCCACCACCTCGTAGACCCGCCACATGCCGTCGTCATGGATCTTCTTCAGGTACGAGGGCGGATCCGCCAGCAACTCCGCCTCCAACTCACCGGCCACGTCGAGCGTCGCATCGGCGATGGCCACGTAACGGACCCCCAACGACTGCAGCCAGTCGAGGTATTGATCGGGGGTCAGCGACCGTCCGTAGAACAACGAGTTGTACTTCCGATCCAACTGCCGGTTCCAACCTCGTGCGATCGGCACGGAGAGCCCCACCCAATCGGCCTCGCCGTGAGTGGCCAGCGGCACGACCTCGACGCGCAGCGGTGCGGGCAGCGCCTCGAGCACGTCGATCAGCGGCAGGTAGAACTCCTCCTCGCTCTGTTCGTGATCGAGCGTCACCATGGCCGACACCGGCGCCCAGCCGAGCGCCAGCAGCGGCACCAGCATGATCGCCACCCACGGCACGGCCAGCCGCGCCACCATCACCAGCACCACCGGCGCGGCCAGGGCGAGCAGGCGCGCTGCGTTGCCACCCACCGGCGTCGTGAGGACCGCGCACAGCACCACGAACGCCGCATAGCCCAGGCACATCCAGCGCATGAACAGGTACCTCCAGCCCAGCACGGCGAGGACGGCCGTGGCCAGCACGACGTTGATCACGCCGCCCCGGGGGAACGGGAAGTCCCCACCTTCGGGGAACAGCACCGCCACCGCACCGATGGCTGCCAGTGGCGGGACCACGAGGGCCAGACCGTGACGAACCGACAGCGACCGGGCACACACCACGGCCATGCCGATGACCGCCAGGAAGAGACCCGCCACCGGACTGGCGAATGCCGTGAACAGGGCACTCAGCGCGGTGATGCGCCAGTGCGAGGTGAGGGAGGCGTGCAGTGCCCCGATCCCGATCACCGAGCCCAGGAGGAACGTGGTCCGTCCTCCATAGAGCGAGGCCAACAGGCCGAGCACGAGCATCACCGATGCCACCCGTGGGTAGCGCAGGTCAGGGTGCAGTTCCACCAGACGGTGGACCAGCAGCGACCCCAGCCATGCCCCGACCACGACGCAGATCGATCCCATCCACACCGGCCCGAGCACGCTGCCCAGCAGCGGCACGAGCAGGGAGTACGCGGGCGTGTGATGGCCGGCGAACCACTGGTTGTTCCAGATCGCGAACGGCGACTCCCGGAACAACTCGAAGCGGAAGTGCTGCACCGCGAAGTCGTTGCTGGGTGGCTGCCACACCGCGTAGATCAACGCGCCCACCACGGCCACCACGATCGCCGGCGCGTGACGATGACGGATGATCGATCGGAACGACGTCGGCATACCTTCCCCGGGGTCTGGGCCGCCGGATCGTACCACCGGACCTGTCAGCCCAGCCGAGCGGCCGGACGCTAGGTTTGTGGGGATGACGACGACGCCGGATCTCGAGGCGCGGCCAGTTGCCGTGACCGCCGCGCCCGTCAGCGCCACGCGCTATGGCTGGGTGCGCGAGGTCGTGATCGTCGTCGGCTTCTACTACGTCTACCAGACCATCCGCAGCCTCGCCGACCAGACCGGCATCACCAGCCGCGCGTACGGCAACGCGCGCCACCTGGTACGGGCCGAGCAATGGATGCACATCTACTGGGAACAGGCCATCCAGCACGTGTTCATCGGTTCCTACTGGTTCATCCGGGTGATGAACATCTACTACGGCACGTTGCACTTCGTCATCACGGTCGGCCTCCTCGTCTGGTTGTACATCCGCCGCCATCACGCGTACCGGGGCATGCGCAACCTGCTCGGTCTCACCACGGCCCTGGCACTCATCGGCTACTGGGCGTTCCCGCTCGCCCCACCTCGCCTGTACAAGTGCAACGACAATATCCCCGTGCCCGGCCCCGACGGCTTCACCATCGGCAAGTGCTTCGTCGACACGCTCGACAAGGTGGGGGGTCTGTGGAGCTACCACTCCCCTGTCGCCAAGGCCGTCGCCAACCAGTACGCAGCCATGCCCAGCCTGCACTTCGGGTGGGCACTGTGGTGCGCCATCGTCCTGTACTCCTACGCCCGCAGTCGTACCGTCAAGGTGCCCGGTCTGCTGTATCCGGTGCTCACCCTGTTCTCCATCGTCGTCACCGCGAACCACTACTTCCTCGACGCATTGGGCGGCGCGATCATCGTGGTCGTGGCCATGTGGATCCTGCGAGCCGTGGATCGCCGCCGGTCACGACGCCGGCTCGCCGCGGCGCCCGAGCAGCTCGCGTCCGCGTAGCAGCGCCATCACCGCGCCGAACACGAACACACCAGCGACGCCGGCGAAGAGCACCGCCTCCAGGGCCTCACGACGGCTGGTCCCGAAGCGGTTCGTCACCCACACCATCGTCGCCAACGACGCTGCGCCCGCAACGAGCGACTCGGCCAACAGCCGGAGCGTCACCGTGCCGCTCATCGAGCCGGTCTGGCGGTGAACTCTGCGAACCAGCAGCACCGCCGCGATCGTCTGCGAGGCGCCGTAGCCCATCGCCAACGCTGCGGCCCGTTCGGTGGGAGCCATCAACCCCGAGGCCACTCCCATCCACGTGACGCCCACCACCGCGCCCACGATCATCAGCAC
This sequence comes from Actinomycetota bacterium, assembly GCA_016213625.1. Taxonomy (GTDB): domain Bacteria; phylum Actinomycetota; class Acidimicrobiia; order Acidimicrobiales; family Ilumatobacteraceae; genus UBA668. Next base: position 82,528 of record JACQZZ010000109.1, read on the forward strand.
CGACGCGGCACGCACGTCGCCGATGGCGAACAACACGCGGGTCATCACGAACGCCACTCCGTAGCCGACCAACCCCGGACCGAACGCGGCCAAGGTGTGTGCGATCGGCGCCAGCCCCTGGCTCGCGGTCTGACCGAACGCCGCCACGCGAGCGACCGACCAGGAGAGCGACACCATGCCGGCGCCGGCCAGCACGAGCAGTGGCACGGCGATCCGCATCGCGCTGTCGATCGACGCTCGTGCCGTGCTCACGTCGCCCATCTGCCACTGATCGGCCACGCGAGGCGCGAGCGTGGTGGCCATCGGCACGGCGACCAGCGCGTGCGGCAGCACGTAGAAGGCGAATGCGTACACGAACACGGCCACGCCACCGGTCGCACCGTTGCCGAGCGCAAGCGCCACCATGGTGGGAACGAGCGTGCCCACGACCGAGAGCGTCGCCCAGCCGAACGACGCCCGCATCGCCTGCACGGCGGTGTGCTCGGGGTGCCAGCGGGGCCACCACTTCACGCCGTCGGATCGCAGCACGGTGGCTGGCGTCAGCGCGTAGGCGACGACGCCCAGCGTGGTGCCTCCGGCGATGATGGCGAACTGCATCGGGGTCAGGTCCAGGTCGGCCACCTCGCCGTCACGCGACGCCCTGAAGGCCAGACATGCCGCAATGACGATGACGTTGTTCACCGCAGGTGCCAGTGCGGCTGCGACGAATCGTCCGCGTGCGTTGAGCGCAGCGCTCGTGACGGTGGCCAGGCCGTAGCAGACCAGCTGCGGCACGAACACCAGCGCCATCGGCAACATCAGGTCGAGCTTGTCGCGAGCGACGTCGACGGCCGGCTCGTACGCCACCATCAAACGGGTCAAGAACGGCGACGCCACCATCGCGATCATCGCGATCGACGTGAGTGCCGCCAGCACGACGCCGTTCGCCGCTTGCACGGCCTCGCCCAACTGCCGTCGCCCGCCGGCTCGACGCGCGGCGACGAATGTGGGCACGAGTACCGCCTGCAGCACGCCTCCCGCGACCAGTTCGAACAGCAGGTTCGGGATGAGGTTCGCGCTCTGGTAGACGTCGCCGAGCAGGCCGCTGCCCAGCACGGCCGCTGTGGCGATCACCCGGCCGAAACCGGAGACGCGTGACACCAGGGTGCACAGCGTCACCAACGCCGTGTCCCGCTTGAGTCCGGAACCGACCCCCCAGTCGAGCTCCGTGTCGGTCACACGCCGGGCCGTTTCGCACGCGGCGCGAGCAGGTCGGCGGCGTGACGACGGGCGGAGGCGCCGGCCACGTCGCCCGACAGCATCCGCGCCACTTCGTCCACCCGGGCGTCGCCGCTGACCACGGTGGCAGCGGCGAGCGTGGACCCGTCCACCACTTCCTTGCGCACCACCACCTGGGTGTCGGCGAGCGCAGCCACCTGCGCCAGGTGGGTGACCACCAGCACCTGATGTCGGGCGCCGAGCGCCGACAGACTGTTCCCCACGGCCACCGCAGCCGCACCGCCGATGCCGGCATCGACCTCGTCGAACACCAACGTGTCGGGTGCTTCGCTGAGCACCAGCCGCAGCGCGAGCATCGCTCGCGCCAGCTCGCCTCCGCTCGCGACTCGCGACAGCGGCAGCAAGGGCGCTCCGGGATTCGCTGCCAACAGGAACGACACGTCGTCGCCAGGGTCCTCTTCGCCCACCACCACCGACACCTCGACGTGTGGCATGGCGAGCTCCCTCAGATGACGCTGGACCTCGGACGCCAGCGCGTCGGCGCCATCGCGCCGGGCGGCGCCGACGGCCGCTGCCGCCGCTCGCTCGTTCGCTGCAGCCTCGAGGCGCTCGCGCTCGAGCTGCTCCACCCGCTGCTCGTAGCCCTCCAGCTCGGCAAGCCGTGCTTCCACGTCGTCGTGGAAGCTGATGACCTCGGCGAGCGTGTCGCCGTACTTTCGGCGAAGGTCGCGTAGCAGCTGCATCCTCGTGCGCACCTCGTCGAGCCGCGCTGGGTTCTCGTCGATCTCCTCACTCCGCGAACGCAGCTCGGCCGCCAGATCGCCCACCTCGGCGAGGAGCGAGCGCAGACGGTCCTCCGAGCCGGCGAAGGGAGCGCGTCCCGCGACGCTGCGCAACGCGGCCGCCAGCGCGTCGTTGGCGCCGCCGTCGTCGGTGAGCGCCCCCACTGCCGCCTCCCCCAGCGCCCGGTACTCCACCGCACCGGCGAGCACGTCGTACTCCGCCTCGAGCCTGGTGTCCTCGTCAGGACCGTCGATGGCCGCTGCACGCAGTTCGGCTGACTGGAACCGCAGGAGGTCGACCTCGCGCGCACGCGACCGGGTGTCGCCGCCCAGCGCAGCCAGCGACGCATCGATCTCGGTGAGGCGAGCGCGAGCAGCCCGGAGCGGCCCGAGATCGGTGCGGCAGAACCGGTCGAGCGCATCGCGCTGCTCGGCCGTGGTCAACAGGCTCTGGTGAGCGTGCTGCCCGTGCAGGTCGACGGTGCGTGCGCCCAGTTCCGCCAGGTTGGTGACCGTGGCCAGACGACCGTTCACATACGCCCGCGACCGTCCGTCGGCGGGGATGACACGGGCCACCACGTACTCGTCGCCGCTCACCACGAAGCGGCCTTCCACACGGGCCTCGGCCGCGCCGGGGCGCACCATCATCGCGTCGGCGCGACCGCCCACCAACAGGCTGATCGCTTCGACGAGCATGGTCTTGCCCGCGCCGGTTTCACCGGTGAGCGCGGTGAGACCAGCCCCGAGGACGAGGTCGAGCCGTTCGATCACCCCGAGCGACTCGATGTGCAGTTCGTGCAGCATTCAGCGGTCCGCCAACCCGAATTTGGCTTTGAGGATCTGGTGGAAGCGTCGATCGCCGAACCGGACGAACCGGGCGACGTGCTCCGATGGGGTGACCGCCACCCTATCCCCCTCGTGCAGCGACGTGACGGGCTGTCCGTCGACCGACAGCGTGACGCCGCGGTGACCGATCACCTCCACTTCCACCTGCTCTGACGGGTCGAGCACCAGTGATCGGTCGAACAGCATGTGCGGCGACACCGGGGTCAGCAGCACCGCGCGCAGGCGCGGCGACAGCACCGGTCCGCGGGCCGACAGCGAGTACGCCGTGGAACCCGTGGCGGTGGCCAGGATCAGCCCATCGGCGGCGTACGACGTGAACGGCGCGCCGTCGATCCACACCTGCATCCGCACGGTGTGACCGGACTCCTGCTTCTCCACCACGCCCTCGTTGAGCGCGGTCCAGGTCTGCGGTTCGCGACCGGCTGCGTGCACGGTGAGATCCAGCATCATGCGCTCGTCGAGGTGCCAGTGCCCGGCATCGGGACCGGCGAACCAACGCTCCAACGCGTGCGGCAACGACGGCGGCTCCACCTCGGTGAGATAGCCGAGCAGTCCGACGTTCACTCCGATGATCGGTACCGCCGCGCCGTGCAGCAGTTTGGCCGTGCGCAACATCGTGCCGTCGCCGCCGATGCACACGGCCAGATCCGCTGTGGTCGGATGATCGGTGCCGGCTAGGTCGGGCAACTGCAGCGCCTGCGCGTCGTCGTGGTGCAGCCACACGTGATGCCCGTGGTCTCGCAACCAGCCTGCAGCGGTGCGCGCCAGGGCCGCAGCATCGGATCGTTCATGATGGGCGACCAGCAGCACGGAACTCACGCGGGGAATCCTGACCGCTGGGTGGTGGCATGTACAAGGAATTCGCGATTGCCGTCGCCGCCGCTGATCGGTGAGTCGATCCAGCCGACCACCTCGCACCCGCGATCGAGTAGTGCCTGGTGCACTTCGGACCGAACCCGGTCGTGGATCGCCGGGTCGGTGATCACACCGTGACCCCTCGAGACCTCGACGCGGCCCGCCTCGAACTGCGGTTTCACCAACAGCACGAGGTGGCCGCCGGGTTCGGCAGCAGCGATCAGTGGATCCAGCACGCGCACGATGGAGATGAACGACAGGTCGGCGGTGACCAGCTGCACGGGTCCACCGATGGTCGCCGGCGTTGCGTCTCGGACGTGGAAGCGTTCGTACACCGTCACCCGCTCGTCGGCGCGGATGCGAGGATGCAGCTGGCCGTGCCCGACATCGAGGGCCACCACGTGTGCGGCACCGCGCTGCAGGAGACAGTCGGTGAACCCGCCGGTGCTCGCGCCGGCGTCGAGGACGCGCCAACCAGCGACGTCCAGGCCGAATGCCTCCAGCGCAGCGTCGAGCTTCTCGCCGCCGCGGCTCACGAACCTGGGGCCGTCACCGGTCACCACGATGGCGTCACCGGCGTGCACCTGACGCGACGCCTTGTCGGCGAGCGCGCCGTTCACCAGCACTCGGTGCGCCTCGATCGCCCGCGCGGCATCGGCACGCGTGGGCGCCAGTTGTCGGCGGACGAGCTCAGCGTCGAGACGCTGTCGTCTCGCCACGCCGCCTCAGGCCTTCTTGGCCGGAGCCTTCTTCGCCGGAGCCTTCTTCGCCGGAGCCTTCTTCGCAGCAGCCTTCTTCGCCGGAGCCTTCTTCGCCGGAGCCTTCTTCGCCGGAGCCTTCTTGGCCGGAGCGGCCGGAGCAGGCTTGTTCACCAGGCCCACCTTCTGGGCCATCTCCTCGACGCGACCTTCGAGGTCGTCGAGGCGACTGGCGAACCGACCGAGCTGCTTGCTGAGTTCGGCCTGCAGCGACGCGACGGCGGATTCACCGGCATCGCGACCGCGACTCACCAGGTCCTCCACCAGCTTCTCGCTGTCCTTGCGCTTCGCCTGGCCGCCCTTGACGAGCTCCTTGACGATCTTCTCCGCCTGCTCCTGGGACATCTCGGTGAACTGCATCCCGGCATCGAGGAGGCGTTTGATCAGTGCATTTGCAGACATGTCCACACCCTATCCCGAAAAATACCCGCCGGTAACCAGGACGGCGACGGCCGCGAGGTCCGCCACCGACACATCAGGGGTGGGCGACACCTCCACCTCACGTGGGGTCACACCGCTCCACACGTGGGCGTAACGGCATCCCACCGTACGGGCGAACAAGCCGTCGGTGCTCGGTCGGTCGCCCACCATCACCGCGGCGAGCGCGGCGTCCGCCCCCACCTCGGCGCGCACCAGCGCTGCCATGGGCTCGTACGGCTTGCCGGCGATCACCGGTGTCAGGCCACACGCGGTGCTCACCGCGGCCAGGATCGAGCCGCCGCCGGGGATCGGCCCGTCGGGCGTGGGGTACGTCGCGTCGTCATTCGTGCCGATCAGTCGCGCCCCACGCTGTACGGCACGAGCGGCGCGGGTGAGACCGTCGTAGTCGAACGTGCGGTGCCATCCCACCACCACGGCGTCGGCATCACCATCGAACACCACGTCCACTCCTCGACGTTCCAGCGCCTCCACCACTCCCTCGCCGCCACACACCAGCGCTCGCTCGCCGGGCTGCAACAGGTGGGCGGCCGCCATCGCCGACGTGATCACGTCACCCGTCGCCGGCACTCCGATTGCTGCGAGTGCCGCCTCCTGCACCTCCACTCTCGCCGAGGAGTTGTTGGTGACGAACAGCACCCGGTGGCCGGCCGCGCGCAGCTGCGCGATGGCCTCCACCGAGCCGGGAATGGGCTGGTGGGCGAGCCACACCACACCATCGAGATCGCAGAGCACCGGGTACATGGTCTGGCCATGTTGGCATGCGGGATGCCAACCTGTGCAGGTGCCGAGATTCGAACCGTTCGCTGCCCTTCGCTATTCACCGATGCTGTCGCTCGACGACGTGGCAGCTCCGCCGTACGACGTGCTGAGCGACGCCGACGTCGACGCGCTGTTGGCACGCCACCCCCGCAACATCGTCGCCATCGATGTACCCCGCGACGTCGACGGGCCGGATCGCTATGCGCTCGCCGCGTCGCGGCTCGCCGAGTGGGTGCAGGAAGGCACACTCGTCCGCGACGCGTCACCGTCGTTCACGCTCTACCGGATGAAGTTCACCGACGAGGCGGGCACCACTCGCGAAACGGTGGGTGTCCTCGGAGCGCTCGAGGTGGTCGACGAGGGTGCCGGCGGCGTGCTGCCGCACGAACGCACCACCCCGAAAGCCAAGAGCGATCGGCTCGACCTCACTCGCGCCACCGACACCAACCTCTCGCCGGTGTGGGGGTTGTCGTTGACCCCCGGGCTCACCGACCTGCTACGCGCACCCGCCGAGCCCGTTGGGGCGTGTCACGACGAGCACGGCGTGCTGCACACGGTCGAGCGGGTCACCGACCCCGAACGGGTGGCCGCCATCAGCGCTGCCGTGGGTTCGAATCCGGTGCTCATCGCCGATGGGCACCACCGTTACGCCATCAGCCGCACGTTCCGCGACGAGCGTCGTGCCGCAGGCGGCGACGACGCGGCCGAGCTGACCCTCACCTATGTGGCCGAGCTGGTCGAGGAACAGCTGAGCATCGACGCGATCCATCGGCTGTACCGCGGCGTCTCCGCCGACGACCTCCTCGCCATCTTCGCCCCGCTGTTCGACCTCAGTGAGGCCGGGCCGGTCACCGCATCGTTCGCTGGCGAGGTCGTCGAGCGCGGCGCGCTGTGCCTGGTGCGACCCAACGGCACTGGCGTGTGGCTCACGCCGAAGCCCGAGGCGTTCGTCGACGTTCGAGCGCTCGACGGCGCCTATCTCGAGCACGCCCTGGCCGATCGTGACATCGACGTCACCTACCAGCACGGGGTGCAGCACGTGATCGACATCGTCGGCGCGGGTGGCGCGTCCACCGGTGTGCTCATCCGCCCGACGAGCATCGTCGAGATCCGGCGGACCGCCGACGAGCGGTTGCTGATGCCGCCGAAGTCGACGTTCTTCACCCCGAAGTTGCGGACCGGCCCCGTGCTGCGACCGCTGCACTGAGCGGACGCAGCACGGCGGCGCCGGTCAGGTACGCGAGGCCGCGAAGATGCCGGCGATGGCCGTGTCGAGCGCTGCGTCGAACTCGGCCGCGCTCTGCTGAGCGCTCAGACCCTCGGTGAGGGCACGGGAGAAGCTGGCGATCATGCCGTGGTTCCGAGCGAGACGAGCGTTGGCATCGTCGCGCGGGTAGCCGCCCGACAACGCCACCACACGCAGCACCTTGGGGTGCTCGACGAGATCGAGGTAGAAGTCGTCGACGGTGGGGATGGTGAGCTTGAGCATCACCGGCTGATCGGCGGGTTGCGCAGCCAGCTCGGCGAGGATGGCGGCCTTCAGCGTGGCCTCTGCCGCTTCCTTCTCCGGGCTGTTGATGTCGACCTCGGGCTCGATGATCGGCACGAGGCCACCGGCCAGGATCTGGCGACCGACCTCGAACTGCTGGGCGACGACGGCGCGAATGCCCGCCTCGTTGTTCAGCTTGATGACCGAGCGCATCTTCGTGCCGAAGACACCCTTCACCACCGCACGGGCGATCAGCGCGTCGAGATCAGGCATCGGCTTCATCAGCTGCACACCGTCAGCCTCGTCGGCCAGGCCCTTGTCGACCTTCAGGAACGGCACGACGCCCTTCACGTTCCACAGATACTCGGCACTGCCCCGACCCTCGATCTCGCGGTCCATCGTGCCTTCGAAGAGGATGGCACCGAGCACGCGATCTCCGTTGAACACCGGGCTGGTGACCATGCGCGACCGCATCTGATGGATGAGGTCGAACATCTCCTCCTCGGTGGCGAACTCGTCGGGCTCGATGCCGTACAGCTTCAGGGCCTTCGGCGTGCTGCCACCGCTCTGGTCGAGTGCGGCGATGAAGCCCTGGCCGGACTTGACGCGGGCGAGCTGCTCTTGGTTCATGGTGTGACGTACCTCCAGATGATCACACAGAGCGTAGTGCCCCACCCAGGTGTGCTCCCAGCCTGTCGAGTTCGCGTTGCACCACGCGATCCACCTTGCGCCGAGCGGTGGCGCTGACGACATCGGACGCCACCACCTCGGTGCGGCTCTGCGTACCGGCGGCGCTGCGGAAGAAGCGCCGGCGCACGGCGCCGACGACCACCACCTCGTCGCCGGACTCGAACGCCACCGACACCGGCGGATCGAACCACGCGACCGGCACACTCCACGCACCCTGGTCGGTGGGTGTGGTGAGCTCGAGCGACCAGAGCACCGAGCCCGATGCGAGGACGCGCTCTTGGGGTTGACTGCTCAACTGGCCGCGCAGGATGACGTAGTTCATGATGACTCCCCTCCGGACCGATGCCGGGGTGAACGGACGAAGCGACGGGGGAAGTCGACTCGAACGCTACGCGAGGGGTGTCACAGAGTTCAGCGACCGAGGGTGCGCAGGCGATCGGCGACGTCGGCGAACTCTCGGTCCACCTCTGCCACCAACGAGAAGTAGCGACGAGCCTTGATGATCTCGCCCGACCGATCGAACAGATCGGCGAGCACGTACCACTGCCGCAGGTGGTACTCCTTCGGCTTCTTGGGCACCTCGAGCGCCTTCTGCATCACCTTCAGTGCACCCGCCAGATCGCCCTGATCGGCAAGCGCGCCGGCCGCGACGATTCGACCCTCCGCCATGAGCGCAGGTTCGGGCGAGGCCTCCCGCAGTTCACGCCACAACACCTCGACCTCGTGGTAGCGACGCATGGCGCGGTAGCAGTCGGCCAGCACCGCGTTGTGCTGCACGGAGCCGGTGAGCTGCCGGGTGGTCTCGAGTTCGGCCGCGGCCTTGCGCCACTGGCCGAGCCGGTACAACGACAGACCGGCGATCTCGTGGGCGAATGCCAGATCCGGCAGGTCGCGCAACACGGGCTGCACCATCCGACGCGCGTCGGCGTACCGCCCGCGGTCGAGCGCATCGGCCGCACTCGCGAGGCGTTCCTGGTAACGCGCCTGGCGTGCCGCCGGAGCAGCGCTCGCCAGGTCCTCGGCCACTTCAGGTGCAAGCTCGGTGGAACGCCGGCGGCCCTTTGGCTTGCCGTCGTCCATTGCTCGCTGCGTGGCGGCCTCGGCCTCGTGCCGGAGCGCACCCTCGTCGATCCACTCCTCACGCTGCCACGGAGGCGGCGCAGCCTGTTCGGTCTTCTCGCGATACGGACGCGAGGCCTTCACTTCCGCAGAGCGACGCTCGGCTGCGGTCATCGGAGGAGCGACACGCCTCGGCGACACTCGGTCGCCACCGCGATCAGGACGACCACCGCGATCAGGACGACCACCGCGAACAGGACGACCACCACGCTCGGGGCGTGCGATTCCGGCATCCGCACGCGGGTCGCGCCTCGGCGC
>JACQZZ010000110.1 GCA_016213625.1 Actinomycetota bacterium
ACTCGCGGGCATTGCTGCCGGCCTTGTGGTGGCCGTATGCGCGGTCGCAGCCGGCCAGGCGCTTGAGGAGGCGGTGGGCGGCACCCGGACGCCAGCGGTCGTGCCAGGTCGCGAGCGGGTCGACGCCTGCGCCATCGACCGTGGCGGCGATCCATTGGTGCTGCACGACGAGCAGCTCGGCGACGGCGTCCGGGTGCCAGGGCCAGCAGTCGGGGGTCTTGGTTTGCAGGTAGGGCTGCCAGACGGCCGGGACCCAGACCGCGAGCTCGTTGAGCCAGGCGATCGCGAGGGCGGGGTCGGTGACGGTCAGCCAGGCCGGTGGCGGGTCGGCTGCCTCGTCGTCCGTGGCACCGACGCTGCCGGTCGTCGTCCCTCCAGCCCCAGACCCGTCGTCCGTCTCGTCGACATCGGCCTCTCGGGCGGCAACACCACTCCCCTGTGCGGAGCCCGGACGGCGTCCGGCCGTGCGGTGCGCCAGCTCGCCGAGGTCTGTCAGGGCGCGACCGTGGGCGGCGACGACGGCAGGGAGGTCGGACAGCAGGGCGACCTCGTCACGGAGCCGGGCGACGTCGGTCGCGACCTTGGCGAGGGCCTGCGTCCAGTCCAGGGCGACGGAGCGGCGGGTCATGCCCCACCGCCGGTGTCGTCCTGGCCGCCCTGACCGCCGTCTGCGCTGTCGATGTCGTGACGCGGCGTCCGCGGCGCCGGGAACCACGGGCTCGCAGGCCGTGCGCCGGAACGCGACTCGGGACGTCCGGCGGGTACGGGCTTGCGGCCGGGCGGCGTCGGGGAGCCGGGACGAGTGGCCGGCACCCGGCCGGAGCGATGCTGCGCGACGGCGTCCATGCCTCGGCGAAGCGGCGCGGCGACCGCGCGGCCGAGCCGCCGGACGGCGAGAGCGGCGCGGGACGGGTCGCGCTCCCAGACCATCGGGGCGGGTCCGACGACGGGCCGCAGGCCGTTGCGTAGGACGAGCGCCGTCCCGGTCGGCAGGGTCGAGATCTCGGCCGGCGTCATGACCGGGAGCGGCCGGTTGTCGTCGGCGTCGACGGCGACGAGCCGGGTGCCGCACAGGGTCGAGATCTCCTGCAGGTCGTCGGCGGACTTGATGTTGCCGAAGACGATGAGCGCACCGGTGTTCGCGAGGATCGCCGACGCCCGCTCGCGGCCCCAGTACTCGCGCAGCTGCGCCAGGGACTGTGCGGCGATGTGGAGCGTGAAGTTGAAGCCGCCCATGTCCGACGTCCAGTCGTGCAACGGGATCGGGCCGCAGGTGAGCGGGGCCTCGTCGAGGATCGCGGTCATCGGCGGGTCCAGGCGGCCGCCCAGGTAAGCAGCGTGCATGCGTACCTGGTGGGCGACCTCGGCGGTGAGAGCACCGATGAGGGTCGGGGCGCCGGCGTCCCGGCCGACGAGGTAGAGGCTGTCTGCGCCGGAGCGGACGAAGGCAGCGACGTCGAGCAGCGCTGGGTCGTCCAGGCGGGCGTCGCCGGCCGCCGCGATGGACGGGTCGTTGACCCACTTGAGGTGCGGCAGCAGCGTCGCGGTGATCGAGGAGAGGGTGCGGTCGTTGGTCGCGTACAGGGAGCGGATCTGCGTGACCATCGGCCGCACGTTGAGCGACTGCCCCAGGGCGTTGAGGATCTCGTCGCGGGCGACGGCGTCCGCGGGCGAGATCCAGCCGAGAACGGTCCGCATCGTCTCGCCCGACAGGGCGGCGGCGTGCATGAGCGTGGCGAGCAGGCCGCGGGCCTGGACGTCCCAGCGCTCCCCCTCGGCGGAGGGCGACGGCGGGATGAGGTCGGCGGCGCGGCGCTGGGCGGTGGCGTAGTCGTCGCAGCCGGCGAGCGGCGTCCAGCGCACGGTCGAGCCAAGACCACCGAGGTCGGTCGGGTTGAAGACGTCGACCCGGCCCTTTCGGGACCGGACGCCACGGGTGGCGTTGAGGAGGTCGGTCCGCGAGCTCGTGACGAGCAGCGAGCCGGGGGCGTCGAGGGCGTGGCAGGCCATCGACGCGGACTTGCCGGAGCGGGGACCGCCGATCCGGAGCGTGACCTCCTCGCAGGACGACCAGACGGTGCTGCCGACCGGCAGCCAGCCGGTGCGGACGAGCGGGACGGCGTACTCGGTGACGGGGGTGCGGCGCCGGCGCCAGGCGGATGTCGCGGCGAGCGACGGCCGCAACTGCAGGACTCGCCCGCGGATCGCGGTACGAGAGGCCTTCTCGCCGATGTCGGTCCAGGTGGCGACGCCGCCGGCGTGCAGCGAGGCGTCGTCCCGGCGGTCGACCCAGCGGCCGGTCGAGAGGGCGGGTGCGAGCCACTTGAGGGACCAGAAGGCGAGCAGCGTGGTCGCGAACAGGACACCGGCGGTCTGCGCTCGGGACGTGAGGGTGGCGAAGCGCTCGACGTGGCCGGTGAGCCACGCGAGAGCGAGCAGGACGCCCGCCGCGGTGAGCGGGCGGTACGGCAGGTGCCGGATAGCGCGAAGGATGCGGAACGGCATCGGATTCTCCTGAGATCGACTCGGTGACGGACGTTGACGCGTACGCGTCAATGCGGGACCGATCGCTTGGCGGGCGGTTGTGCGCGCGACGAGGTGGCGGACCGGCGCTCGGCGCCGTCCGTTCGTTGGCAGGTCCTAGGTTTCGGTCAGTTGCGTGGAGCCGGGTGACGTCCGGGACGGGGGGATCTCCGGACGCCACCCGGGTCTGTGGGTCAGCCGTGCCGTCGGGCGCTGTGGTGGTCGACGGTGAGGCTGACGAGCAGTGCCAGGACGCCGGCCGCGACCATCTGGGCCGGGTCACCGGTCATCACGTAGGCACCGAGGGCGAGAGCCGGCGGCAGGCCGAGCTTCAGCGCCCAGGTTGCGACGCGGCCGCCGGACGGGTGGAGGGTGACGGCGCCGTGCCATCCCGGGTCTCCGAGACGCTGGACGTCGTCCAAGGACTGGGTGTTCGCGAGCACCGCCGAGACGCCTTCGGATGGCGGCAGGCGGCGGGGCGGCGCGCAGTCCGAGCAGACGGCGAAGGGCGCGGCTCCCTCGAGCGCGACTTCGCCGGCGGCGGGCCGTCGTCCGCACGACTCGCACTCGGTGAGCGACTGATGCGCGGCGAGCTGCGCCGCCCGGCTCGTCGAGAGGCTCACGGCGCACCTGCCAGGTGCGCGACGAGGCTGTCGAGCAGATCGGTGCCGATCCAGACGACGGCGAGGACGCCGGCGGCGATCAGGTAGGTGACGCCGTCGGCGAGCGGGAACACCCGGCGGATCCAGTCCCGGGCCGACGGTGAGGCATCGCGGACGACGCGGGCGTCGATGGCGCGCGGCTGGCGGCTCATCGGTCGGCCGCCTGGTTCTGCGTCGTCCACGCGGCAGCGAACTCCTCGAGGACGACCGTCTCCCCCGCATCAGCAGCGGCGAGCAGGCCCTCGACGAACTCGCGGGGCACGAGCGTCTTGCGCCCGATCCGCACCGCGGGGAACTGCCGGGCGTAGACGCGCCGGCGGATCGTCATGTCGGAGCAGCCGAGCATCTCGGCGGCGGTCCGCACCGTCAGTAGCGGGTGGTCGGACGGGTGCTCCTTACGCGGCAGCGGCGCGCGCAGTGCGTTCTGCGGCATGGGGTTCTCCCGAGTGGTCAGTGGCTCACCGGGGGCGGTGAGTGCGTGGGGAGAGCATGACTCACACCTGGCTAGGTTGTCTAGCCATGCTGGGCAACATGACTAAGCCAGCCTGGTTGGCTACGCTCTGAACATGGCTCTGGACCCCAACGACTCGCGGCCGCCGTACCAACAGGTCGCTGCACAGCTGAGGGCGGCGATCCTCACCGGGAAGCTCGCACCGGGCGATCAGCTGCCCTCGGGCAACGAGATGGCGCAGACGTACGCGGTCGCGCGGCAGACGATCCAGCAGGCGCTGCGGATCCTCCGGGAGGAGGGGCTGATCGTGTCCCGCCAGGGCACGGGCACCTTCGTCAAGGCCAGGACGGAGAAGCCGGTCGGCCTGCGGCCGCACCTCGAGGCGATCTTCCAGGCCGACGACGTGGCCATCGACTTCGCCGGCTTCTCTGGCGAGACGCTCGCCGGCGCGATCCAGGAGCCGCTCGACAAGATCCGGGCCGGGCGGTTGACACCTGGCTCGATCTCGATCCGAGTCCTCATCCCCGACACCGACCGGGAGTGGGGACTGCCGTGCCTTCAGGACGGGCTCAAGGACTCCCCTGCCTTTCGGGAGCGGGCCGCAGCGATCGTCAGCCGCAGCATCGAAGGGATGGCTGCGTCAGTCGGCGAGCTGCAGTCCCTCGGACTCGTACCCAAGGCGACTTTCGAGGTTCGCACCCACCCGAGCACGGCCCACTTCAAGGTCTACATCCTCAATCGCTCAGAAGCCTTCTTCGGGTTCTATCCTGTAACCGCGAACGAGGTGACCCACAAGGGCGAGCAGCTCAAGGTGTGGGACCTGCTCGGCAAGGACTCGGTGCTCTTCCATCACACCCGAGGCGACGACGAGAGTCTTGGTGGGGCGTTCGTAGACCAGGCCCAAGGATGGTTCGACAGCGTGTGGGGCTCTGTCGCAACGTCGCTCGCTCTATGACCAGCGCTCGGGCACTCGTCGAGCAGGCGTCTGCGATCCTGCTCGACTTCGATGGGCCGGTCTGTTCGGTCTTCGCGGGCCTGCCGGCCAATCGCGTCGCCGTCACGATGCGTGCACAACTCAGCGCCCTGGATCCCACTTTCGATCTCGACGTTCCCTCGGACGACCCCTTGGACGTACTTCGGGCGGCGCGGGACCACTCGTCCGAGGCCGGCACCCTCGCCGAGGAGTTGCTGCGCGCCGCCGAGTTGGACGCCGTGGCTCTTGCGGAGCCCACGGACGGCGCCCGCGAGTTCCTGGAGTCGATGCATGAACGGGGAACTCCTCTGGCGATTGTCAGCAACAACGGCGAGCAAGCCATCCGCACCTACCTCGCCCGGCACGACCTCGGGGAGTTCGTGGCCGTCGTCAGCGCGAGGGACCCGTCTGACGCACGACTGATGAAGCCGCACCCCCTCAGCCTCACGGTCGCGCTCACGGCACTCGGGATCGCACCGTCAGCCACCGTCATGATTGGCGACTCGATCTCCGATGTGGAGGCGGCAGGCGCCATCGGCGTGCCGGTGATCGCACTGGCGAACAAGCCTACGAAGGTCGAGGTGCTCGTGGCCGCGCGACCACAGGCCGTCATCGAGTCCATGTCCGCTCTCGTCGACGCACCCTGCAATCAGGCGTGACACTCAGCTTGCGAAGGACTTGCGATAATCGCAATTCGCCAGCTAGGCTCGGCCGCGACCGAGAGGAGGTGATGAGCATGGCCAAGGGGAGCATCAGTCGATCCGCGATCACTGGACGTTTCGTGTCTCGCGCTGCGGCAGCACGCTGGCCCAGCCGGACCGTGACCGAAGCCAATGGCGGCCGCAATGCCGGAGGCGGAACCGCCTACCGCAGCGCAAGCAGCGGGCGTTACGTGACGCAGGGGACTGCGCGGCGGAACCCGTCGGGTACCGTGCGAGAGAACGGCTAGGACTGCACAGAGGCCCCCCACGCATCCCGACAATGCGTGGGGGGCTCCCCTGGTTGCCGACAGTACCCACAGGCACCTGCTGGAGACGCAGATCGTCCATATTTCGACGATCATCACGACGGCGACACCGTCCCCATCCGTACGCATGGGCCGTTCGGATGAACACCTCAGGTGATCTTGCGATATTCGCAACCTCGGAATAGGGTGGTCGGATGGGCGACTTTGACTCCGGACTTGTCGACCGACTCAACGCGACTATCAGCAAGAGCGGCTACACGAAAGCGGACTTCGCCGACCGCATCGGGATTGACGGCTCAAAGCTGTCGAAGATCTTACATGGGACACGACGGATCACGGCGATGGAACTCGCCCTTGCCGCAGAGCTCGCCGACGTGGATGTGGACTGGCTCATCTCGGGCATTCAGAAGCCCGAAGCCGCATGGGCCGCACGCGCCGAAGCGTCCAGCAACGCGAAGGCGGCAGTTGCGATAGCTACTACCTACGACAACGTCGCTCGACTACTGATGGATGTGGGCGCCTGGTCGCCGCCCCAGCCGCCGGCCAGCCCTAGTTTGACACCAGGGCGAGGAGTCGAGCAGGGCCAAGCGCTAGCTGAGTGGGCGCTCGAGGTCGCGACCTCATCTGGCCGCGAACACTCAGGGCCGTACGCGTTGGAGCAGATCTGCGAGGCGACGTTCGGAATTAACATCGCCATTAGGTCGATGGCGGGCGGAATCGACGGCCTCTCGCTAACGCGACCAGGTTTTCGCCTTGCGGTAATTAATTCTGACGGCAAGGAGTGGACTCGCCAAAGGTTCACAATTGCCCACGAGATTTGTCACATCCTCTGCGCCGATTCGCAGGATATAAAGGTAGATGACGACGTGATGGGAGGCGGCACCCGCCGCGACCATACAGAGATTCGCGCAAACTCATTCGCGGCATGCTTCCTTATGCCCGAGACCTACGTGAGAGATGTCTGGCCTGTGGGCCAGATTGATCGGGAGCAATTCTCCTCACTCCTTTGCGCGCTGGGCGTTTCGCCGGCCGCTCTCTCGTGGCGACTGTTCAACTTGGGACTGGTGTCGCAGTCTCAGCGAATCTACCTGTCTAACGTGAGCTCCTACGAGGCCTCCATTACAGGCGGCTGGGAAAGTGAGTTCTACCGGCGGCGCGAGCAGCAAGTCACCGAGCGAGCGCCTGGACCGCTCGCTGAAGCAGCGAGGAGCGCGTACGCGGATGGGTTGATCGGCCTGCGCCCTCTCGCAGCGGCGCTCGGCGAGCCGGAGGATCAGTACCTCAGCCATGTCGCCGAGACTCGTCCTTCGGCAGGAAGCCAGGGAGTAGACGACGCCATCAGAGATGAACCTGTATTCTCTCCCTGATGCCAGAGATCGTGATTGACACGTGCACGATTCTGAATTTTTGCAGTGTTGTACGCCTCGACCTCCTCGATCAGACGTTGCGGGGACGCGGGCGGTGGACCGAATCCGTCCGCGCGGAAGTCGAACGATCGGCCGGATACATGAGCGGTGTTGACGTTGCACGCTTGGACCTGCTCTTCGGTGACGCCTTGGCAGCGGACTTCAGAAGTGTCCGTCTGGTGCAACGCGCAATCTCTTCGCCCCTCGACCCACCGACAAAGAACCTGGGAGAGGCGGAGTCCATCTGCGTGATCCGCGGTCTGCTCCAAGGACAGGGCGCGCGCCTCCTCACGGACGACTTCGCGGCACGCGACTACGCTCGAGGTGTCGGCCTGCTCACGTGGAACACATCCGAATTGCTAGCTGATGCTTACTCCCTAGGTGACGTCGGATGTCCGGAGGCGTACGAACTCCTCAACGCAATGAGGGCGAACGGGCGAGAGGTCTACGTACCGTCTTCCCACAACGACGTCTGTCCATAGTCGCGATCCTGCAGCCTGTGGGGCCGTTTCCGTTCTAGCCCCGGCGGCGGGATGACTTAGCTAGTCGGAGCGGATCCAGCGCACACCTCGACGAACTATGAGCCCCTCCCTCGCGACTTCCGAAACTGCTCGTTGAGCAGTAGATCGCGCAACGCCAAAGAAGCCTGCAATCTGCGACACAGTGGGCAATAGGTCACCGGCACTGAGCCCGCCGCTGGACAGTGCGGCACGAATGGCAGCCGCGATGTCTACATATGTAGAGACAGCCGTACGAGTCAAGACTTGGTCAATCGGTTTCGCAATGCGACCGAGCCCCAGGTTGGCCTGGCCGATTGCGAGTTGCCCTGCAATTCCTTCACGCAGCGCCACAAGGTCACGCGAAAGGTTGTCGACGGCGATCCGGTCCGCGGGCCTGGTCCACGATGCATAGACCCTCAGCGTCGTTGCTCCCCCGTCGCCGTGACCGAGCCGTCCTGCGGTCGTGCGCAGGTCGACTCCCGC
Source organism: Actinomycetota bacterium (assembly GCA_016213625.1). Taxonomy (GTDB): domain Bacteria; phylum Actinomycetota; class Acidimicrobiia; order Acidimicrobiales; family Ilumatobacteraceae; genus UBA668. The sequence continues at coordinate 7,966 of JACQZZ010000110.1, forward strand.
CGCCAGCAGCTGCGTGGCGTTGAAGTGCCGCAGGTTCTTCAATGGCTCCTCGATGCCTACCGTGTCGGCCAGGCGGCGGAACAGGTGGGTGAAGTGGTCCGGATGCCACGGATGAGCGCACGTGGGA
>JACQZZ010000113.1 GCA_016213625.1 Actinomycetota bacterium
CACCCTCGACAAGCTCGTCGCACCGGGCGGCTGGCTCGCCGGTCTCGGCGCCGCTTCCACGTTCCTCGGACTTGTGACACTCGCGATCTTCGCGTCGAATGTCGCCGGCGAGTTCACCACCGGCACCATCCGATCCGTGCTCGCAGTCGAACCGCGACGCCTGACGGTGCTCGCCGGGAAGACCGTCGCGCTCGTCACCTTCGTCGCCGCCGGCCTGGTCATCGCCTCGACGATCGTCGCCGCGGTCGCGTTCCCCCTCGCAGCCCGGCAAGGGATCGACACCGGAGCCTGGACCAGTAGCAGCGCACTCATCGAAGGGCTCTCGACCTACTTCAACGTTCTCTGGTCCTGCATCGCGTGGGGTGTCTTCGGGGCCATGCTCGCCATGATCACCAGATCATCCGCGATCGCCATCGCCGCCGGCGTCGGCTACTTCCTCCTCGGCGAACAACTCCTCCTCAACTCGCTGTGGCCCTCCACCGAGGAGTGGCTCCCCGCCAGCGCCATGTCGGCGCTCGCCGAAGGCGGTAACGCCACTATCAGCTTCAGTGCAGCGGTCGGTCTCGTGGCCGTCTACGTGGTCGCCGCCTATGCCGTCTCCGCTCTGATCTTCGCCCGTCGCGACATCACAGCCTGACCGCGCTCGGTAGATCGAGCTGGGGCGTCAAGAAGAATTTGTGTCGTAGCGCATGGCAGACGCCCACAACGCTCGCCACTTGACCGAGAGTGACCGCTTTGGGGGGATGGTTGGCGACTGGATCGATCAACTCTGCGACGACTGCGGCCGCGACGGCGCCGAGGCGATCAACTCGATGCGGCCCCGGCTGACCCTGAATGCAACGGTCTCTGCGTCCGCGACGGCGGCAATCCCGCCACCCGAGAGCAGAACGGGAGGCAGCGAACGTTGTCGGCCGGAGCATGAATGTGAGGACCGCTGGCAGGGTCTCGCTGTGTGATTGGTGCTCGGGCCTGGTGCCGCGGTCGGTTCGGCTTCAGTGTCTGGCGTCGATGGCTGACCGGAGGTTGTCGACCGTCGGCAGGTGGAGTTGGCAGGCGATCCCCACCTCGCCTCCGTATCCGACGTCGTGACCGTCGATGAGCACGGTAGGCGATCCTCGCATCCCGAGCGTGGCGGCCTCGGAATCGGTTTCGACCAGGCGAGTGGAGATCTGGACCGGGAACTCGCCACATGCGGCCGCGATCCGCTCGAGGACGACGGTCACGTTCGGGCAATCGGCCACGTGCAGCACCACGATCTCCACGATGGTCAGTGTAGGGCGGGAGACCGGTCCAGGAGCCGGCGCGTAGGGGACGGTAACCGGGTTGAGCAGCCCGTCCCATCACCGTCGCGCACCGACGAGCGCAGACGGTCAGCAGCGACGCCCCCAGAGGGGTTCCGAATGTCACGGTCGCCGGGTTTCATTTCATTACATTTGCGCGCTGTCAGCGGCGGACGCGGTTGGTCGTGCTGAGGCCTCGAGGTAGGTGTCGATTCGCTGGTTGGCGATGTGTTCTTCGTCATCGAGGGCGCCGACGTAGGTGGAGAGGAGGGTTTCGACGCTGTGTCCGAGTCGGCGGGCAGGCCCACGACATGACGCTCCACGTGCCGGTGCAGTACGCCGACGGCACCACCTCGGTCCTCGACCTGGCCGTCACCGGCGACTTCCGCGACTGACAGCGACCCGCTCAGTCAGTCGCGGTAGGAGAACACCGTCGCCATACCGGTCTCGAGGTGGTACGTGTTGTGGCAGTGGAGCATCCACTGGCCCGGGTTGTCAGCCTCGATGTCGAACTCGGCGGCAGTCATCGACAACACGTTGAGGGTGTCCTTGCGAGCACTGCCGGCGCCGACCATCTGAAATGTGTGACCGTGGAGGTGGATCGGGTGGAACATCATCGTGTCGTTCACCACTCGCATCCGCACTCGCTCGCCTTCGGCGACCGTGATCGGTGTCGTGTCGGGGAAGCTGCGCCCGTCGATGCCATGCGTGTAGCCGGACATGCTGGCCGTGAGGTGCACCTCGATGGTCCGGTCCGGTGCGCGTGACACCAACCGCGCCGCTGAGGTTGCCGCGAGGTCGGCGTACTCGAGGGTGCGGCCGTCGAGCTCGGTCGGCCGTGAACCTGTCGCTGGTGCGGTGCTGCTGGTGCTGGTCCGCAGCACCGCCTCGCCAGCCGGATCTTGCTTGCCCTCGGGCATCGCGACGATCGGGAATGCTCCGTCGCCGGCGGTGATCACGACGTCGTACCGTTCGCCCATCCCGAGCAGCACGTTGTCCACCTCCACCGGCTCGACTGGGAACCCGTCCGCATGAGTGACGGTCAGCCGGTGACCGCCGACCACGACCCGGTACGCGGTATCCGACCCCGCGTTGATCAGCCGAATGCGGACCCGCTGACCCGCCTTCGCGTCGATGGTGTCACGTTCACTCGGAGCGCGACCGTTGATGAGGTGCAGCGGGTACGACACGTCACCGACCAGCCCACCATTCATCATCGAACCCGTGCCACCGGAGCCACCCATTCCGCCCATCCCCGTGGAACCGTTGGTGTCGCTCGAACCGCCCATGTGGCCACCGTGCCCGGAGTGACCGCCGGACTGCTGCAACTCGAGAAGAACATCCTCGGCGGTGCGTCCATAGCCATCGAGCCAGTCGTCGAGCATCAGCGTGACGTCGACGTCGAACGCGACGGGCTCGTTCGGATCCTCGATGATCAACGGCGCGTACAGCCCACGGTCCAGCTCGAGGCCCATGTGCGGATGGAACCAATACGAACCCGGATCGGGAGCCGTGAACCGATACCGGAACGACGAGCCTGGCTCCACCATCGGCTGCGTCAAGTCATGCACACCATCCATGTCGTTCCGCAACGCGACGCCATGCCAGTGGACCGTGTTCCCCGACGTCAACTTGTTCACGAACGTCGCGTCGATCAGATCCCCAGCCGTGGCACGGATCCCACCCGAGCCGGGACGGTCGCCGAACGCCCACGTCGACACGTCTCGCCCGCCGATGTTCACCGACACCGGCGACGCCGTCACCGTCGCCGTGACCGTGCTGGCCCCGCCGCGGCGGCGCTGCGCGTCACGCCGCTCGACCGACGGATCGTCCGAGCCGACGAGCGCACCCGAGATCGTCGTCGGCGTCGCCTTCGATGCGCCCGATCCGCACGCGGTGAGCAGCAATGCCCCACCGCTGGCGATCAACATCTCACGTCTCGACCACACTCGCACCAGCGCCACTCTCCTCGATGTCGGGCTCGGCCTTGGACGGCACGGGCCACCGTAAGCGGCACACGATGCCGGGTCGATGTGGAGATCATGTGGAGGACGGATGGAGTCGGTCTGCCGATTGCGGCGCCACCGACCAAGCTGACACCGTTCGCCATACCGTGCACTGCAGACACGACGAATGGAGACCATGATGCACGGCAACTGGAACAACGACATGCACGACGGATTCGGCTGGGGCTGGATCCCCATGACCATCATGATGCTGCTGGTGTTCGGCACCCTGATCTGGCTCGGCGTAGCGTTGCTCCGACGCACGGGCCCCCAGCAGCACGCGGTTGCGACCGGCCCGACTGCCCCGCCCGCGCTGAGCGCGCAGCAGATCCTCGCTGAACGCCTCGCCCGCGGCGAGATCGAACCCGACGACTACCGCACCCGACTCGAGGCGCTGACCACGACACGACCGTGACGTCAGCCGGGCTCGCCGCGATCGGCGAAGTCGCCCAGCCCGCCTGGCGCGACGCTCCGGAAGGCGCACCTCCCCATCGTGGGCTCGCAAGGGACGTGATGAATCCATGCACTCAGTCGATGTGGCCGATGCCAGGGGCGAATCGTCCGACTCTCTGCGCGTAGGCCCGGTACTGATCGCCGTGGGTGCGGACGAGGTATGGCTCTTCGATGAGTCGGACTTGGATCTCGAGGGCAGCGACGAGCGCCGCGAGGCCAACGAGGCTGATGATGTTGGGGATCATCATTGCGAGTCCCGTGGCCGTGACGAGCATGGCGGTGAAGATCGGGTTTCGTGCTAGGCCGAAGGCTCCATCGGTGACGAGGTCGGTGCGTTCTTGGGGGTCGACGCCGATTCGCCACGATACGCCCATCGAGTATTGAGCGGCGACGGTGAGCGCGATGCCGGCGACGGTCACGACGGCCCCGGCGATGTGTAGCCATGTGGCGTCGAGTGCCGCGATGTTGCCGAGTCCGACGACGGCGGCGATGGGGGCGGCGAAGCCGACGAGAATCGCGATGCCGAACCCGATCTTGGCCCACCACTGGGGCGTGTTGGTCTGGGCCTGGAGGCGGAGTCCGCTGTCGCCGGTGCGGCGCCGTTGGTCGATGGTCCGCCACCCGAACGCGAGCCACGCCCAGAGGAGATAGAGGGCGAGTGCGGCGATGTCCACAGTGATGTCCTTTCGATGTTTGTCTTGTTATCTGTTCAGCTGCACAGATATAGTGCCGGACATGGCTGCTTCGCGCAAGGCTTCGGTTGTGGATCTCGATGTGTGTCCGTCGCACTGTGACGAGCCGACGGCACCGCTGGAGGCGTTACAGGATCGGCTGTCCGGCCGCGAGGCGCACGTCGACGCGGCCGAGCTGTTCCGGTTGCTGGGGGATCCGACCCGTCTGGCGATCTTGCATGCGCTATTGGAGGCGGGAGAGCTGTGCGTGTGCGACCTGGCTCGTGTTGCCGGTGTGGCGGAGAACGTGGTGAGTCAGGCAATGCGGTTGCTGCGTGCTGCCGATGTGGTGCGTACTCGCCGCGATGGCCGCCGTATCCATTACCGGCTCGCCGATGCGCATGTGCGAATGCTGTTGGATCTCTCTGCTGACCATGTGCGCCATCAGGTCATGGTGTCGGACGCAACCGGGCCGATCGCCGACCCTGGTGTGGAAGGCGGTCGTCGTGTCGGCTGAGCAAGATCACGACCATCCTCCGACGACTTCGACCGTGGACGCCGACGAGTGTTGTGTGGCACCGTCAATGGCGGCGCCGTTGGCGGGTCCGTCAGCGGGTGTCGGTGTGGTCACCTACCGGGTGGAGGAGCTCGACTGCGCGACTGAGGAGAACGATCTGCGGGCCGTACTGACACCGCTGCCCGGGGTGCGGTCGTTGGAGTTCGATCTGGTCGGCCGGCGGGTGCGTGTCCGTCACGAACTGGCGTCACCGGCGCCGATCGAGGCGGCGATTCGCGAGTTGGGGATGCGGCCCAGTGTCGTCGTCGAAGCCGAGGGCGCGGAGCTGTCGCGGAGCCTGTCGCGCCGCTCGATCGTCATCACCGTCGGCGCCGGTGTGCTCGCCGTGGGCTCCGAGGTCGCGGTGATCGCCGGCGCCGACGAGCAGTCGTTGCTGGTCGCAGTGCTGGCACTTGCGGCAATCGCGCTTGGTGGTCGTGACACGCTACGCAAGGGGTTCCAGGCGCTGCGTTCGTTGCGGATGACGATGAGCCTGTTGATGTCCGTCGCGGTCATCGGCGCGATCGCGATCGGGCAGTGGCCCGAAGCAGCGGTGGTCATCTGGCTGTTCGGTGTGGCCGAACTCATCGAGGCACTGAGCTTGGAACGGGCCCGCAACGCGATCCGTTCACTCGTCGGTCTCGCTCCCGAGACGGCGAGCGTGCGCCGTGACGGTGGCTGGGTCACCGTTCCGACCGGGGAAGTGCCGTTGGACGCGGTGATCCTGGTCAAGCCGGGCGAACGCATCGCCCTCGACGGACGCGTCACCTCCGGGGCGAGTTCGGTGAACCAGGCACCGATCACCGGAGAGTCGATCTCCGTTTCGAAAACGGTCGGTGATCCTGTGTTCGCCGGCACGATCAACGAGCGCGGCACCCTGGAGATCACCGTCACCGCTGCAAAGGGCGAAGGCACACTCGATCGGATCGCCCGTTCGATCCAGGAAGCCCAAGCCGACAAGGCCCCTGCGCAGCGTTTCGTCGACCGCTTCGCCGCGATTTACACACCGGCGGTGTTCGCGATGGCGATCATCGTGGCCGTCGTCCCGGTGGTCACCGGGCACGGCAGCTTCCACGACTGGTTCTACCGGGCACTGGTGCTGCTCGTGCTCGCCTGCCCGTGCGCGCTGGTGATTTCGACTCCGGTGACCGTGGTGTCCGGGCTCGGTGGCGCGGCCCGGCGCGGCATCTTGATCAAAGGCGGTGTGCACCTCGAGAACGCCCGCAAGATCCGAACCGTCGCTCTCGACAAGACCGGCACCTTGACCCATGGCACCCCGGTGCTCACCGACCTCGTCAACCTCGGCGAACTGACTGACGACGAGGTGCTGCGAATCACGGCGTCGATCGAAGCGCTTTCCGAGCACCCGGTGGCGCACGCGATCGTCACCGCCTACCACGGCCCGCTCGACGACGCCGAGGAGTTCGAAGCGATCACCGGTCGCGGTGTGCGCGCCAGCATCGCCGGCACCGTGTACACGTTGGGCAACCACCGCCTCGCCGAAGAGACCGGGATGTGCGGGCCCGAACTCGAAGCGATCCTGGAACGGCTGGAGAACGAAGCCAAGACCGCGATCGTGCTCATGAACGCGCACCCGATCGCCGTACTCGCCGTCGCCGACACGCTCCGCCCGAACAGCCGCCAAGCTGTCGACGACCTCAAGGCCTTGGGTGTGACCACGATCATGCTCACCGGCGACAACCAACGGACCGCAACCGCGATCGCCCACCAGGCAGGCATCGACGACGCCCGCGGCGACCTGCTGCCCGACGACAAACTGCGCATCATCACCGAACTCGTCGCCACCGCCGGGCCCGTCGGGATGGTCGGCGACGGCGTCAACGACGCCCCTGCGCTCGCCAAAGCGGACCTCGGGATCGCGATGGGCGCCGCCGGTACCGACACCGCGATCGAGACCGCCGACATCGCGCTGATGGACGACGACCCACGCAAGATCGCCGAGACCATCCGGATCTCCACCCACACCGCACACGTGCTCTGGCAGAACATCACCATCGCCCTCGGTGTCAAGGTCATCTTCCTCGTCCTCACACTCGCCGGGACCGCCTCGCTGTGGATCGCAGTGCTCGCCGACATGGGCGCCAGCCTCGTCGTCATCGCCAACGGCCTCCGGTTGCTGCGCCGACCCGCCCACGGCACACGCGCCGACGCCCGACGGGACACGCCGACTACGGTGACCGGGCGATGAGCACGATCGGACGACGCCAGTTCTGCGCCACACTCGGCGCCGGCACGGTCGCGCTGGCCGGGGTGCTCGCAGGCTGCTCGAGCACCAACGGCGGAACCGCATCGGCACCGCCTGCGTCGGCCGGGACCGGCGGTGCGCTGGCGGGTCTGTCATTCGCGGTCCGCCGTGACCCTGGTTGAAGCTGCTGCTCAGCGTGGGTCGTGTACCTGCAATCGAACGGTGCCACGGTCGACGTGACCGAGGATCCAGGCCGCGCCGAGTTCCGCACATCCCAAGGCATTCCCGACAACGCGGCGTCGTGCCACACGGGCATCGTCGCCGGCTACGCGATCGAGGGACACGTGCCGGCTGAAGCAATCCAACGACTGCTCACGGAACGCCCCGACGCCGCCGGACTGGCGTTGCCGGGCATGCCCGGCGACGCTCCAGGGATGGGCGGCGACACAGCGAGTTGGGCCGACCAGCCGGTCATGCTCGTCAACCGCGACGGGACGCTCACAGCGTTCGCGTACTGATCGGTCGGCGCCAATCCGAACGCCGCCGTGTGGCTGATTTCGGGACTGTCAGAGCGTCTGTGAAGAGGGCCCTGGCGGTTCGACCTCATCCGCCGGGGGTGGCGCCGTCAGACTGTCTCAACCGTCAGACGAGCGCGGACGGCATCCGCGACCTTGCGGATGTGCGTGGGATTCGAGGAGACGACAGCGTCGTGGCGTCGAACGGCTCCCTCGACGACCGTCACGTCGACGATGTCGTCATGTCCCGCATGCGCGGCCAGCGTTCCGACCGCCTTGGCCTGTTCGTCGGTCAGGGGCTCGGTGGTGCACAGGGCAAGGAAGCGGGACAGGCTCGCCTGACGTGACCCGCCCCGCCAGGCTTCGGCGAGCACAGGGGTGGGCACGGTGGGGGAGACCTCGAGCGCGAGGAAGCCGGCGTGCAGCGCCCACATTCGTCGGTCGTTGCGATCGGCAGCGATCAACGCACCGGTGTCATAGGTGACGCCGTTCATCAGGCGCTCTTGCGGGCCGGCTGCCGGCGCAGCAACGCCCTCGCTCGGGCGAGCCCATCGGCGAGCTCATCGGGCGTGAGTGCGCCGTGCTGGCGTTCCCACTCGGCGACACCCTTGCGGCCGGCATCGATCCGCAGACGGTGCGCTGCGGTATCCGCGATCCAAGCGCTCACCGTGGTGCCTTCCGCCGTGGCGGCCTGGTCGATGGCATCGGCGAGGTCGGCGGGGAGCGAGATCGATCGCTTCTGTCGTTGGGCCATGATCAGATGGTAGGACAGGTGGTAGGACAGCGCAAACGAGAAATCCTGCACGATTCCTGCACAAGACCTGGCCGTACCTGTCGGACCCGGGCGGATCAGACGGACACGGGCGGACGACGACGGCGGACGTGAGCAGGTCGAACGGACCAGACCGGACGCATCGGACCGGGGAGCGAAGTCTTAAACCCCCTTGTACGAACGTACGTACGGGTTCGAACCCCGTCCCGGGCACAAAGAAGAACCAGGTCAGGACGGCAATCGTGGGATCTCGCGGGGCTGCGAAGTTCCTGCGAGTGCACGATTCCTGCACAGACCTTCTCGTGCTGGCGGAAATCGGACGCCTCTGGTCGTCCGGGTTGCCGCCCGCGTCGGGGCCTATTCCACGTGTGCGGCGTGGCCGGCGCTCATCGATGTGGCGAGTGTGTGCACGGCATCGCTCAAGACTCTTGGGGTGAGCGCTGTCTCTCCCGCCATCGCGGCGACGAAGGATCCATCGAGTTGTGACAGCGTCATCGCCGCCAGGGCGTTCGCTTGCGGCTCGCCGAGGTCGGGGTAGTCGCTCAGGAGCGCGGTGCGGAGGTTCTCGAGCGATTCCCGTCGGATCTCGAGGAAGCGTTGGCGGGCGGCGTCGCCTCCCTCGGGTGGTCGTTCGAGGGTCATGATGAGGCCGAGGCGGATGAAGTCGGGGAACTGTCCGAGCTTGGCGTAGAGGTGCTCGAAGTTGTGTCCGTCGCCGTTCGCGCTGTTGCGCGATGCGGCGAGCTCGTCGCACCACTGTTCGTAGCTGTCGTTGATGATGGCGGTGAACAAGTCCTCCTTGTTCGCGAAGTGCCAGTAGATCGAACTGTTCGGGAGGCCGGAGCGCTTCGACACCGCGCTGATGCTGGTGCCCTGGTAGCCGCACTCGCTGGCGATCTCCGCTGCAGCGTCGAGGATCTGGCGTCGCGACGCCCGGCCGTTCGCTCTGGTGGTTCTCGCCGACATGGCCCTTGACACTACCTCACTCGACCGTTATTGTATCGCTCATTCCAACTGGAACGTACGTTACAATAACGTCGATTCCTAACCTGAGATGGGGGTCTCGATGTCAATCCAGATCGCGCCTGAAACCGCGCACTCGACCACAACGTTCGGTGAACGTGTCGCCAAGGTGCTGCCGTCGATCGCCAGCAACGTCGGGCTTGCAGAACAAGAACGCAAGGTGCCCGACGCGAACGTCGCCGCTCTGCGAGACGCCGGCTTCTTCAAGGCGTTCCAGCCCAAGCGGTTCGGAGGTCTGGAAGTCGGGGCCGAGGTCTACGGTCCGGCGGTCGTCGACATCGCCAGCGCGTGTGCGTCCACGGCGTGGGCGTCAGGGCTGCTGGCCCAGCACTCGCACATGATCGCGTTGATGTCCGACGAGTTGCAGCACGAGATCTGGGACGACGATTCGACGGCCCTGGTGTCGTCGTCGGTGGCGCCGCTCGGCAAGGGGACCCCGGTCGATGGCGGTGTTCGCCTGTCGGGGCGGTTCTCGTGGTCGAGTGGCTGTGACCATGCGACGTGGGCGATCCTCGGGTTCCTCCGCCCCGACCCGATCGTCGACGGCGCCCTCGCCACCCACTTCGCGATCGTGCCCCGCAGCGACTATGCGATCCACGACGACTGGTTCGTGGCGGGCCTCAACGGCACCGGATCGAAGACGCTGCTCGTCGACGATGTGTTCGTTCCCGAGCATCGGATCGAGTCGCAGATCGGGCTGATGACCGGCCTGTCAAAGGGCTTCGGCAGCAACGACGGCGAGATCTTCCACACCCACTTCGCGCACTGGTTCGCGATGGGCTTCTCTGCGGTATCGGTCGGCATCGCCCGAAAGTTCCTCGAGGTGTACAGCGACAAGGTGTCGACCCGTGTTCGCGCCTACACGGGGGCAAACGTCGGGACGACAGCGCCTGCGTACATGCGTCTCGCCGAATCTCACCACCAGGTCCGCGCCGCGTACGCAACGTTGAGTGCCGACTGGTCGGCGTTCACACAGAAGGCACGCTCACGAGTCCTTCCCACCATCGAGGAAGATCTGTACTGGCGCTCCAACCAGGCGTACGCAACGAAGATGGCGATCGAGGCCGTCGACCGGCTGTTCACGGCGTCGGGGGGCAGCGCCTGGTTCCAGCACAACGAGATGCAGCGTCTGTGGCGCGACTCGAAGATGACTGGCGCCCACACCTACTCGGACTACGACATCGCCGCCCAGACCCTTGGTCGTTCGCTGCTGGGCCTGCCCCGCGACGCGGCCGGCTTCTGATCGGACGATGCACACCACCATGAGCAACAACACCATCACCGACCACGTGAGCACCGTCGACGGCGTCGAGGTCCACACCGATCACTGGATCAACGGCCGCTGGGTCGCCTCCGCCGACCGGTTCGAGGACCGCTCACCGATCGACGGCAGTCACCTCGCCGACGTAGCAGCCGGCGGCGGCAGCGAAGTCGACGCCGCTGTGGCTGCGGCACGCGCCGCGTTTCCGGCATGGGCTGCGCTCGGTCCCGCCGGGCGGGCGCCGATCCTGCGCCGATTCGCGGAACTGATCAACGAGCACGTCGATGACATCGCCACGGTCGAATCGGTCGACAACGGCTCGCTACTGACCGGTCTCAAGCATGCCGTCGTCCCTCGTGCGGCGCTGAACGTCTCGTTCTTCGCCGAACATGCACTGACACTCGGCGAGACCATCGAGTCCCCACAGGTCAGCAACCGGGTGCGGTTCGACCCGAGCGGTGTCGCGGCGCTGATCACCCCATGGAACGCGCCGTTCATGCTGACCACCTGGAAGGTCGGGCCCGCACTCGCGGCCGGCAACACCATCGTGGTCAAGCCGCCGGAATGGGCCCCACTGACCGCCGCCCTCCTCGCCCAACTCAGCGCGCAAGCCGGCCTTCCCGACGGTGTGCTCAACCTCGTGCAGGGCATCGGCAGCGCTGCCGGCGCGGCGCTTGTTGCGCACGAGGATGTCGATCGGATCAGCTTCACCGGCTCGACGCCGACGGCGCGTTCCATCGGACGAGCAGCCGCGGAGACCCTGACACCGGTCAGCTTCGAACTCGGCGGCAAGTCACCGTTCGTCGTCCTCGCCGACGCCGACCTCGACGCCGCGGCACAGACGATCGTCGCCCAGTACATGAACGCCGGTCAGGTGTGCCTGTCCGGGACTCGGATCATCGTCGACGCCTCCATCGCCGACGAACTGCTCGACAAAGTCCGAACCCACACCGCAGCGTTGATCGTCGGCGACCCACGTCAGCCCGCGACGCGCATCGGCCCGCTGATCCACCCCACGCACGCTGCCCGAGTCGACGGCTTCGTCGAACGAGCAAGAGCAGCCGGTGCACGAGTGCTGTGGGGCGGCGGCCGCCACGACGCCGGCGAGCTCTACTACCAACCGACCATGTTCGACCACGTCGCCCACGACTCCGAACTGTTCCGCAGCGAGGTGTTCGGCCCCGTGCTCAGCTGGCACACCGTTGCCGACGCCGACGAGGCCATCGCTGTCGCCAACGACCAGGACTACGGCCTCGCCGCAACACTGTTCGGCCGCGACGCCACCCGCACCACCTACGTCGCCGACCGCCTCGTCGCCGGCACGGTGTGGGTCAACTGCTACTACGTCCGCGAGCTCGCCGCACCGTTCGGTGGTTCCCGCAACTCCGGCATCGGCCGCGAGGGCGGCACCTGGAGCTTCGACTTCTTCTGCGACGTCAAGAACGTCGCCACACGCCACGACTCACTCACCACATCACCACACGCGGGGAACTGAACATGGGAACGATCAACGCTGCTGCACTCGTCAGCCACCAGCCCGGGATCATGATCCCCGAGGAAGGTCGCATCGCGATGAACGGTGGGTACGACACCACCCTCGTCGCCGGCTTCGGCGACCTGCGGGCACGACTCGACGCCGCCGGCGTCGACACGCTCGTCATCATCGACACCCACTGGTTCACCACCGCGTTCCACGTCGTGGCCGGCGGCGATCGCTACACCGGCCTCTACACGTCCGAAGAACTGCCGATGATGATCGCCGACCTCCCCTATGACTTCCCAGGTGCCCCAGCCCTGGCCGCGCTCGTCGCGCAAGTCGGCGCCGAGCGGATGCTGCCGGTGTTCAACACCCCCAACCTCCATCTCGGCATCCAGTATCCGACCGTCAACCTCATCCACCACCTCCACTGGGATCTGCCGGTACTGCGCATCGGCATCTGCCAGCACGCCGAGGCGCACAACTTCCTCGACTTCGGTGCGGCCCTCGGTGAAGCAATCTCCCGAAGCGACGCACACGTCGGCATCCTTGCGTCCGGCGGAATGAGCCACCGTTTCCCACCGCTCGACAGCTCCAGCAACCACACCAAGAACGCCGCCGAACACGTGATCACCGCCGAGGCACGAGCCTTCGACGAGCGCATCCTCGGCAAGTGGGTCGAGGGTGACCACAGCGGAGTGATCGACGCCTACCCGGAGTACAAGCCGTTCAAGCCCGAAGGTCTGCTCGGCCACTACCTGATCATGGCCGGAGCGCTCGGTGGACGCGACTGGACATCCCCCGGCACCCAGCTGTCCGAGTACGAGAACGCGTTCGGGACCGGCCAGGTGCACGTGTGGTTCGACCTCGCCGGCGATCGGCAGCCGGCATGAGCGCCAACGCCCGACCGAACGTGCTCGAAAGTGAACGAGAGGAGTGGCGGCGCATCCTCCACGACGGGATCCCGCACTGGGTGCAGGTCGACGGCGAGGAACTCGTGCTCGGCGACGGTCGCCGCACGGTCGAAGCCGACGCGACGTACATGCCGCCCTGTGACCCGACGAAGATCCTGTGCGTCCACCTCAACTATCCGTCACGGGCCATCGAGTTCGGTGTGCAGATGGGCGCGACGCCCACGTACTTCCAGAAGCCGACCACTGCGATGAACTCGCATCGAGGGCTGTTGCTTCGCCCGGCCGATTGTCAATACCTCAACTACGAGGGCGAGATCGCCGCGATCGTCGGCAAGCCGATGCGCAATGTCGCCCCCGACGACACGTGGTCGTATCTGGCGGGCTTCGCGCCGGCTAACGACGTCGGCTGTCACGACTACCGCGACACCGACTCCGGGGGCATGCTCCGCGTGAAGGGCATGGACGGGTTCTGTCCGGTCGGGCCTGGCATCGTTCGCGGCATCGACATTCGCGAGTCGACGTTGCGGACCTACATCAACGGCTCCGTCGTGCAGGAGGACCCGGTCACCGGGATGACCTACGGCATCGACTACATGCTCGCCGATCTGTGCCGTCACATCACGCTGCTGCCCGGCGACATCATCCTCACCGGCACACCGGCGAACTCGCGCCCGATGGCGCTCGGCGATGTCGTCGAGGTCGAGGTCACCGGCGTCGGGCGGCTTGCCAACACGGTCGCCGAGATCCCGGCGCCGAAGCATGCGATCGGTCACCAGCCGACCGACTCTCGCACGGTTCGCGGTGTCGCGCTCGGCCCGGCGTCGCTGAGCGCCGAGGAGCGAGCCTCGTGACCACCGAACGCCTGTCGCTCCGTCAGCGCTGGGCCAACGGTGACGTCACCTACGGGGCGTGGTGCATGATGCCGGGCGCGCTCGGTATTGAGGTCATCGGCAAGACCGGCTTCGACTGGGTGCTCATCGACATGCAACACGGCTGCATGGGCTACGAAGGTGCACTCGACATGATCCGCGCTGCAGACCTCCACGGGTTGGCCAGCATTGTGCGAGTCCCTTGGAACGAACCGGGAATCATCGGACGAATGCTCGACGCCGGAGCAGAAGCCATCCTCGTCCCGATGATCGA
>JACQZZ010000111.1 GCA_016213625.1 Actinomycetota bacterium
CGACGGGCACGGCTGAAGTCGACGAGCCAGCGGATGGCCAGCGTGCCGGCACGACGAGGACGCACCTCGACCGGCACCTGGTACGTGGCGCCACCGACGCGACGACTGCGCACCTCGAGCGGGGGCTTGATGTTGTCGACCGCACGCTTCAGCGTGGCGATGGGCTCGGCGCCCGACTTCTCTTCGACGATCTTCAGCGCGTCGTACACGATCTTCTCGGCAACCGAACGCTTGCCGTGGAGCATGACCTTGTTGACGATCTGGGTGACGAGCAGCGACCGGTAGATCGGGTCGGGCATGAGCTCGCGACGCTGGGCAGGACCTTTACGAGGCATCTGTGTTCCTTACTTTGCCATCTTCGCGCCGTAGCGGCTGCGGGCTTGCTTGCGGTTCTTCACGCCGGCGGCATCGAGTGCGCCGCGGATGATCTTGTAGCGCACACCGGGGAGGTCGCGCACACGGCCGCCACGCACGAGCACGATGCTGTGCTCCTGCAGGTTGTGACCCTCACCGGGGATGTAGGCCGTGACCTCGACACCACTGGTGAGACGCACACGGGCCACCTTGCGAAGCGCCGAGTTCGGCTTCTTCGGGGTGTTGGTGTACACGCGAGTGCACACACCGCGACGCTGCGGCGACCCCTTCAGGGCCGGCGTCTTGGTCTTCGAGAACTTGGTGCTGCGCCCTTGACGGACGAGCTGCTGAATGGTGGGCACGCGTCTACCTCTGCGAACGAATCGAAGCCTGGGGCGCCGGCAATCGGCACACAGGACCCTGCAATGTTAGAGGCGCGCGGTACAGGGCGGCAACCTGCGGTGTTCTGCTCCGCGAGGGTTCGCGAAGTTCCGTGTCGAGACCCAGGAAATCCTCAAATTTGGGTCAAGACGTGCCGATGACTTCCCCGTGCCTGTCGCTGTGATCTGCGGTTATCTCGTGAGCCTCGCGCTGCTCACGCGCTGGGCACTCGAAGCGCGCACGCACCACCGCCGGATCGACCGCCTGGACTACCGCATCCACGTCAACGGCATCCGCGGGAAAAGCACTGTGACCAGGATCATCGCGGGGATGTTCCGGGAGGCGAACTACGTCACCATCGGCAAGGCGACCGGCACCGAAGCCGTCGTGGTGAACCGCGAGGGCGTCGACGAGATCATCAACCGCAAGGCCGCGCCGACCATCCTCGAGCAGATCGAGGTGTCGGAGAAGTACGTGGACGACAGCGTGCAGGTGCTCGTCATCGAGTGCATGGCCCTCAAGCCCCAGTACCAGGAGGTGAGCGAGCGCATGATCGTGCGCTCGAACATCGGCGTGCTGACCAACGTGCGCGAGGACCACCAGGACGTGATGGGCGAGACGCTGCCCGAGATCGCCCGGTCGCTGCTCAGCACCTGCCCACGCAACGGCATCCTGGTGACGGCCGAAGTGAACCCGGCCATCACCCCGATCATCGAAGAGGTTGCGGCGAAGCGGAACACGCGTGTGGTCTACGCCGACCCGAACGTGGTGAGCGACACCGACATCGAGCGTTTCGACTACATCGCGTTCAAGGAGAACGTGGCCATCGCCATCGCGATCGCCGACATCGTGGGCATCCCGCGCAACGTGGCGATGGACGGCATCGTGCGCGCCGACCCCGACCCCGGCGTGCTGCGTATGAAGGAACTGCGCATCCTCGGCAAGCGGGTCACGTGGGCCAACCTGTTCGCGGTGAACGACCGCGAGTCGATGGTGGTCGCGATGGAGAAGCTCGTGCCGTTCATGACCCCCGAGACCACCACGGTGGGCATCCTCAACAACCGCAGCGACCGCGAGCGCCGGGCCATCCAGTTCGCCGAGGTCGCGGTGAAGGACCTGTCGTTCAACTACCTGGTCACCTTCGGGGCGTTCGAAGGCCTCGTCACCGACCTGCTGGTGGACAACGGCTACCCCCTCGACCGCATCCTCAACCTCGGTGACACGCACAGCCCGCCCGTGGATCAGATCATCGACAAGATGGTGGGTGGGATGCCCACCGAGCACGTGCTGGTGGTGGGCTTCGTGAACATCCACACCCACCAGGCCGAGATGATGCTCGAGTACTTCGAGCACGAGGCCGAGCCCTGGGACCCGGCGGAGGCCACCTAGGTGCATGACTATCTCTTCTCGTCCGAGATCGTCCGCTTCGCGTTCCTGTTCGGCATCGTCACGTCGATGCTGCTCTACGAGCGTCTGCACCTCACGACGGGCTCGATCGTCGTCCCCGGCTACATCGCCATCTTCCTCGTCTACCCACTGGTCATCGCCGCCACCTTCCTGAACGCGATCATCAGTTACCTGTTGGTCAACAAAGTGATCCGCAGAAAGTTCATGCTCTTCGGGCGCACCAAGTTCACCGTCATGGCGATGATCTCCATCTCGATCCAGGCGACCATGCTCAAGCTCAGCCCGCAGGGTCAGTGGCTGTGGGAGGAACAGATCCCGCTGTTCGTCGGAGCCGGCTACGTGGTGCCCGCCCTCATCGCTCACGACATGGGCCGCCAGGGCATCAAGCGCACCACCAAGGCCGTGCTGTTCGCCGGCGGGATCGTCGCCACCCCGATCGCCGTGGCACTCCTGCTCAACCTGCCGGGCGTGAACGACCTCGCTCCCCTGTCGGGGTTCGGCTCGATGAGCATCGTCAGCCGGTGGGTGCCGGTGGCCGTGCTCCTGTCGGCGGCCGCATCGTGGGCGGTCACCACCAACTACGGCTTGAAGTCGGGCGGGTTCGTCGGCGCTGCCTACATCGGCATGTTCATGGGTGACCCGTACCAGGTCGCCGTGGCGTTCTCCGTGGCCCTCGTGTCGTTCGTGTTCGTGCGCACGGTGTTGATGCGCTGGCTCATCCTGTTCGGGCGCCGCAAATTCTCGGCGATGTTGCTCACCAGTTCATTGATCTCGTGGACCCTGCTGTGGACCGGCAGCCAGTTCTTCAGCGGACGCGTCACCAGCCACCTCGACCTGGCCTCGCTGGCCCTCACTCCGCTGTTCGTGCCGGGTCTGCTGGCCAACGACATGGACCGCACCAGCCCGCAGAAGGTGGTCCTCGGCGTCAGCCTGGCCGCCGGTCTCGTCGTGCCCACCACGTGGTGGATCCAGGCGCTGGTGGAGGGTCGCCGCCTGCATCTGGGTTGGCGCATCACCGCTGCCGTGCTGTTCGTGGTCGTGTTCGGCAAGCAACTCCGCCAGCTCGGCAACTACCTGCTGTCGCGGGTGCGGACACCCGCCGAGAAGGTGCCCGACCATCCCACCATTCCCGAACCCGTGGTCGACGAGACGGCCATCGCCGCGGCCGACGCCCGAGAGCAGGCGGCGAGAGATGCACTCAACCTGCACGCCTGGTCCACCAAGGGACTCGACGGGTGGCGCAGCGCGTACCCCGCTCTGGTCGACGACGCGGAACGCTGGCTCGAGGAACAGCTCGCTGTTCCCGTCCGTGCCGAACACGCGAACGAGCCCGGGGCACATGCCCCGGGCTCGTCAGTGCACTCGCCCGTCGCCGGGCACTAGCGGTACTGCGGGACGTCAGCTCTCGGCGACGACTTCGCCGGACTCGTCGGTGCTGTACGTGCCGTGGATGTTGCTCAGCCACGCGGCCGGGTCTTCCTCGACCTCGCTGCTGAAGTAGGCCATCGGCTGGTAGTCGGGCGCCTCGACGGTGAAGTCGCGGTAGCGCATCATGCCGGTACCGGCCGGGATGAGCTTGCCGATGATGATGTTCTCCTTCAGGCCGAGCAGGCTGTCGCCCTTGCCGTCGATGGCGGCCTCGGTGAGCACACGCGTGGTCTCCTGGAAGGAGGCTGCCGACAGCCAGCTCTCGGTGGCCAGCGACGCCTTGGTGATGCCCATGATCTCCGGACGACCTTCGGCGGGCTTCTTGCCCTCCTCCACCATGCGGCGGTTGGTGTCGCGGAACACCTTGGCATCGGCACGCTCGCCGGGTAGGAAGCCGGTGTCGCCGGGCTCCTGCACGCCCACGCGGCGGGTCATCTGACGCACGATGAGCTCGATGTGCTTGTCGTGGATGGACACACCCTGGTCGCGGTACACCTTCTGGACCTCTTCCACGAGGTAGAGCTGGGTCTCGCGGATGCCCTTGATCTCCATCAGTTCCTTCGGGTCGAAGGGACCGTCGGTGATGGGGTCGCCGGCCTTGACCTCGGCGCCATCGGTGACGATGGGACGCGAGCCGGTGGGGAGCACGATCTGGTGCTCTTCACCCTGGTCGTCGATGACGGTGACCGGGATGCCCTTGCCCTCGTCGTCGCCGATGCGCACCACACCGGTGGCACGGGCCAGACGGGCCGAACCACGCGGCGTACGGCTCTCGAAGAGCTCCACGACGCGGGGCAGACCGCCGGCGATGTCCTTGCCGGCCACACCACCGGTGTGGAAGGTACGCATGGTGAGCTGGGTACCGGGCTCGCCGATGGACTGTGCGGCGATGACGCCGACGGCCTCGCCGAGTTCGATGCTCTTGCCGGTGGCCAGCGAGCGGCCGTAGCAGAGTGCGCACACGCCGAGCTCGGCGTCGCAGGTGAGCACCGAGCGCACACGCACCCGGTTCACCGTGGCGTCGTCGCGCAGGGCGGCCATCTCGATGTCGCCGACGAGCTGGTTGCGGCGCAGCACCGTGCCGTCGGAGAGCGTGACGTCCTGCGACAGTGCACGACCGAACAGCTTGGTCTCGAGGTAGGCGCGCTTGTTCGCGGTGTCGGGGCCGACGTAGTCGATCCACAGACCCAGGTTCGAGCCGCAGTCGACCTCGCGGATGATGAGCTCCTGCGCCACGTCGACGAGACGACGGGTGAGGTAACCCGAGTCGGCGGTACGCAGCGCCGTGTCGACCAGACCCTTACGGGCACCAGGCGTGGCGATGAAGTACTCGAGCGTCTCGAGACCCTCACGGAAGTTCTTCTTGATGGGACGCGGGATCATGTCGCCACGGGGGTTGGCCACGAGGCCACGCATGCCGGCGATCTGACGCATCTGGGTCATGTTGCCTCGGGCACCCGAGCCGACCATCATGTCGATCGGGTTGAAGCGCTGGGCCTTGAACTCGTCCTCCATGGCCTTCTGCACCTTCGCCGTGGCGTCGGTCCAGATGCGCACTTCCTGCTGGCGACGCTCGCCGTCGGTGATGATGCCGCGACGGAACTGACCCTCCACCTTGTCGGCCATGGCCTCGTGCTCCTCGAGCAGCTGAGCCTTCGCCTTCGGCGTCTTCACGTCGTCGATGGACACGGTGAGACCGCTCTGTGCCGCGTAGCGGTAGCAGAGGTTCTTGATCGCGTCGAGCGAGGAGGCGACCATGCTCTTGTTGTAGTGGTCGCTGAGGCGCTCGACGATGACGCCCATTTCCTTCTTCTTGATGAGGTACTCGATGTGGCCGAACTTCGAGGGGTAGTCCTCGGGGAGGGCTTCCTCGAACAGCAGACGGCCGGCCGTGGTCTCGAACTCGGTGCTCTCCTCGCCCATGAGGACTTCCTTGCGGCGCATCCGGATGGTGGCGTGGAGGTGCAGCGCACCTTCGTCCATCGCCCGGAGCACTTCCCACAGGTTGCGGAACACGCGGCCCTCGCCGGCAGCGCCGGGCTGCGACTCGGTGAGGTAGTAGCCGCCGATGATGAGGTCCTGGCTGGGGGTCACGATGGGGCGACCCGACGCCGGCGACAGGATGTTGTTGGCGCTGAGCATCAGCACGCGGGCCTCGGCCTGTGCTTCGGCCGACAGCGGCACGTGGATGGCCATCTGGTCGCCGTCGAAGTCGGCGTTGAAGGCGGTGCACACCAGCGGGTGGATCTGCAGGGCCTTGCCCTCCACGAGCACCGGCTCGAAGGCCTGGATGCCGAGGCGGTGCAGGGTTGGTGCACGGTTGAGGAGCACCGGGTGCTCCTTGATGACGTCTTCGAGGACGTCCCACACCTGCGGGCGACGACGCTCGACCATGCGCTTGGCGCTCTTGATGTTCTGCGCCAGTTCGAGGTCGACCAGGCGCTTCATCACGAACGGCTTGAACAGCTCGAGGGCCATCAGCTTCGGCAGACCGCACTGGTGCAGCTTCAGCGTGGGGCCGGCCACGATGACCGAACGACCGGAGTAGTCGACGCGCTTACCGAGCAGGTTCTGACGGAAGCGGCCCTGCTTGCCCTTGAGCATGTCGGAGAGTGACTTCAGCGGACGGTTGCCCGGGCCGGTGACCGGACGGCCACGACGGCCGTTGTCGAACAGTGCGTCGACGGCCTCCTGCAGCATGCGCTTCTCGTTGTTCACGATGATCTCGGGCGCACCCAGATCCAGCAGACGCTTCAGGCGGTTGTTGCGGTTGATGACGCGGCGGTACAGGTCGTTGAGGTCGGAGGTGGCGAAACGGCCACCGTCGAGCTGCACCATCGGGCGCAGTTCCGGCGGGATGACCGGCACCACGTCGAGGATCATGGCCTTCGGGTCGTTCAGGCGGCGGCCGTGCTCGTCGCGCTGGTTGAACGAGGCGACGATCTTCAGGCGCTTGATGGCCTTCTGGCGACGCTGCGCCGACAGGGGCTTGCGGCCGCTGGCGGTGTGGTCGATGGCGTCGCGGAGCTTGATCTCTTCCTCGTCGAAGTCGATGCGGTCGATGAGCGCCTTGATGGCGTCGGCACCGGTGCCGCCCTCGAAGTAGTCGCCGTAACGATCGCGCAGCTCACGCCACAGCAGTTCGTCATCGATGATGAGGCGCGAGTGGAGGCTCTTGAACTCGTCCCACGTACGAGCCAGGAGGTCGAGCTCCATCTCGTAGCGCTCACGGATGTTCCCGATCTCTTTCTCGGCGGCCGTCTTCAGCTTGCGAGCATCGGCGCCCTCGGCCTCGGTACGGCCCGCTTCGTCCTCGAGCTCTTTGTAGCGACGGTCGATGGCGACCTCGAGCTCCTTGCGAATGGCTTCCTGCTCCTCGCGGAACTCGGCCTCGAGGTTCGACAGATCGGCATGGCGCTTGTCGTCGTCGACCCAGGTGACCAGGTTGGCGGCGAAATAGATGACCTTCTCGAGCTGCTTGGCCTTCAGCTCTTCCTTCGGCTCGAGGCCGGCCAGCAGGTACGCCAGCCAGCTGCGGGTGCCGCGGAGGTACCAGATGTGGACGACGGGTGCCGACAGCTCGATGTGACCCATGCGCTCGCGGCGCACCTTCGAGCGGGTGACTTCCACACCACAGCGCTCGCAGATGATGCCCTTGAAGCGCACGCGCTTGTACTTGCCGCAGTAGCACTCCCAGTCGCGGGTGGGCCCGAAGATCTTCTCGCAGAACAAGCCGTCCTTCTCGGGACGCAGGGTGCGGTAGTTGATCGTTTCGGGCTTCTTCACTTCACCGTGGGACCACAGCCGGATCTGGTCGGCCGTCGCCAGGCCGATCTTCAGCTGGTCGAACATGTTCACATCGAGCATCTCGTCGCCTCTTCTTCGTCGCTTCGTCAGTCAGTCGTTCAGTTCGGTTCGGCTCAGTAGCCGCTGGTGCGGGATGCCCGGCGAGCCTCGCGCTCGCGGGCGTCCTCGTCGGTGCCGCGCTCGTTGCGGCTGATGTCGATGCCCAGCTCTTCGGCCGTGCGGAACACGTCTTCGTCCATCTCGCGCATCTCGATCTCCGAGCCGTCGCTGGCCAGGACCTCGACGTTGAGGCAGAGCGCCTGCATTTCCTTCATGAGCACCTTGAAGCTCTCGGGAATGCCGGGCTCGGGGATGTTCTCGCCCTTGACGATGGCCTCGTACACCTTCACGCGGCCGAGCACGTCGTCGGACTTGATGGTGAGCAGCTCCTGCAGGCAGTAGGCGGCGCCATAGGCCTCGAGGGCCCACACTTCCATCTCACCGAAGCGCTGACCACCGAACTGTGCCTTACCACCGAGCGGCTGCTGGGTGATCATGCTGTACGGGCCGGTGGAACGAGCGTGGATCTTGTCGTCGACCAGGTGGGCCAGCTTCAGGATGTACATGTAGCCGATGGTGACCGGGTTGTCGTACGCCAGGCCGGTGCGGCCGTTGTACAGCGTGGTCTTGCCGTCGGTCTGGATGAGCCGCACACCGTCGACGCTCTCGGGGTTGAGGTGCTCGAAGATGCTCTGGATGGTGGGGTGCTTGCCCGCGGCGTTGTCCTCGTCCCAGTGGGCGCCGTCGAACACCGGGGTGGCGACGAACGTGCTGGGCTTGGTGGTGGGACGGGTCTTGGTCTCGGTGCCGCGGATGGGCGCATCGCCCACCTGCTTGTTGTTCTTGGCATCGGTCCAACCCCAACGGGCCGCGTAGCCCAGGTGCGCTTCGAGCACCTGACCCACGTTCATACGGCTCGGCACGCCGAGCGGGTTGAGGATGATGTCGACCGGGCTGCCGTCGGCGGTGTAGGGCATGTCCTCGATGGGCAGGATCTTGGAGATGACGCCCTTGTTGCCGTGACGGCCGGCGAGCTTGTCGCCGACGCTGATCTTGCGCTTCTGCGCCACGTAGACCCGCACGAGCTGGTTCACGCCCGGGGGCAGCTCGTGGCCGTCCTCGCGGGTGAACACCTTCACGTCGATGACCTTGCCGCTCTCGCCGTGGGGCACCTTCAGCGAGGTGTCGCGCACTTCGCGGGCCTTCTCGCCGAAGATGGCGCGCAGCAGGCGCTCTTCGGGGGTGAGCTCGGTCTCGCCCTTGGGGGTGACCTTGCCCACCAGCACGTCGCCGGGGCCCACCTCGGCGCCGACGCGGATGATGCCGCGGTCGTCGAGGTCGCGCAGGATGTCGTCGCTGAGGTTCGGGATGTCGCGGGAGATCTCTTCCGGCCCGAGCTTGGTGTCGCGTGCGTCGACTTCGTGTTCGTGGATGTGGATGGACGTGAGCACGTCGTCCTTCACCAGACGCTCGCTGAGGATGATGGCGTCCTCGAAGTTGTAGCCCTCCCACGGCATCAGTGCGACGAGGAGGTTCTTGCCGAGGGCGAGTTCGCCGTGATCGGTGCTGGGCCCATCGGCGAGGATGGTGCCCTTCACGATCTTGTCGCCTTCCTTCACCCGGGCACGGTGGTTGATGCACGTGTCCTGGTTCGAGCGGCGGAACTTGCTGAGCGGGTACACCCGCTTGCCGCCCTCCTTGTACTGGACGACGATGCTGGCGCCGGAGACCTCGAGGACTTCACCCTCGCCCGTGGACTGGATGAGGTCGGCCGCGTCGCGGGCCGCACGGTCTTCGATGCCGGTACCGATGTACGGCGCCTCGGCGCGCACCAACGGCACGGCCTGACGCTGCATGTTGGCGCCCATGAGCGCGCGGTTGGCGTCGTCGTGCTCGAGGAACGGGATGAGTGCCGTGGCGACCGAGACGATCTGCTTCGGGCTGACGTCCATCAGCTGCACTTCCTCCGGCGGTACCGACGCGATGTCGGTGGTGGCGCCGAAGAAGCTCTCGGCCTCCAGCATCTTGCGGAGGTCTTCCAGGCTGGCGGCTTGCGGGCTGCGACGCACCAGCACTCGGGCATCCTTGAAGGTGCCGTCGGCGTTGATGGGCGTGTTGGCCTGGGCGACGACGTAGTTCTCTTCTTCGTCGGCGGCCATGTAGCGGATCTCGCCGGTGACCTTGCCGTTCTTGACCACGCGGTACGGGGTCTCGATGAAGCCGTAGGGGTTCACGCGGGCGAAGGTGGAGAGTGCACCGATGAGGCCGATGTTCGGACCTTCCGGCGTCTCGATGGGGCACATGCGGCCGTAGTGGCTGAAGTGCACGTCGCGGACTTCGAAGCCGGCGCGCTCGCGGCTGAGGCCACCCGGCCCGAGGGCCGACAGGCGGCGGCGGTGGGTGAGGCCCGACAGCGGGTTCACCTGGTCCATGAATTGCGACAGCTGCGACGTGCCGAAGAACTCCTTGATGGCAGCCACGACCGGGCGGATGTTCACCAGAGTGGTGGGCGTGATGGCCTCCACGTCCTGAGTGGTCATGCGCTCGCGCACCACGCGCTCCATACGGCTGAGGCCGATGCGCACCTGGTTCTGGATGAGCTCGCCCACGCTGCGGATGCGGCGGTTGGCGAAGTGGTCCTGATCGTCGAGGCGGTAGCCCGGCTCCTGCTTCACGAGGTGGAGCATGTAGCTGACGGCGGCGAGCACTTCGTTGGGGCGCAGCACGTGGTCGTCGTCGGGGTCGGAGCTGACGCCGCGCTTGTTCGGGTCGTCGTTGTCGGCCTGGAAGAACGAGCCGATGTCGCGGGTGCCCTTGCCGAACAGCGCGTCGAGCTTGCCGATCTCGTCGCCGAGCTTGCGGTCGAGCTTGTAACGACCGACGCGGCTGAGGTCGTAGCGACGGTTCTCGAAGAACGCGTTGCGGAAGTAGGCCTTGGCCGACTCGACCGTGGGCGGCTCGCCCGGGCGGGCGCGCTTGTAGATCTCGACGAGCGCTTCGTTCTGGGTGGGCGCCAGGTGGCGCTCCTTCTCCCACTGGCCCTCGAGGAAGTCGAAGTGGCCAACGAAGCGATCGATGAAGCCGGGCGCGTGCTCTTCGTCGTAGCCGAGCGCGCGGAGCAGGGTGAAGATGCCCATGCGGCGCTTGCGGGCCACGCGGGTGCCGGCGGTGACGTCCTTGCCGGGCTTCTGCTCGACGTCGAACTCGAGCCACTCACCGCGGTACGGGTGAATGGTGCCCTTCACCAGCTGGTGCTTGCTGAGGTTACGGAGACGGAACCGCTCGCCCGGCTCGAAGATGACGCCGGGGGAACGCACGAGCTGCGACACGACGACGCGCTCGGTGCCGTTGATGATGAAGGTGCCCTTCTCGGTCATCATGGGGAAGTCGCCCATGAACACCGTCTGCTCCTTGATCTCACCGGTGTTGCGGTTCATGAACCGGGCGCGCACGAAGATGGGCGCGCTGTAGGTCATGTCCTTTTCCTTGCACTCGTCGACCGAGAACTTGGGCGGCGGACGCAGATCTTCGTCGTCGGGATCGAACTCGAGCTCGAGCTGGAGCGCCTCGCTGAAGTCCTTGATGGGCGAGATGTCGCGGAACGTCTCGGCCAGGCCCTCGTTGAGGAACCACTCGAAGCTCTCGCGCTGCACCGCGATGAGATCCGGCAGCTCCAACGGCTCGGTCAGGTTGGCGAACGAATAGCGTTCGCGGGACACGGAACGAGAGGCCATCGGTTACTCCTCAGTCTCAGCAGGCATAGGGGCGCGGAAGGTCACCGGTACATAGGAGTAGCGGGACACAGAACGCACGGCAACGGACGAGCCTACCTGCGGGCAACGCGGTCGTCAACCGCTCGAGCAGATGCTCGGCGGCGAAATCCGTTGGCGCGAACGGTAAGCCTGACGGGGCAACGATGTCAAGGATTTCCGAGCCGTCGTCCTGTGCAGAAAACGGCAAGATCGCCCGGCACGGTCGGGCGCGAAACCGCTCGTCCACGACTGGCACCGCACCCACGGGGTCGCCACCGCTCGCCACTGAACGGATTCGCGCCCACACAACCTGGGCTTGGACGCGACAGGACCCGGGGCGAACCCCGGGTCCTGCACTGACTTTTCGAGATCACGCGGCCGGAGCCGCAGGGATCACTTGACTTCGACGGTGGCGCCGGCCTCGGTGAGCTTGGCCGTTCACCTTGCGAGTGCGGCTCCCGCCGCACCGCTCACTTGACTTCGACGGTGGCGCCGGCCTCGGTGAGCTTGGCCGTTCACCTTGCGAGTGCGGCTCCCGCCGCACCGCTCACTTGACTTCGACGGTGGCGCCGGCCTCGGTGAGCTTGGCCTTGGCGGCCTCGGC
>JACQZZ010000114.1 GCA_016213625.1 Actinomycetota bacterium
CCACCCCGTCCTGCTCCGCCAACGAGACCACGCCCGCGAACACCACCAGCCCGCCAGAGCCGACCTCTTCGACCAACTCCTCCGCCAACACCCCTTGACAGGATCACCCGGATAATGCCCGCTATGTGCGCTCCGCGCAAGGGGTTCTGTGCGGGCGTTATGAGCGGCACGGCTCGAAGCCATGTTCTGCGGGCCAGTGTCTCGCCCGGCCGATTCGGGCATCGTCACGGTGACGGTGCCAGCTCGTGAACTGGTCATCGTGGCGCTGCAACACATTGAGGAACGTCTTGAAGGGGTGTTTACCGGTGATCGCCTCGCGCAGCTTGACGCCGAGCGCATCGGGCTTCACGGTGGCGATGAAACGTTCCATGTCGGCGTAGGCGCGCTGGGAACCGTTCCCGCGCACGAACAACCACCGGCTGACGTCGCCGGGGTCCAAGTCGTCGGGCCCTTCACCGAGGTCAATGATCTCGCCCGGCCACACCGCACCGGTCTCGAGGTCGATGTAGGACTCGCTACTCGGTTGAGCGTCGACGAGCTCCGCGAGATCGTCGAGATCGACAGCAAGCGCAGTGAGCGAGCTCGGACGGCCGGCGGCCCGCTCCGTCAGTGCGGTCGCGAGTTCGACATCGCCCTGCCAACCTCGGGCATGCAGCCTCGAGGCAAGATCGGAGATCACTTCGTTGAAGTCGGCGGTAGGCCCGGCGGCGAGTATCGCGGTGCCGGCAAGCTGGAGGCCGTCGGTCGGCGCACCGCGGCTCAGCAGGGCAATGAGGCGGTCGGGGTCGGTACGTGCTTGGTACAGCACATCGCGCCATCGATCGTGACTCACGTCCACCTCCAACTCGACACCCTGTCACGCTACGCGCCCCCGGCCCAGGCGTTCACCCTTCGATCCGCGCCGGTGCCGCCGGCGCTGCCCGACGCGACCCGGACCGGCTTGTAGCACTTGCGCGGGCGCACATACCGGGCAGTCTGCGCTCGCCTCGACCTCGTTCCTGTCATGCCCTGACCGGGGACTTGCCGGTCAGGGCATGACAAGAACGAAGGATTGACCCGCACCTACCTGCCGCTCTGCTCGGCGTTCCACACGTGTGAAAGGCTGATTACGTGGCCTCGCCTGATGAAGAGTCGCAATGGCAGCGCGCCTATGATGCATCCATCGCGGACCAGGAAGAGCGCGCCGCCGAGGTCGCCAAAGAACGTGACCCGACTTCGCGTTGGGCCATCGAGTTTCGGGCGGGATTCTTCATCGTCGTGGGTTTGATCGGTCTTGCCGGATTGGGCATCGGACTGCTCGTAGTCGGACCCTGGTATGTGTCGGTCATTGGCGCCATGTTGCTGATCGGCGCGGGGCTCGCGGTTGCGGGCGCTATCCGGGATCGTCCGTGGAGAATGCGCTGACCGCACAGATCTGCCGCTCGGCGCTACGTCAGCTCACCGTCCCGGCCCTCACACAAGCCGTCGAACGGCTTCATTGACATGGCCACCGGGGCGCGTCCCGTGTCGCCCAATGCGACCGATCGAACACCCGCGAGTCCGTCCGATTCCCGCTACTCGAAATCAGTCTGTGCAGGAATCGTGCAGCCGGACCTAGGCATCGACCGCCTCCGATGAGGCGATCGATGCCCCGACCAGGTTCTTCGTTGTGCCCGGGACGAGATTCGAACTCGTACGTACGTTCGTACAGAGAGGTTTAAGACTTCACTCCCACGTCCGACTCGTCCGGTCGCGTCCGTCAGGCCTGCTCACGTCCACCGCCGTTGTCCGCCCGTGTCCGTCTGATCCGCCCAGGTCCGTCGGGTGCGGCCGAGTCCTGTGCAGGAATTGTGCAGGAGTTGGCGACTGGCGGATCGACGACGGCACGTCGCAGAGAGCGTCGCCGAAGTTCACTGCAGCGCTTCGACAATCGTGGCTCTGAAAGGCGCTGCTAGAAGTTCGAACATCGGCGTGAACGCTCCGGAGGATTCTGCCGCCGTCATGACCGCGGCGCGTGCCTCAGCTGACTCCCAGTCGGCGATCTCAACCAGCATGTCCGGATCATCGACCGACTTGTAGAACGTCGCACCGAGCGAGCCTGGCATCGGCGGTCCGTCCGTCATGATGTGCTCGATCAGACTGATGAGCGCATCCCGCTGACCCGGCTTTGCCTTCAACTCGACGATCACCTTGATGGCCATCTCAACCCCCGATTGACTTGAATAGGCCGACCGTCATAACCGACCGGCACAACTGGATGAAGCCCCCATCATGCGGGCCGCACACCCCGACCGCAAGCGGCACCAACCGGCTCCGAATGCCGGCAATCGACGCGAGCCAACGCGCCCTCCCACCCCCACGACTTGACACGAGAATGATCGTTCTCGTATCGTGAGAACGTATATTCTCACAGCAAAGGTGGAGTGCCCCGATGACCAGCCAGAGACCGCCACTCCCTCCGTTCGACGAGGCGTCGGCGCGGCAGAAGGTGCTCGCCGCCGAGGCGGCGTGGAACACACGCGACCCCGAGCGGGTCGCCGGCGCCTACACCGCCGACTCGGTGTGGCGGAACCGATCCGAGTTCGTTCAGGGCCACGACCAGATCGTCGCCTTCCTGCAAGCCAAGTGGGAACGAGAACTCGACTACGTGTTGCGCAAGGACCTGTGGGCGTTCCACGACAACCGCATCGCCGTGCGGTTCCAGTACGAATGGCACGACAGCGACGGCCAGTGGTTCCGGTCGTACGGGAACGAGAACTGGGAGTTCGACGCCGACGGCTACATGCGACGACGCGAGGCCAGCATCAACGACGTCCCCATCTCGATCGACGAGCGGCGCATCTTCGGACCACGCGCCGACGGCGACACCACCGGTCTGCCGCTGCGATGAGTCCGGCCGCGAACATCTCCGCCGACGACGCCCGGCGCGCCGTGCTGCAGGCCGCCGACGAGCTGTTCTACGCCCACGGCATCGGCGGTGTGGTGATGAGCGACGTCCGCGACTCGTCGGGCGTCTCGATGCGACGCCTCTACGCCATGTACCCATCGAAGAGCGAGCTCGTCGCGGCATGGCTCACCGATCGCCACGATCGTTGGATGACGTGGTTCACGGCTGCCGTCGAGCGCCACGTCGCCGGAGGCGCCGATCCATTGCTCGCCACGTTCGACGCGATCGGCGAGTGGGTGGCCGCGCCGGGCTACCGCGGCTGCGCGTTCATCAACTCGCTCGCCGAGACGAGCGAGCTGACCGATTCGCACCGCACGATCATCGCCGACCACAAGCGCGACCTCGTCCACCACCTCGCCGGTCTCGCCGCACGCGACCACCATGACGCGCCGGAGTGGCTCCCGGCCGCACTCGCCGTGATCATCGACGGCGCCATCGTGCAATGCACCATCTTCGCCAGCACCGAACCGCTCGCCGCCGCACGGTCAGCCGTTCGCCAACTCCTCGAAACGATCCCCGCATGACCCTCACCGTCGGCGCCCTGTGGCGCTATCCCGTCAAGACTCTCGCCGGCGAACGCCTCGACGTCGCCGAGATCACCACCGACGGCATCATCGGTGACCGCATCGTCCACGTGCGCGGCCCCGAAGGCGTGCGCACCTCACGACGCCACCACCACCTGCTCGGCCTCCACGCGACACTTGGCCCCGACGGCGAACCCCTCATCGACGGCCAACCGTGGGACTCCCCCGAAGTCCTCGACCGAGTTCGCGCCGCCGCCGGACCCGACGCGATCCTCGCCCGCTACGACGGGCCCGAACGGTTCGACGTCCTCCCCTTGCTGGTCGCCACCGACGGCGCGGTTGCGTCATTCGGGCGCGACGTCCGCCGGCTTCGCCCCAACATCGTCATCGACGGCGTCGACGGGATGGACGAGATCGGCTGGCCCGGAGCCGAACTCCACATCGGCGACGTGATCATCGCACTCGACTCCCGGCGCGGTCGCTGCCCGATGACCACCGTCGACCCCGACACCCTCGAGGTCGACCGCGGCGTGCTGAAGGACATCATCACCCGCTTCGACGGCAAGCTCGCCCTCAACGCCGCCGTCATCCGACCCGGCACCATCCGCGTCGGCGACCCGGTCGCACTCGTGAGGCCCGCCGGAACCCAGATCGCTGCGCGCTGACAGCCGTCGGAGGTCAGCGGGCGATCACACCGGGGCGGTCCGCGACTGCCGGGAGAGCAGAGTCGATTCCACCGGTCCACCTGTATGCATTTCAAGCATCCGGTGTGCCAGTCGCCGGGCCTCTGTGTCGTCGTGGGTCACGAGCAGGATGGTCGTGCCCAAGGTGCTGTGCAGTTCGAGGAGCAGCGTCTGCAGTTCGTGGCGAGCTGACGCATCGACGCTCGCGAATGGCTCGTCGGCGAGGAGCACGCGGGGCTCGGCTGCCAGCGCGCGAGCGAGCGCGACGCGTTGTTGCTCGCCGCCAGAGAGGTTGACGACGGCCCGTTTCTCGAGATGGGCGATACCGACGAGTTCGAGCCACGCTCGCGCGCTCTCTCGGCGATCTTTGCGGCCGACTCCTCGCACTCGGAGCCCGAACGCCACGTTGTCGACGACATCGAGGTGAGCGAACAGCTGCGGCTGCTGCATCAGCAGTGTGAACGGTCGGCGATGGGTGGGCACCTTGTCGAGCGCGATGTCATCGAGCATCACCGAGCCACCGTCGGGGAGGACGAGCCCGGCGATGATGTGCAACAGGGTTGACTTTCCGACGCCGGATGGGCCCACCACGCAGGTGATCTCACCCTGTTCGAGAATGAACGAGATGTCGTCCAGCAGTAGGTGGTCGGCGTCGGCGAACTGGTGCCGGATCCGATCGAGCCGCAGCGTCATGACGGATCTCCCGACATCCGGCCGGCTGCAGCCAGTAGGGCGCCGGCTGGCAGAGCGACGAGCAGTGACAGCACAGCGACGGTCGATGGCGAGCCTCCGCTCAGCGCTGCGAACAGCACCATCGTCAGGGTCACGACTCGACCACTGCCGGCGAGAAGGGTCATCGTGTACTGGCTCCATGAGACGACGAAGCCGAGGGCGGCGCCGACCATCAGTGCACCTCGCATCGAAGGGACGGTGACGAGTCGTAGTCGTTGCAGCGGTCCAGCGCCGAGCGTCGCTGCTTGGGCCTCGATGCGCTGATCCCTTCGGGCGAACGCTGCGGTGAGTACAGCCACCACGTAGGGAAGTGTGGGGACGAGGTGCGCGAGCAACACGCCGACGAACGTGCCCGCGAGCCCGAGCCGGATGAGCATCACGTCGACGCCCATCGCAAGGCCGACCGCGGGGAGCAGGCTCGGAAGGAACAACACGCCAACCACCGCCGCACCAAGTCCCCTGCCGACGCCGGCGAGGGTTCTGGCAGCCGGCCACGCCAGCACGATGGCAACGGACGTGACCGCGAGGCTGAGACAGAGGCCGGTGACGAACGACGACGCGACATTCGGGTCGGTCACGGTCGAACGGAGTGGTTGCAGGGTGAGCGAGTGTGGAATGACCTCAGGGAAGAACCAGCGAACGGATACGGCCTGGACGCCGAGTACCAGCATTGGGGCGATCGTCGCAAGGAGAACTCCCGCGCCGAGGACTCGCCGCACAGCATCCCCCCGAGTCATGCCCGAACGCCCTCTCGTCGATGGGGCGTCGCCCGCATGGTCCACCAGCTGCGGGTCATGGCCAGGAGGACGACGCTGGCGAGAGCGACGGTTGCCATCAACACGACCGCCACCGCGAAGGCTCGGTGACGCATTGTCAGGTCAGGTGACCGGAACCACTCCAGCGCGACGACTGCGAGGGTGCGAGGCCGTTGCACACCGAGCGCGGCTCCCGGTTCGTAGCCGCCGAGGCCGAACGCGAAGCTGGCGATCGTCGCCGGGATCAGCACCGGAGCAATCGCTGGGAGGTAGATGTGCCGTATCTGCGACGCCGTCCCGGCACCGAGTGTTGCTCCTTGCGCGAGGGAGCGGCGCGTGGCGACTCCGGTGAGCGGCAACGTCGCGAGGAGCACGAAGGGCAATTCCTTGCTCGCGAGGTGGAGCACGATCCCGATCCCGTAGGGGTCGTTCACGAGCACTGGGAACCCGTCGATGCCGCTGTCGAGACCGAGCAGCGACGTGACGCGGGAGAGCCAACCCGACGGCGACAGCAGTGCCACCAGCGCAACGGCCCAGACCAGATGCGGGACACCGAGGTTGAAGTGCAGCAACGTTTGGGCCGTGCGGCGGCCTCGTGGCCGGGTGCACCACCGGTGGCCGAGCACGACAGCACCAGCGGTGGCCAGCAACGTCCCGCTCAGCGCGACGTACAGCGAGAACCAGAACGACGCCCAGAAGCCGGGCAGACCAAGGACGGTCCGGAAGACCGCGAGCCCGACAGCGTCCGATCCCTCTGCGGAGATGCTGCTCGCCAGAGCGTCGACCAGCGCCGCGATCGACAGCCCTCCGACGACGAGGAGCACCGGCACCAGACCGAGCAGCTCTCGGCCCGACGTGCGGCGGCGGTCGCGTTTCACAGTCCCCCGACGAGCTCTCGACGCCAGCCGGACTCGACCAGGTCCTGGTAGGGGGCGGCGGCGTCGCCGACGAGTGCCGCTGCCATCTCGGACGGGTCGGCCGCGCCTGAGCCGAGCGCCGCAGCGGCCTCGTCGAGCGCGCGTCGTGCGGCTGGCTCGGTCACCTGCGCCGGGTCGATGGCGTAGCCGAGGCCGAAACCGTTGGCCGGCACGATCTGCGCTGCTTGCATCGACGGGTCGAGCAGGAGGTTGGCGAGCACCATCGCGGCGGCCTTGTTCGAGGCGTTGCCGGGGATCGCGACGTAGTTGAAGTCGCCGATCGAGTTGTGGTCGAACACGAACGCCTTGGCGGTGGTCGGGACCAGCCCGTCCGCGATGAGCGCGCTGGCGCCGACAGCGGCCTGCGTGATGGTGAAGTCCACTTCTCCGTTCGCGAACAGGCGATGGAGTTCGGCCTCGTCCTTCGGATAGGTCTCGCCGTTGCGCCAGGCGCAGGCCGAGAGGCCGTGAAGGTACTCCCACAGCTCTGGCGCCCAGCGATCCCATAGCGCCTGGTCGAACTGCTGCCACTGCGACGCATCGCCCGAGATCTCGAACAGGGCCCCCTTCACGAACCGGGTCCCTTGGAACGCGCCGGGCCCGGGAGCGATGTAGGTGAACCGCCCCGGATGCGCGCATGCCCAGTCGAGCAGTTGGGCGTAGGAGCGGGGCAGTTCGTCGACGTTCGTCCTGGCGGTGTCGTAGACGAGTTGGAACTGGGCCGAGGACCATGGGCTCTCCAGGTCTCCGACTTCGACTCCGAAGTCTCGATTGACTGCGGTGTTGGCCCAGTCGACCAGCGAGGCGTTCGGCAACGCGCGGGCCCAGCCGTCGAGCAGCAGTCCAGCGTCGCGGAGCGTGGAGAAGTTTTCACCGTTGATCCAGATCAGGTCGACCGCGCCGCGCGGGTTGTTCGCCTGATCGTCGGCGAGCACCTGGTTCACCGCATCGACCGTGTCGGCGATCGGCACCCGGTTGAGGGTGATGCCGTACCGGTCGCGCAGCACCGGCCCATAGGTGTCGTCGACGAAGCGATTGATGGACTCCGAGCCACCCCACAGGTACCAGTTCACGGTCTGGCCACGTGCCTCGGAGAGCACCGCATCCCAGTCGCTCGGCACCGGGCCGCTCGACACGGCTGAGCGGTCGGCGCTCGAGGCCGATTCTGCGCACGCCGCGAGGAAGGCACCGAGTGCGAGCGTTGCGAATGTACGGCGAGTGATCTGCATCTCGTTCGGGTCTCCGGAGTCAGCGTCGAGTCGGAAGGGGGAGAAGTTGGGTCAGCGCCAGGTTCTCGGCCGGGTCGAGCACGGAATGCTGGACACATGCCGGCACCACCTCGCCTGTCTCCGGGTGAGCCATCGAGTAGGTGCAGGCCTGCAGACGCTCCTGCGCCGCACGCACCTGCTCGTCGTCGGCGATCTCGCCCTTTTGAAGCAGCGCCCACGCCGGCGCGACCACCGCAGCGTCCATGAAGCTGTGCATCACGAACGTGACCGGGTTGACCCCGTGGCGAATGAGTGCGCGGAACCCACCCGCGCGCCGGGTGAACCGCGAGGCCCAGCCTGCTGCAATCGCGACCAGGTGTGGTCGCAGTATGAGCAGCCTGGCGACACGGATCAGCTTGATCGCGGGGTTGTGTTCGGCCAGGTAGTTGCCCGGAAGGTGGTGAAGGTAGGCGTCGCGCGTGCGAAGGTCGGCCGGGTCATCGTCCTCCAGCACCGGGACGTAGCGATCGCCGACGAAGGCACCCCAGGTGGTGCGATTGCATCGGCTGTCGCCCCACAACAGCGCCGTGTGCGGCAGCGGACGTCCGGCACCGAGCTCGATCTGGGTCCAGACGTCGTCGCCGGTCATCGTCCGGAATCCTTCGCGCCATCGGTTCTCGCTGCCCACGTACGCGGCCGGCTGGAACGAGAACATCCGCCACCCGTGGCGGCGGTTCGACCTGATCACGTCCGCGATCTGATCGACGTTGTCGGGTGTGACCGTCATGTTGTGCGCCAGGTACGACCGCACACCGTGCTCACGTCGAAGCCGGTCGAACATCTCGCCGAATGCTGCTCGATGGCCGTCGAGTTCGGCCTCGGTCGACGGCTTCTGCGCGCCGCGCCGCCCGAACATGGTGGAGTCGATGTGGGCGGCGAACGAGAGTGACGAGAACCGCCGCGAACCGTCGCGTCGCAGCGCGATTTCACGCAGGTACTGCTCGTCGAAGTCGCCGTGTGTCATGCTCATCGGCCGGCGACCGTGGGCATGCATGATCTCGAGCGCTCGGGCGTGGACCGTTGCCGGCAGCAGCGACACCTCACCTCCGATGAGCTGTGCGAACGCCCCAGGTGCCCAGTTCTGCCGGAGGAAGCCCATCTGTTCCTCGACCTGGGCCAGCGTGTGTGCCCCGTCGATGCGCACCTTGTTGGCGTCCTTCGAGTGGTAGCACGGCTTGCAGGCGAAGTCACACGCCGGGAACACGCCGTGTGTGCCCTCGCATCCGGTCGATCGGCGACCGATCAGCTGCGCATCGGTCTTGGCATGCTGAGGGAGCGCGTCCCAACGACGAGCCGCAGCGGTGGCCGATGCCTGATCGACGGGCCTGGTGCGCACTTCCCAGGCTCGGACTCGCTCTCGCAGCCCATGCGGTGTCATTCGTGGCACTTGGTCCTTCTCGTCGTCGCAGCGTCCGAGCCGGGAACCCGGTAGCTCATGTGCTGCATTCCTGCGAGACGGATTCAGGTCGCGCTGCGTGAGCGAACGACTCTCGACATGATGATGCTCAGTACGACGATGATCGCCGACGTCGCCAGTGTTGTGCGGTCGAGCCCTGCGAGGCCATCGTCGATACGGGTGATCGATGCACCGACGAGCACGAAGGCAATCGTGCCGGGAAGAGTGCCGATCGCGGTCGCCGCCACGAACGGTGTTGGCCGCACGCGAGCGACGCCGCACCCATAGTTCACGGCGTCGTAGGGCAGGAACAAGAGCCGGGTGAGGAGTACGGCTTCGAAGGTGTTCGCTTGGAGTCTCGCGTTCCATCGTGCGAGCGGACCGGTGGCCTCGGTCGGGGTCGTGCCGTTGCGGAGGCGGCGACCGATCGAGTAGCCGACCAGCGCCGACGCGTTCGCGGCGATCGCTGCCACGGCAATTCCTGGGGCGGCACCGAAGAGGATCCCGGCGGCCACCGTCACCAGTGTCGCTGGGAAGAAGAGGAGCGGTCGTACGACCGAGACGGCGACGTAGGCGAATGCTGCCCACCAGTTCCCCCGGGCAGCATCGACGAGCCCTTGGGCCGTGTCGACTGGGCCATGTCCGCTCGACCTCTGGTACACGAACCAAGCCACGAGGACCGCCGCCCACGCCGCCAGCGCCGCCACGAGCTTCCAGCGGTGGAGCATCCGCTCTTGGGCGCCAATCTCGACGTCGATCATCGCAAGGACCTCGCTGCCCAGACCACGCGCTGCAGCACCGTGAGAGTGACCAGCGCCGCGATCAGGGCGAACCAGCCACCCGCTGCACTGGGGAACACGAGCATCACCGAGAACAGCACGATGGTCTCCGTCCCTTCGATGAGCCCGGTCGGCATGTGCACGGTCGTAGGCTCGCCACGGTCTCGGGCACCGGCGCCACGCTTCTCGGCGACAGCGGCGAGGTAGGTCCACGACATCGTGTTCACGTAGAACGTCGCCAGCAGGACTGCGCACCACGCCCATGCCGAGGTCGAGCCCTGTGCAGCGGCGATGCCGATCGGTACGGCGGCGTAGCCGACGGTGTCGGCGAGCATGTCGAGGTAGCCACCCAGGTCGCTCTGGCGGCCGCCTTCGCGTGCGACCGCTCCGTCGAGCCCGTCGAAGCACCGCCCCAGCAACCACACCGCGAGCGCGACCCATCTGAAGCCGAGCGCAGCGAGTACGCCTCCCCCGACACCACCGGCCAACGAAAGTCCGGTGAGCCAGAACGGCCCCACACGCCCGGACAGTCGGACGACGAGCGGGCGTGCAAGTCGATCCTTGGTCCTGCGCAGCGATCGATCGATCACCGCTCCGTCCTCATCGCTGATGTACCGGCAGCGGCTGTTCGCCCTGGGTCAGCATTATCACCGCCACCACCAGCGCGACGAGACCGAGTCCGAGCGTGACCCATTGCCACGTCCCCGAACGACGTTGCCG
Organism: Actinomycetota bacterium; assembly: GCA_016213625.1. Taxonomy (GTDB): domain Bacteria; phylum Actinomycetota; class Acidimicrobiia; order Acidimicrobiales; family Ilumatobacteraceae; genus UBA668. The sequence continues at coordinate 10,701 of JACQZZ010000114.1, forward strand.
ATGGCCGGCGGTTGTTCCGCGGCTCGGGGTCGGACGGCCCTTTGGAGGTGTGAGTGCTTTGGCCGGCGCAGTCCCGTGGTGCATGGCCGGGGAACCCGCTGAGTGCTCGATGCCATTCCACGGGAAGGATCCTGCCCCAACGGGGGTTCCCGCTGCACTCGACATGACGGGAAGCAGATGAAGGACTACGACATCGTGGTGATCGGCGGCGGCGCAGGTGGCCTCGTCGCCGCCAAGGAATCACGACGCCGAGGCGCGCGCGTGCTGATGATCCAGAGCGGGCCGATTGGCGGCGACTGCACCTTCACCGGTTGCGTGCCGTCGAAGGCGCTGCTGTCGGCGGCAGCCGAACGCCTCACGTTCGACGCGGCGATGTCGCGGGTCCGGCGTGCGATCAGCACCATCGCCGCGACGGAGGACGCGGCGGCGCTCGCCCACGAGGGCATCGACGTCATCGACGGTTACGCCCGCTTCATCGATCGCCGCGCTGTCGAGGTGGACGGCCGACGGATCAGATCGGACCGGTTCATCGTCGCAACCGGGGCGAGAGCGTTCGTTCCTCCCGTTCCAGGGCTCCGTGAGAGCAACCCGTTGACGAACGAGACGCTGTTCCAGTTGCAGCGTGCTCCCACCTCGTTGACGATTCTCGGTGGTGGCCCGATCGGGTGCGAGATGGCGCAGGCATTTGCGCGGCTCGGCAGCCACGTCACGATCATCGAGGCGAACGACCGGCTTCTCCCCCGAGACGATCCGGACGCGGGCGCGGTCGTGCAAGCAGCGTTGACGCGCGATGGCGTCGACGTGAGGACGTCGACCAAGGCCATCAGTGTCGAACGTGACGGCGATTCGCGCACCTGTCTGCGCACGGATCGCGGCGAGATCGTTGTGTCCACTCATCTGCTGGCGGCGAGCGGCCGGGAACCGTCCGGTCACGGGTTCGGTCTCGAGGAGATCGGCGTCACGGTGGACGATCGGGGTGCCGTCGTCGTCGACGACGCCATGTCGACCGGCGTCGACGGCATCTGGGCCGTCGGGGATGTCACCGGTCGGATGCAGTTCACCCATGTCGCGGGACGTATGGGATGGATCGCTGCAACGAACGCGTTGTCCCGGTTGGCGAAGGTCCGCCGATTTCGACTCGACACTCGTGCGGTGCCATGGACCACGTTCACCAGTCCGGAGGTCGCGCACGTCGGGCTCACCCTCGCGCAGGCGTTGCAGTCACACCCCGATGCGAAGGTCGCGCACCTCTCCATGGAGCATGTCGATCGAGCCGTTGCCGTCGAGGCGACCGACGGCTTCGTCACGCTCATCGCTGCGCCCAAGCGGGGCACACGGCACCTCGCCGGTGGGCGACTCGTCGGGGCCACCGTCGTGGCCCCTACCGCCGGTGAGCTGATCCATGAGGCGGCACTCGCCATCCAGACGAACATGTTCGTCGGCCGACTCGCCCAGACCACGCACGCCTATCCCACGTGGTCGATGGCGATGCAGCAGGCTGCGCTGCAGTTCTTCGGCACCTCAGGCGGCTTCACGTCGACGCCGATCGCCGAGCACGCCAGCGGCGGAACCAGCTGACGCGCTGGTGCCGTCGCCTCGGCGGCGCGGCGAGTGCCAGATAGGTGCAGTACTCCACGACGGAGAAACCCTGGCCGGAGGACGAACCTTCCCCGACCGTCGTCGTCATCGAGCGGTGTGCCAGCCCCTGACTTCGTCCAGCAGGCTGTGCAGCATCGAGTCTGCCTCGTCGATCGCCCCCGAACGTCCGGTGACGAGCGCGCCGAACAACGACGCCTGCACCAGCAGTGCCCGCTGGTCGCCGGTCCCGGGTTCGATGTCGCCCACGTGTTCGGCGCGAGCCAGGGCCGTCCTGAGGGAGTTGCGGACATCCTCGCGGTATTGCCGCACGACGGCAGCGAGTTCGGTGTCGGTGGACGCAAGCTCCACCATCGTGTTCACGACGAGGCATCCGCTCGGTTGTTCGTCCGACACGATGCCGGCCCTCACCCATTCGACGAACCGGGCCACGTCGGCGACACCTTCGTCGCCGGCGACGAGAACCTCCAGCGCAACACCGACCAGGGTCCGGTATCGGTCCATCGCGGCCTGGAACAGGCCACGCTTGTTGCCGAACGCGGCGTACAGGCTCGACGCGTTCACCCCCGTCACGGCGGTGACGTCCTCGAACTTCGTCGCGTCGTACCCGCGCGCCCAGAACAGTGCCAGCGCCGCGTCGATCACCACGTCGGGATCGAACGAACGAGGCCGTCCTCGCCCGGCGTGCGCAGCCTCGGCCAACTTTTCTTCCATATCTGGAATACACATTACACAATGAGGGTTCCGGAATCACCATTTCAGAAATGGATCACGACCAAGGAGACCACGATGGCTCACGCCGAGTACCGACTGACACTGCCGCCCCGCACCGACACCGACGACGACCTCTCCGTCGCCGCAGTGCTCGCGAAGGCGAAGGCCGAGATCGGGATGATCCCGAACATGTACGCCAACATGGCCAACGCACCGGCACTGCTGAACACCTACCTGCTCGGCTACAGCGCCTTCCGGGCCGAGTCCGGTCTCAGCGCCACCGAACAGGAAACCGTCCTCCTCACGATCAGCCGGTTCAACGGCTGCGGCTACTGCATGGCGGCGCACAGCGCCGTCGCCGACATGACGCACGTTCCTGCAGCGATCACCGACGCGATCCGCGACGGACAACCGATCCCCGATCACCGGGTCGCCGCGCTCGCCGACTTCACGCTGGCGATGCTGACATCGCGCGGCATGCCGTCCACCGCTGCCGTGGAGGCGTTCCTGGACGCCGGCTACACCGAGCAGCACGTGCTTCACATCATTCTCGCCATCGCGGTGAAGACGATCTCCAACTACAGCAATCACCTCTTCCACACGCCGGTCGACGCCGCGTTCGCTGCACGCACCTGGGAGGGCTGAGATGTCCACGACCGCCCCAGCCGACGCCAGCACCTACCGCTTCGCCCGACCCACCGTCGGCGACGTGATGCGGGACATGCACATTCCTGCCGGAGATCTCGGCCCCGGTGACAACGTCCCCGACTTCGACCTTCCCACGCTCGACCACGCTCGATTCAGCAGCGGCCAGTTCGATGGAAGCGGGCGACCCACGCTGATCGTCTTCGGTTCGCTGACCTGCCCCATCACCGAGAGCGCCGGTGCAGGCCTGGTCGCACTTCACGAGCGCTATGGCGAGGAGATCCGGTTCGTGGTCGTCAACACGCGCGAGGCGCACCCAGGCGAAGCGATTCCCCAGCCCAGCACCTTCGACGAGAAGCGCGCTCACGCGGCGAACCTGCGCGCCCATCACCGTTTCGACTTCGAAGTAGCCGTCGATGACATCGACGGGACCGTGCATCGCGCGTTCGGCACTCGACCGAGTTCGGCGTACCTGGTCGACGCGGACGGCACCATTCTGTTTCGGGCCCACTGGTCGAACGTGACCGGCGCGTTGGAGGAGGCGCTCGCAGCCACCGCCGCCGGTCGCCCGGTCCCGACGGTGACCGCCGCGCAGACATCCCGCGCGATCGCCAAGATGATCGGCCACGCCGGCGACGCGCTCGACGACGCCGGACCCGGAGCAATGAGGGACACATGGTTGGTGGCACCGCCGTTTGCGGCGATGATCAGGTTCTCCAGGTTGTTCGCGTTCATGCCGAAGGATCGGCGCGGCCTTCCGACGATCGCGGCCATGAGCGCGATCGCCGTAGGCCTGATCGCTCTGCTCGCTCGGACCATCGGATGACGGCCAGAGCTCGCAAGGAATCCATCCGCCACGGGCAGGGTTCCTGACGTCATGCAACCAATCGACGCACCTGGGGAGCACCACTCGCAGGAGCACGACGAGATCGTCGTCTACTGGAGACCAGGCTGCCCGTTCTGCTCGTCACTCCGCGCGGGCCTGCACCGAGCCGGGTTGCCGTTCCGCGAGGTCAACATCTGGAACGATCCCGGTGGTGCAGCATTCGTCAGGTCCGTCGCACGCGGCAACGAGACCGTGCCGACCGTCTCGATCGGACGAGTGACCATGGTCAATCCTTCCGCTCGATCGGTACTCGAGCGGGCCGCCGTGGAAACACCGGCGCTCGTACCGGAACGATCGCCACGGCGCCGTCGTTGGTACCACCGTTGACCCGCTCCGGTCCTGTTCCGTGGGTCTCCACCGCGGAGATGCGCGAGGTCGACCGAGTGATGGTCGATGAGCTGGGAATCGGTCTCGAGCTAATGATGGAACACGCGGGCCGCCAACTTGCCGTTGTCGCCAGGGACTGGGTACTCGGTGGCACGACCGTGGGCCGACGGGTCATCGTGTTGGCCGGCAAGGGCGGAAACGGAGGCGGCGCGCTCGTCGCGGCGCGCCGAATGAGCGGGTGGGGCTGCGACGTGCACGCGATCCTCAGTTCGTCCGTGTCAGAGCTGAGCCCGGTCACCCGTGCGCAACTGAGCCGATCCCGCGCCGCCGGCGTCCAGGCCACCGTCGGTATCGACGGCCAGGGTTGGGGCCGCGCCGACGTGATCCTGGACGGTCTCGTCGGCTACTCACTCGCTGGTGCACCGAACGCGCGGGCTGCGGTGTTGATCCACGCTGCGAACCAGGACCCCGCTCCCACCGTCTCCCTCGACGTCCCGTCAGGATTGGACGCGTCGACCGGGCACGTAGCGGAGCCGACCATACGCGCCGCGATCACGGTGACGCTCGCACTGCCCAAGATCGGTCTCCGCGCGCCCGACGCAGCGGCCACCGTCGGCGACATCTATCTCGCCGACATCGGTGTTCCCGGTGAGGCGCTGATTCGAGCGGGCGTCGAAACAACGCATCCGATCTTCGCTGACCGCGATCTGTTCCTCATCCAATGATCGCGGGAAGTACCACACCCACCTGAGGGGTTTCAGGACACACACGGACCACAAGGTCCATCACTCTCGAGGAGTTCTTCCATCATGGTCAGAGCAATTTGGAACGGCGCGGTGATCGCCGAGAGCGACGAGACCGTCGTCATCGAAGGAAACCATTACTTTCCGGCCGCGTCGGTCGACGCCACTCTGTTGCGACCAAGCTCGACCACGACCGTCTGCCCGTGGAAGGGCAGAGCGTCGTACCACTCGCTCGTCGTCGACGGCAAGGAGAACAAGGACGCTGCCTGGTTCTATCCGCAGACGACCAGTGCGGCGGCGGCCGTCGAGGGCCGAGTCGCGTTCTGGCACGGCGTGAAGGTCGAGGACGATGGTGGGCCGGAGCAGCGGCGCTCCTTCTTCGATCGCTTCCGACGGCAGGACACCGCGGAGCCGCTCGCCGCTCACGCACACGCCGGCCCGCCTCCGGTGGTCGACCTGGGAGCCGACGACTTCTTCGAGTCGCTGGACGGTCACGCGACGATCGTCGACCTGTGGGCCCCCTGGTGCGGGCCATGCAAGACGATGCACCCGATCTTCGAACACATGGCGCACCACCACGCCGGTGAGCACTTGCACTTCGCGAAGGTGAACGTCGACGAGAGCCCCGGCATCGCCTCCGGTCTACGGGTGATGAGCATTCCGACGCTCATCCTTTTCGACCAGCACGGCAACGAGGTCGACCGCATCGTCGGTCTCGCCGACGAGCGCACGCTGCTCCGCCTGGTCGACCGTGCCAGCAAGCTCACCGCGGCGGGCTCGGCATGACCGCGGATCGCGTCGTCGACGCAATCGTCCTCGGCATGGGACCCGGTGGCGAGGACGTCGCCGGACGACTTGCGGAGGCCGGTCTGTCGGTGATCGGCATCGACAGCTCGCTCGTCGGAGGTGAATGTCCGTACTGGGGCTGCATCCCGTCGAAGATGATGATCCGCGCCGCACACCTGCTCGCTGAAGCACGACGCATCCCGGGCATGGCCGGCAACGCGGTCGTGCGTCCCGACTGGGCTCCAGTCGCAGCGCGCATCCGCGCGGAGGCCACCGACGACTGGGACGACACCGTCGCGGTCGAACGATTCGAGGGCAAGGGCGGCCACTTCGTCCGGGGCCGCGGACGCATCGTCGAGCCGGACAGGGTGCAGGTCGGCGACCTTCGCTTCCGAGCGACCCGAGCGATCGTCGTCGCCACCGGCAGCGCCCCTGCCGTGCCACCCATTCCCGGGCTCGCCGATACCCCGTTCTGGACCAACCACGACGCCATCGAAGCCAAGGAGCTCCCTGCATCGATCATCGTGCTCGGCGGCGGTGCCATCGGGGCCGAGCTCGCCCAGGTGTATACGCGGTTCGGCGTGGACACCACCCTCGTCGAGGCCGCTCCAGGGTTGCTGCCGTTGGAGGAGCCCGAGGCCGGCGCAGTGCTCGCCGACGTGTTCGCGAACGAGGGCATCACGGTGATCACGGGGGTCGGCGCCAGCGAGGTGAGCCATTCGGACCAGGGATTTCGGGTTCGTCTTGCCGACGGTCGACAACTCCAGGCCGAACGGTTGCTCGTCGCCACTGGCCGAAGAGTCGATCTCGCGTCGATCGGCGCCGGCGTCCTCGGCATCGACGAGCATGCCCGCGCCCTGCCCGTCGACGAACACCAGCGAGTCACCAGCGGTGTCTGGGCGGTGGGCGACGTGACCGGCCGTGGCGCGTTCACCCACGTCGCCATGTACCAAGCGGGCATCGCGGTCGCCGACATCCTCGGCCGCCCGCACGACCTGGCCGACTACCGGGCGTTGCCGCGGGTGACTTTCACCGACCCAGAGGTCGGCTCCGTCGGCATCACCGCGCAGGCGGCGCGCGATCGCGGGATCGACGTCGTAGTTGGCCGGACCAGCGTGCCCTCGACCGCGCGCGGCTGGCTGCACAAGGCCGGCAACGAGGGGTTCATCAGCCTCGTCGCCGATGCTGAGCGCGGCGTCCTGGTCGGCGCGACCGTGATGGGGCCGAACGGTGGCGAGGTGCTCGGCATGCTCACCCTCGCGGTCCACGCCGAGATCCCGATCAGCCGGCTGCGTACGATGATCTACGCCTACCCGACGTTCCATCGGGGCGTCGAAGACGCTCTGCGACAGATCCCATGACCCTCTCCATCGGTGAACCACTCCCCGACATCGAGCTCGTCGATCACGATGGGCAGCTTTGGCGCACCGCAGAGCTCCGAGGACGGCCGCTGGTACTGGTGCTTCATCGTCACTTGGCTTGACTGCCCTGCCAGGAACACGTGCTCGCCGTGCGCGATCACCTCACTGAGTTCGCAGACGCCACCATCGCGGTCGTCACCTTCGCCGCGCCAGAGCGGCTGGCGGCCTACCGCCAGCACCTCGACATCCCGTTCGCTGTCGTCGCCGATGTCGATCGGACGCTGTACCGCCTTCTCGGGGCCGAGCGCGGCTCCAACCGACAGATCTGGTCGCTCGGAACGCTGCGGATGTACGCACGGCTGCTTCGCTCCGGCCGGCGCCTCCAGCGAGCGACAGAAGACATCCACCAGCTCGGCGCCGATGCTGTGGTCGGACGCGACGGACGACTCCGGTACCTGTCCCTGCCGTCGACACCTGATGCGCGACCGCCGGTGAGCGATCTCGTGGCCGCACTCGACTGAGAACGGCGAGGCGATCACTCCCGTCGTGCGACGCTGACCTGCTGGCGGAACGGTGACAGGTAGCCGATGCTGGCCACTGTGTACGGGATGACGTAGTTGGCGGCAGTGCGTAGCCAGGTGGCGAGCGTCGCGTCGCCGGCAATGATCACGGCGCCTTGGTTGACCGCGGTGAGCAGCGTGCCGACGACCAAGGCGATCTTGCTCGCCGTACGGAAGGTGACGCCCTTCGCAATGAGGACGCACGCGTCGAGCGGGGTCGACCACACGAGCTCCGTTCGGTCGGTGCTCACGGGTCCAGAGGTTCTTCGCCGCGGGCGAGGCGTGTGCCGAACTCACGCAGCCGAGCGAGCGAGTCCGGCGCCACCTCAGGCCGCTGCTGGGCGAGCGACAGCTTGATCCGTTCGTAGGTCTCGGCCTCGAGCCCGCAGCGACGGCAGTCCTCCAGGTGGGCAGAGAGCCGCAGTGAACGGGAGGCGTCGAGTTCGCAGTCGAGGTAGTGCTGCAGCAGTTCACCGACCTGGTGGCACGACATCGGGCTGTCGGCGGAGGTCCGGCGGAAGCGTGCGAACAGCGATTTCATCAGTGGCTCCTCGGGGCCAGGCCGGCCCGGTCGAGACGATCACGAATACGGCCCCGGCCGCGATGCAGACGACTCATCACCGTGCCCGTGGGGACGTTCAAAACCTCGGCGGCCTCCGCATAGCTCAGACCATCGACGTCGACGAGCTCGATGACCCGGCGGAACGGCTCGTCGAGCTCACCGAGCGCCTTCTCGATCTCGGCGTCGAACGACGCCTCCACCGACGCGTCGGTGACCTCGTCCGACACCACCTCGTCCATGTGCCGCGTCGCGCCGCCCGGGTCGCGGAGCAGTTCGGGACGACGGCGGCGGTTGCGGTTGATGTGGGTGTTGCGCAGGATCGTCAACAGCCATGCGCGGGGGTGCCGACCGTCGAAACGATCGATGGCCTTGTACGCGCGGATGAGCGTGTCCTGCACGAGGTCCTCGGCGTCGGCGTCGTTGCGGGTCAAGGAACGGGCGACGCGGAGCAGCACTTCGATCTCCGGCATGACATGTTGCTCGAAGCGTTCCTGGCTCGTCGTTGGTCCGGACACGTGTGTGGGAACCCGGTCCGAGTCTCCCGCCATTCCCCGGGAAGAAGGGACGCTCACGGAGGGTTCCCACCAGCGTGATGCACCTCGACCACCTCCGCTACCGGCGCTACGTCGACGCGTTCGTCGACGGCGAGCTCGATGGAGCCCTCCGCTCTCGCGTGAGCAGCCACATCGCCGAGTGTCCGATGTGCGACCGCGAGGCCGAGATGACCGTGCATATCAAGGACAGCCTGGCACGGGGAACCGGATTCGCTGCGCGCGCCGCCGACTCCCTTCGCCGGTGGTTCGGCACCGAAGGCATCTGATCCACGTCCGCTCGTCTCCCCGGCGCGCCGAAGGCGCCCCGACCACATTGTCGGAGCGCCTTCGTCACTGTCAGCGAGTGGCGAGCATCGGCTCCCGGGTCGCGACGCTCTCTGCGGGTTCGAGGCCGATCTTGTCGTCGATCGAGATCGGGCCAGGACCGAGAATCATCAGAGCGACGAGGCCGGCGAGATAGGCGAGGTCGAGTTCCGCACCCGGCATCGGGTCCGTCGAGATGATGCCGAGATCACGCTTCACGTAGAGCAGTGCGCCCACCATCACGATGCTCAACACCATCGCCACCATGCGAGTGGCGAAACCGAACACGAGCATTGCGCCACCGACGATTTCGATCACCGCTGTCAGCGGCGCGGTGAGGCCGGGAGCCGGAACGCCCCACATGGTGTACATGTCCTTCACCATCGAGATGCCGGCATCGAACTTGTCGATGCCGTGCCAGATGAACAGGCCGCCGAGCACGACCCGAAGCACGAGGGGAACGACCGGCCGGAACCGGTTCAACGTCGAGCACATCTTGTGCATGAATCCTCCAGAGGTTCTCGACCCGTCACGTCGGCGGGTCGTGGTAGGAACCCCGCCGAGTTCACCGAGGATTTCGGAATGTTGGGCCGGCTCAACGGGTTCTCGCGAACCCGTGGCGACGAGTTGGGGAGGCGCAATGTCAGCCCGTCGCCCTACGCAGGAATAGTCAGCGATGGGCGATGAGTAACTCGACGGCGACAGCGACGCCACCCATCACGGCAAGTCCTGCGTGGCCGATCAGTCTTCGACGCCGGCCGAGCGCGACCACGCGCCCGCGCTCGCGATCAAGGTCGGCGGGCGCGACGTGTGCTCGCTCCAGGTCGCTCGCGACGGAACGCCCTCGCCGAGGGCGGTTCGACTGGCTGGCCAGGTCGGCTCGGATCAGTGCAATCGCGTCGGTGTCGCTGTCCACTTTGACCCAGAAGCGATACGCCGTGGCGAACGCGGATCGAACTCTGCGAAGGCCATCTTCGGGGTCGGTTTCGATGAGGCCGTTGGCGATCATCGCGAAGTGTGCGTCGAAGAACTGGTCGAATTGAGCGACGCTCGCGCGACGGGGAAGGTCAGTGTGAATGGTCATGGGGCCGCAGCGTTCGGAGGTCAGGTTGGCATCCTCGTTGCAGCCAGGCTGCGGTCGACGCCGCTCCGGCGTCGATCAGCTTGCGGGCGTGCGAGAAGTCAGCCGGCCCGACAGTGATCGGACAGGGCGGTGGGACCACGTGCAGCGTGACGGCGGCACGGAAATGTTCGACGTCGTCGGCCAGTCGGTGCTGCACGAGCACCGACAGCCCGTGGAGAGCCATGGCGATCGCGCTCGCCGGAGGACGCTCCAGCGAGCATGCGAACCCGGTGGGCAGTACGTAGACCGTCGTCGCACCGAGGTCGACCGCGTGGGAGACGGCGGCGTTGTTGACCACGCCGCCGTCCATGTAGGCCCGACCATCGATGACCACTGGTGCGAACACGCCCGGGATCGCCGCGCTGGCGAGCACGGCCTCGACAGCGGGCCCCGACGACAGACGCACGTCCCTACCGGTGAGCACATCAGTGACGATCACGTGCAACGGCACCGCTGCCTCCTCCAGTCGTTGGTACGGGAGTTGCTGACGAATGAGGCGCGCGAGCGGGCCGTGGTCGACGAGTCCGGCACGGCGGCCGAGTAGGCCGAACAGGCTGGTCGGGCGCGAGGGGAACACCTGAGTGCGGCGCATCGACGTCCATAGCTGCTCCAGTCGGTCGAGGCGCCAGTCGGCGTCGGCCGCGATCCAGGCCGCATTGATCGCCCCGACGCTGGTGCCGATGACGAGGTCGGGTCGGATGCCGGCCGCCTCCATGGCGGAGAGCATCCCGACCTGCACTGCGCCCAGCGAGGCGCCACCTGACAGTACGAATGCTGTGGTCATGCTCGTGTCCGATCTCTGGTCAATGGAGTGTTCGCAGACCCATCAGGCCCAGCAGTACGGCTGCGATGCCCACGGTGAGGAGCACCAGCGATCGCTCGCGCCGAGCCATCGTCACCACCGTGGCTGTGGCGAGGAGCACGATCACTGCCTGCGTGAGTGCGCCGCGATCGGTCGATGGCAGCGCGAGGTCGGAGAACCACGACCTCACTCCTCGCCGCCGTGCGTCAGCGTGGTGGCGGGCTGGAACGTGGACCATGCGAACCAGAACGTGTCGACGTGGACGAGTGGCTGCAACTGCCTTCCATCCATCGGCCCCGCGGTTGCCTGCCCGAGCTGGTTCCAGGTGGAACCGGTCTGGTCGTCGACGAAGCCGTCGATTCCGGGATGGAACGTCAGCCGGTGGTCGTCGACGACGGGGCTGAACACGCCAGTGGAGCCGATGTCGGCGCCATCGGTGACACGCGGCGTATCGAGCGGAGAAGCGACACCGGCGGTCCACCAGATGATGACCGGTGGCCCGGCGCGGTCGAGCGTGATCACTCGATGCTCGATCAAGTCGGTGAGCGGAACGGCGGTCGCATCGCCTGCGCTGATGATGCCGACGACGCGGGACATGGCGGTCAGGCGGCCGTCAACTTCTCCTTCGAACAGGAACGGTTGGCTGGCGATGTCGTCGTACCCGGGATAGGGGTTCGACCCGTATGCGCGGTCGAAGCCGGTGTCGCGTGAGAGCACCAGGCCTTCCGGGTGCGCGGCCCGCCACACGCTCCAGGGCACGGTGGCCACGGGATACGTGTCCAGTTCGACGCCGGTGAGCAGTCCTGCGATCGCCCGGCCGGTGAAGTGACTCCAGAGTGTCTCGGTCTGGCGGTCGTACATCACCAGCGCCGAGTTCCAGAGCAGCCCCGATGTGCCGAAGTCGACCACGCGACCGGAAACTCGTCGGTCGTAGGCGACCGCGGAGTTGCACAGCGGGCAGTAGGTGACGGCGACTGGAACACCGGCGACGATGTCGTTGACGATCTCGTGCCAGAGCAGGATCTGGACCGGATAGGCACGGGCTTCGCCGCCGATCTCGAGCGCGAGCACCGGCTCCGAGTCGGCGATGAAGCCCACGGTCGATGCCATGACGAAGCTCGGCTCGTCGATGGGCGGGATGCCATCCGGTGGCGGACCGCCCGATCGGAAGTCGGTGAGCGGGACCTCGGGCGTTGGGAGCCCTTCGGGGGTGCCGCCCATCGCCCATGCCAGTCCGGACGGGACGTCCTCGACTGGTGACGCCTGCACGGGCGGCTCGTGCGCCGACGCCGGCGAAGTGCCGCTGATGCTGGGCGGTGCCGCCTGTGGGTGCTGGCCCGCGCTGCCACATGCTGCCAGCACGACTGCGGCGGCCGCGGTTGCGGCCACACCTCGCCACCCGCCTGTGCGCTCGTGCGTCATGTCGTAGGAACCCGTCCGCCGAGCTGACCCTTCCCGCCTCTCGCGGGAATGCCGAGGTCGTCTCGGCGAGTTTCCTCCACGTGCGTCCGACATGTCCTCCCCCCTCAGGTTGGTCCCACGCCCTTGCTGCCGCTGCCGTCGCCCTCCCGACGAGCAGCGGCAGCAACGAAGGGCACCGTACGATGCACTGTCACGGACCGACAGGGGCTGGCTGATCGTGCTCGACGGCCCGTACGCAGTTGCGATCGCTGCTGGCATGGCAGCCACGGTGAACCCGTGCGGTTTCGCGCTGCTCCCCGCGTACCTCTCTGCGTTCTTGGGGAGCGAACACCGTGCCGGAGGAGCGAACGCTGTTGGGAGGGCTCTGGCTGTTTCGGCGGCACTGACCGCCGGGTTCGTGGTCGTCTTCGGCACGTTCGGCCTCGTGGTCACGCCCCTTGCGTTGTCGATCGAGGACAAGCTGCCGTGGGTGACGATCGTGATCGGGATCGGACTGGTGGCACTCGGGGTCGCTCTGCTTGCCGGCCGCCAGCCGACGCTTCGAATCCCGAAGCTGCAGCGCGGTGGGACGGACGGGACACTTCCCTCGATGTTCCTGTTCGGCGTGTCCTATGCGACCGCCTCGCTGTCGTGCACCATCGGCCCGTTCCTCGCCGTGACCACCACGACGTTCCGATCGTCCAGCTTCGTGGCCGGATTCGGGGTGTTTCTCGCCTACGCGCTCGGGATGGGCATCGTCATCGGGGTGCTCACCGTCGCCCTGTCGCTCGCCAAGGCCGGCATGGTGCAGAAGTTCCGCAACGCCCTCCCGACGATCAACCGCATCGCCGGCGGACTGATCGTGGTCGCCGGGGCCTACGTCGCCTACTACGGCTGGTACGAGCTGCGCGTCTACAACGGCGACACGCGCGACCCGATCGTCGAGCGGGCGATCCGAATCCAGACCTGGCTCACCGACCACGTGGTACCCGAGAATCCGGCCACCGCGGCGCTGTTGGCCGTCGTCGTGCTCACCGTGGTGGGTCTCGGCGCCGTGATGATCACTCGTGCACGGACCGCACGTCACACCGGCGAGGATGCCGCCGTGGAGAACGCGTAGGAGATCGACGATGAGCAACGAAGCAGACAATCCGATCGCCCACCCCGAATCGTTCGACGACTTCAAGAACTCGTTCTTCTACGGCTCGCGAAGCGACCTCAACCTCAAGTTCATGGCCGAACTCGACACCGCCGGCGCAACGATGTTCGTCCAGCAGATGCTGACCGGTGTCGTCGCCCTCATCGACGGGGACGGGCCGAGCTCGGTCGTCGACCGGTTCATCGAATGGCAGCGAACTGGGTACGCCGCGCACGCCGAGAGCTCCTCCCGGTTCAGCTATCCCGACGGGCCCTTCGCCCGACCGAAGAAGCCGCTGCGCGAATCCCGCGTTGCACTCGTGACCTCGAGCGGGCACTTCGTCGACGGCGACGATCCGAAGCCGTTCGGTGTGGCATCGATGTCGCAGGCGGAGGCGGAGACCCGGATCGGAGAGTTCCTTCGCGCCGAACCGACGCTGTCCGTCATCCCTTCGACGACGCCCTCTGAACAACTGCGCGTGCGTCACGGCGGCTACCCGGTCGCCGCGGCGATCCAAGATCACCAAGTCGCATTCCCTCTCGGCCATCTCAACGACCTGGCCAGCGAGGGCATCATCGCGGAGTGCTCGCCGAACGCCTACTCGTTCGTCGGGGCCACCTCGCAGCTGCGGCTACGCGATCACCTCGCCGCGGAGTGGGCCCAGCTCCTCCACGACGACGAGGTGGATCTGGTCCTGCTGGTGCCAGTTTGACCCGTCTGCCACGTGTCAGTTGGGCACGTTCAGCGAGCGATCGAGGCGGCGGGCATTCCCACGGTCGGGGTGTCCGTGTCGGCGTTCGCGCACATCCCCGCAGCGATGTCACTGCCACGGACACTGGTCACACCCCATCCTCTCGGTCGACCGATCGGCGCTCCACACGACACCGAACGGCAGCGGGAGGTCATCGACGCGGCGGTCACCTTGTTCGACGCCACCGGGCCGACGACGGCCGTCTTCCCGAAGCCCTACCGCGCGTCCGCGACCTGACCGGCCGCCACCTACACGACATCTCGGGAGCAACATGAGACCCCCTCCACAACGCGTCACGTTCCCAGGCAGCGCCGGCGCGCTGCTCGCCGGACGCCTCGACCTTCCCGCAGGGCCACCACGGGCGTATGCACTCCTCGCCCATTGCTTCACCTGTTCCAAGGATCTGGTGGCTGCCGGGCGCATCGCCGCGGGACTGAACGCGCACGGTATCGCCGTGCTTCGTTTCGACTTCACCGGACTCGGCTCGAGCGACGGCGACTTCGCGAACACTGATTTCTCCTCGAACATCAGCGATCTCCGTCACGCGGCCGACTGGATGCGCACCCACCACAGGGCACCGCAGCTACTGGTCGGACACAGCCTCGGGGGCGCTGCGGCCGTCGCCGTGGCCGCCGACATCCCTGAGGTCCGCGCCGTGGCAACGCTCGGGGCGCCGGCAGACGTCGCGCATGTCGTGCGGCTCTTCGACGACGACGCCGAGGCCATCGAGCGTGACGGCTGCGCGATCGTGGAGATCGGTGGCCGATCGTTCACGATCCGACAGCAACTCATCGACGATCTCGCGCGACACTCGGTCGAGGCGAGAGCGGGCACGATGAGGGCGGCGCTGCTGGTCATGCATGCGCCGGGCGACAACGTCGTGAGCGTCGAGCACGCAGCCCGAATCTTCGGCGCCGCCCGTCATCCGAAGAGCTTCATCGCTCTCGACGGCGCCGATCACCTTCTTACCAGAGCCGACGACGCGGTCTACGCGGCGAGCATCATCGGGTGTTGGGCTGACCGGTTCCTCGTCGACGAGCATCCGCGCGAGGCACCTCCCTCGTCGTCGGCCCCCGTTCTCGTCGCCGAGACCGGTCAGGGGATGTTCTTGAATCATGTGGTCGTCGGGGAGCATCGATTCCTCGCGGACGAGCCGGTCGAGGTCGGCGGCTTCGACGCCGGTCCGTCGCCGTACGACCTGCTCGGAGCGGCGTTGGGCGCGTGTACGTCGATGACCCTGCGGATGTACTCGGAGCGGAAGGGGAAGGTGCTCGGCCGGATCGCCGTGGAAGTGCGACACGAGAAAACGCATGCCATCGACTGCGACCAGTGCGTGTCAGGCGCGGGACCGCTGATCGACCACTTCGAGCGTCGCATCACCATCGACCCCGCGCCGCTGCCCGAGGACCGCGAGGCCCTTGCGCGCATCGCCGATCGCTGCCCGGTCCATCGCACGCTCGAAGGAGTGGCGCACATCAGCACCGTCGTCGACGGCGCGTGAACTGGCCTCAGGCAACGAGCAGTTGCTCGATGACTTGCGCCAGGTCGTCGGCCCCGAGCGCGCCCGTGAACGTCTCCTGGCGTCCGTCATCGGTGATGAACGCGAATGCCGGTTGGGCGTAGATCTCGTAGGCGGCCCAGATCGCGCCGCTGCTGTCGTCGAGGTGTGTGAGAGCGCCCGTTCCCGTCTCGCTGACGAAGTCGCGCATCTCGGCGGCCTCTCCCCGGCCGGCGACTCCGATGAAGTTCACCCGGTCGGCGTACTGTGCGGCGATCGCCGCAACGTCGGGTGCTTCACCGCGGCAGACGACGCACCATGGCGCCCAGAACCAGGCCACTGTCGGCCGGCCGGCCAACGTGCTCGCGTCGAAGCCGGCACCGTCGATCGTGCTCGCTCCGACCAGCGGGGCCGGGACCACCGAACCCGCCGGGACCGCAGCGCTGGCAGCCGTCGACGTGGACCCACCGTCGGCCGGCGTGTTCGTACCCGGTGACCGTGCGCCAGGTTCTGCGCTGCTCCCCCGTCCGCACGCGGCCAGCAGCAGGCCGGCGGATGCGGCGAGGAAGCCAGCGCGTGAGATTCGGGTGCTCGTTGTGTGCGTCATGATCGGGAAACCCTCCGGTTCGTTCGCGGCATTCCCGCCGCGAGGTCGGTCGAGATCGCCTGTCACGGTGTCGGCGGCAGGACTGCGCCGACCATGCCCGACGTGCGGTGGAACTTGCACACGTAGATCAGCGGGGCATCAGTCGTCAGCGTGATCGGGACCTCGACGGTCTCACCGACAGCGACGTCGATGTCGATGCCTTGGTCGGCGATCGTGACGTTGTGCAGGATCGCTCCGGTGTTGGTGACCTTGAGTGTGAGCGTGCCGGCGCCATCTGCGGCGATGCAGGTCGGCTGGAAGAAGAAGTCACCGGCGCTCACCGCCATCTCCGGACCGTCGGCCGACGCGAGGCCCTTGTCGGTGATGGGTGCGGTGTAGCCGGCCACCGGCGTGCAAGTGCCGCTCGACGACGAGACTGCCGCCTGGACGTTCGAACTCGCCACTGCGCTCAGTGCGTCGTTGGGGTCGGGCCCGCACGCGGTGGCGAGCACCACGAGCAGACCCAGACCAACGAGGCGTCGGCGCATCATCCGACGGTGACCTCGACCGATGCCTCGATCGCGGGCATCAGCGGGGCGTGCCCGTTGTCGGCCAACAGCGCGATGAGCGTGTGCGTCGAGCCGGACTCGAGTCCGACGGTCGACGCGTGGAAGGTGGTGGTGCAGCCCATGCCGAGCATGGTCATCATGCCCATCATCGGGCCGGAGGTGCTGTCGACGTTGACGTGGTAGTGGCCGATGCCGAACAGGCCCGGCTTGCCGTACAGGTCGCAGTTGAGGTCGTAGTTCGACACCTCGACGACGATGTCGAAGTCGCCGTTCACGACTTCGCCGGGCTTCGGCGACACGATCTTGATGCTCGGGTCACCGGTGGTGGCAGCGTCGGCGATCTCGGCCAACGGGCTCGTCGGTGCGTAGGTGAACGCGAACTCGGTCTCGTTGTCCATGACTTCGGCGTGGTCGTTCAGTGCGGGGACGACCGCGATCGTGTGCTCGCCAGGGGCCACGTTCTGCATCGACACGGATGTGTCGGTCGTGCACTCCATGTCGACGAGCGCCCCGTCGAGCAGGACGTGGTAGTGACCGAACCCTTCGGCGAGCGGCTTGCCGGCATGGTCGCAGGACAGCTCGAAGCCCGCCGCCGCGACGCTCAACGGCACGGTGTTGTCGGTCACAGTGACGCCTGCCGCGGGCGACGACAGGGTCAGCTTCATCCCTGCCGCGTAGTCGGGCATCGGCATCATCGGCATCGTCGTGTCGGTCGATGCATCGGTGACGGCGGGGGCGTCGGTCGCCGCGGGCGCTGGCGACGTGGGGGTGGCCGTCGTGGCGGCTGCGGACGTGGTGCTGTCCGATCCGCATGCTGCGAGGACGAGCAAGCCGGCTCCGAACAGGACGCTGGACGTTCGACGGATGTGCTTCATTTTGCGATCTCCCTTGTGTCGTGATCGTTCACGGTGAACACGGCGGTTCATGTGGGAGATGCACGAGGCCGAGAGTTGATTGCAGTGAGATCAGCCGAGTTGGCCCGACGCGACCAGATCGACCAGTTGGGCGGCGGGGAGCGACGATGCGACAAGGCGGGAAGTCGGACCGTTCTGGCAGACGACGTTGACTCCGTCGCGTTGTACGAGCCAGACATCTGGGGTCGAGGTCTGGACCGCCGAGCCGTCTGAGGGCATCGGGAACGGGCGCGAGCTCTCCGCGATGACGACCGCCTGGCCGTCGACGAGCACCGTTCTGGTCGTCACGGATCCGGACGAGATCGCGGCATCGGCAACCAACTCCGACACCACGGAGGCCGAGGTGGGGGGTGGCTCGTGTCCGCGGGTCCAGCGACCAGCCCCCATCACCCCGATGACCAGGATGAGTGCCGCAGCGACAGCAACGGTCGATTTCCTCAGGCTCCTTCGAGCGACGTCGGTCTCCCTGGTTCTCAGCGCCGTGACGAGTCGGGCTCTCTCCAGATTGGACACCGGTGTGGTCGCGAACGTCACCAGCTCACGGCCCCGACGGTCGTCGTCGACCGCGTGGCGGCACAGACTGCACACCGCGAGATGCCTCACGAAGTCGGCACGCGCCTCATCGGAGAGGCCGTCGGCGAGGTACTCGAGCAGCGCGCCGTGACGGTTCACGCTGCACCGACCCGGGCGTCGATGGTGGCCGCGACCTTGCGCCGAGCCCGGTGGACACGGGCGAGCACCGTGCCACGC
The DNA here is from genome assembly GCA_016213625.1 of Actinomycetota bacterium. GTDB lineage: Bacteria > Actinomycetota > Acidimicrobiia > Acidimicrobiales > Ilumatobacteraceae > UBA668. The sequence continues at coordinate 29,270 of JACQZZ010000114.1, forward strand.
GGACAACCGAGCACGTCGGCGACCTCCTGCGCAGTGCAGCCACCAAGGTCCATCAGCACCACACAGACACGCTGTTCTTCGGGGAGCAGGTCAAGCGCTTCGAGCACGCGGTCACGGTCGACGGCAGCGATTGCCAGATCCTCGACGGATGGACGCCGGCAAGGCTCGTCGACCACGTCGCCGAACGACTCCACGGGCCTCGACTGCGCGCGCCGAGAGTCCATGCGGCGGCTGTTCATCATGATGGCCACCAACCATGAGCGTGTGTCGCCGCCACGCCAGCCGTCGAACCCTGCGAACGCGCGCATGCACGTGTCCTGGAACAGGTCGTCCGCGGCGTGTGGTGAGCGAACGAGTCCACCGGCGATGCTACGCAGGACGTCGAGGTGAGGGCCGACGGTGTCGAGGAACAGCTGGTGCGCATCGGTCGTTGCCCTTCGTCGGTTACGGGACCTCACAGAAGGGGATGCCTCATCGGCCGACTTGATTGCACCTTTCGGTAACCCGCACTTCTCACCGACGCATTCCCGGCCGGGTGTCGAGACGTCAGCCGTCGGGTCGTTGCGTCGAGTTGGCGAGCAGCACGGCGGTCAGAGCGGCGAGCGGTGGCACGCCGGCAAAGCCACTCTCCGAGTGGTAGAGGCGACAGCCGAGCGCCGGCCCTGTGTTCGATGGGAACGGATCGACGCCGCCGATGAGCAGAGTGGGTGAGCCGTTCATACCCATCTGAGCGGCAGACGGTTCGTCCCCCACGACCGTGAGCGTCGGTCGAACGACGACACCGGCGAGGTCCCCGGCGATCACGAGCCGCTCCAACAGCGGTGCCACGCTCGGGCATGCGTCGACGTGCAGCACGACCACATCGATGATCCGTGCCGTGGCGGTGGTCATGACCCGGGAACCCGCCGCGGAGGGCGAGAATTCCCGTACAGGGCCGCAGTCATCCAGCGGCGAGAGCGAGCGAGACGACCTGATCCTCGGCAAACGGTCCCATCCAGCCCTGGATGAACCGACCGTCAGCGGCGAACAACAACGCCGCCGGCTGCGAGGCAATGCCGAACGCTGCCCACGACTCAAACGATTCGTCCCACAGCATCGTGAACGACGTCGTGCCGTAGTTCTTCAGGAACTGCTCGGCTTCACCGAGGGTGTCCTGGGTTCCGAGGCCGATCACCCGGAGCGTGTCGGCGTGCTGTCGAGCGAACTGCTCGACGTCGGGCGCTTCGGCCCGACAGTATGGTCAATGCGGCGCCCAGAGCCAGATCAGCACAGGCTTGTCGGCCGGCAGGAAGTTGGCGAACTGCACCCACTGCCGCTGACCGACATCCCACACCGTCACTGGTGGCAGCGACTTCGAGGCAGCCGAATCGAGCACCGGCAAGTCGGGTCGCGGGCCAGGGTCGACACTCGCCGCAGGGGTGCCACCGCACGCCGCAATCAGAACCGCAGCAGCGACGGCTGCAGCAACTCGACGCCCCGAGAACCGGATCCAATGCACGCGCGGGAAACCCGGCCCGGATCGACGGCATTCCCTCGTTCTGTCGGATGCACTGCTCTCCTCCTGACCCGAGCTCCCAGGCCGGAGAAGCCATTGCCCTGGCCGCAGCGCACGAACCCTTCTACCCCACCGAACATTCCGGAAGCGTTCCGATCGACTCGCTGGTTTCCCGAGCATCCACTCTCGCACCCCTCGACAAGGAGGAACCCAAATGTTGAACACTCTCAAGCGTGGTTCGGTCGCCGGCGCTGCCGGCGGGGCGATGATGGCGATGTTCGCCATGATCGCTACTGCACTCACCGGCGAGGGCTTCTGGGCACCCGTCAATGCCATCGCCCACACCGCCTGGAACGGCGCACCGATGGACGGCTCCTTCTCGGGCGGCGCCCTCGTCCTGGGAATGCTGGTCCACATGGCAACGGCGATGATGCTCGGCGCAGGCATCGCCGTCCTGCTGTCCCACACCGGCAGCCGCACGAACAAAGTGATGACCGCCACCGTCGCAGCAACCGGCGCCTGGCTGGCCCAACTCGCGATCTGGCCCGCCATCGGCGAAGCGGGCGCCGACAGCATGCCGCAATGGATTCTTCTGGTCGGCCACATCATCTTCGGCATGACAGCCGGTGTGCTACTCGCCGTCACTCCGGAACACCGCCATCATCGAGTGGGCCGCCCAGTGGTGACGGTGGCGACCTGACAGCCGCCCAACGACGCCTGATCTCGTGGGGTCACTTCCGTCATGGAGGTGGCCCCACGAACGCGTCGACGTCCCAGCGCAAGAAGCCTCTCCATCTCCTCGATCGCCTGTCGGGATTGGCAGCCCACTCACGGAAGCACGGCGGTCGCGGTCGCGGTCGACCAACGCTCGCCACGACGCAGGCGAGCGCTCGCGCACGAAACGGGCTCCCTGCCGCCGACTACCGTCAGAGCATGCGAGTGACTGCGAGCGTCTGCATCGGCCCCCCTCTGCTGACCAAGACGCCACACGTTCAGCTCTCGGCATCGGCTTGACGCGCGCCGACGGCCGTTGTAATTTCCGTATGGGTTAATTATCTAGATGGGAAACAACAGATGACTGTGACGGCGACGATGGAAGAGGATCGGCTCGACGAGACCTTCGCTGCGCTCGCCAACTCGACGCGGCGAGCGATCCTCGCCCGGCTCGCACAGAGTGAAGCGACGGTCAACGAGTTGGCAGCACCGTTCGCCATGCAGCTCCCGGCGATCTCCAAGCACATCAAAGTGCTCGAACAGGCCGGGCTCATCGTGCGCAGCCGCAACGCTCAGTTCCGACCGTGCCGCCTCGCACCCGATCGCCTGGCGGAGGTGGCGACGTGGGCCGATCAGTACCGATCGATCTGGGACGACCGCTTCGACCGTCTCGACCAGCAACTCTCGCGCCGGCGGCGCAACGCGCAGCACGCAGCACCGAAAGGAACCAACGACCGATGAACACCTCCGACTCGACCACCAACATGGTGGTCCTCGAACGCACCTTCGACGCACCCATTGGTGAGGTGTGGCAGATGTGGACCGACCCCGCCGAGTTCGCCGGTTGGTACGGCCCGGGGGGTGCGAGCGTCCCGGTCTGCGAGATGGAGGTCGGTGTCGGCGGGCGCCGACGTGTCTGCATGCGGTTCGACACGCCTTCCGGCGCTCGCGAGATGTGGTTCACCGGAGAGTACGTCGAGGTCACCGAGCCCGTACGTCTGGTCTATACCGAAGCGATGACCGATGCCGATGGAGCACCGTTGCCAGACGGACATCCGCCGACAGAGGTCTGCGTCGAGTTCGCCGAGGCCGGCGATCGCACGCGAATGGTGCTCACGCACCGCGGCATCCCCGCCGGCTCGCCAGGCGAGGCAGGTTGGCGCGCCGCGCTCGACGAGCTCGACCGCCGCCTCGCGCGACGGTGACCTCCGGTCGCGTCGTGCGGCTGAACGCTCGCGATCCGACAGTCGACGCTGCCTCGGGCGTTCAGCGGGCACGCTTCACACGCGGTGTCGCAGCTCGCTCGACGGCGCAGTCGAACGCTGCGTCGAGGCGTTCGGGCCACGACTCACGCTCGGACGGCGGGATGCTGATCCACTCGCGGAACGCGCGGCCGCTCGGCGCGAACGGCTCGCCCAGTCCGTCCGCGACGAGGGCTGTCACTGTCTGTCGGTCGAGCTTCACGACGAGCGCGTGCAGATAGGGGTCCCAGCTGGCGAAGAAGTCGCCGTGCAGGCGGAGACACGGGTAGCCCATCATCGTCGAGCGCGTCACCCCTGGCCGGTCGAGCAGTGGCACGGCTGCTTCCCAGAACTCGTCGTCAGCTGCGGACGGGCTCATGAGAGGCCCAATTCGGCTCGTGTCGGGACGCGCCCAGCGGCGAGCGGATCCGGACCCGGATCGCGGCCTTCGGCGCGGGTGGCGAGCCGGGTGAGGTAGTTGGCCCATCCGCCGGAGTGGGCGTCGGCCATCGGCCCTTCGAGGCCGCGATGCACCAGCCGGAGCTCGGTCCCGGTTGGCACGGGCCGCAGGTCGATCTCGACGACGGTCGACCCGGGCGGCACGCCGACATCGGTACGTTCCCAGCCGTAGGTGAACACGACCCGGCGATCCGGCACAAGCTCGACGAACTCGCCGCGGACCGTATCTCCGTTGTGATGCGTCCACGACACCTCACCCCCCGGCCGAGCATCGAGCGACGCGATCGGTGCCATCCACTCGATCAGCAACTCGGCCTGGGTGAGTAGCGCATACACCTCGGACGGGTCGGCGGCGATCGCGATCGTCGTGTCGACGAGTTTCACGCCGAACCCCGGCGCCGCCGTGTCGCGGAGCCGGACTCAGCGCGTTGCTTCAACGCGTCGAGACGGTCGGTCCACAGCTCGTCGAACACCGCCCGCACCTCAGCGAGCCGCTCGAAGTCGACCGAGTAGAGCCGGCGCTTCGCATCCACACGGACATGCATGAGTCCGACATCCTTGAGCAGCTTGAGATGAGGGCTCGCCGCGGACGGCAACAGCCCGGCGGCGTCGGCGAGCTCGGTAGCGGTGCGCTCCCCGTCACGGGCGAGACGCAACATCGCCCGCCGACCCGGATGACCCATCGCCTTCACCGCGTCATCGAGATCACCGTCAACGTTGCTGTCAGCTGCGCGGGTCACGGCCCATTGCTCCCAGCAGCGCCTCCTGCGGCGTGGCATCGACGCCGACCTCGACCGCCGGGCCGACGAACCCAGCCTGACGGCCCACCTCGGGCATCTGCGGCAGGAACATCGACACCACTGCGTCAGTCACCTCGGCATCGAGCGTCCGATCGACGCCCAACGCAACGGCGAGATCCCACGTGTGGATCAGCTGATCCATCGCCGTCCCGGCTGCCGCTTCCGCAACCGACCACTCGAACCCCGCCGGCGACATGCACCGACGCTCCAACGCCCCCGGCTCGCCCAGCCGCGAGACGACTGCGTCGATCGCCCCCTGCTCAGGCCACTGGCCCACGCTTTCATAGCCAACCTCGAGCGCACCCAACAGGTAACCCGGACCGCCAGCCATGTGCTCCAACAACGCAGCCACGTCCCACTCCGAACACGGTGTCGCGAGACCCACCTGCTCCGGCCGCACCGACCGCGCCAGCCCCGACGCCCCCGTTGCAGCACGCTCGAACATCTCTACCGGCCCCATGAAAGCCCCCTCCATTCAGCAAGCGCTCAATTCATAATTGTCTGAAACGACATCAGAGTCAAGTGCGCTGACCGCTGCGGCTGGGCTCAAACCGGCTGCGACTCGAGCAACGCCTTCAACATGGCCAGGTCCTTGCGGTTTGCGCGGCGCATCGCCGGTTTCATCAGTGGGGTCATCAGTCTGGAGAACCCAGCGGGTTCGCCCCGGTTGCGAAGTGTCATCCGTGTCGACCCGTCGGGCTCGATGGCCCACGAGTAGGTGGTCTCCATCGGGAAGGGACCCTGCTGTGTGCGCATCACCAATCGCTCGCCAGGGATCAACTCCACGAACTCGTACGTGTACCGCAGGGTACGGCCCAGAAACCTGGCGACGAACTCGACCCGTGATCCGATCTGCACCGGGGGCGGCGTCTTCCATTCGACCGAGCCGATGTTCACGTACCACTCCGGCGCGTTCGACGGATCCGCCGCAAACGGCGCGACGACGTCCAGGGGCCGGGCGATGACGATGTCGGTCTCGATGTCGACGTTGATCCGGCAACGCTACGCCAACCCGACCAGGCGATCTATCGTGAGCGAACTCGGCGGTGGATCGGGACACGAATCGCCGTCAGCTCGGAGGAACTCGCATGGACCTGCTCACGGCGCTGCACGCCGCGACCGACGAGTTTGGACGGCGCCTCGCGCTCGCGGACGACGACGACTGGACCCGGGGAACACCATGCTCTGGCTGGGACGTCCACTACCTCGCCGCTCACGTTGTCGGAGGGAATCGCTTCGCCATCTCGATCCTCGGCGGGATGACCGCTTCGGCTGCGATCGAGGAGGTCATGTCAACGTCACAGCTCGGCGACGACCCGCTGGCAGCGTGGGAAGACACGTCTGTCGCGCAGCTCGACGCGTTCCATGCCGCGGCCGTGTTCGAGCGACGGGTCGATCATCCCCTCGGCGAGATCACCGGTCGCGAGTTCCTGGAGTTCCGGGTCTTCGACATCACCGTCCATGCCTGGGATCTGGCGCGTTCGATCGGAGCTGACGATCAACTCGACGCCGACCTGGTCGACGCCGTGCTCGGCATCGTCGACCGCGGACCAGCCGGCATGGGTTTCGGCATCGCACCACTCGGCGAAGCGGACGACACCGCATCCCCCCAGGCGCGGCTTCTCGACCTGACCGGCCGCCGATGACCCGTTCGCCGCACGCATGGTGCAGGGCTCGTCGAGCAACCGAGCCGGACGCCGATACACGGGGAAAGTCGACGGACATGGCCCGGCAACGACGCCCGGAACCCCGTCCGATTCCCGCTACTCCGACGAAGTCTGTGCAGGAATCGTGCAGCCGGCAGTTGTCATCAACTGCCCACCATCGGGCGGTCGATGCTCTGACCTGGTTGTTTTCGTGCCCGGGGCGGGGTTCGAACCCGCACGTCCTTTCGGACAAGGAGGTTTAAGACTTCACAATCCCGTCCGGCTGGTCCGGCCGAGTCCGTCTCACCTGCTCACGTCCACCGTCCTCGTCCGCCCGTGTCCGTCTGATCCGCCCTCGTCCGACAGGTACGGCCAGGTCTTGTGCAGGAATCGTGCAGGATTTCGCGTTGCGTTGTCCTACCACCTGTCCTACCATCATCTCATGGTCCAACGACAGAAGCGATCGATCTCACTTCCCGCCGACCTGGCCGACGCGATCGACGTCGCGGCCACCGCCGAGGGAACGACCGTCAGCGCGTGGATCGCCGAGACCGCAGCGCAGCGCCTCCGTCTCGACGCCGGCCGCAAAGGCATCGCCGAATGGGAACGCCAGCACGGCGCACTCACCCCCGATGAGCTCGCCGACGGGCTCGCCCGGGCACGAGCAATGCTGCGCCGTCAACCATCACGCAAGAGCGCCTGATGGACGGCGTCACCTACGACACCGGCGCACTCATCGCCGCCGACCGCAACGACCGACGGATGTGGGCGCTCCACGCCGGCTTCCTCGCGCTGGAGGTCTCCCCCACCGTGCCGACCCCGGTACTCGCCGAAGCCTGGCGCGGCGGGTCGCGTCAGGCAAGCCTGGCCCGCTTCCTCGCCCTGTGCACCACTGAAACTCTCACCGAGGATCAAGCCAAGGCCGTCGGGGCTCTATCAGCGCGCGCCGAGCACGATGACATCGTCGACGTCACCGTCGTCGAAGGAGCCATACGCCGGCGCGACGCCGTGGTGACATCGAACCCGACCCACATCCGCAAGATCGCCGATGCCACGAGAACAAGGCTCACAGTCGAAATGGTCTGAGCCCCTGGAGGGAGGCGTCGACAGGACGCCTCGCCGTCGGTAGTGAGCTCCGACGGGCAGATCGCCATGACCCCGTCGGGCAGATCAAAGCCGGTGGGTTGCAGACAATCGAGACATCACTCCGCGCGCACCGGCGCCGAGTAGAACACCGACAACCGCGTTCGACAGCGAGAGCGCTGCACCACCGACGAACACACTGAACGCTCTGGCGTTCGTGCCGACCACTAGTCCCCACCCGCACGTGACTGCGAGGACCGCCATGAGGGCGCAGCGGCGGGTCGCGAACATGCCGACCGCTATCCCCAACAGGAGAGCCAGAGGAATCATCGCTCACTCCCTTCGATGTGGAAGCGCCAAAAGGGCTGATTCACCAGAGATTCCCGAAATCACCAACTAACCCGGGCGTAACACGGAAGGCAAGACGATGTGATCACTCGATGGTCGGATCCACCTCGATCACATCACCATCGAGAGCGGAGATCGTCACGCGACTCACGGTGACCGGTACCGGCGGCTCGAACGTCACCTCGAAGTCCGACCACCGCCCGGCACCACCGCTCGACGCGCCGATCACCCGATACTCAGTTCCGAGATCGTCGAAGATGCTCCAGCCCAGGGTCCACTCCATCGCTGCGCGATTACTGGCGAGATGCTCCGGACCGAGAACGCCGACGGAGACCGTGGAGGAACCTGGCGCTTCGGGTGGCGATGGGATCTGCCGCTGTATCTCGGCATCGTCAAGTTCGTTCTTGTCGGCGCGTGCTCCTCGGAGCACGACCCGCCACGGCCAGAGCTCGAGGTGGCTGAGGACGCGAACGAGGCCGTCGGGCGTCTCTCGTCGATGGTTGATCCGCAGGAGCTTGGGCGGCCGCAGGAACGCGTCGACCAGATCAGAGAAGCTCGCTCCCGGCGGCTCGTGCGACATGACAGGAGCCTGCACGCACATCCGTGCCCTTGTCCAGCGTGGCGGGCGCCGGAACGGCGCTACCTGTCAGATCGGAACAGACGCCAGGACAACCCGAACCAGATGGCGATCGCGCCGAGCCAGATCGCGACGGTACGGAGCGTGCTGCCATTGGACGAGGCACTGTAAAGGGTCGTTGAGTTTTGCGAGTACATGAACCAGCCGCCATCCGACGGCCCGTTCAGCCGCGCCGCGACGGCCGACGCGACGACGGCGAGCCCCGCACCAAGCGCCACTGACATCACTACCTTCTGGCTGCCATTCACCAGGCAATTCTCGCACCTTGGACGCCTCTTCCCGCGCTACTCCGCCGCCATCGACTGCGATGCGGAAACCCTCGGGCGGCGGTCTGACCGCCCGCCGAACTACTCAGCAGATCGATCGCCGCGTGACAAGCTCGTCGAATGTCGGGTCGTGGCCAACAGCAGCGCGAAGCGCTCTTCGACATGCTCGCCGAAGTGTTCGGACAACGATCCCCGGACCACGTCGGCCTCTACCCGTGCCCGATATGTCTCACTCTTCATGATCGCGGCTCGGCCACGGATGGGCGCCTGACACTCGAGCACGTGCCACCGCGGCGCCTCGGCGGCAGGCCGATCGTGCTGACGTGCAAGCGTTGCAACTCCGATGCCGGCAGCTCGGTCGACATCGACTGGATCAACCAGTCGCTCAGCTTCGACTTCCTGCACAGTCGCCCGGCAACGGTACGGGCCGAGATCGGAGTCGGCATCGTCCGACAGCGCGCGACCATCCAAAGCACGGGCGACGGGATGCTCATCTTGGGCGTTCCCTCCGCCGGACCTCCGGAACGACCCGACGAGGTCGCTTCGGCGCTGCAGTCGACGCACGAGCCGAAGTTCAATGTGCGACTTGAGCATCACCATTCGCCCGTTTCAGCCAAGGTCGCCGTGCTGCGCTCCGCCTACCTTCTGACGCTACGCAAACTCGGATGGGGCTACATACTGCGACAAGTGTTCGACCCGCTGCGCGCCCAACTGGTCCAACCCGCCGAAAGCACTATCGACGTACCGGTGCAGGCCAACCCGGCGATGCCGATGAGCACACCGACGGTGCTCCTAGCGACCGAACCCGCTCCGTACCGCTGCGTGCTGGTTTCCTTCGGCCAACACGTGGCGTTCCTTCCCGCCCCGATGCAGGCGGGCCCATTCTTTGCGAGCGTGGCGCAACGGTTCCGCGAGTTCACGAGCACCGGCTCAGCAGCCGAATTGCGAGGTTCAACTCTTGACGGCACCGGTCCAGACATGCTCTTCGACAGAGTCCCGGGCGCCACAGAGTTTCCCGGAGCGGAGTACGGCTGAACGGCCCGCCGTCGCGCCGCGCGGGCCGTCCGATTACCGCTACTCGAAAACAGTCTGTGCAGGAATCGTGCAGCCAACAGCCCGCATCGACCGCCCGGGATCGGGCGATCGATGCGCTGACCTGGTTCTTTCTTGTGCCCGGGACGAGATTCGAACTCGTACGTACGTTCGTACAGAGAGGTTTAAGACTTCACTCCCACGTCCGGGACGTCCGGCCCAGTCCGTTTCACCTGCTCACGTCCACCGCCGTTCTCCGCCCGTGTCCGTCTGATCCGCCCAGGTCCGACAGGTACGGCCGGGTCTTGTGCAGGAATCGTGCAGGATTTCTCGTTGCGCTGTCCTACCTCCTGTCCTACCTTCTCATGGCCCAACGACAGAAGCGATCGATCTCACTCCCCGCCGACCTCGCCGCCGCCATCGACCAGGCCGCCACCGCGGAAGGCACCACGGTGAGCGCGTGGATCGCCGACACCGCCGCGCACCGTCTGCGGATCGATGCCGGCCGCAAGGTGTCGCCGAGTGGGAACGCCAACACGGCGCCCTCACCCCCGACGAGCTCGCCGATGGGCTCGCCCGAGCGAGGGCAATGCTCCGCCGCCAGCCGTCACGCAGGAGCGCCTGAATGAACGGCGTCACCTACGACACCGGCGCCCTGATCGCCGCCGACCGCAACGACCGACCGATGTGGGCGCTGCACGCCGGCTTCCTCGCGCTCGAGGTCTCCCCCACCGTCCCGACCCCGGTCCTCGCCGAAGCGTGGCGCGGCGGATCCCGTCAGGCAAGCCTGGCGCGCTTCCTCGCCCTGTGCACCACCGAACTTCTCACCGAGGAACAGGCCAAGGCCGTCGGGGTGCTCGCCGCGCGTGCCGATCACGATGACATCGTCGACGTCACAGTCGTCGAAGGAGCAGTTCGACGCCACGACGCTGTCGTCACCTCGAATTCGACCCACATACGAAAGATCGCCGATGCCGTCCGCGCTCGCCTGACGGTTGAGAACGTCTGACGGCGCCACCTCCGGCGGATACGTCCGGACCGCCACGCCCGTCTCCACAAACGCTCTGACAGTCCCGCGGGCTGATCCGGATCAGTTACGTGTCGTGGTGAGCGCTTCGAGGCGGGTGCGGTAGTCGTCGGGTTCGATCTCGCCGCGGGCGAGGCGTTCGGCGAGGATCTGCTGCGGATTTGGCGCATGTGGAGCGGGAGGCCCGGTGACGGCTGCGTGCTCGTGGGTGCCGGAGCGGCGGAGCAACGCGACACCGAGCCAGATGACGCTGGCGAACACGAGCAGCATCATGATCGTCATCGGGATCCAGCCCCAGCCGAGCCCGTCGTGCATGTCGTTGTTCCAGTTGCCGTGCATCACGGCCTCCATTCGTTGTCGTGTCCAGGTGCGTGAAACATGCGGTCCATCGGGCTGGCCTTCAGTCTCGGAAATCGCCGGTGACGGCGACGTCGAGGACCGACGTGGTGCCGTCGGCGTATTGCACGGGGACGTGGAGTGTCATGTCGTGGGCGCCGTCCATGCCGGGGTGCATCGAGAGCTCGAAGGTCAGTTCGGTGGACTGGTCGGGCTGGAGGGTGGTGGGGCCGGTGTAGGTGAGGGCGCCGGGGCAGCACCCCTCCTTGATCTCGACGTGAGGTGTGCCGAGGGTGACGGCCTGGGTGCCGGTGTTCTGGAACGTCCAGTTGGGTCGCACAGCGACGTTCAGCGCGACGCGTCCGAGGGACCACAGGCTGGGCGAGGCGGTGACCCCGTCGACTTCGGTGACGCCGCTGCCGGCGCCGGGTGTGGCGATGATCGGCATACCCATCGAGTTGGTCTCGCCGGTTCGCTCTACGGCAGTTCCAGCTGATGATCCGCCGCTGGTGAGGGCGAACACGGTGAGGATCGCGACCACGGTGACGGTGATGATGCCGAGGATCCAGTGGTTGCGGTGGGCCCGCTGGCGGTCGGCGCGGCGGGTGGTGGTGTTGGTCATGACGATGCTCCAGAGCTGAACAGTGATGGGGGTGGCCCGTATTGGTCGATGATCGAGGTGCGCACGTCGGCGATCGGCACGCCGGCGGCGAGCTGCTCGCGGGCGGTTTCGGTTTCGTTGCCGCACACCGCACAGCCCGAGGCGTGGGCGTCCCACGCGCCGGTGGCGGTCATATAGCAGTCGGCGAGGTTGCGGTGGCCGAGGCTGTGGTCGCACCCGCAGTAGCAGGGAATCTGCGCGAGGTCGGCGACGTGTTCTGCGGCGTAGTGGTAGTCGGCGGCGATGGCTGGCGTGACGGTCGACAGCTCTACCGTCACGACGGGTGCTGCAGCCATGGCGTGGTCGGGGTCTGCGCCGCTCGCACCGCGGATCAGTCCGACGATGCCGAGTGCGATCAGTGCGAGCACCGCGAGTTCGAAGCCGATGATCTTGATCCACGGTCGGGCGTTCATCGCGGACCCGCCGGTGCATGCTCCTCGTGCGGGACATTCTTCGCGTGCTGAGGCGCCGAATTGGGCTGGCGCATCAGCAGCCACATCACGATGCCCATCACCATCGGGCAGATCAGCAGGGCGAGGCTCACGCCGGCGAGGGCGGCGCCGCCGTTACCGGCGACGAGGAACCACGCGGCCAGGCCGACCGCGGCGAACACACAGATCAGGTGGTGTCGGTGGCTCATGACCCTGTCCCTCCGTGATGCGCCTCGTGTTGCGTCTGACTCTGCTCGGGTGCGGTGGTCATCGAGCCGGCCATTGCGGCGTGGGCCTTGTCGCACTGAGCGAGGGCCTCGTCGTCGATGCTGCCCTTCATCATCTGGTGCATCATCGAGTGCATCGCCGACATGTCGGTCGAGCCCATCATGGCGGCCATCCCGCTGTGGTCGCCGGCCATCATCGAGCCCATGTCGGGCATCTGACTCATCGGCATCGAGACCGTCGTCGGGGTGGTCAGGGTGGTGCTTGTGGCGGCGGAGCTGCCGGCGAACGAGAGTCCGAGCACCAGTCCTGCGGTCACCACCGTGGCGCCGATGGCACCGAGTGTTCGAGTTCGTGGCTTCATGGTTCCTCCTTGACGAGGACCACTGTGCGCTGCAGATGTGGAGGGCGGATGGAGACGACGTGCACGAGCTGCGGTTTCGTCGGCCCGCCAGCGACGCCTACTCGGCGGGTGCCGCCGGCATTGTCACGGTGAGTCGCGCTCCCCCGCCGGCCACGTTGCCGGCGGTGACCGATCCGTGGTGCACGGCGACCAGTTCGGCGACAACTGCGAGACCGATGCCGCTGCCGCTGGCCTTGTCACCGTTCACGCCGCGCCAGAAGCGTTCGAACACGTGCGGCAAGTCCTCTTCGGGGATGCCCGGGCCGTTGTCGACGACCTCGAGCGACGCGGTACTTCCGTCCGAACGGGTGCTGATGGTGATCGCACCGCGGGCGGGAGTGAACTTCACAGCGTTGGCGATCAAGTTGACCGCGATCTGATGCAACCGGTCGGCGTCGCCGATCGCCGCTGCCGGCTCGACGTCGACCGTCAGGGTGATTTCACGATCGTCGGCCAGCGGGCGAAGCAGGTCGGCGGCAGATGCCGCCACGGCGGCGAGATCGACCCGGTCGGCGCGGGGCCGCAGACCGGCTGCTTCGGCTGCCGCGAGGGTTTCCAGGTCACCGACAAGGCGTCGCAGGCGGGAGACCTCGTCGTTGAGGGACCCGAGGACCTCCGGGGTCGGCCGATCGACTCCGTCGAGCAGTGCCTCGGTCGACCCCTGCAAGATGGCCAGTGGAGTGCGCAGTTCGTGGGCGACGTCGGCGACGAGGTTGCGGCGGAGGCGATCCTCGCGATCGAGGTGATCGGCCATCCCATTGAAGGCCTCGGCGAGCGTGCGCAACTCGCCGGGGCCATCGGTGTCGACCCGGGTGTCGCGCCGGCCCGCGGCGAGATCGCCCGCCGCGGTGGTGAGCGCGGTGACCGGTCGCGTGACACGCACGGACACATACAGCGCGACGACCAGGGCTACACCGGCAGCGATCAGTACCCCGAGGATCGCTGTGCGAGCGAGCGCGTCGCGGACGTGGCGTTCGGCTTCCATGGCCTGGGTGGGGAACCGCAGCATCACGGCCCCGACGTTCTTGCCGTCGACGACGACGGCAGCCGAGACGGGATCACCGCGCGGTGTGTCGACGGACGCGAGGCCGTGCATCTGCATCATCATCGACGCCAGCGCGTCGGTCGGCGCGGCGACCACTTCGCCATTGGCGTCGACGATGGTCAATGTCGCCTGGCTCCTCGCGGCGACCGCCGCGGCGCCGGCCAGGTCTGCGGTCGCCCAACCATCCGCGCGCTGGTAAGCGTCACCTGCCGCGATCGCCGTGGCCGACAGGTCGTCGTCACGCTGGCGGTCGGTGAGTCCGGACACCTCGTTGCGCGCCGACAACATCGTCAGCGCGGCGAACACCGCAACAGCCGCGAGGGCGACGGTCAGGAACGCCAACGCAAGCCGGACACCGAGCGGGCCGAGCAGCGGACGACCTGCCACCGTCAGGCCCGGTCCCGCGACAGGCCAAGCCGATACCCAGCACCGAGCACCGTCTCCACGACTGTCGGGTCATGGGGGTCCGGTTCGATCTTGCGGCGCAGGTTCTTGATGTGCGAGTCGACCGTTCGTTCGTAGCCGTCGAACTCGTACCCGCGAACCCGGTTCACCAACTCGCTGCGCGAGAACACCCGACCCGGCGACGACGCCAACACGGTCAGCAACGACCACTCCGTCGGCGTCAACTCCACGACGACACCCGAAACGGTCGCCTCGTGCCGCACCTCATCGATGACGAGCCCTCCGCCACCGAACGAGCTGACCGACGTGTCGACCGATGAGACCGCGCTGCGGCGGAGCACCGCCTGCACGCGCAGCACCAGTTCCCGTGGGGAGAACGGCTTGGTCAGATAGTCGTCGGCGCCGAGCTCGAGGCCGTGGATGCGATCCGCCTCGCCTGACTTCGCGGTCAGCATCACGATCGGGAGACGCCCTGCGTACTCCGTGGCGATCGTCTCGCCGGCGACGTCGGGCAGATTGAGGTCGAGCACGAGTAGATCGATCCCACCGCGTTCGAGGATCGACATGGCCTCAGCGCCGGAACCGGTCGTGACCACGGCGAGGTCCTCGCGTTCGAGATAGCGGCGCACGAGGTCGCGGATCTTCACCTCGTCCTCGACTACCAGCACGGTCACGCTCACGAATCGACTCTACGACGGCCTCGACACTCGCTCGCGTGTAGCCCTGGCGAAACCAGACGGTCTGCACCGGGCCTCCACACGTTCTGCACACGGGATCGCCACAGTGCTCGTACAGCCGGGTGCAGACGCGTACCCGGACCGAGACCCCAGAAGAGGGCAATCCGATGACGCACACACTTCGCCGCCTCCCGCTGATCGCCGGCATCGTGGCAATGACCACGCTCGTCGCCGCATGTGGGGAGACCCGTCAGTCCAGCTCTGACGCGACTAGCGATTCGGCCGCTGCGCCGGCCGGGGCGAGGACCGTCGACATTGCCATGGAGGACATCAAGTTCGACCAGACCAAGCTCACCGTCAAGACCGGTGAGACCATCGACTTCCGGTTCACCAACACCGGCCAGATCCCCCACGACGCCTTCATCGGCGACGCCGACGCCCAGATGGAACACGACGACGAGATGGCACACATGGGCGACGCATCGACCCACTCGATGGGCGAGGCCGCGATCACTGTTCAGCCTGGCGCCGCCGGCGAGCTCGCCTACACCTTTGCCGCACCCGGCACGTACGAAGTCGGCTGTCATCAGCCCGGTCACTACGGAGCTGGCATGAAGATCGAGGTCACCGTCGAGTGATGCGGTCAACGCAGGCACCGCGGTCGGATGACGTAACACCATGACAACAGCCGCGTGACAGGACCCGATCGCATCCTGACCATGTCGACGACCGTCGCACTAGCGGTCACCAGCAAAGGGACCACGATGGACCACACGACGACGACCGACCACCACCACGCCGCACACCCTGATCCGCGCGTCGCTCCCGACTCGGGGCATGGCCACGGACACGACTCAGGCCACCACGGCGAGCCTCAGGTCGAACATCGCGGTCACGGCGGACACGCTGGCCATGGCGATCACATCGGGATGTTCCGACGGCGCTTCTGGTGGAGCTTGCTGCTCACCGTGCCAGTGGTGTTGACCAGCCACATGATCATGGACTGGTTCGGCTACTCGCTGGACTTCCGAGGGATCGAGTGGGTCGGGCCGATCCTCGGCACGGTCATCTACGCATGGGCGGGATGGCCGTTCCTCGAAAGCGAACCCGACGCGCAGGTTCTTCCGGCCGCTCCCGTAGGCCTGTGGGCGACCGGGCTCGGCCAAACTTGCCCGGGGGCGGCCATCCGGAAGTCCAACCCGAACACGTCCGATTCCCGCTAGCGCAAGAAGTCTGTGCAGGAATCGTGGCCCCACCAAGGACGCACGCGCTCACAGAAGGCGTGGTTGACCTCGCTGACCTGCTGTTTGTTCGTGCCCGGGGCGGGGTTCGAACCCGCACGTCCTTTCGAACAAGGAGGTTTAAGACTTCACTTCCACGTCCGTTGCGTCCGGCTGAGTCCGTCTGGCCTGCTCACGTCCACGGCCGTTGTCCGCCCGCGTCCGTCTGATCCGCCAAAGTCCGGCACGTGCGGCCGAGTCCTGTGCAGGAAATGTGCAGGACTTCTCGTTGCGCTGTCCTACCTCCTGTCCTACCA
This sequence comes from Actinomycetota bacterium, assembly GCA_016213625.1. Taxonomy (GTDB): domain Bacteria; phylum Actinomycetota; class Acidimicrobiia; order Acidimicrobiales; family Ilumatobacteraceae; genus UBA668. The sequence continues at coordinate 45,738 of JACQZZ010000114.1, forward strand.
TCCTCTCATGGCCCAACGACAGAAGCGATCGATCTCACTTCCCTCCGACCTGGCCGACGCGATCGACGTGGCGGCCACGGCAGAGGGCACGACGGTCAGCGCGTGGATCGCCGAGACCGCTGCGCACCGGCTCCGGATTGACGCCGGCCGCCAAGGTGTCGCCGAGTGGGAACGCCAGCACGGCGTACTCACGCCCGACGAGATCGCCGATGGGCTCACCCGAGCGAGGGCGATGCTCCGTCGTCGGCCGGCACGCAAGAGTGCCTGAATGAACGGCGTCACCTACGACACTGGCGCGTTGATCGCCGCCGACCGCAACGACCGACGAATGTGGGCATTGCACTCCGGCTTCCTCGCGCTCGAGGTCTCACCCACCGTTCCGACCCCGGTGCTCGCCGAGGCCTGGCGCGGCGGACCGCGCCAGGCGAGCCTTGCCCGCTTCCTCGCCCTGTGCACCACCGAACCTCTCACCGAGGATCAAGCCAAAGCCGTCGGGGCACTGTCAGCGCGCGCCGAGCACGATGACATCATCGACGTCACTGTCGTCGAAGGAGCCATCCGCCGCCACGACGCCGTGGTGACATCGAACCCCACGCACATCCGCACGATCGCGGATGCAGTGCGCGCCCGACTCACCATCGAGACCGTCTGACGACCCGCGCGGACTTCGACGGCCGGAGACTTCAGATCGCCCACTCGCATCCGTTCCATGTGTGCTGTGCGCGCCGAGGAACACGATGAAGTCGGCTCCCGCACGACGATACGCGGGCTCACCGGACACCTGTCGGGCAGGTCTCCCGATACGGCCCGATGTCGCCGAGATAGCGGTCCCACTCTTCACGGGTGAGATTCCGTCCAGCCGCATTGCAGGCGATGGTGGCGCGGCGCTTCGCGTCCAGCTCATAGGCCACGATCGGCTCCCCCGGAGCACCGATGAGCACCTGGGAGCCGACGACCGCCGCCGAGTACCGACCCGTGAAGTCGTCGGCTACCACGAGACCGACACCGATCTGTTCACCGGACTCGACGTCGATGACGCGGAGTTGGCCCTGAAGTCCCTGCCCGATGAGCCGCGTCCCGTCCGGTGAGAAGATCACGTTCTGGAGCCCCGCACCGCCGGGCAGCACTCGGACGCCCCCGTCCGTCAGCGACACGAATCGGAGTGGGGTACCCGGGCCGACGATGGCGACGTGGTCCAGGTCGGGTGTCACGACGCCGGCCCAGCCGATCTGGTGATCCTGCGCCACCTCACCGGTCGCTGCGTCGAGCACCCAGACACGCTCGGAGGCGAAGGTGGACGCGGTGACCAGCCGACCGTCGGCACTCCAACCGGTTCCGATGATCAGCTCGGGAGCAAGGAGGGTGCTCCATTGGATCGTCCCGTCCCTCGCGTCGAGCCGGTGGACCGAGCCGCCGATGTCGGTGACCAGGATCGATGATCCATCCGGGGAGAACACCGGTCGGATGAAGCCGCCCGGCCCCGGAGACGACCACAGCCGATCACCGGTTGCGGCGTCGAACAGCCGGGTCTCCCCGACCCTGACCGCAGCGATGGTCCGTGCGTCGGGCGACAGGGCGAACTTGACGTCGACCTCGGCCAGATCGATCGAGACTGGGAACCCGATCTTCTCCAGCGTGTCGGATCGGTACCGCTGCAACCCATCGACCTGGTCGACCAGGAGGACCGAACCGTCCTGGTTGAGCGAGAAGTAGCCGCGCAGCACCTCACCGTCGACGCGCAGGGTCTCGCCCACCGAAGAATGCTCCTCGAGGTCGATCACCACCAAACCACCGTTCGCGGTGGACACCAGGGTTCCGTCGAGGAGTTCGGCGATCGCACCGACCAACGCCGCCGACCGGGCCTGGGGCCGCAGGTCGCGCTCCACCAGGAGATAGCTGCCCGTGAAGCTCACCAGGATCCTCCCGTCCGCACGAATGTGCAGGCCACGGGGAAGCGACTGCAGTTCGAGGGATCGCTGCATGCCGGAGCCGTCGAGGGCCACACCGAACAACTGGGCCGGCCGCGCCTCGGGGAGGTCGATTGCCAGCACCTCGGAGGACTCCGCGAACGCCAAGCCGATGATCGGAGCGGGGTGACCCATCAGGAGTGGCCGCACCTCCCCGGTCCCGAGATCGACCGCCCACACTCCGCTGTTGGTCGACGGAACCTCCAGGGTCGAGACCACCAGCCCGGCGCCGTCGGGGCTGGAGGCCATCGCCCACACCAGCCCCTGCATCGTGAGCTGGATGTCCGGTGTGGACGCCTCCGGTCCGACGACCTGTAGCTGCGACCCTGAACCGACCACGAGGGCTCCGTCGGGCAGATAGGTGATCGGCCAAGGCCCGTTGACGCCCGGCTCGATGGGGATGTCCGGGGCACGGGGTCGACCGCTTCGGGTGTCGAAGCGACGGACGACCCCGGAGGGAAGCGACACGGCCAGTTCCCGGCCGTCGGGTCGCAGCTGCATCGTCCCGGCCTCGCCGAGCTCGATGATCACCCCGGTGGGTCGAAGGGTTGTCCCGTCGACCACAACCACCGACGGTGTCAGGGCGGTTCCTTCCACCATCACGGCCACCGTTCCGCCGGCGGCAACGATCGCCGACCGGGACTGGACACCCTCGACGCCGAGGCTCACGAACCGCAGCACTCCAGGCTCGGCGGTCAGGGCCGTGGCCAACGCGCCTTCGGAAGCGACCGAGGGTTCCCGACGGTACGCCTCGACGGCGAGCAGGAGACTGAGTTCTCGCTGGGTGGATGCGAGGCCGGCCGCATCGGAGAGCAGACGCCGGAACGCCGACGCATCGCGGGCTGCGAGGGCCTCTGCTTCGCTGGCCGCGGCCTCTCGTTCACGTTCACGCGCGGACGCCTCGTTGAGTGCCGCCAGATCGGCGTTGCGATCGGCCCGGCGGCCCGCTCCGACGGCAAGCGCGGCGGCGACCGTGGAGAACACTGCCAGCACCGCCAGCACGGTCATCACGGTTCGCGCCCGTCGGCGGCTCCGGGACTGCCGCCGCATGGAGGTCTCGAGGAACTCTGCCTCCAGTTCGGTAAGCTCGTGGTCCGGTTCGGCCCGCAATGCTGCAGCGTCGGCGAGCCGCGGCCCTCTCAGGAGATCGTCGTCCTGTCGCCCACCGTCGTGCCACGCGGTCGCCGCAGCATGCAGTGCGAGGTGAACCCGCTGTGCGCTGCGGTCGTGTGTGATCCATTCCCGCAGCCGTGGCCAGTGACGGAGCAGGGACTCGTGGGCGATCTCCACGGTCGGCTCCCGATCGAACGGGTCGACGTCGAAGGTGAGCAAGCGCGCTGCGCCGAAACGTTCCAGCACGACCGACGGAACGGACACCAGCTCATGTCGGCGTAGGCGACGACGCGCGTCATCGGAGCCGTCGCCGGGCGCCACGAGACGCGTGAACACGCGTCGCGCCGCGGCGACATCGTCTCCACCGAGGGTGTCCATGACCGACTCCGCCCGCCGGTGAAGTGCCCCACCGATGCCACCGATCTTGCGGTACGCGTCCGCGCTCATCGTTCCTTTGGATCGCTGCTCGTAGAGCTCCGTGAGGGCGTACTGCAACAGGGGCAGGCTGCCTGGCGCGGCGGCAACATCCGCGGCCAGCGCCGCGACCAGGCCCGGGTCGGTTCGGACACCCACGTGTGCTGCCGGTCCCGTGATCGCCGCAGCGAGATCAGCAGCACCGAGCGGCGCGATCGCGAACGTGCCTCGGCGCATCAGGGGCCCGAGAACCGGATCACCGAGAGGACGGTCGTAGTAGTCGGCCCGAAGTGTTGCCACCACCCGGACCCTGCTGTCCGGCGCCTGCACCGCTGCGGCCACTGCGGCGAGCGTCCGGTCGCGCTCGGCAGTATCGGCCTGGGTCCAGAGCTCCTCGAACTGGTCCAGGACGAGGACGAGTTCGCTTCCGGACGGCAGGGCCTCGCGCAGGAGCGCCGGCACCGCGGCGGGATCGGCAAGCCGCCCGCGCACGTCGGCCATGGCGTCCACCGACACCCGCACGATGGCATCGGCCACCTCCTCGAACGGTCTCGACCCCGGGACCGCCACGGTCACGAGGGCCCCCTGCTCGCGCAGCCGCGGGATCAGACCTGCACGCACGAGCGACGTCTTGCCCGAGCCGGACGGGCCGGTCACGACGACGAAGCGCTCTCGAGCCACCTGGTCCGCCAACTCGGCCACGTCGTCGCCTCGGCCGAAGAACACGCCCGCGTCGGCTTCCTCGAAGGCCCGTAGGCCTCGATAGGGATTTGGGAGACCGGTCGCACCGGGCCGGGGGCCGTTGCCTTCGGACATCGAATCGCCGTTGGCAGACGAACGACCACGACTGGCGGTCAGTGCGGCCGCCGGCCGATGGGCCGCGTCTTCGAATGCGTCGACGAAGGCTGCCATGTCCTCGAAGCGATCCTGCGGGCAGACGCTGGTGGCTCGAGCCAGGGCCGCGGCCATGTCGGCGGTCACCGCGGGCCTGACCTCACACAGGTCCGGGACTGCGTCGATGCGCTGCTGGCTCAGCACTTCGGTGGCCCTGCTGGCGTCGAAGAGTGCCCGTCCCGCCAGCAATTCCCACGCCACCACTGCCAAGGCGTACTGGTCACTGAGGTGGGTGGCGAGACCATCGCGTCGCTGTTCGGGGCTCGCGTACTGCGGTGAACCCGCCGAGGCCAGTCCATCGGGCACACCATCGGACCTCGCCGCGCTGAGGGCGATCCCGAAGTCGGCGAGATAGGCGTTGCCGTCCTCGTCGAAGAGCATGTTGCCCGGCTTGACATCGCGGTGGACCACGTCGGCACGGTGCGCCGCCTCCAATGCGCTCCCGATCTCGCGGACCAGCCGGACAACGCGCTCGATCGGCCATGGCCCCGACGCCGATCGCTGTGCCTCGACGCTTCCCCCGCGGAGGAGCCGAAACACCAGGTAGGCCGCGCCCGGCTCCCGCCAGAAGTCGTACAGCGGGACGATGTGGGGGTGCTCGAGGCGCGCCACCATCCGGGCCTCGCTCTCGAACCGTCGCACGTACTCGGGGTCATCGGCCAGCTCGGCACGCACCACCTTGACCGCGACGTCGCGATCGACGGCCGGCTGCACTGCCCGGTACACCGTGCCGAACGTCCCTTGCCCCAGGACCTCGGTCAGCACGTAGCCCCGCACTTCCCGTCCGCTGGCGGTCACGCGCAACGTGGGATCTGCGGCTGCGATCTGGCGGTCCAGGTCGGCCAGCTCGGCCGACGGTTCCAGTCCTATCTCGTCGGCCAGGTAGGCCCGGTAGTGATGGAAGGCACGCAGGGCCTCCGCCTGTCGCCCAGCGCGGTGAAGGGCGAGCATCAACTGCGACCGGAATCGCTCGCGTAGGGGATGCTGCCGCGTCAGCCGCTCGAGATCTGCGATCACGTCGGCGGAGCGTCCGAGTTCCAGCAGCGTGCGGTTGCGCTCCTCGATCGCCACGAGTCGCAGCTCCTCCAACCGTGTCGCCGCCGGCCGGCACCACATCTCGTCGGCCAGGTCTCCGAAGGCCGGGCCGCGCCAACGGGCCAGGGCCGTCTCGATCAACTCCAGCGCTTCGACTGCGGGCGAGCGCCGAGCCCGGGCGAGCTGGGCCTCGAACAGCCGCGCATCGAGATCGAGTCCGTTGGAGAGGTCGAGGCAGTAGCCGGCTGGGGTGTTGATCAGAGTGCTGTCGCCCAGCACGCCGCGCAGACGCGACACGTAGGACTGGAGCGTCTTGGCCGGACTGTCCGGAGCATCACCGTCGGCCCACACCGCTTCGACGATCGTGTCGATCGCCACCGGACGACCGTCGCCCAACACCAGCACCGCCAACAGCCGGCGTTGGCGCGGACCCCCGAGGGCCACTTCCCTGCCCTGATCGTCAGCGGCCACCGGACCGAGCACCCGCACCTGCACAGCGACCTCCCTGCTGTCAGACGATAAACGCGGCGCTGACAACCCGCGTACAACCAGCTCAGAGGCGGTGTTCGCCGCCCGGATCGCGCTGACGACACGCCGATCCAGGTGATCGTTGCCAGCGGCTTGCACGCGACGTACCGCATGGTGGGCCCATGCAGACACGACCCCATCACTCGCTGGTTGCCCTCGTCGTCGCCGCCCTCGTGGCGACTGGATGTGGCTCTGACTCCGGCCGCGAGGCCGCACCTGTGGCCACAGCAGCACCAACCTCCACACCGACGACCGCGGTCCCGCCGCCGGAGACATCGCTCGATCCGGTCGACACCACGACCCCGCCCATGACCGAGACGCCCACCACTGAGACAGCCCCGACGACCACCCTCGACCCGGGCCAGGCGCTGCAGCGGCTCGAGTTTCCCGAGGAGTTGGGAGCTGGCTACCGACGGTCGCCAGAGCCTGGCACCCCGGTCGATCCGTCGGCATGGGCGGCCATCGCCGACCGCCCCGAGTGCGCGGCCATGCGGGTGATGTGGGACGCGACGATGCCGTTCATCGGGCCCCTGCACTATGTGCTGTACTACGGCGCGACACCCGAGGATCTTCGGCAGGTCGTGGTGTGGGGCACCGATCCGACCGTCGCGGCCGACCTGATGAGCTTCTTGGCCGACGACCCGGTGGCCGCTGCGAGGTGTTGGCAGGAGGCCATCCGAGGTCTCGGACTCGTCGACCTCGTCATCACCGACCTCGGACGCGGCGAGGTGCCCGAAGCGGGCGCCGAGATCGTCTGGCGCCGCCACCTCTGGACATCAATGGGCGAGGAGTACACCAGGCCGGCCGCCATGATCCGGCTTGGCTCACTGCTGGCCTTGGTCGCATTCGACCGCGACTCCACCGACACCGAGATCGTGGCGATCCTGAGCGACATCGAGTCGCGACTGCTCGCAGCGTCGCAGGGCACCTAGGCCCGCTCGCGGAATCAGGGCGCGATCCTTACGCGGCGGAGCAGGTGATTTAAACCGCGGCCAGAGTGCCGGCAGGGGACACGGAACGCGCGTCTCAGAACGACAGTGTCCGACTCTCCCGGGCACACAAGAACGGCGCCGCTGCGGCGTTGTCGGTGACAGCTGAACAGCTGAGCGGTCCTGTCCCGTCTGGGAGAGATCACTCGCTGATTGGAGTGTGATCGCCTGACCGCCTCGACCCAACGGAAGACCGACTCGACCATTTCGACGCGTCCTCTCGGGCCACATCAGCATCCGAGCCGACGTCCGAAATCCGCTATCGAGAAACCGTTCTGTGCAGGAAACGTGCAGCCTCGGAACTACGCCGGAGGCCGAGATTCGCCGACCACCGGCTCTGACCTGCTCGTATGTCGTGCCCGGGGTGGGATTCGAACCCACACGTCCTTTCGGACAAGGAGGTTTAAGACTTCACTCCCACGTCCGGCTGATCCGGCAGAGTCCGTCTGACCTGGTCACGTCCACGGCCGTCGTCCGCCCGCGTCCGTCTGATCCGCCCGCGTCCGATGCGTACGGCCCGGTCCTGTGCAGGAATCGTGCAGGCGTCAGGGGCCGGTGCTGACGCACCGCCTCGCCCCTACCAGCGCACACGGGGGACGACGCCACGACCGAAAAGGTCCGCTTGGCACACCTCGTTCTTCCGCTCGTGTTCGACGCGCTTGCTCGTCAGATCGCCGGGACTGGATGATGTCTTCTTGCGCGTTGATGGGCTCGGTCGTTCAGTCCCGAACCCGGGCCGTGTGAGTCTCGATCGCGTCCCAAAGGGTCGGCCAGAGCGGCTCGGGTCGGTTGTGGCCCGCTCTGCGGCAGATTTCGTTCACGGACACCGAATCGACGCTGTCGCGCCAGTAGCTCTCGATGGCGATGTCAAGCGTACGGGCGCGGTCGAACGTCTTGGGTCCTCAGGACCTTCGGCCCTACAGGCTCAGCCATGTAGGTAACAGC
>JACQZZ010000115.1 GCA_016213625.1 Actinomycetota bacterium
CATAGGGGGGTGGTCCGCGCTTCCTGCGCACGGCCAAGAGCTCGTCAAGACTCTCGCTAGCGTGGGCGGATCGAGGCGACACCTGGCAGGTCCACGGTGGACCCACCAGGTGCGCTGTCGCCGGGAAAGCGTCGCCTACCCCGAATGTGGAAACAGGTGGCGCCGGCTCAGACGGCGGCGAGTGTCGGCGGATCCGATGTGGTCGGCGGATCTGCCTTGGTGGACTTGGTGGACTTCAGTCCGCTGCGGGTGTGCAGGAGGAACGCCACGCCCATCACCGTGCACACCACGCCGAGGCCGGCGAGCAGTGCTGCCACGCCGAGGGCGAGCTGCAGGGTGGAGTGAGTCGCTGCACCGACGCCGAGTTCGGCGACGAGTGCATGTGCGGTACCCGACCAGGCCTGGTCACGAGCCTTCGCTTCGACAGGGACGCTGCGGTCGAAGCCGGTCCAGTAGCGACCGTCCACCTCGAAGTCACAGGTGACGCCCTCTTCCGGGAACGGATCCGGCACGGGCAGCATCTCGCCGTTGCAGTCGTACTCGGTGGCGAGCACACCGTCTTCACTGGTGAGGTTCTTCTCGGCGAGCACCACGGTCTGCGTGCCGTGGAGCGTGTGGTACGAGATGGTCGCCATTTGGTACATGTACTCACTCGCGCTGTTCACGAGCGGGTCGTCGGGGTCCATGTCGCCGTCGACCACGGGGAAGCCCCAGTCGTCCTCGAGCAAGGACATGATCGCCTGGCCACCTTCCACCGTGCCTCGATCGGTGAGGTCGCCGTTCTCGTCGTAGCTGAGCTCGACGTTCTGCTGCTCGCTGAACGACTGGAGTGCGCCGTAGCCACCCTGCACCTTGCTGTACGCGACACCGGCGCCGACGAAGTAGCCGATCCCGACGATGATCAGGAAGACCCCCAGCAATCCGAGTGGTTTCTTCAGCATGGCAGACCCCTTCACGCGGCCATCGGAGGAACCGATGACCTTTCCTGTACTGATGCCCATCGATGTCGTGTTCCAGACATCGACATCGCGGGCTCGGCGGTGGTCGCGAACTCGGTACCACCAGGGTCTGCGAGACTGCCGCCGTGAGTACCGCACCGCTCCTGCGCCTCACCGGCCTCACCAAGCGTTATCCCGGTGTGACGGCGCTCGACGACCTGACGCTCGAGCTGCCCACAGGGCGCATCGGGCTGGTCGGCGCGAACGGCGCGGGCAAGTCGACGATGTTCCGGTTGCTGCTCGGGCTGGCCTTCCCCACCGAGGGCACGGTGGAGGTGTGCGGCATCGACGTGAGCAGCGACCCCATCGGTGTTCGGTCGCGCCTGGGCTACATGCCCGAGCACGACTGCCTGCCGCTCGACCAGACCGCGGCCGACGTCGTCGCCACGTTCGGCGAGCTGAGTGGATTGCCCGCCAGGGCTGCTCGCCAGCGGGCGAGCGACATCCTGGATCTGGTGGGGCTCGACGAGGCCCGCTTCCGGCCGATCGGTGGCTTCTCCACCGGTATGCGACAGCGCACGAAGTTGGCTCAGGCGTTGGTGGGCGATCCGGAACTGGTGCTGCTCGACGAGCCGACCGCCGGGCTCGACCCGCTGGGCCGCGAGGAGATGTTGACGCTGGTCGCCCGGCTCGGGTCGTTCGGGATCTCGGTGCTGATGGCCACCCACCTGCTCGACGACGTGCAGCAGGTGTGCGACCACGTGGTGATGATCGACGCCGGTCGCCTGGTGGTCTCGGGCGGGACGACGTCACTGCTGGAGCGCACTGGGCTGGTGACGGTCGACGTCGGTCTGCGCGGTGACGAACTGGTGACCGCGCTCGCTCGGGTGGGAACACACGCCGCGTTCGCCGAGGGTCTGGTGGAAGTGACCATCGGCGGCGACGAGCACATGGACCTCATCCGCGACACCGTCGCCGACTTGGGTCTGCCGCTGTTCCGGTTGTCGACGCGGCTGACGTCGCTCGACGAGGTGTTCGTGCGTCACAGCGGGGAGGCGTCGTGAGTGCCGTGCCGAGCGCAGCCGATGCCGGTCGCGGCGCGGTCTACGACCGTGGGTATCGGCCCTACGAGGGTCCACGCGGGTTGCGCGGATCGGCCACGTTCGCGTTGTACAAGGCGTCGATGCGACGCGCGCTCGGGCTGCGACGGTCGTGGCGGCAGAAGGTCGCACCGTTCGTGCTGCTCGGCATCGTCACCGTTCCGGCCATCGTCAACGTCGGCATCGGCTACATCACCCGCGATCAGCCCGCGTTCGATCGCATCGAGATCATCACCTACCGCGAGTACGTCGGTGTGTCGGCCGCACTGTTGCTGTTCGTGGGGCTCGTCGCACCGGATGTGATGTGCCCCGACCGGCGTCAGCGCGTGCTGCCGTTGATGTTCGCGCGGCCGCTCCTGGGTGTGGATTACGTGATCGCCAAGGTCGGCGCCATCGCGACGATCCTGCTGGCGTTCTCGTTCCTGCCGCAGATGGTGCTGTTCCTCGGGAACATGATGGTCAGCAAGGACGGCGCACTCGACTACTTCACCGGGCACCTCGACGTGCTGTGGAAGGTGCCAGTGGCGGTGGCGTTGCTGGCCGTGTACTACGCGGTCATCGGGTGCGCGATCTCGTCGCTCACCGACCGGCGCATCGTGGCCGGCGCCGCAGTGATCGGGTTGTTCCTGCTCACCTCCATCTCGTCGGGCGTGGTGGTGGGCGACTGGGAGATCGAAGGCGGCTCGTACGGCGCGCTGATCAACGTGCTGGGCATGCCGCTGTACCTGCGCGACCTCGTGTTCCTCGGGCACATCAGCACCGACTCGCCGTTGAACGGTGTGGCCGGCGGCGGGTTGCTCGCGGTCGCCTGCTACTCGGTGGTGGTGCTCGCGGGGTCGGTCACCCTGTGGTGGCGGTATCGGTGGGTGGAGCGCTGATGGCCGCGAACCCTGAGTTTCCGCCACACGACCCGGCGCTCGTCGCCAATCCGACGGTCGAGGTCGACGCGGCGTCGGTGTGGTTCGGACCGAAGGTGGCCCTGTCGGAACTGACCTGTTCGTTCGGGCCTGGCGTCAGTGGATTGCTGGGGCCGAACGGCGCCGGCAAGACCACCCTCATGCGTGCCATCACCGGGCTGATCGACGTGAACGAGGGCAGCGTGCGCGTCCGCGGTCGCGACCCGCGGCGCGATCGTGCGGTGCATGCCGACATGGCGCTCGTGCCCGAGGACGAGGCCGTGCCGGCAGGGCTGACGGCGCGACAGCTGACCCACTATCTGGCCGACCTGCACCGAGTGACGGAGCGCGACGCGCCCGAGCAGGCCCTGCGCACGGTGGACCTGCTCGACGTGGCCGATCGTCGGGTCGACACGTTCAGCAAGGGGATGCGTCAGCGGGCCAAGATCGCTGCCGCGCTGGTGACCGATCCGAACGTGCTGGTGCTCGACGAGCCGCTGAACGGCGCCGATCCGGTGCAACGCGCGCAGCTGATCACGCTGTTCAAGCAGCTCGGCGCGGGTGGTCGCACGGTGATCGTCAGCTCGCACGTGCTCAACGAGGTGGAACGACTGGCCGACCGCGTCGTCGTGCTGGTGCACGGACGACTCGCAGCAGCGGGTGGGCATCGTGCGATTCGTGATGCGATGGACGAGACGCCGCGCCACGTGCTCGTGCGCGCCGACGACGGACGCCGGTTGGCGGCCGCGCTGGTGGGGCTGGATTCGGTGACGGGTGTGACGTTCGATCCGGGCCGCTCGGAGTTGACCGTGTCCACGTTGCAGGCGCGCGAACTGGCGACCGCGTTGCCGCGGTTGGCGCAGACCGCATCCGTGCGGCTGCTCGAGGTCCGCCCGCTCGACGACTCGTTGGAGAGCCTGTTCCGGGAGTTGGTCCGATGAACGCGCCCGTCGACGCCGTCGGCCGCCCGTGGCGTCCGCAGCCGCGACTGCTGGCGATCCTGCGCTACACCTGGCGGTCGTGCTTCCCGCCGAAGCGTTGGGCGGCCATCCTGTTGCCGTGCTCGGGGGCGCTGCTGTTCGGTCTGCTCGCGCACGCCATCGACCAGGGCGCCGATCGTGCCTTCGCCAACGTGGCGGCCGAGGGCATCTTCTCGTTGGTGATGCCGATCGCCGCGCTGGTCATCGGCGACTCCGTGCTGGGCGCCGAGATCCGCAACGGGTCGTTCCACCTCACCTGGCTGTCACCGACGCCGACGTGGCAGATCGTGCTCGGTCGATGGGTGGGCGGTTCGGTGGTCGCCCTGTTCACGATCGTGCCCGCGGTGGGTGTGGCGGCGGTGATCGCCGGGAGCCCGTCGAGCGTGGGGCCGGCGATGATCGCGGCCGCGGTGGGCAGCGTGTCCTACGTGGCCATCTTCATCGCGATCGGGTGCATGACCCGTCGCACTGCCGTGTGGTCGCTGGCGTTCGTGTTCCTGGTGGAACGGCTGCTGGGCGGGGTGCTCACCGGCATCGCCCAGTTGTCGCCCACGTGGGAGTCGCGGGCCATCTTCGTCGGGCTGATCGACGACGCTCCGCGACGACTGGTGCGCGATGGCATCCCGCAGGGTGTGGATGCCATCGCCCGCCTGGCCATCGTGACGGTGGTGGTGCTGTTGCTGGCCGAGTGGCGCATGCGCCACATCCGCCTCTCCGGCGCCTCCGACTAGGGCCGGGCTACGGTGCCCGCGTGACCGAACCTGCCGATTCGTCTCGCCGTGACGTGCTCGCACTGTTGCTCGGTGGGTTCATCACCGTCGCCGGGGTGATGCACTTCGTGAACCCGTCGTTCTTCGACGACATCGTGCCGCCGTGGCTGTGGACGAGTGAACGGTTCTGGACCTACGCCAGTGGCGTCGCCGAGCTCGTTGTCGGGCCGCTCATCCTGTGGCCGCGCACGCGTCGCATCGGCGCACTGGCCGCGATCGTGCTGTTCGTCGCTGTGTACCCGGCCAACGTCTACATGGTGTGGGACTGGCGCGACCGTCCGGCGTCGGAGCAGTTCATCGCATGGGCTCGATTGCCGTTCCAGTTCCTGTTCATCTGGGTGGCGTGGCGAGTGGCGCAGCGCAACCGGCGGACGGCGTGAACGCCGACGTCACTCGAAGGCGTGGATGAGGAGCGCCGTCGCGAAGCCCAGCGTGGTGACGACGCCGACGAGGTTGCCGCCGAACGCGTAGGCGTGCGGCATCATCGTGTCGGCGAGCATCGTCAGGATGGCGCCGGCCGCGAAGGTGAGGACGAACGCGACTGTGTTCGGTGACGAGTTCTGGAAGAGGCCGTAGCCGGCCATCGACGCGAGGCCGGAGATGACGGCGATCGCCGACCACATCACGAGGATCCGCCCCTTGTTCCATCCACCGACGAGGAGTCCGCTCGTCGACGAGATCGCCTCGGGGAGGTTCGAGAGGAGCACGGCGGCGAGATACGCCATGGCCACTTCTCCGCCGGCGTAGATGGTGAGCCCGATGACCATCGATTCGGGGACACCGTCGAGCACGGTGCCCAGGACGATGGCGAGTGCCGAGCCGTCCTCGTCGCCGGCCGGGTTTTTGCGATGCTGGCCGCCCATCCGCTCGATGAGGAGGTCGCCGACGTAGAACACTCCGCACCCGGCGAAGATGCCGAGGAAGATCGGCCAGTTGCTCGACGTGGCGGTGGAGGCCTCCTCCACGAGATCGAACGCGACGGCACTGATCAGCACGCCGGCGCCAAAGCCCATGATGAGCCCGATCCAGCGATGGCTGACGTGGAACAGCATCGCGATGCCCGCACCGACGACGAGCGACGATGCGGCCAGCGTGCCCCACCCGAACGATCCCCACATCAGTCGGTCACCCTAGTCAGCGTGGTGTGAGCACGACGCGGCCCACGATGCGGCCGGAACGCATGTCGGCGAACACGTCGTTCACGTCGTCGAGCGTCACCTGACGAACGGTGGCAGCCACCCGGCCGCGCACGGCGAAGTCGACCGCCTCCTGCAGGTCGAGTCGTGTGCCGACGTTCGAACCGCGCACGGTGATCTCCGACTCGACCAGGCGGGAGATGGACGTGTTGATGGTGTCGCGTGCGTGGCCGGGCAGGCCGATGTAGACGGCGGTGCCACCGGGGCGGAGCAACCCGACCGCTTGCTCGAAGGCGATGGGCGCGGCCGCGGTGACGAGGGATCCGTGTGTGCCGCCCAACTGGTCGCGCACTGCGGCGACGGGGTCGGCGGCGCGACTGTTCACCACGCGTTCGGCGCCAAGCGACGTGGCGAGGGCGAGCTTCTCGTCGTCGACGTCGAGCGCGACGACCCGCAACCCCATCGCGGTGGCGTACTGCACGGCGATGTGGCCGAGTCCTCCCACGCCGAGCACCGCCAGCCATTGGCCGGGGCGGAGGCCGGTGCGCTTCAGCCCCCGGTAGGTGGTGACACCCGCGCACAGGACGGGCGCGATGGCGATGGGGTCCACCGACTCAGGCAGTGTGGCCACGAAGGCGGCTGGGGCGACGAGGTATTCGGCGTAGCCACCGGCCTTGGAGAAGCCAGTCGATTCGGTGGAAGGGCAGATGGTCTCCATGCCGGCGAGGCACCACTCGCACGTGCCACACGACCAGAACATCCACGGCACGCCGACGAGCTGACCGGGTTGGAGGTCGGTCACGCCATCGCCCATCGCGGCGACGCGACCGGCCACCTCGTGACCGGGGATCAGCGGCATCATCGGCGGCGTTCCCCAGTCACCATCGACTGCGTGGAGGTCGGAGTGGCAGATCCCACAGGCGATGACCTCGATGAGGATCTCACCCGGGCCGGGCGTAGGAACGGGGACGTCCTCGATGACGAGCGGCTGACCGAGCGTGCGAGCCACCGCGGCCCGCATGATGGTGGGGATCGGGCGCAGCTGGTCAGTCATGCGTGGATGGTAGGTCCGACGCCTGAGTCACCGACGACCCGTCGCCACCTTCAGGCGAACGCGGCATCCGGCAGGGGTCTCGCCCACCGAGTTGCCGCTGCGCCGGCGGCCTTGCCGGCCTCGACCGCAGCATCGACGTCTGTGGTGCTCCACCACTCGGCGAGGAACGCGGCAATGAACGCGTCGCCGCAGCCGACCGTCGTGCCCTCCACCTCCACTCGCTGCACCGGAACGAATCGCTCCTCGCGTACGTCGGGGCGGCCGTCGAGCACGAGCACGCCATCGGCACCCAGGGTCACGATCACCAACTTGCCCTGGTCGAACGCGACGTCGCGCACACCGCGCACCACGGGGTCATCCGCAGTGCCGGGCCAGCCGATGACGGCGATCGTCAACCACTGCATCGTCCCGGCGAAGCGCTCGACGGAGTAGTGGCGAAAGCTCAGGAAGTCGCCCGACACCTCCACGCCGTTGAGCATTCCCGCCGCACCGAGTCGCTCCACTTCGTCGGCCACCGCGTCAACGAGCACGCAGTGCATCCGGCCGGCGGCGCGCACCACCGACTCCTCGTCGGGCGTCAGATGGAAGCCACCCCACACCCCCTCGACGAAGTGGTCCATCCACGGTTGGCGATCGGCGCGCATCACGACGTCGATCGACGCCGACACACCGGGCGCCACCAACGACGGCAGTGCCTGGATGCCATGCCGTTCGAGGAAGCCGAGGAACACGTCCGCGTGGTCGTCACCGATACGGCTGAGCAATCGGAACGGCACGCCCCGCTGCGCCCAGTGGTACGCCATGTTCAGCGCACCACCGCCGGGCAGGATGCGCTGCTCGTCGAGATAGCGGTCGACGCTGAGCGGACCGAACAGCAGCGTCTCGCTCACAGGCCGCTCAACGGGTCGTCACGCAGGTCGGCGGGCAGGGCGAGGAACCGGTCGTAGCGCACCTCGATGACCTTGCTCATCTGCCAGAACGCCTCCACCGACAGATGCGCGCATCCCTCCACGTGGTACCAGTCCTGACGGGTGGGCAGGGTCGTGATGAGGGCCGGGTCGTGCACCGGCACCAGCGCCGGGTTCAGCACGTAGCCGGGCGAGCCTGCATCGCGGATCTGCAACAGGCCGGGGCCCTGGAATCCCTTCGCCCGCGGCGAACGGTGAGTGAGACCGGTGCGCAGGTCGACCAGATCGACCACCTCGCCCGCGCCGGCGGCCACCACCGCCGGCCATTCGGGATCGTCGGCCAGCTCGGCGATGACCCGTCGCACGCTGATGTCCTGGTAGTGGTTCATCGCCGTGTTCGGCTGGTCGTACTCGTCGTCGAACACGTTGGTCGGGTTGTCGTCGTAGACGTTGCCGGCCTCGATGGTGAGCAACGCCACCAGTGCCGGTCGGTCGCGCAGGAACCGTCGATACGACTCCTCGTACTCGGCGATCGCCTCGGCGAAGCCCACCACCTGGCCGCGCACCACGTGCGAGTAGTGCCATCCGTCGTCTCCGAAGCGCTCGCTGAGCACCGTGGCCCGCCGCGCCTTGTCGATCCCCGCGTAACCGGGCACCCCGATGGGCACCCACACCTGTGCGGCGAGCGCATCGGCAGAGGATCCGGGCGGGGGCCAACTGTCGGTCATCCCCGGGAAACTACCGGTTGGCACGAGTGGCCACCGGAGGCGGCCCGTGCGACCATCGGGCCACGCACCTGTCGCGCACGTTCGAACTGTCGAGTGATGCCCGGGCGACGCTCGCACAGCTGCCGTTGATCTCGTCTGGTCAGCGCCGGAAGCGAACTGGCACGTTCTGGTGCTGACCAGAAGGAGTGTCGAGACGGAGGAGGGGCCGTCACCCTGGCACCCTGACCGAGTTCGTCCGTCGGGGATCCGACCTACACTCGCCCTGACGAATCGAGGCCGCCATGGCATACAGGATCGGGATCGAGGTCGGCGCGGCGAACACCACGTGGGCGACCGTCAGTCGAGAGCTGAGCGGTGCTGAGCGCGTCGATGGCGGGACGGTCGAGTCGATCGCCGGAGTCATCGACGGCAACCTCGTGGTCGGCGCCGAGGCGGCCGACGTCGCTCGACTCCAGGAGCCCACCCGCGGGTTCGTCGACCGCCTCGGCGAGTCCGAGGCCATCGTGTTGGGCGGCACGCCGTACGGCGTCGAGACACTCGTCGGTCGGCTGATCTCGTCCGTCATCCGGACCGCCACCGATCGACTCGGTGCGGCGCCAGGAGCGGTGGTGATCGTGCACGACGACTCCCTCGACGAGTTCCGAGTGGGTCTCCTCACCGAAGCCGCGCGAGTCGCCGGGGTCTCGATGGCCGACGTGGTGATGGTGTCGCGCAGCGAGGCCCGCGCCGCTGCACCGTCGCCGGCGAGCCCGACCGGCCTGGAGACCGTCACCGGGGCGTCGATGCTCGGGTGGGTGCGTCGACCTGCGCCGCTCGCGGCATCCGGCACAGTCGGCATCGGCGCGACCGAGGTGGGAATCGCGGCCACCGGCGCTGCAGCAGGTGCGGCCGGCACCGCGGCCGTTGCGGCCACGGGACTCGGCGACGGGGTGGCCACGGCCAACGCGGCCATGGCACCTCCCGCCGGCCCGGCCGGCACGCCCCTCGGGGCACCCACCGGCGCCGGTCCGGCGGGCTCGCCGCTCACCCCGCCTGCAGGACCCGCCGGCACACCGCTCACCCCGCCTGCAGGACCTGCGGGTACGCCACTCACGCCCACTGCGGGTCCCACCGGGACCGCGTTGCCAGGTCCAGCCGCCGGCCCGGGGGGAACGCCATTGGCGCCCACCTCGAGCGGGTCGAGTGTCGTCGGCCGCGCGTTGCGACCGCGTCGGTTGCCGATCATCATCGGCGCCAGCGTGGCTGCGGTCGCCGTGGTCGCCGTAGTGGTCGTGGCCGTCAACGACGACGATCCGCCGTCCACCGCACCCGCCCCCACCGTCGTCACCGACTCGTCCGCCACCTCCGACAGCAGTGCCGTCGACACCACCGCCGCAGCCGACACGGTGCCCGTCGTCGAGGAGGCCAGCCGATGCGTGCAGGGTCAGTGGACCATGCGCAACGAGAGCTTCGCCGCGTTCTTCTCCGGGATGATGGCGGGCGCCGGAGGTGGCGAGATCGTGGCCACCGGTGTGAGCGGCTCGGTGAGCATCGATGTCGCCGAAGACGGCACGTGGACGCTCACCTACGAGACATGGACACTGACCGCGTCATTGCCGTCGGTCGGTGGAGAGATGTCGGTCACCATCGATGGCGTCGACGTGTCGACAGGGACGTTCCAGGACGACGGCACCTACTCGTTCAGCGGCGTCTCGATGGGCACCACCATCACGTCCAGCGCGGTGATCGACGGGGTCGCCGTGCCCATCCCACCGATCGATCGCAGCTCACAGGTGGTCGATGGCAGCGGATCGTTCACCTGCGCCGGTGACGAGTTGACGCTGACGGTTCCTGAGAGCGGTGGGTCCTTCACCATGGACCGCACCGGCTGAGCCACCTAGCTGTGATGACCGGGCACGTCGTCGATGGCGGTGCGGGCCAACACTCGAGCACCGCGGTCGTAGGTGAGGTAGTTCCATGACCAGTTCACGAGGGTGCTCGCCCGGTTGCGGAACCCCATCAGGTACAGGATGTGCAGGCCGAGCCACAGCACCCAGCCCACCCAACCGTGGAACCGGCGCCCGTTGGGGAACTCGACCACCGCTTGGTTGCGACCGATGGTGGCCATCGACCCCTTGTCGACGTACTCGAAGGACGCGGACGGTCCGCCCGCGATGGCGGCCATGATCTCGGTGGCCACGTGCCGACCGGCCTGGATGGCGGGTTGCGCCACCTGCGGGAGCGGCGCGCCGTTCGGGCCGGGTACGGCGGCGATGTCGCCAATCGCGAACACCTCTGGGTGTTGGGGGAGCGACAGGTTTCCCTGCACCTTCACGCGGCCACGCTCGAGTTCGGTGCCCAGCATCGAGGCGAGCGGCGACGCCGCCACACCCGCCGCCCACACGACGATGCCGGCCGGCACACGTGTGCCGTCGCGCAACACGACAGCTCCCGGCTCGACGTGGTCCACCGCTGCGTCCAACCGGACCTCGATGCCACGACGGGCGAGCGCGGTGACCGCACTCGCCGACGACTGCGGATCGAACGCGCCCAGCAGGCGCGGCCCCGCCTCGACCACGGTGATCGGCAGGCCCTGCAGGGCGAGCTCCGGGTAGTCCTTGGACAGCACCTTGTCGAGCAGTTCGCGCATTCCGCCTGCGGTCTCCACGCCGGTGGGGCCACCGCCGACGACCACCAGGCCCAGCTCGGGTGACGGCTCACCGGCGCCCACCGCGCGGCTGGCTCGTTCGAGCCCGCCGATCAGCCGATTGCGCAGTCGGATCGCGTCCTCCGCGTCCTTCAGCGGCAGCGCGTACTCGTCGACGCCTGGGACGCCGAACGAGGCGGACACGCTGCCCGCGGCGACGACGAGGAAGTCGTACTGCAACGGTGACTGGCCGTCGACCGTCACCGTCTTCGCCGACAGGTCGATGGCGGTGACGGTGCCCATCAGGAACGACGCGTCGCGGTGCTTGCGCAGCAGGGTGCGCACGGGGAAGGTGACGTCGCCGACGTCGAGACCAGCGGTCGCGACTTGATACAGCAGTGGCTGGAAGGTGTGGAAGTTGTTGCGGTCGACCAGCGTGATGCGCACGTCCGCATCGCGCAAGGCGCGGATCACTCGCGTGCCACCGAACCCGGCACCGATGACCACCACGTGCGGCCGCGCGGGATAGTGGCGCTCGCTCACAGCGGCATGACGATCCACGTGTCGGGGTCGACGAGACGACCCATGTGCACGTTGAGGCGCAGCTGCTCGCCCTTGGCGAAGTGCTGGTCGAGCCGATACATGCGGTTGCCCCAACTGGTGATCGGAGCGAGCGGCGACGTGGTCAGCACCGTGTCGTCGTCGAACAGCGCCTCGAACCAGATGCACGTGCCGTCGACGATCATGTCGGCGGACGCAGTGCGTTCGACGACGAAGTCGGTGGGCAACGAGTCGACGCTCGCGAGCGTGTCGAGGTCGAACTCGAGGATCGGCTTCGGTGCAGCGAGCGTGCCTGCCACTGCCCCCGGACGCAGCCACGTCTGTTCGTTGCGGCCCGTCTCGTAGCGCTGCGCGATGGGCGACTCACGCATCGCCGAGAGGTCGATGCCGTCGGGCAGATCGATGTTCCAGAAGCGGCGGACACGCATCGACTCGTGCATCGTGATCGGTTCGACGAACAGCCGGAATCTCGCCGGCAGGATGCGGCCGTGCGGGCGAAGGAACCGGTCGCGCACGTCGAGCAGGTTCTGGACGAGGTTCTCGTTGAACAGCTCGTCGCCCATCTGCTCGTGGAGGACGACGTCGACCTTTTCGGGCGGCGTGAACTCGCGGCTGTTCGCCTGCACGAACTCGATGTTGGTGAATCCGTTGTGCCGTGCGATCTCGCGAGCGACCTCGATGAACTCGGAGTGCTCGACGGCGTACACCCGCTTCGCGCCGGCGCGGCTGGCCATGAACGCGAGCAGCCCCGTGCCGGTGCCGAGGTCGACCACCACGTCGCCGGGTTGCACGTTGCGCTGGATGCCACGGTGGTAGGCGGCGACGCGCACCGAGTCGGACAGCATCTCCTCGTGCTCGGCGAGCCCGGCGAAGTTGGTCTCGTTCATCAGGTCGTAGACGATGCTCATCAGCCGGTCACTCGAGGCGATCTTGGCCGCGGTGAACCCCAGCGCCGATCGCACCGCCTTGGTCGCGGCCTGCCCTGCTCGAGTGCTCATCACGGTCAGGCTACGGGGGTCGGCGATGCCGTGTGAGACTGGCGGGATGCAGGCACTGGGGATCCATCACGTGTCGATCAACGTGACCGACACCGCTGCGGCGATCGACTTCTACACGACCGTGCTCGGGCTGGTGCAGCGAACGGATCGTCCCGACTTCTCGTTCGCTGGTGCATGGCTCGACCTCGGTGGGCAGCAGGTGCACCTGCTGGAGATCGACATGCCCAGCCAGAAGGGCCAGCACTTCGCGATGTGGGTGGCCGACCTGGATGCGGCGGTGTCCGACATCCGAGCGTGCGGCGTGACGGTGAGCGATCCCAAGCGAGTGGGACCCGGCCGTCAGGCGTTCCTCCACGACCCGTCGGGCAACTTGGTCGAGCTGAACGAGCCCGGCGCATGACCACGCTGCACGTGTTCACCGCGCGAGTCGTGTGGGAGTGCGCGTCGGCGGAGGGCACCGCCACGTTGATCGGGCCCGACGTCTGGGACGAGTACGACCGGGTGATGGCCACCGAGCGGCGCACCGCCGTGTTCATCGCCCCGAGTCGGATCTACTCCAACGGCTGAGCTGACCGGGCGGCCGCTCCACGGGTCCTGACGGCAGGTGGTGTGTCGTGTTGTTTCACTTCTTTCGGATTCCGGAAGAAGTGAAACAAGGGGTGCCTGGCCAATGGAGCTGGCCGTCAAGGGCGGGCGGCTCGCCGGTGGCCAGGCATCGCCCGGTTGGACGAGAATGGGGTTGATGGGATCCGAGTCCGACGTCCCTGAGCCAACCGCTGACGGCAGCACGGCGGCGATCGACGTGCTGTGGATCCCGCTCGGTGCCGGGCAGCGCGTCGTGCGGACCAGTGGATGGATCTACGAGGCCCTGGTCGCCGCCGTGCAGCGTCGGCCTCGCTGCGCGCTCTACCACTCCGCACTGGTGGTGCACCTTCCTGAGGGCGACGTCGTCATCGAGGTGGCGCCGGTGCCCGACAGCGACGGGGCATCGCGGGGTGTGGTCGGCGAGGGGGCGGTCGGGATGCGCTGGCTGGGTCGCTCCCGACTGTTCCGCTACGAGATCCGCCGCTGGCTGCACGGCACGATCCCCGATGCACACTTCGCCACCGTCGTGCACCACCTCACCGTCTCCGTCGACGATGCGCGACACCTGCTCGACCTCGCACCAGGTGCACCCACCCCGGTGTGGGGTCGCGATGAGTTCGATGTGGGCGACATGTGGAACTCGAACTCGGTGACGTCGTGGTTGCTGGTGTCGGCCGGGGTGGACACGAGCGTGCTCGGACCGCCGCCGGGTGGCCGAGGACCGGGCTGGGACGCCGGCGTGACGGTCGGCGGCAGCACGCAGCGCTGACGCGCCGAGGACCCGACCCTTGCGGGCCGGGTCCTCTCGTCGGGGGAACGGATGTCGATCAGTCGGCGTCACGTCGGTACAGCAGCGCCGTCCCCACGGTGAGGGCGACGGCCGTGAACCCGGCGAACAGGAACGCGTCCTGCGTGCGGCTGAAGGCCGCGGCCAGCGTTTCAGCCGTGTCGCCGGCGGCCCGGGTGGTGAGCAGGCCGTGAGCGGTGCTGAAGGGGAGGAAGCGCACCACCGAGGCGGGAGCCATGCTGCGGATGATGTTCTCGATCACGAACGTCCACACCAGCGCCGCCGAGACGGCCGCTGAGCTGTGGCGGATGATCATGCCGATGCCGACTCCGAAGACCGCGGCCATCGAGGTGAGCAAGAGGCCCCAGGCCGCGGTGGCCGCCATGCCCGACGTGTCGCCCATGTCCATGCCGCTCGCCACACCGGCGACGAACCCGGCGAGCATGCCGACGGCACCCATCGCCAACCCGAAGGCTGCGGCGATGGTGCTCTTGCCCACCACCGTCACCCAGCGAGCCGGCTGTGCGGCGACCGCATTGGCGAGCGTGCCGTGTTGCACCTCCGACGTGAACATCAGGATGCCGACGATGATGGCGAGGATGGTGGTGAGCCAGGTGGACACCATGAAGGTGTTCCCGACCGTGAACGGCAGGTGGTCGTACGGGTCGGTCTTCACGAAGGTGGCGAGCACCCACGACATGACGGCCCCGACGAGGACGGTCAGGCCGAGAATGACCCAGTTGGAACGGAGCGAGCGGAGCTTGATCCACTCGCTGCGGATGGCGCCCGGCACGGCGGCGATGTCGTCCTGACGAGTACGGGTGGCGAGGCGGTCGGCCGGGACGGTGAAGGAGATGAGTGCGGTGTTCATGAGTGGTCCTTTGCGAGTGGTGGTGCGAGTGGTGGTGCGAGTGAGGTGTGGATCGAACGGGTGATGGGTGATGAGCACGGTCAGGCGGCCGCGTACTCGGCGGTGGCGCCGGTCATGTCGAGCAGGATCTCCTCCAGCGAGCGGGAGGCTTCGGTGATCTCCACCATCTGGATGTGGTGGTCGTACGCGATCTGCGAAACCGCGGCCAGGGTGGTGCCACGCAGCGACAGGCGGTCACCATCGACGCTGACGGTGATGCCGTGACGGTGCAGGTGGCCGGCCAGGTCGGCTGCCACAGGCGTGCGCACCATGACCGTCGTCTCGCCGCGGGCGAGTGTGGCGGCCACGGGCTCGGCGGCGAGCAGTCGCCCACCACCCACGACCACGAGGTCGTCGGCGAACATCTCGAGCTCGGCGATCAGGTGGCTCGACACGAAGACCGTGCCACCCTTGGCGGCGAAGT
This sequence comes from Actinomycetota bacterium, assembly GCA_016213625.1. Classification (GTDB taxonomy): domain Bacteria; phylum Actinomycetota; class Acidimicrobiia; order Acidimicrobiales; family Ilumatobacteraceae; genus UBA668. Next base: position 15,402 of record JACQZZ010000115.1, read on the forward strand.
CGGACAGCGAGTTGCGCAACCAACGGATGCCGTCGGGGTCGAGCCCGTTGGACGGCTCGTCCAACAGCAACACCTCGGGCTCACCGAGCAGCGCACCGGCGAGGGCCAACCGCTGACGCATGCCGAGCGAGAACCCTCCGGCACGCTGGTCGGCCACGGAGTCGAGGCCCACCTCGTGCAGTGCCTCGTCCACCCGGCGGGCCGGGATGCCGCTCAGGGCGGCCATCGCCTGCAGGTGGTTGCGAGCCGTACGACCCGGGTGCATGTTCCCGGCGTTCAGCACCGAGCCGACGGTGCGGGTGGGGTGCAGCAGCTGGGTGTAGCTGACGCCGCCGTAGCGGACATCGCCGTGGTCGGGCCGGGTGAGGCCGACCATCATGCGCATGGTGGTGGACTTGCCGGCGCCGTTCGGGCCGACGAATCCGGTCACGCGACCGGCCGCCACGTCGAACGACATGTCGTCGACGGCGATCCGGCTGCCATAGCGCTTGGTGAGGTTGGACACGGTGATCATGACTGGGTGCTCCATTCGGGGTTGGGGTTGCTGTGACTGGCCGGGACGATCGAGATCAGTTCGACGTTCACCGAGGTCAGGTGCGCCACCACGCCGTGAAGGTGCGATGCGTCGCGCACCACACCGACGAGGCGGGTGACGCCTTCGCGGGTGTGATCGACGGTGAAGTCGTCGAGGAGCGGTCGCAGCAGCCGGGCACTTGCTCGGCCCCTGAGGACGATCTCGAAGGTGGTCGGTTCGGACATGTCGTCACCGTCTCATCCACCCGTGTGAGCGCGCCTCACCTCACCCGCCATCTCACCCGGGTGAATCGATCCCCGATGGGTGACGGAGAACGGTATGGTCCCGTCGTGACGCTCGACGGCCAGATGGGAATGGCGGCGACCAAGCTGCGGCCCCCGGCGCTGCCCACCCGGCTGGTGGAGCGCACCCGGCTGGACCAGATCCTCGACGACGCCGTCGCTCGCCGAGTGCCGTTGGTGCTGGCCAGCGCACCTGCAGGCTCGGGGAAGTCGACCATGTTGGCCTCGTGGGCAGCCCACCGCCAGGAGGCCGTCGCCTGGATGCAGGTGGAGGACGGCGACGCCGATCCCGCCCGCTTCTGGGCGTCGCTCGTCGCCGCGATCGCCCGCCTTCGACCGCAGGTCGGCGCGACCGTCGGGCCCACCGTCATCGGCTCGGCCGGCGACGACCGGGTGACCGTGCCCGCGCTCGTCAACGAACTCGTCGACGACCCGAGTCACCTCGTGGTGGTGATCGACGACTACCACCTCATCGACAACCCGTCGGTCCACCGCGGTGTCGAGCGGCTGATCGATCTCTGCCCACCGCAGTTGACCATCGTCGTGTCCACCCGCGTCGACCCCCCGTTCCGCCTGGGGCGCATGCGCGTGCGCAACCTCCTCAACGAGGTCCGCGCCGCCGACCTGCGATTCGCCGAGAGCGAGGCGACGGCGCTGCTGGGTACGGTCGGCGACACGCTCACTTCCACCTCCATCACCGACCTGTGCGACCGCACCGAAGGATGGGCCGCGGGTCTGGTGTTGGCCGGCCTCTCGTTGGAGCGCACGACCGAGCCGGATCAGTTCGTCGATGCGTTCCGCGGCGACGACCAGTTGGTGGTCAGCTACCTGGGCGACGAACTGCTCGCCGGCATGGACCCCGACGATCGGCAACGCATGCTCGAGACCTCGGTGCTCGATCGCTTCAACGGTCAACTGGTGGACGCCGTCACCGACTCGACCGGCGGCGCGCAGTGGTTGATCGACGCCGCCGCGCACAACCAACTGATCGTGCGCCTCGACAACACGGGCGACTGGTTCCGCTATCACCACCTGCTCCGCGATCTGCTCGCGCTGGAAGCGCAGCGCACGTTCCCCGAACGGCTCACCGAACTCCACGGTCGCGCCGCCGCCTGGTTCCGGACGCAGGGCGACCACGGCCAGGCGGTGGAGCACTGCCTGGCCGCTGGCGACGTGGAACAAGCGATGGACCTGATGCGCTACGTGGGCCCCGACCTGCTCGGCCTCGGCCAGGTGCGCACGTTGCAGCGACTGCTGCAACAGATCGGTCCTGCGGTGGACGGTGACTCGCTGTGCTGCATCCTGTGGGGATGGTGCGACTACTTGAGTGGTCGCTATGCCGCGGCGCAGGCACGGCTCGATCGGGCCACCGAGGTGTGGCCGCCAGGTCTCGACCCGCATCGCGCCACGCCGTTGCGCATCAACGTGGCGCTCGGCCGCGGCGACGTGACCACGGCGGTCGACACCGCGCGCGTCGTCACCGCACTGCACGATCTGCCCACCCGACCCGCAGAACTCGCCACCGCGATGGGCGCGGCCTACACGTGGGCCGGTCTCCCGGCCGAGGCCCGCACCACACTCGACATCGCCGTGGCCCGGGCCGTGGTGGAGCACCGTCTCACCGCGCACACCATGTCGCTCGTGTCGGTGGCGATCAACGAGTTCGAGCACGGCGAGCCTGCCGCTGCGCTCGCGGCGGCGGGGATCGCCCTCTCCACCGCGCAGTCGTTCGGACTGGCCGGCTATCACGGCGTCGCGCCCGCATTCGCCATCCGTGCCGCCACGTCCGTCGCCGCCGATCCCGAACAGTCGCGCGTCGACGCCATGCATGCCGTGGAGTTGGCCAGGCGAGCCACCACCGACCTCGGCCGCGCCTTCACCCTGACGGCCGCCGGCGACGCGCTGCTGACGCTCGGCGACGAGACCGGCGGTGCACTCGTGGCCGAAGCGCGCTCGATCGTCGATGGATGTGTCGACCCTGGCATCGCCGGGATCTACGTCACGCGTGTCGAGTCACGCCATCGGCTGAA
>JACQZZ010000116.1 GCA_016213625.1 Actinomycetota bacterium
CCCCGGTCGCGTCCTGGGAGCCCTCGTTGGCGACCAGCAGGGTGTAGGTGATCGTGTCACCGGGTGCCGCCTGGTTGGTCGACGCCGACTTCACGATGCGCATGTCCGGTGCGGCATCGAGGTCGTCGGTGTCGGTGTCGATGTTGTTCGCCGGGTTGGCGTCGATGCCGTTGGCGCCGTCATCGGCGACGGTCACCACATTGACGAACTCGTGGATGCCGGCGGCCGCGGGGCTGTCGACCACGACCTCGATCTCGAGCGAGGCGTGTCCGCCGGCTCCGGCGAGCCCGGCGTAGGTGATGGAGACCACGCCGCCCGACTCGGCGCAGCCGAGCGTCACCGAGCCAGCGGTGGACGCGCACGACACGAACGAGAGCCCCGCCGGCAGCGTGTCCTCGACGAGGACGTTGGTGACTCCGATGTTGCCGTTGTTGACGACGTCGATCGTGTAGCGGTAGGTCTCGCCCGGCGCCCGCAACTGCACACCATCGTCCTTCGTCACCTGCACGTCGGGCACCTGTCCGACGAGGGTGTCGTTGTCGTCGTTCAGATTGTTGTCGGGCGTCGGATCGGTCCCGTGGGTCCCGTCATCGGTGACGGCCGCGCCGTTGAAATACCCGGCGGTGCCCGCAGCGGCGGGCGCGTCGATCCGCAGTGTGAGCGTGCAGGTCACCGTGCCGCCGTTGGCGGCGATCGTGCCCGCGATGCCGATGCGTCGGGCTCCCGCCACCACGCCGCCGTCGGTGCACGCTGCGCCTCCCACGCCCATGAACGCGGTGCCGGGCGGCAGCGTGTCGTCGATGTGGACGCCAGTGGCGGGCGCGCCACCGACGTTGGTGACCACCAGTTGGTAGGTCGTCTGCTGGCCGGGGATCACGGTGTCGATGCCGTCGTCCTTGCTCAGCACCAGGTCGGCGGCGACGGCGTTGAGCACCGCCTGCGAGCTGGCATCGGGTTCGTTGCGTTCGCCGGTCACCGTGCCCGGCAGCGTGGTCGCGTCGGTCACCGTCGCGGTGTTCGGCACCACGGTGCCGGCCGCGAGCGGCGAGACCAGCGCCACTGTCATCGTGAACGTTCGCGACTGGCCGAACGGAATGGTGCCACCCGAGTAGGTGATGGTGCTGCCCGAGCGTGAGTAGGTGAATCCGGCCGGCGTGGACAGCGGCGCCGCCGTGGCCGCGGCGTAGCCGGCGTTCAAGACGTCCTGCACCACGACGTCGAAGGCGTCGGACAGGCCGTTGTTCTCCACGACGAAGGACACCGTGATCGTCTGGCCTTGGACAGCCACGCTGGGCGAGACCGTCTTCGAGATGTCCATGTGCGGCTCGACCACTGCGACGCGGACCACGCCCGACGAGATGACGTTGCCGCCCACCAGTTGCACGCGCCCGACGTTGTCGAGCGACACCTGGCCCGGCAGTAGGCCGACGTTCGACGCGACATCGGAGACGACCGCCGTCAATCGAATGGTGAAGCTGTCGTCGGTGGCATCGTTGTTGGCCACCACGGAACTGGCGCCGAACGTCAGCACCACGTCATCGCCGTCCGCCGCGCCGCCGGTGACGGCCGGTGCCGGCAAGGTGCCGTTGAACCCGGTGGTGATCACCTGTGCCGAGCCGGCCACGTACTTCAGTCCGGGCGGGAGCACGTCGGTGACCGCGAAGCCGGCCGGGATGGAACCTTCGGGGAGCGTGACGCGCAGGTCGTAGGTGATCTGCTCGCCGATGGTGACGTCGGCCGCCGTCGTGCTCGCGGCGTCGGTGGAGACGAGCGACTTCGCGATCGCAGCGGCGGTGATGTTCACCGTGGCGGAGCTGGTGGCCGCGTAATTGTCGAGGCCGGCTCCCGGACCGTTGGCGCCGGTGCGTTCGCTGCCCGCGGTGTTGAACGGCGAGACGGGGTCGCCGCCGGTGGGCAGGCTGGTCCACGTGAGTGAGGCCGTGTTCACCACCGACGCGGGCGCCACAGCATTGGCGGGAATGGTCGCGAGGTAGGTGATGGTGCTCGAACCGACCGCAGGGAAGCTGTTCCACGTGGCGGTGAACGTCGGCGCGGCCGCGTCGGTGAGGGTCGTCGGGGCGACGCCGCCCGTGAAGGCGAGCGAGCCGGGCACGTAGTTCACCGCGGCCGGCAACAGGTCGGTCAACGTCACGTTGTGGGCAGCCAGGTTCGAGCCGGCGGCCGGCTGGACCTGAATCGTGTACGTGACGGTGTCGCCGGCATCGGCGTTCGCCGGCGACACGGTCTTCGCCACCGCGAGTGTGGGCTCGACGACGGTGACCGCGGCGCTACGCGTGGCGGACCCGCCGCCCGTGTAGGTGAAGCGAGCGGAGTTGTTGAGGTTGACCGCGGGGACCACCTGCTGGTTGGTCAGGGTGTTCAGCACCACCGCGCGGTAGACGATCGTGATCGTCTCTGCCGCAGCGTCGTTGGTGTCGCTGTTCGTCAGCGTGCCGAAGTTCACCGTCAACGGGCGACCCGGTGCCACCATCGCAGCCTGTGTGGTGGAGAGCATCGTCGCCATCGTTCCGACCGACGAGGTCAGGCCAGCGGACGCGGTGATGGAATCGATGCTGGTGATGGCCAGGCCGGCCGGCAGCGTGTCCACCAGCCGGGCATTGAGCGCCTGGCCCTCGGGCACGGTGATGTCCACGCGATACGTGGCGATCTCGCCGATCGCCACGTTGGCACCGGTGGTGTGGGCCTGGTTGGTGGCCGAGAGCACCTTGGCGAGGCCAGGGGTACGGGTGGTGACCGTGGCCGTGTCGGCCCTGCTCGCCGCCGGGAGCAGCGGTGTGAAGTCGGGACCGCTCTCGGAGGCAGCGAAACGGGTGATGGTCGCCGTGTTCGTCAGCGTGGTCTGTACGGCCACGGTGGGGTCCAGCTTCAGCTCGTAGCTGATGACCGCGAGGTTGGTGCCGGCGGTGCGTGTCGCATTGTCCGGCGTCAGCGCGCCGGTGGCGCCGTCGGTGAGCGTGATCGTGCCGGTGTTCGGCCCGGTCGATGGTGTGCCGGTGAAGAACCCGGTGTCGGTGTGCGCCAGGTTCGTTCCGAGTCCGTTGGTGACGCACAGGCGGAGGCCGGTCGGGGGGATCGAGAACCCGGCGGGCAGGGTGTCGCTAATGGCCACGTCGAACGCGCCGTTCAGTCCCTTGCCCGTGTTCTCGACGACGATCGCGAAACGCACGATGTCGTCGGCGTCGACCCCCGAAGTGTTGGCGTTCGGTGCGTTGTTCAGCTTCGACGAGTTCAACGTCGCCGGGCTGAACCCGGGGCACGCTGCGCCGACGGCGCCGAACGTGACGCCCGTGGGGTTGCGGGTGCCGGTGTAGGTCTCGACCGGCGAGTCCGAGTCGACCACGCCCTTCAGGACACGAAGGTTCGGCTCCGTGAGTTCGATCTGCACGATCGCCGGTGTGGTCTGCAGGACGCCGAAGCTGTTGTTGTAGGTGGCCTGCACCTGGTTGGTCAGGAACAACCCGTCGCGGAATGGCGAGTCCGACAGGCGCAGGGTGAACAGCAGTTCCACCGTCGTGGTCTGGTTGCCCGGGTCCTGATAGGTGCCGTAGTTCCAGGTGAGGCTGTTCCCCACGGCGTCGGAGGTCACCGTGGGTGTGGGGGCGCCGGGCAGCAGGTGGAAGGTGTCGGCCGGGCCGTAGCACCACTGACCAGCGGCCGGCGTGGTGCACGCGGCCAGTGTCTGGGTGAGCGGGATCGCGGTCAACACCGGCAGCGGCAAATAGTCCGCGAGCTTGAACGACGTGATGTCGGTGGACGGCATGTCGAAGTGCAGGCGATAGGTGATGGTGTCGAAGGCGGCGAACTGCACGGGCGAACCAGAGCCGCCGCCGATCACGCCATTGCGCGCATAGATCGACTTCGAGAGCGCACCGGTGCGAATGGTGACCGAGGTGCCACTGCCGTCCGACTCGAACTGCGGCGCCGCTTGCGGTGCCTGCGTCAGGTTGTCGAGGATCTCACCGGTGACGGTGACCGCGTTCTCGACGTGGTCGTTCGGGTCCAGTGCGTCGTTCGCGCTGGGAGTGCACCGATAGCGGTCGTCGATGGTCGCCCGGAACGTGATCGTGAAGGTCGCGGGTCCGCCGGCGATGTTGACGCGACCGCCGGTGAAGATGCCGCCCTGGCCCAACAGCGCGCCGCTGGACACATACGCATCGCTGACGGCGAACTCCAGTCGAGTGGCACCGTCGCCGCATGTGGTGCGCTGCGACTCGTCGACGGTGGTGTTGCCGGCCAGGTCGGTCGCCGTGGTCACGCCACCTTCGGTGATGGTGAGGCTGGGCGTCGTCGACGCCAGGTAGGTCTGCCCGTCGCTCAGCAGGTCCGTCACGCCGATTCCGGCGATGGTGAAGTAGTCGCTCACCTGCCCGCTGATGGTGTACTGCAGCACGTCGCCGGGCGACGCGCCGCTGGCGCCATTGTCGACCGCGATCGAGACCGACTTCTGGACCGCGATCGACTTGGCGATCATCTGCACGTCGTCGGGCGTCGAGCCGGCCGTGGTGTTCGGATCGATGAGGAACGCCTGGTCCGCGTCGCGGACGTCCTTCGGACGCACCGTGCCGCTCGTCTTGCCGTCGTTGCGCGTGGGAGCGTCGTCGCCGGTCGTCGCGTCGACGATCACGGCCGGAGTCGCGTCGAAGTCGGGGATGAAGTACTGGAACTCGACGAAGGCGTCCTCGTTGGCGCCGGTGCCCGTGAGTGGGCCGGCCCAGGTGCGCACCAGGTCGTTGTCGGGCGCCAGCGCCACCCCGCCGACCATCGGAGTGGCGGTGTCGGCGGAGCCTGCCGGACCGATGGCGGTGACGGCGAGGAATGCGTACTGCGGGGGGAGCAGGTCGGTGATCGCGAGGTTGTTCACCTGCAGACCGGTGGCGATGTCCACCGACAAGCGGAAGCGGCGCGGATAGTTGGGTCCGGTCGCCGTCTCCAACTCTGGTCCGATGTAGGTCTTCGTGAACCGCACCGCCTGAGGCGTGAGGGCCACCGTCGCCGCGGTACCGATGACCGGAGTGTTCCCGGTCGGCGTGGAGCCGTAGGCGAAGCCCGGCGTCGCCGTCACCGACAACGGCGTGCCGATGTCCGCGAGATCGCTCAGGGCGGCGATCACGGTGAGCGGTGCTGGGGGCTGCGTGGCGGTGAACGACCCGAACGGCAACTGGAGGACGACGAGTTGCTGGCCGAGTGCACAGGCCACCGCGGCGCCGGTGAGCGGATGCGTCACGGTCGCGCCGGTGCAGGTGGTGGTCGATCGAGGGACGACCGCCGCACCCAGGTATGTCGCCGCGCTGAACGAGAGTCCGTCGTTCCCGTCGGCGCCGGCGATGGGCAGGCGCAGGTCGATGTACGGCCCGTACCCCACGTCGGTGGCCGAGGTGTTGTCGAACGTCAACGTGAGCGTCGTCGTCTCGCCGATCATCGGGGTCGTCGACGCAGGCGTGATGGTCGCCGTGGGTACGGGTGCTGCGAACACCGTGGTCACCGGCGCCACCACGATCGCGGAGGAGATGACCAGCGTCGCTGCGAGCGCGCGTCGGAACAGATGTGTGCCCATGTGGGAAAGAGACCTCGGGGTGACGGGATTGAATCGAGTCCTTCGTCAGGACTTGACCTGGTTCATCGGCCCGCCGTGACGAGATCTTGAGGATTCTGTGCGGAAAGGAGAGCAGAAAATTCTGACGGTCGCCGGTGGCGCAGCGGCTCAGTACGTGTTGACCGTGGACCGGAACTTCTGCATCAGGTGCGGGCCGGCCTCGATGGGTGCGTACCTGGCGGACTCGCCGTCGGCGAGGCAACTGGGCAGGCACTCGATGGCGGCGTCCCAGTTGGCGTTGTGGAAGAACGCGATGGACTGGCGGCGCCGCTGGGGCACCACCACCCGGTGCATGGTGGAGCGCCAGCGGTCGTTGGTCCAGCGAGCCATCGCGTCGCCGAGGTTCACCACGAGCGAACCCGGCTCGGGGACGGCATCGCGCCACGTACCGTCGGCGGCCTGCACCTGCAGCCCGCTCTGCGTGTGATCGGCGAGCAGGATGGTGAGCGTGCCGTAGTCGGTGTGGGCGCTCGCGCCCAGTTGATCGGGCAGCGCGCCGTTCATCGGCGGGTAGTTCAGCGAGCGCATCGCGCTGGTGTGGCGATCGATGAGCGGGTCGAACCAGTGCTGCTCCAGGTCGAGGGCGACCGCCATGACGCGCAGGATTCGGGCAGCGAGGTCGGACATCGCGCGGTAGTACGCCTCCCAGGCCGCCTGGAAGTGGGGGACGTCGGCGGGCCACAGATTGGCCGACCAGGCGAACTCCTCGTCGGGAGCGGCGAACGCGTGCGTGGGCGGGTCGACCGGGCCGATGGCGAAACTCTCCTTCAGGTCCGGGTGGTGCCGTTCGCCCAGCGATGCCGAGAGCGTCTCCCCCGCGATGGGCGAGTAGCCGTACGGGTAGCCCGGGCGCGGCATGGCGACCCGCATCTTGGCCGGCATCGGCAGATCGAAGAACTCCGTGGCGGTGTTCCACGCGTCGTCGAGGACACCCTGGGCGACCTCGTGACCGGCGACCGTGAGGAACCCCACCCGCTCGCACGCATCGGCGACCGCCGCCACGGCGTTCGAGTCGGACAGATCCACCACCGGCACCCAGCTCATCGGGTTCACACTACGGTTCGGGCCGTGGCCACCTGTCATCTCAACGGCATCGACATCGAGTTCGACCAGCGAGGGAGCGGGCACCGGCTGCTGCTGTTCAACGGGTCGGGCGCCACCATCGCCGCCGTCGCCCCGTTGGTCGACAAGCTCGTCGACCGGTTCGAGGTGCTCATCCACGATCAACGGTGCTTGGGCGGCACCACCGTCACCGACGACATCCCCACGATGGCCGACTACGCCGCCGACGGGGCGGCCCTGCTGGACCACGTCGGTTGGCCCGCGGCGCGGGTGATGGGTATCAGCTTCGGTGGCATGGTGGCCCAGGAGTTCGCCGTCACCTGGCCCGAGCGCGTGGAGCGGCTCGCGTTGCTGTGCACGTCGTCCGGCGGCGCCGGCGGCTCGAGTCATCCGTTGCACACCGTGGCGTCGTTGCCGGTGGACGAGCAGGACGCACTGCGGCTGACGTTGATGGACTCCCGCTACACCGCCGAGTTCCTCGCGGAACATCCCTTCGACCGCATGCTGGTCGACCTCGCAGTTGCCGGTCGCCACGCGCCGAAGTCCGAGACGCAACTGCGCGGCGAGCGGCTCCAGTTGCAGGCCCGCGCCGATCACGACGTGTGGGACCGGCTGCCGCGCATCACGTGCCCCACCCTGGTGGCGTGCGGCGAGTTCGATGTGCTGGCCCCACCGGACAACAGCGTGGCCATCGCCGCTCGCATCACCGGCAGCGAGTTGCGCCGCTATCAGGGCGGACACGGATTCCTGTGGCAGGACCGGTCGGCGTTGCCCGACATCATGTCGTTCTTGGGCGCAGGCTGCTAGACCTGCACCGTATGCGCATTGCTCTGTCCACCGGTGGTGGCGACGCGCCCGGCCTGAACGCAGTCATCCGGGCGGCCACCTTCGCCGCTCGTCGTCGCGGTTGGGACGTCGTGGGAATCCGCGACGGGTTCAACGGTCTGCTGTTCCCCGACCAGTACCCCGAGGGCTCCGGCGTGTACTCGCTCGATGCATCGAACGTGCGCAGCATCGGTCACCTCGGCGGCACCGTGTTGGGCAGCACCAACCGGGGCAACCCGTGTCACTATCCTGTCACCCAGGCCGACGGCACGGTGGTCTACGAGGACCGCACCGCCGAACTGGTGCAGCGGTTCGCCGACGAGCACAACGACGCGCTCATCACCATCGGCGGCGACGGTTCGCTCTCCATCGCGCAGCGGTTGTTCGAAGAGGGCCTGCGCGTCATCGGTGTGCCGAAGACCATCGACAACGATCTCGATCGCACGCTCGTCACGTTCGGCTTCGACACCGCCGTCGAGATCGCCTGCGAGTCCATCGACCGCCTGTTCACCACCGCGGCCTCGCACAGCCGAGTGTTCGTGGTCGAGGTGATGGGCCGCAACGCCGGATGGATCGCGCTGTACGCCGGCGTCGCGAGCGGCGCCCACGTCATCCTCATACCGGAGATCCCGTTCACGTACGAATCGGTGGCGCGAGCCATCCGCCGGCGCGAGGAGGGCGGTGCGCACTACACCATCGTCGTCGTCGCCGAAGGTGCCGCGCCGCTGCACGGTCACCAGGAGGTCATCGCGAAGCCGCTCGACCACGCCGAGCGCCTCGGCGGCATCGGTCATGCGGTGGCCGACGAGCTCACCCGCATCACTGGCAAGGAGGCTCGCACCGTCGTGCTCGGCCACCTCGTGCGTGGTGGTACCCCGACTGCCACCGACCGCCTGTTGGGCAGTCGGTTCGGTGCTGCGGCAGTGCGTGCGCTCGACGAGGGGATGAACGGTGTGATGGTGGCGCTCAACGAGCCACACGTGGAGTACGTCAGCATCGCCGAGGCCGTGGGGCGCTTGCGCACGGTGCCGCTCGATTGCGACACGCTGCTGGCCGGTCGCGAGCTCGGCACGTCGTTCGGGGACGACTGACGTGTACGTGCACGACATCCTGACCGCGGAGCTCACCCCCACCGGCCCGCTCACCCCGGATCTGCCGTTCGTGGACGATGGCGAGCTGTCCATCGGCATCTGGGAGTGCGCACCGGGCGAACTCGACGAACCCACCGAGGACTACGACGAGAGCATGTTCATGGTGTCCGGACGGGTCACGGTGGCGCATCCCGATGTCACCCTCGACATCGCGCCCGGCACGCTCTGGGCGACGCCCCGCCACTGGAACGGTCGGTGGCACGTGCACCAGACGGTGCGGAAGCTCTACGTCATCGATCAGCGCTCCGGAGGGCCGGCCGAGCACGGCCACCTGTCCAATGCGCACCTGCTGGATCTCGGTGCTCCCACGCCGCGCCCGGTGGTCATCAGCGGCGATCCGCAGGAGCGTGCCCTGCCGCTGTGGGCGCACAACCGGCTCGAAGTCGGTGTCTGGGACTGCACGCCCGGCGAGTTCCCGTTCCGTCGCGACGGCTACGACGAAGTGTTCTGCGTGCTGTCGGGCGACGCGACGCTCCACTTCGACGACGGGCGGTCGTTCGAGCTCCGGCCCGGCTCGGTGATCCTCACGCCCGCCGGCACCACCGGGAAGTGGGACGTGCGCTCCACGATTCGCAAGGCGTACACGATCATCCTCGACCGCGGCCACCACGACCGCGGCCACCACGACAAGGGCTGACGTACACTCGCCTCATCGGCCCAGTCGGCCGGTCGACCTCAGGAGGTCAACATGAGCGGAAGCCTTCTCGGCATCATCATCGGTGGAGCCGTCGTGTTCCTGCTGGTGTTGCTGAGCCTGAAAACCGTGCAACAGGGCACGGTGGGCGTCACCACCATCTTCGGCAAGTACCACCGCACGCTGCGCCCGGGCCTCAACGTCATCTTCCCGATCGTGGAGAAGGTGTACCGGCGCATCAGCGTGCAGAACCGCGCGGTGGAGCTGCAGTTCCAGGCGATCTCGCAGGACCAGGCCAACATCTACTTCACCGCGATGATGGTCTACAGCGCCATCAACGAGAGCGAAGAGACCATCAAGAACATCGCCTTCAAGTTCGTCAGCGAGAAGGACTTCCTGACGGCGCTCGTCCGCAGCGTCGAGGGCAGTACTCGTGGCTTCGTCGCCACCAAGCGACAGGCCGAGATCCTCGCCCTGCGCGGCGAGATCGTCGCCGAGGTGAAGGAGAACCTCGACCACGTCATCGAGACGTGGGGCTTCCACCTCATCGACCTCCAGCTCAACGACATCACCTTCGACCAGGCCATCACCACCTCGATGGCTCAGGTGGTGGCCAGCAACAACCTGAAGGCCGCCGCCACCAACGAGGGCGACGCGCTGCTCATCCGCAAGACGAAGGAGGCCGAGGCGCTCGGTACGGCCGTGCGCATCGAGGCCGAGGCCGAACGCACCGCCGCACAGTTGCGCGGCCAGGGCGTCGCGCTCTTCCGCGAGGAAGTGGCACGCGGCCTCACCCAGGCCGCCCGAGAGATGGACGCCAACAGCGTCGACTCGTCGCTCATCCTGTTCTCGATGTGGACCGAGAGCATTCGCCACATGGCCGAGAACGGCAAGGGCAACGTGCTGTTCCTCGACGGCTCGCCGCAGGGCATGCAGAAGCAGATGCAGGATCTCATCGCGCTGCAGCAGCTGCAGGTGGTGCAGGGTCAACAACCCACGCAATGACCACGCACACGCCCACACGAGCAAGGGGTCGCGGTAGCATCTCGGCCAGTGGAACTCGCCCAGACCCTCCCCGCACGCTGGTACAACGATCCAGGCATCTGGCAACGCGAGCGGTGGCCCATCTTCGGGAGCAACTGGGTGCACGTCGCCTACGACCACCAGTTGCGCAATTCCGGCGACTACGTCACCGAGAACCTCGCCGGCTGGCCCATCTTCATCCGCCGCAACGACGACGGCTCGCTGCGCGCGTTCTACAACCTCTGCCCGCACCGTGCGGGCCCGCTGGTCTTCGAGGGCGAAGGGTGCACCAAGAACCTGGTGTGCAAGTACCACGGCTGGGCCTTCAACGCCGACGGCAAGCTGCTCAGTGCGCGCGACTTCGGCGCCGATGCCCCGGCCGACATGGATCTCACCTCCATCCAGGTGGGTTCCTGGCGGGGCATGGTGTTCGTGTGCCTCAACCCCATGGTGCCGCCCCTGCACGAATGGCTGGGCGAGTTCCCGCTCGAGGTGAAGGACGTGCCGCTCGAGACCTATCGCTTCCACAGCCGCAGCGTCCGCCACGTGGCCTGCAACTGGAAGACCTACGGCGACAACTTCCTCGAGGGCTACCACCTGCCCACCACGCACCCCGCGATGAGCCGCGATGCGGACGCCCTGAACTACAAGGTCATCTACAAGGGCGACCCGCGGTGGAACATCCACACCATGCCGCCACGCGACTCCAGCACGTTCAGTGTGTTCGGCTACTTCTGGCCCACGTTCGCGTTCGACATCTTCCCCGGCGGCTTCGCCGTCGAACGGTGGCTGCCGCGTGGTCACAGCTACAGCGACCTCATCTTCGAGTACTTCTTCGCCGACGACGCCGAGGGCGTGGAGGAGATCGTGAAGTTCAGCGAAGAAGTGGCCGACGAGGACGCGCGCATGTGCGAGCACGTGCAACGCAACCTCGATGCCGGCAACTACGACATCGGTGTGCTCAGCCCCAAGTGGGAGTACCCGCTCAGCGTGTTCCACGGCATGGTGCGCGACGCCGTCGGCCCCATCGACTGACGTGCAGTCCACGGCTCGCTTCCTGTGGCAACGGCTCGAGCCGTACCACGGGATGATCTACTTCGTTCCCGAGGCCGACCAGCACTACACGGCCCTCGGGCTCGACCCGGGCATGATGGGCTACTTCGGTTCCCGCTCGGCAGCGATGGGTGCGGTCACCGCTCCGGTGGTGGTGGCCACGTTCTTCAACTTCAACCCGGCCATCATCCACGCGGTGGTGCCGGAGGTGTGGCGTCGAACCTCGCCCGAGGCGCTGTGGTCGGCGCGCATCGCTGCGGTCGACGCAGCACTCCAACGGTTGCTGGGCCATCGGCTCGGCCATCCCGACATCGAGCGCGCCGCCGATCTGCTGCGCGGCATCGTGCCGGCCTGCCATCCCGAAGGTCGCCCGTTGTTCGCCGGTCACCTCGCCCAGGACTGGCCGAGCGAGCCGCACCTCGCACTGTGGTTCGGCATCACCCTGCTCCGCGAGTACCGCGGCGACGGCCACATCGCCGCCCTCACCGCTGAAGGCGTGACCGGCATCGAAGCGTTGGTGGTGCATGGCGCCACTGGCGCGGTCCCTCCGTCGGTGTTGCAGCGCACGCGTGCGTGGGGCGATGTCGAGTGGACGAGTGCGCAGCGGAGCCTGTTGGCCAAGGGCTGGCTGTCGCCTGACGGCACGCTCACCGCCAACGGGAAGGCGCACCGCGACGAGATCGAGCGGCGTACCGACGCGTTGGCGGCCGCACCCTGGGCCCTGCTGTCCGACGACGACGCCGTGTGGCTCGCCGCATTGGGCAAGGAACTGAGCACGACCATCGTCGCGGCGGGAACTTTTCCCGGCAGGTGACGACTGCCCTGGGCAGCACGTCCGCGCACTCCGTGACCATGTTGAGCGAATCGTCACGGAGAGTAGGTATGCGATGACTCGAACTGGGTCATCATGTCGACATGGCCCGAGACAGCGGTGGTGGTGACGCGTCGTCCCTCACCGTCGTCGCCAACCGCCTGCCCGTGGAGGTGGCGGCCGACGGTCAGGTGAGCGTCAGCCCCGGAGGGTTGGTGTCGGCGCTGTCGGCGGTGCTGAGCGATGGCGACCGATGGGTGGGCTGGCCCGGCGCGGGTCGCCTTCCGTCGGAGCACGGACAACTCGACGGGGTGGTGCTGCATCCGGTGCCGCTCACACCGTTCGAGATGCGGCAGTACTACGGCGGGTTCGCCAACTCCGTGCTGTGGCCGCTCTTTCACGGCAGATTGCGCGAAGTGGAACTGAACCGCACGTGGTGGCGTGCGTACCGCACGGTGAACGAACGGTTCGCCGCCACCGTGATCGAATCGACGCCGCTGGGCGGCATCGTCTGGCTGCACGATTATCACCTGCTGCTCGTGCCCAGGATGATCCGCCGTCGCCGCCCCGACCTGCGCATCGGTTCGTTCCTGCACATTCCCTTTCCCAATGCCCAGCTGTTCTCCACGCTGCCGTGGCGCAAGGAGGTACTGCTCGGCATGTTCGGGGCTGATCTCATCGGCATGCAACTGCCCGAAGACGTCGACAACTTCCTCGCCGCGGCCGAACGCTGCACCGATGCCGTCGTGCGCGACCGGTCGATCGTGTTGCGACGGCGCTCGGTCACGGTGGGGGAGTTCCCGATCTCGATCGACTTCGAGCACTGGGACGCGTTGGGTGAGTCGGTCGTTAAGGCCGCGGCAGCTGCGCGCCAGCGGCTGTCGGCAGCCGTGGTACTGCTCGGCGTCGATCGGCTGGACTACACGAAGGGCATCGTGCAACGTGTGGAGGCGTTCGGCGAACTCCTCGACGACCGGCTGCTCGACCCGGAACAGTGCGTGTTCGTGCAGGTCGCCGTTCCCTCCCGCAGCGACCTCCCCGCGTACCGCGACGAGCGCGACGACGTGGAGTCGGCGATCGCCAGGGTGAACGCCCGTCACCCGCGGGCCGATGGTTCGCCAGTGGTCTGCTACCTCCACGTCGGGTTGGATGAGGCGGAACTGGCGACGTGGTACCGCGCTGCCGACATCCTCGTGGTCACGTCGCTGGCCGACGGGATGAACCTGGTCGCCAAGGAGTTCGTCGCGTCCCGCGGCGACGGTCGTGCGGCGGTGGTGCTCAGTGAGTTCGCCGGGTCGTCGCACGATCTCGCCGACGGTGCGGTCATCGTCAATCCGTACGACATCGAGGCCATCAAGCACGGCATCACGGCCGCGATCGGCTTGTCCGACGAGGTGAAGGCGGCTCGCGTGGCCGCGATGCGCGCCGTGGTGCGCCGTCACGACGTGCGTCGGTGGGCCGAAGGGTTCCTCGAGCGCCTCGACGACGTGAGCGTGCAGTCCCGACGGTCGGCGAGCTGAGGTCGCTGCATGCGCATCGCACTCATCGCCCCGCCGTGGTTGCCCATCCCGGCGCCGGGGTACGGCGGCACCGAGACCGTGATCGATCATCTCGCCCGCGGACTGCAGGACGCCGGGCACTCGGTGCTCCTCGTGTCACACCCACAGTCGCGGTGCCCGGTCGACAGGGTGTCCGTGGTCCCGGCCGAGGACACCGTGCAGATGGGCCGCGGGAGCATCGAACTCGAACACGTCGTCGGTGCGTACCGACTGGTCGACGGGTGCGATGTGGTGCACGATCACACGCTCGCCGGCGCGCTGTTCGCCGCGTCGCGCCCGTGGCTTCCCGTGGTGGCGACGAATCACAATCGCTTCGATCGCACTCGCGTCGCGGTGTACTCGGCGGTCGGACCCAACGTGGGCCTCGTGGCGATCTCCCGATCGCACGCGGCATCCACGTCGCTGGCGATGGCCGCGGTGGTGCATCACGGCATCCACGTCGACGACTTCCCCGTCGGCACCGGCTCGGGAGGGTACGCAGCGGTGTTGTCGCGCCTGTCGCCCGACAAGGGAATCGACCGTGCCATCGGCATCGCCCGCGCTGCAGGTGTGCCGTTGCGGATCGCGGCCAAGCAACGCGAGCCGCACGAGCGCGCCTACTTCGACGAGTGCATCAGGCCGCTGCTCGGTGACGGTGTCGAGTACCTCGGCGAGTTGACCGCCGCTGAGAAGAAGATCTTGCTGGCCGATGCGGTGGCGCTGCTCAATCCGATCCGCTGGGCAGAGCCGTTCGGCATGGCGATGGTGGAGTCGTTGGCGTGTGGCACCCCCGTCGTGTCGTCGTCCAGCGGCGCCGCGCCGGAGATCGTCGAGCACGGCGTGAGCGGACTGCTCGGCGACTCCGATGACGACCTGATCGCCGCACTCGGCGAGGTGCATCGAATCGACCGCGGCGCGTGTCGTCGGCGGGTGGAGGAGCATTTCAGCGTGGAGCAGATGGTGCGTGGATACGTCGACGCCTACAGCCGCCAACGCGACCTGGTGGCGAGTGGCGGCCACGGGAGCGCCGTCTCATGAGCGCGCAGGGCGACCGCCCCAGCCCGTGGGTGTTGGCCGGGGAACCCACGAGCCTCGGTGATCCGTCGAGCCTGGTCACCCTGGTCAACGGACAGACGTTCTGCCTCAGTGGTCGGTCGGGTGACTTCAGCGCCAACCCCGCCCACGGCGTGTTCTTCGCCGACATGCGCGTGCTGAGCATGGCGCGGTTGCTGGTGGGTGGGGCGACCGTCGAGTCGCTGGCGGTGAACCTCGACGATGCCAGCAGTGCCACGTTCGTCGGTCGTTCGGTGCCGTTGCTGCCCACCGACCCGAGAGTGCTCGTCATCCGTCGTCGCCAACTGGGCTCGGTGTGGCACGAGGACCTCGAGTTCCTCAACACCGGGTCCGTGCCGATGTCGGTGGCGGTGGAGTTGGAGGTGGCGGCCGACTTCGCCGACGTGTACGCGCTGAAGGAGGGGCGTGTCACCAGCGAGGGACAGCACTCGCTGGAGGTGCACGACGACGGCCTGCTGTTCGGGTGGCGACTCGATCACCTCCATCGTCAGGCCGCCTTCCAGGTGCGGGGGGTGGACATGCGGACCTCCATCCGCGGCTGCAGTTGGACGCTCGACCTCGATGCGCACTCGTCGCACACGGTGGAGCTCGATCTGTCGGTGGCCCTGGGCGAGGCCTGGATCGAGCGTCGCCATCACGTGCCACGGCTTCCCGGCGCCGGCCAGCGTCACCGCGAGTGGATCGCGACGGTGCCCCGCGTGCGGACGTCCGACCGCTCGCTGAGCGCGGCGTACGAGCGCTCCGTCGCCGATGTCGCCGCGCTCCGGCTGCACGATCCGTCCGGGCGCAATCGGCCCGTCATCGCCGCCGGCGCACCGTGGTACATGACCTTGTTCGGTCGCGATGCGTTGCTGTGCTCGTACATGGCCATGCCGGTGGACCCGAGTCTGGCGCTCGGTGTGCTGGACGCGTTGGCCGAGTTGCAGGGCGACACCTCCGACCCGATGACGGAGGAGCAGCCGGGTCGGATCCTGCACGAGACCCGCTCGCTGGACGTCGAGGAACCGACGTTGACGGGCGGCTCCACCTACTACGGCAGCGTCGACGCGACCCCGCTCTTCGTGATGGTGCTGGGCGAGCTCGCGCGCTGGGGCATCGACGACGCCGACCTCGCGCGGCTGCTCCCGCACGCCGACCGCGCGCTCCAGTGGGTCGCCACCTTCGGCGACCCCGACCAGGACGGCTTCGTGGAGTACGAACGGTCCTCGGAGCGTGGACTCATCAACCAGGGGTGGAAGGACTCGGTCGACGGCATCCGCTTCGACGACGGGCGCATCGCCACCGCGCCACTGGCGCTGTGCGAGGCGCAGGGCTACGTGTACGCCGCCCATCTCGCACGGGCGGACCTCGCCGACCGATTGTCCGACACGCGAACGGCGGCTCGCCACCGCGCGCTTGCGGCCGAGTTGAAGGATCGGTTCAACCGAGCGTTCTGGATGCCGCGACGCGGCTGGTATGCCGTGGCGCTGGGTCCCGACAAGGAACAGGTGGACTCGTTGACCTCGAACATCGGCCACTGCCTGTGGACCGGCATCGTCGACGATGACCATGCGGAACAGGTGGTCGAGCGACTGCTCGCCAGCGACATGTACTCGGGGTGGGGCGTGCGCACGATGAGTTCGTCGTCGGCGGGGTACGACCCGATGAGCTACCACTGCGGCACCGTGTGGCCACACGACAGTGCGCTCTGCGCCGCGGGCATGCGACGTTACGGATTCGACCGCGAGGCCAGCACCATCGCCGACGGCCTGTTCGCTGCTGCAGCGGTGTGGAGCGGCCGGTTGCCCGAGCTGTTCTCCGGGCTCGATCGATCGCACGTCGGCATTCCGGTGCCGTTCCCCACCTCGTGCTCACCGCAGGCGTGGGCGGCGACGACGCCCTTCCTGCTCCTGCGAACGCTGCTCGGCCTGGAGCCGACGCCGTCGGGTCCGACCATCGACCCGGTGAACCGCGCGTTCGACAACGACCTCGCGCTCACGGGCGTGTGGTGCTCCGGGCGACGCTACGACGTGCGCGTCGTGGGCGGTGTTGCCACCGTCAGCGAGTCGGCCCCGCCACCGTCGATCTGACGCGGCTGCCCGGTCAGGGCACGAGGAACCGGCGCAGCGCCTCGGCCACGCCGGCGCCGAATGGTGCCTCCATCAGGGTGATGCCGGCGGCGACGACGTCGGCGTCGGCATTGGCAACGGCGACGGGGAAGGTGGCCACCGCGAACATCGGCAGG
The DNA here is from genome assembly GCA_016213625.1 of Actinomycetota bacterium. Lineage (GTDB taxonomy): Bacteria > Actinomycetota > Acidimicrobiia > Acidimicrobiales > Ilumatobacteraceae > UBA668. Next base: position 17,010 of record JACQZZ010000116.1, read on the forward strand.
TCGTTCGCCGCGTCGCCGATGGCCAGGACCGGCAGCGTGGAACAGCCCAGCAGCTCGAGCGCGGCGCGCAGCCCCGTGCCCTTGTCGCAGCCCTGCGGCACGAGCGCGACCGATCCCTTGTTCACGACGACCTCGTGGTTCGGGGCGTGCGTGCGGTGGACCGTGCGCATCGCTGTCTCGAACCGGCGATCCGCTCCCACCGCGACACGTCCGACATCGAGGTCGGTCACGCCGCCCGAGGTGAGCGCGGCGACCACGACCTCGTCGATCGGTGGAGCGAGCAGGGTGGTCGCACCGGTGGCCACATCGACCAGCACGCCGCCCTCCTCAGCGACGACCATCGTGCAGAGCGGGAGCACGGCCGGCACGACGTCTGCCAGGGTGTCGGATCGACGACCGGTGACGATGAGGAGCACGTGCCCGTCGCGATGCGCGTCGCGGAGCGCGGCGACCGCCGCGTCGGCGACCTCGGTGCCGTCGTACAAGGTGCCATCCACGTCGAGCGCCACCACCATGCGCGGGTGGTGGCCGAGGTGGGACATCAGCGCAGCGACGCGGTGGGGAGGTCGAACCAGCGAAGGTGTTCGAACTCGGCCGAGAGCAACCCGTTCGCCGGCTCGTCGGTGTCCCACGCGGAGGCAGACTCGAGCACGTTGCGGGCTTCGGCGAGGTACTCGGCGAGGGCGGACTCGGGCGCCCGCACGTTGGGCACCTCGGGCCGCACCAGCTCGCCCGTGTCGGGGTCGTAGCTGATGTCGGTGAGGCGCAGCGGTGGCTCGACCGGGCCGTTGCGATGCCGCCACAGACCCGTCGGTGCGTCGAACCGATACTCGGGCAACAGCTTCCAGCCGTGCGTGGCGATGAGGTCGACCGCGTCGACCAGATACCGGAAGACGGTGTCGGAGATGAAGTAGTTGAAGCTCACCCGGGTCCAGCCCGGCTTGATGCCTTCGCAGCCGTGGGTGATCTCGTGCTCGAACTCGTGCGACCGCTCGAGGTCGATGCCCAGCAAGCGGTGGCCGTACGGGCCGGCGCAGGAGCAACCGCCCCGCGATTGGATGCCGAACAGGTCGCTCAGCAGCGCGACCACGAAGTTGTGGTGCAGGTAGCGGCCATGTGGGCGGCGCACCACGAACGACACGATGCTCAGGCGATCGGCCGTGGTGTTGCCGAGCACCTGGATGCTCGGATTCTTCGACCAGGTCTCGATGGCACGGTGCCAGTAGGCGTGTTCGTGCTCCTTGATGGTGTCCACGCCCACCGCCTGCTTCAGCTGGAACACCATCCCGGCGCGGATGCTCTCGATGATGGCGGGCGTGCCGCCCTCCTCGCGATGCACCGGGTCGTCGAGGTAGCGATGCTCGAGCGGATTCACGTAGGCCACGGTGCCGCCACCCACCACGTCGGGCACGCGGTTGGTGAGCAGGTCGCGCCGGACGACCAGCACGCCGGGCGTGCCCGGGCCGCCGACGAACTTGTGCGGGCTGATGAACACAGCGTCCTTGTACGCATGCGGGTGTTCTGCGCACTGCGGGTACATGTCGATGTCGACGTACGGTGCCGCGCAGGCGAAGTCCCAGAACGAGAGCGCGCCGTGGCGGTGCAGCAGGTCGGCGATGTCGCACGTGTTGGAGATGATGCCGGTCACGTTGGAGGCCGCCGAGAACGAGCCGATCTTCATCGGTCGGTCGGCGAAGCGCACCAGCTCGGCCTCGAGATGCGTCAGATCGATGTGACCGTCGGCGTCCTCGGGGATGGTGACCACATCGGCGATCGACTCGCGCCAGGGCAACTCGTTCGAGTGGTGCTCGAACGGGCCGACGAACACCACCGGCCGCTGATCGCGAGGAATGTGATCCGACAGATGGAACCGATCGTCGAGGTCGGCCGGCAGCCGCAGGTTCATGATGCCGATGAGCTTGTCGATGGCACCGGTGGAGCCCGACCCACAGAAGATGACGCACGTGTCGTCGTGGCCACGCACGGCCTGGTGAATGATGCGTCGGGCGTCCTCGCGCAGACGCGTGGTCTGCAGGCCGGTGCCCGACGACTCGGTGTGCGTGTTCGCGTAGCGGGGGAGCACCTCGTCGTGGAGGTAGTCCTCGATGAAGGTGAGCGCACGCCCCGACGCGGTGTAATCGGCGTACGTGATGCGTCGGGGACCGAACGGCCCCGGCATCACCAGGTCGTCGCCGATGACGGACTCGCGGATCCGGCGCAGCAGCGGGGTTTCGCGAGGTTCGGTCATAGAGCGAACGCTACCGGTCACACCGTCGGGGAGGGGAGATTCGAACTCCCGACCTCCTGCACCCAAAGCAGGCTGGAGCCGTATTCGTTGGTGTTGTCCTGTGCTGCCTTCTGGTGTAAAAGCCCAGCTGAGCAGGGGTGTTCGAGGACAGCACGGCAGAAGGCAACACTCGGCAACACAGGCCGGTGCACGCCGGATTGATACATTTCTGATACATCGCGGGTCGCAAGGCCGAGGTGTCGGAGGCCGGTGTGGCTCGATCGTGACGCTGTAGCATTCGCTCATGAGCAGTCCTCGGAAGGTCGTCACAGCAGCCGAGATGGATGCGATGACGCCACAGCAGCGCGCCGACCTGATCGACGCCAGCGTCGTTCGTTCGTGGGACGAGGTCGACCCGGAGTTTCGGGAGCAGGCGTTGCAGGCGGCTCGGGTCCTCAACGCTCAACACCGCAACGATGCCTGAGCGGCAGGTTCGCTTCACTCCCTCGTTCTTCGACCGCCTCGACGAGCTGCTGCCGGCCGAACGCGGCGCGGACGGGAGCCTCTCGGCGACCGACTTCTTGCTCTACGAGCTCCCTCGCATGCGCGACCTGCTGGCAGCGGACTTCGAGCGGAACACGCTCCCGGCTGATGAACCACCCGTCCGGCTCTTCGTTGGTGCAGGGGCGCTGGTGAAGTCGGTCGCCCTGTATGCGCTCGTCGCTCCCGATGGCGCCGTCGAGGTGATCTGGGTGCTCATCGACAGGTGACCCGATCTGGTCGAGAGTTCGGAGTAGCTGAGGCGCACGGGTTGGCCAAGCAGCTCCTACGCCTTCATCCACAGGGGGCTGTTGATGTCCGTTGGAGGGTGTGCATCACGAGATCGCGGCTGGGCAAGCCACTGAACGGGTGGTACCGCATCGCGATTCTCGGGATGTTGTCGATACGTCGTGCTGCGGTTGGCGGATTTCGACCTCTGTAAGGGGTGTGAGGTTTGTTCCGATCTCCCGTTTCCGGTCGCTCGCGTCCCGTACTCCTGCAGTGATGTGTGACGCGTGCCGTCCTGGGGAGGCATGACTCCGGTGAGTCCGATGATCGAGCCCACCGAGTCCGTGTCGAGCGCCCCGCCCGACTTCCTCACGTTGGATGAGGCAGCGGCGGTGTTGCGCGTCGGGCGGAGCACGGCGTATCGGGAGGCGAATGCCTTCGAGGCGTCTGGCGGGACGACCGGCATTCCGGTGGTTCGGTATGGCAAGCAGTTTCGAGTGCCGCGCTGTCGGCTCGAGGAACAGCTCGGTGGCCCGATCACGTGGCCGCTGCCGACACCGCCGGTCTCCCCGAAGTCGACCGCGCAGTTGTCGTTCCCCTCCAAGCGCGCTGAGCGCGCTGTGGCCAAGCGGTCCACCGCCCAGCTGTCGCTCGCGATCGAGTCCTGAGGCGCACGCGATGACCACTCCCCGAACCACCGCAGCGATGTTTGACAGACAGGTGCCCGCGGGCGGGAGGGAGTCCTCATGCTGCGCGTGACGACCCTGTACGCGGGCTCGGCGGTCGCGACTGCGAGCTACTACACGAAGTATCTGACGCAGGCGCCGCGCGAGGAGCCGGGTGTGTGGTCGGGCACCCAGGCGGCAGGTCTCGGTCTGTCGGGTGAGGTGTCGACCGACGCGCTCGAGCAGCTACTCACTGGTTGCGATCCACTCACCGGGGTGACGCTCGGGCGTCCGCTGGCCGATCGGACGACGGCGAGTGGCACGGTGATTCGGGCGGTGGCGGGGTTTGATGCGACGGTGTCGGCGCCGAAGTCGTTGTCGGTGTGGTGGGCGCTCACCGGTGACCCCGGCTTGGCCGAGTGTCATGACGTCGCGGTCAACGCGGTCGTCGACCACCTGGAGCGCTTCGGCTCGACCACCCGGATCCGCTCGAACGGCGGGCGGTTGCATCCCGATAGCCAGGGGCTGATCGTGGCCGCCTTCCGGCAGACGACATCGAGGTTGGATGACCCGCAGTTGCATACGCATCTGGTGATCTCATCGAAGGTGCAGACCGACGACGGCCGCTGGCTCGCCCTCGACGCCCGCGTGTTGAAGCAACACCAGCGCGCGTTTGGAGGTCTGTATCAGTCGGCGTTGCGTGCAGAGCTCACTCACCGGTACGGGGTCGCGTTTGCCGAGATCGTCAATGGTCAGGCGGAGATCGCCGGTGTACCGACCGAGCTGTTGGAGCAGTTCTCCAAACGTGCTGCGCAGGTGCGGGGAGAGTTGCAGGTGAAGGTGGCCGAGTTCCGCCAGCGTGAGGGCCGGCACCCGACGAAGTTCGAGCACGCCGCATTGGAGCGTGAAGCAGCCGCGGATACTCGTCTGCGTAAGGCCGCCAATGGTGTCCCGGGCCTGTCGGCACGGTGGCGGGGCGAAGCCGCCGGCATCGGTGTCACTGCCGAGTCGCTCGGCCAGTCGATCGCGCATGCTGCACGGGCGGTGGTGCCACCAGGGAGCGTGAGTGTCGCCGAGGTGATCGAGGACCTGTCAGCCGAACGGTCGGCGTGGCATCGCATGGACATTCTCCGCGCGGTTACCGACCGGCTGCGCCCGCAGCCGGGGATGTCGGGTGAGCGGTGGGCGCGACTGGTTGACCGGGCGGTGGACCGTGTGCTGGGCGAGTGTGTGGTGCTCGACCCCGAGGGTGACGGAACGAGGCGTGGCTCGGATGGCCGGTCGGTGTGGATCGAACCCGTCGCCGCCCAGGTCACCAGCCGCCAGGTCCTCGCCCAAGAGGAAGCGATCCTCACATGGGTGCTGGACTCCCAACTCGACGACCCTCAGCCGTCGACGATGGTCACTCGCGGAGCGCTCGACGTGCTCCAGGCTGACGCGGCAGCGGCCGTGGCGGGTGAGGATCGGGTGGTGGTGATCGTCGGACCGGCCGGCACCGGCAAGACCACCACACTCCACACGGCGGTGAACGATCTGCACCGTCACAGCCGGCCGGTCTTCGGGGTCGCGCCGACCGCCAAGGCCGCCAAGGAGTTGGGCTGCGAGACCGGCATGCACACCGACACGGTCGCCAAGCTGCTCCACGAATGGGCCCGACACGATGGGCCGAGCCCGCGGTGGCGGCTCCTGACGGGAACCACATTGATCGTCGACGAAGCCGGCATGCTCTCCACTCCCAATATGCACCAGCTCACCCGGTTGGCGACGAGTGAGCGGTGGCGTCTGGTGTTGGTTGGTGATCACCGCCAACTCCAAGCCGTGGGTCGTGGTGGCCTGTTCGGCGAGATCTGCGCCACCAGTCGCGTCATCGAGTTGGAGCGGATCCACCGGTTCACCCACGACTGGGAAGCCGCCGCGTCGTTGCGTCTGCGCCACGGCGACCTCCGCGCCCTCGGCACGTACGAGTCCCATGGGCGGATCATCCCCGGCAGCTTCGACGAGCATCTCGGCGCGATCGCGCAGGAATGGATGCAACGCCACGCCGCCGGGGAAACGGTGGCGATCACGGCGGCGACGAACGAGCACGTCGACGAGATCAACCGCACCATCCGCCGACTGAGGGCGCGGACGGGGGACACCGACACCACCGCGATCGCGTGGATCGCAGATGGTCCGGTGGTGGTGGGGGACATCGTCGCGACGCGTCGGAATCATCGGCAGTTGCAGACCACCAGCGGTGACATCGTCCGCAACCGCGAACTGTGGACCGTCACCGAGATCAACGACGACGGTGACCTCACCGTCACCGACCTGAGTGGGTCGAGCACAGTGACTCTGCCGGCCGAGTACGCGATGGAGCATGTGCGGCTCGGGTACGCGGCCACCGAATACGGCACCCAGTCCGCGACCGAGACCGCGTCGATCACCCTCGCCGGGCCTGCGACGACCGGTCGCGGCCTGTATGTGGCGATGACCCGCGGCCGCGACGACAACCGTGTCTACGTCGTCACCGACACCCACGACATGAGCGACGCACGCGACGTCCTCGAAGGGATCATCGCCTCCGATCGCGCCGACATCCCCGCGGTGGTCCAGCGTCGCCAGCTCGCCCAGCAAGACCGCCAGCCACCACGCCCCCAACCGCGCTGCCAGATTCCCGACTGGTTCCACGACCTACGCGCCGACGCCGCCGACAACTACCGCCAGGCACGCCAAGCAATCGACAACTCGACTGCGGCCAGAGAGCGACTCGTCGGAATCGTCGATGTGGCGTCGCAATGGATCGCCGATGCCAACGCGATCTGCGCCCCGTTCGATGCCGAACTCGATACGGCCCACGACGCCGTGAAACAGGCCCAGGCCGCGCGGCGGGCCGCCCAACAACGACTCGACCAGTCCGGGCTTCGCGGTCGACGCCAAGCACGCACCGAACTCGCCGCAGCAAACGAGAGCGTTGCCAGCACCGGCGAGATCCTCGCGGTCGCGCGAGAACAGGCCCGCGAGCCCCACGCGCAACGCAACATCGCCCGCACACAGATCGAGACCGCCCGAGACGCATTGAGGACCCACGACATCCTCGCCAAGTGGCAGTACTTCCCTGACCACCTTGCGGCGGCCGAGACGCGAATCGACTCCTTGGACACCTGGCACGACTGGGCCTCAGGAAGATCGGTCGACCAGAACCGTCTCGAGCAGGCCGTCACCACCCTGCACGAGATCGCCGTACACGAACCTGACAACGGCACCCGCCAACTCGCCGACGTCATCCACGAATGGGCCGAACAGCACGGCGTCGAGCTCACCCGGCCGTCCGTGCAACAGCACAGAACAATCGAAACCGGCCTCGAGATCGACCTCCCTTGACTGAGAACCGGGGCCGATCGTGCTCTCACGGTTGTGGTGTTCCACGTCCTCTACCGAAGCGAGTGTTGCGTTGCGACCTTCTTTTCGATCGTCGGGCGCCGCCATCGCCGTGTATCAACTCGGATGGTGGAGTCAACGGTCATTGATATCGCAAGTGACTGTGAGGCATTCTCGCCAGGATCAATGGCGTGAACGTATCAAGCATTGCGAGCCCCTTGACGGCTAGCACCGTGGCATCCGATGGTCTTACGTCTAGACAACCATTAAGTGCACTCATGAAGGCGAAATGGCCATCAATGGCACCGCCATCCTCGAGCACATCACCTATTTCCCTCACGCCCGCGAAGTATCCGGAAACGACACCAAATCTGCCGATCACGGTGAGATCGGCCCCCGGGGAAGAGTCGTAATCCATGACACGAGCGCCCGCGCTGGAGAATTCCAGCCGGAGCGAGCAGTCACCGAACAGTTGCGAAACAAGGGCAACACGAACATCGAACACGCAGTCACCGAGCTCGGGTAAACCCGCAGACGGCAGGATCAGCGGTCCAGCGAACCAGTCTTCCCCGATACCGATCGAGAGGCTCGAATGTCGACTCGGCGCCCTCAGCAGCGCCCCAGGCGTCGACGACCTCGATCCGCGCAGCACAACGGCGGCCGAACGACCCGGACGCGTTGATTCGGTTCCATCGGACAGATCAACCGCGTGACGAGTGACGTGCCCGCGATCGAGTATCTCCACAGCAGCGAGCGTCACGTCGCACGCAGTCCGGCGAGTTCGAACACAGCCTGGAGCGCGGCGGCGCGACGTCGCTCCACCTCGGGCTGGCCAGCGAGCTGTGTGTCGACCACTACCATCGAGAGATCACGAGCGGGGTCCACCAGGCCAACCGTGGCTGTATATCCTGTCGAGTGCCCAATCGCCTTGCCCCCGAGATAAGAGATATCCGTCATCAGCATCGCCGCGAACCCGACTTCCCTTCGCAGGACATAGTCGTACCCGCTATCGGCGGTCGCTAGCCATTCTCGCAGAACGGCCGGACTTGGCCAGGCTGGAACCTCATGGCCACGAAGTGTTCGACTGAGCTCCGAGTAGAAGCTGAGCAGTGCCTCCGCTGTCATCAAGCCATCGAAAGCCGGCGACAAGCGCGCCAGCCGACCATCGCGAGTCTCGCTCACTAGCGGGACGTTGCGACCGTCAGCCATTTTGTACAGTGGGCTCGCCAACTGCCAACCCGCCAGCCGAAGCTCACGGGCGCGCGGAAGAGAGCACGCGGCCACGTTACTCTCTGGACCCAGGTGAGCGAGCAAACCCTCGGTGACCGATGCTAGATCCACGTCAAGGTCGCGAAACACCCGATCGAGAATCCAGCCGGCAACGTACTCACTGTACTCTCGGCGCCCAGACGACTCTGCCAAGGAGAGAGCTCTATCCGAGGCAGACTCGGTAGCGAGAAGAATCAACGTGGCTGACGGCTGTCCGAGGCCGGCCGTGTGGGAAAGAAGGTTCCGAAGCGTGACGGAGGGATGCCGAAGACTGAGCCACTCGGCGGTGCGCGGCCGGAGAAACGGCAGCCGCGGCAGCGGGCAGTCTGCCTGCAAGGAGTAGCGGTCGATGAGGCTCAAGACGGCAATTCCCACCAGAGGTTTGAAGGCGCAGTACAAATGCAGCAGCTTGTCAGGCATCGTCGCTTCGGCGACAAAACCATCTTGCGTCCCACGAACCACAAATCGCCCGTCGGAGGTCTGTAGTGCAGCGCTGAGCCCAGCGACGTCCGAAATTGTCATACCTGGTTAAAGGATGCGGCGGCCAACTTCCGAACCTCATCAACGGTGGAGGGCAGCCCTGTGACCCAGGACGAGGCAAGAAGGGCGCCGTCCGGAGTCTGCAGCTGTACCCCAAAGCTCTCGTAGGCAGGCATCAAGACAACCAATGGCGACACCGGCCCGCTCTTAGAAAGCTGCGCTGACGGGAAACTCCGTCGAGAGAGATACAGCAGCGCCTGGTCACCCAGATGGAGGTCTACCTCAGCGGATTGAGAGATCTCAAGGACCAGAGGACCGTTCTCTGCGAGCGGCGGAGACCATTCGTCAGGTTGCATCGGCGTCAAGCGCTCGGCATAGGCCAGCCCGGCAGTCGTCGATAGCCGGATCGAGCCACCGACCATGGCGACCGTGATCGTGCTGCCGGTCTTGGCGCCGACCCGATCCGCGCCGCCTGGGCGCTCCGCCAGCAGCTCCAGGACCTCAAATCTAACGTCAGTCAGTGGGGTAATGCTGGGAACTTCTAGCCCATTCGCAAGGGCATCGACCGGCTCCAAGCCTCCAGACAACGTGTTCAATCGGCTTGGCTGGATGGACTGAACCCGCACACGCACGACAATGTCTGTCGCTTCGAGAAGGCTCTTTGCATCGATCGGCTGGAAGTCGACCGATATGGTCGGGGTGCCGACAAAGAGTTCAGAGGCCGGGGAGGCGGACTCAACTACGATCTTTGGCGTGGGCGCCAAGACCTCCGTTGATTGGAGAGCACTGGACGGCTCGGAGTGCGCCTGAGTTTGTCCGGAATCTCCGCCACACGCCGCGACTGTCGCGGCGAGCGTCGCCGTAAGGGCAATCATTATTTTGGACACGAGCACCCACCCCACAACCCTAATGCGTGACCGTACACCTGGCACCGTCCTTCGATATCTGGAGCGGTTAGGGCAGTGACCCCATTCGAGATATGCCACATGATAGTGGTGTTTAGGGAACTATGGCCGAGACCGAGTGCGTGTCCAAACTCATGCCCGGCCGCCCACTTCCAATTGCTTGGGCTCCGGAACTGCATTTGCGTCACGGAGATCACATTTCCGTTCACAGCCGTGCTCGTACAGCCCACTGAACTCGAGGAGCCGCAAATCATTGCCGTGCGAAAGTACACCGGGAAGCCGCTAAGACCATCCGGCGGATACGCGTCCTCAGTGTAGTTCCATTGATGCCCGTTAGTCTGATCCCAGAGCCCTGATCCGAAGCGCACGTCACTCAGATTCTGTGGAGTGAACCCACCGCCTTCGAAATGCCACACGAGAGATGCCCCGACCACATATCTGTAGCAGCCTCCGCTCGTTCCTAGTTGTCCCTCGCCGTTGTGACAGGTCCATTGGTATCCAGAGTCGGGCGGCGTATGCGCCGAAACCTGACCAGGCACGAAACCGGAGATCGCAGAGCCTGCAGAAGCCACGGCGACGCCTCGGAGCCAAAGTGGCTGGCGCCTTGGCTGCTGACGAGCTTTGCCTGCGCTCACGACTCCACCTGGGCCCTAGCGTCATCGGCTACGTAGATCACCTGGAGGTCGTCTGCTGTCGGGGTCTGTCCAGACAGCACTTGGAGAAGCCACTGCTCGCGATACACCGCAAATATGTGTGTATCCCAGTAGCTGCCCATCGCCAGGAAGTGCGAACGGAGAACTCCCTCCTTTTGGAACGCGTCGGTCATGCGACCCTCCACTGACGCGACAGTGAAGTCTGGGATCTCCATATAGAGCTTCCGGAACGGGAATGTCTCAAAGAGATACGAGATGAGTAGGGCGCCAGCCTCTGCTCCGTAGCCACCACCGAGGACCGATTCGTCGACTGCAACAGCGATGTATGCGTACCCGTGCCGTAGGTTGACGCCATATGTGCAAGCCAAGCCGAGCACCCTTGAAGTACCTCGCTCTATGGCGACGAATGTCTGCGAGTCTTCGGCTTGGAGCGAACGAACGAATTCCTCGGACGCGAGGAGTGCACCGTGGAATCGCCACCTCACAACATTTCCAGGTTGATTGAGGATGCGGTGAAGGTCCTCAAGGTGGTGGCCCTCGCACGGGACCAATTGAATCCGGATACCCCGAGACATTCCCCCCCACCTCTCGTTGACTCATAGTCGATCGCCAGCAGGGCCCGGCAGACCAACTTGACGGCGCGATCGATCCATTGGCAGCATGACAGCCGAGGCAACATGTGTCAATGCGACTCTCGACGTGACGAGCTCGGCTAGGATCAATCTCCTGGCAAGTCTGTTGCCGGGAGCCAGGCGCGCAACATTCGGCGGTTGTTGTCGAGCATGCCGACCGACCAAACCTCCGAAGGAACCTGCCAACACGCTGCAGTTCATGAGCCAGTAGCGCTGCAGGTGGGTCACGAACGGTGCGACTGGCTGCAACCCTTACGACAGTCAGCCGCAACAGCGATAGCTCCATTCCGCCGAAGCACTTGGACGTTCACCCGCGCCCGCCGGGGCAAGATCATGATCGAGCCCCAGCGACGATCCGGGTGGTACAGCTAGTCGCGAAGGGAGCGTCTCCTGTCGCGGACTTCGTGGCGTATCAAGGATGTATCAAACCGTCTGCTACATCGCCGTGTTGAGTCGTGTCATCTCGTCCGTCGACGGCGAGATAAGTGCAGCTCGGCGGCATGATTCGATACGAGACGAAACCGGGCGGACACGCTGGACTTCTTCTACGGAGCAAGGATAGGCCCGGTCGGAGACCGGGTCAGTGGAGCATGATGCTCGAGATCGTGAACCACACACGGAGAAAGGGAGCACCTCTTGGTCCGCCGGCGCCAAATGCCGAGGAATCCGACCACGGAAAGTGTCATCGGTAGAAGTCGGTGAAGGCATCCTTCTTGGCCCTTGGCCTAGCCCCTCCATCGTGAGTCTCGAAGCGCCGACCGTCATACGCAGGGTGAGACATGGCAGATCGAGAGGCCGGTTTGGTTGCACACGGTTTGTATGGCGCAGCGTCCGCTGGGCACGCCGAGGACTCCGCCGGGGGCAGTCTGTCGACGTTGGGTCAGCGCACCTTTGAACCAATAGAGATCGACTGAACCAATAGACATCGACGTGGATCAGGATTATCGTGCAGGAGTGACAGGAGTGGCAGGAGGTCTGTTAGTCGGGCTTGACACCGTCCAGGAGGCGGACATGCCCCGGCTGTACGAGGCAGCTCTCTCTCCGTGGAACTGGACGAAGAGCCGCTGGCGTGGCACGACCCCGTCTCCTGACGAGTTTCGTCAAAGTCTGTGGCGCGGAGTTCATGCGCAGTATGCGGTTCGATCGAGTAGGAATCGCAGACTCGTGGGCTTGGTTTCCTCGTACAACTTTAATCCGCCTGCGTCGGTGCACGCTGCTTTCATGCCTGCAGTCCCGGAGATGGAAGGTCCGCCCGTTGTCGAAGCGCTTCTGCAGTTCGTTGAGCTGACATTCCGAGCAACCTCGGTGGCCAAGGTCTACTTTGAGATCCCTGCCTTCGTGGGGCTCGATCACAGTCCTTTTGGCGAGTACATCAGTCTCGAAGCTGTCCTGCGGAACTATGTGTATTGGGACGGAGAGCTATGGGATCTGTCGCACTGGTCGCTGTCCAGGACGGCGTTCGATACATACCTCAACTCTCTCCGCGTTGCGACACAGCCTGGTCAGGACTTTCTGAGTCTTGAGGCCTTCCGCGCGCGTTTGATGGCCGTTTGCTGCTTGGGTGATGACACCCTTCAGCTATCGAACTGTGATTCTCTGGCGCTGCTTGAAACAGCGCTACTGCTCGAAGCACTCTGTGGACTGGACGCCGAGACGACGGTTCTGGAGAGTCGGACCTTGATTCTCAAGGTCGAGGATCTCTATCGAACGGCAATTGGTCGAAGCGCAAGCAAGCTCGTGCAAGGAGCAGAGAGATGAAATGTCGTCGAAGCGCGGCGAGCTTGGTGCTTTGCGCCACAGTCTTGCCCCTCGTAGGTTGTGGAACCTCTGATATGTCATCGCCCAGCGGTGAACCCTCCAGTTCTGAAATGTCCGTTGGTGACGTCTCCTCGACTGGTCCTGCGGTGCAGTCTTCCGTTGAGTCGGTAGTTCCCGAAAGCTCCTCAGCAACGGCAACCCGGACACTTGAGCTCGAGGGAGGCCGAGTTCTTGAGCTCCCGATGATCGCAGGCTTCGATGTAGAGGCGGCCCGACTCACAACCAATGTCGCAGGCATCCAGGGCAGCCATGCGGTCTACCGTAACACGACGACCGGACAAAGCTTTGTGGTTGGTGAGTTGCGAGGTGAGCTCGTAGCAGCACAGTTGGCGAACCCGGCGGAGCATGGATATCAGCTTTTGAAGGGCAGCGATATCATGGGTGCACAGATCTATGTTAAGACTTACGGTGACCCAACAACCCAGGACTGGGCAAGCGTCGAGATAGCGTGGCCGATTAGTGACGATGAGGCGCTTCTGGTGAATGGGCAACACATGACCGTTGATGAATTGGTATCGATCGGCCGGCAGCTGACGGTGAGGAAGTAACATGACGCACTTACGAAGGATCGGCGCGTCGGCGCTCTTAGCATCAACCTCTGTCATTGCGGCGACAAACGACGCAGCTGACGCCAGTGTGGCGGGGGGCAGCTGGGCCGCCACTGCATCCACGCTGTCACTCGGCTCCCTGTCAAACCAAGTTGGGTTCTGGCAGACGCTTCTCTGCTCGAACAACCTGCTGCCGGTCGATGGCAGTTTTGGCTCGCTGACGAAGTCGAGAACAATTGCGTTTCAGAGCCAAATGCTTCATTACACGGGGGGATGGCTAGATGGGGTCGTTGGTTGGCACACGTGGAGCGATACTCAGGCCGCGCGCGACCCGGATGCTCCGACGTACCCTGCACTCCAGTCGCTGACGGGCGGTTTCTACAGCTACATGGCCGGTGGGAATCCCGTGAAGCTCTACTGGGATGGCGGCTCCACTTCGCTGTGGAAGTTCGAGTTCAATCCCGGAGCTGGATCGGGAAACTTCGAAAACTCCAGTTCTCAGTGGATTCAAGCCACGAACTCACGGACCATAACAACTGGCAACTGCGTGTTCGCCTAGCGGGAGGGCGTGGTCAGTTCCGCTCCAGGCGCGCGACCACGGCGCTTTGACTACGCGGCAGCGCGTGCGAATACGTGTTGAGCAGCATCTCGGGGCTGTGGCCGAGGATGTCGGCGATTGCTCGGAGTTCGCCGACGTCTCCAGCGTTGCTCACCATGTGGGTGGCCGCAGTGTGGCGGAGTCCGTGGGAGGTGAGCCGGGGGAGTCCGGTGTTCTTGACGATGCGTTCCAACGCCCGGTCGTAGGAGCGGGGGAGCACGATGCCGCCTTGGCGCGTCGTCACGATCAGGTTGCCGCCCTCCCATGCCGGACCAGCAGCAAGTCGTTCCGCGGCCTGGTCGGCGCGGCGTCGGGCAAGACATCGCAGGGTGGCGTCGTCGAGGGGGATGATCCTCCGCGAGCGTTCGTTCTTGGCGTCGCCCCATGCGGCGCCGCCGCTGACAGCCACGAGGCTCTCGTCGATGCGCAGTGTCTGCTTGTCGAGGTCGACGTCGTCCCATCGAAGGGCGAGCACCTCGCTACGGCGCAGACCGTAGAGCACGCCGAGCCGGAAGGCGATGGCCCACCGATGCGTGGAGGTGGCCTCGAGGAACAGATCGACCTCGTCCTCGGACCAGGCGACGGCGTCCTTGACGTTCACCGGCTTGGCGACTGTTCGAGGGAGCCCCACGCGAGCCGCGGGGCTGCGTGCGATGAGCCCCTCGTCGACCGCCTCGGACAACGCTGCACGCAACACGTTGCGACAGATCTGCACGCTCCGCCTCGACAGCCTGCCGCCGGCAGCGAGCTTCTCGACCCACTCGGCAACATCATCGCGATCCAAGCGCGAGAGTGGGATGGCGCCGAGGCCGGCCTCGATGTGGGGGATGGCCCAGGCGTACTGCTCGCGGGCCTTCTCGGTGATGTCGGTGCGGCCGGCGACGTATCGGCGCACCAGCCACCCCACGGTGCCGCGCTCCGTCGTGGCGTCGTTGGCCCGGACCCCGCGAGCCGCCGCCAACGCGGACCGCTGCGACGCGAACGTGCCGAGCTGTCGCGGACGGTGCTTGCCGGTGGTGGTGTCGATGCCGTCGACGCGCACGACCCACTTGTCGCGCTGCTGGCGCACCGTCGGCTGGCCGGTTGCCTTCCACGACATGCGTCACCTCCGTGCATTTCTGCGACCGGTGTTTGATACATCGCTGATACATGGGCCGGTCGGCGAGTGATGGTCACTCTATCAGACCTGGTCAGACCAGTCGGGGAGGGGAGATTCGAACTCCCGACCTCCTGCACCCAAAGCAGGAACGCTACCACTGCGCCACTCCCCGGCGCCGCCGATGCTATCTGGGGGAAGGGATCGGCGGCGGGGGAGTGACCGCTCAGTCCGGATGGCGGATGACGGCCACCGGGACGACGGAGTGTTGCAGCACGGTGCGGCTGACCGAGCCGAGCAGCAGCGAGGCGAAGCCACCATGGCCACGTGAGCCGACGACCACGAGGTCGGCGTCCTTGCCGGCGTCGATGATGGCCTTCGCGGGGCTCTGTTCGCTGATGATGGAGTGGCACCGCAACGAGGGGGCCGCCTCCTTGACCTTCAGCGTGCTGGCTTCCAGCGTGCGCATGGCGTCGAGGCGCATGTCGTCGCGCGGTTCGCTGACTCCCGTGCGCGGCCCCTGATACGGATACGTCCATCCGTGCACGAGCACCAACTCGGCCATGCACCGCACGGCCTCGTCGGCTGCCCACAGCAGGGCGGCGTCGCTGCCGGGCGACCCGTCGACACCGACGGCCACCCGGCCGATGGCGGCGTCGCGCCGATCGGAACCGTGCACCACCACGACCGCACCATGCGCGCGGTGAGCGACGACGGAGGCGACGGACCCGAGCACATCGCTGAGGCGACCGGGGTGCGAGGTGGCACCGATGACGATGATGTCGTCGCCGTGCGCTGCACCCACGAGGGCGTACGCGGGAGCGCCGAGCACGGTCTCTCCGGTGACCTCGATGGGCAGACCGAACGAGCGGGCCAGATTGACGGCCCGTTGGTTGACGGCCTCGTGCTCACTGACGATGCCTTCCATGGCCGTGCCGGTGATGGCACCGCTCCCGATCATGCCCGCCTCCACTGCCACGGGCAGTTCGGCACAGGTGATGACGTGGAGTGGCCAACTGCGGCGGGCTGCTTCATGAGCAGCCCACCGCAGGGCCTCGACCGAACCTTCGGTGCCGTCCACGCCGACCAGCAGCCGCGGGGCACGAGAGGTCATGCCGTCAGCGCTCCACGATCAATGCGGTCACCATGTACCGCATGCCATCGGCGGTCTCGGCGTGGGTGAGGATGTGGCAGTGCCACGCCCACACGCCGGGGTCGGTGCCCATGTAGAGCACGGTGTAGCGCTCGCCGGGGGCGACGAGGATGGTGTCGGTGGGCATCGGCTCGTCGAGCGGCACACCGTCCTTGGCGACGACCCAACCCATCGGCTGGTGGAGGTGCATCGGGTGCACCAACAGGCCCTCGTTCATGTAGTGCACCATGATCGTCTCGCCGACGCGGATGGTGTAGGGCTCGGTGGCGGGGAAGCTCTTGCCGTTGAGGCTGAGGCCGATGACGCCGGCGTCGTTGAGCACCATGTTCATCGTCTTGGTCGGCTTCTCGGGGTAACCCTTGTCGATGAGCTTCTGCGGCACGGGCATCTCGTCGATGGTGAACGCACCGAACATGCCGTTGGGGATCTGCTCCTGCGCGTTGTGGTGCGAGTGGTAGATGCCGACGGACGGGCCCTTGGCCTCGAACTCGTAGATGTGCTCGCCGCCGGGGGTGGTGGGAGCCTCGGTGTAGGGATCCACGCCGTCCATCACGTTCGGGACCCGGATGCCGTGGAAGTGGAGCGAGGTGCTCTGCGGCAGCGCGTTCTTGAAGATGATGCGCACGAGGTCGCCACTGGTGACGTGGATCTCGGGGGCGGGCACCTCACCGTTGTACGTCCAGGCCTTGACGATCTTGCCCGGCTCGACCTCCCAGTCGACGATCTTCGCCTCGACCACGAACTCCTTGTAGCCATCGGCCGACATCGTGTACTCGGCCATGCTGCCATTGGTGCCGAGCGTCTTGGCGGGATAGAGCTGCGCAGCGGCGAGCATCCTCGCGTCCATGTCGGCGTTCGACTGGGCGGTCATCTCCATCTCGGTGCCGCCACCGGTGGTCTCACCACCGGCCGACTCGCCACCGGAGCTGGCAGTGTCGCTGACCACCAGCGAACCGACCATGCCGGCGCCCTCGTGACCCGGCTGCGGGCAGACGACCCGGTAGGTGCCGGCCGGCGTGGCGGGAATGGTGAGGTCGTACGACACGCCTGCGGCGATGTCGATGCTCTTGATGCCGAGTTCGGCCACCTGGAAGTTGTGGACGGCCGCGCCGCCGTTCATCAGGTGCAGGATCGCGCCGCCGGTCGGGATCTCGATGTTGGCGGGCTCGAAGGAGAAGTCCTTCATCGTGACGTTGATGGTGGGTAGGGCGCCGCCGCCTCCACCGCCTTCTGCGCTGCCCCCCGACGAACTGTCGTTGTTGAGGCCGAGAATCGCGACGCACAGTGCGGCAAGAGCCGCCACGAACGCGAGCCAACTGAGTACTGACCGGTCATCCTTGCTCATGCCCGCCAGCCTGCTGGCTGGGCGGGTGCGTCAGTAGGGCATGAAGCACACCGGGCTTGGGACCAAAGTCCCACCCGGCCGGGATTCAGGTCGCGGCGAGCCGTTCGACCACCCGGAGCAGGCGTTGTACGTCGTCGGGCTCCAGGTAACGGGAGATGCCGGCCCGTACGACCCCGCCGGTGGTGTCAAGGCCCAGCTGGCCCACGACCTCGATCGCGTAGTTGTGGCCGTCCCACACGGCGATCTTCTCGGCCGCCAGTTCCCTGGCCACTTCCGAGGGTGTGTGGCCGGCCACGGTGAACGCCGCCGTGGGCGTGCGTCCTTCCAGGCCCGCCACGCCGTACACGGTGACACCGGCGATGGACTGCAGCCCGGAGAGCAGCGGCGCGAACAGCTCGTTCTCGGCGGCCTGCAACCGGTCCATGCCTTCTTCCATGAGGAAGCCGACGGTGGCCTCGATGCCGGCGATCGCCTCGAAGTTCGGCATACCGGTCTCGAACCGCGACGGGCCTTCATCGTGCGACGGGCGCACTTTGAACACGGGGAGCGCCTGCAGCAGCGCAGGGTCGCACCACAGCACGCCCGAATGCGGGGCGTACCACTTGTAGGGAGAGGTGACCATCGCGTCGCACCCGAGCACGGCGATGTCGATGCGCTGGTGCGGCGCCAGCGCCACGGCGTCGATGAACACGCGGGCGCCGGCGGCGTGCGCGGCATCGATGATGGGCTTGAGATCCGGTGCGGTGCCCAACAGGTTGCTGGCACCCGGCAGGGTGACCCACTTGGTGCGTTCGTCGATGAGGTCGATGACGTTCGCCGGTGGCAACGTGCACGACACGGGGTCGAACGGCGCCAGCACGTGCTCGGCCCCGGCGGTCTGCGCCGCACGCATCCAGGTGGACACGTTGGCGTCGTGATCCATGCGGGTACCGACGATGCGGTCGCCCGGCTGGAGCGTGGCCCCGACGGCCCGCGAGAACGCGAACGTGAGGCTGGTCATGTTGGGACCGAAGGTCACACCATCGGCTGGGGCGTTGAACAGGCGACCCACCGCGGCGCGAGTGCGCTCGACCAGTTCGTCGGCCTTCACGGCCGCGGCGAAGTGGCCGCCGCCGCACCCGTTCGAGCCATCGGAGAGCCACGTGGTCATCGCGGTGATCGCGCTGTCGACCACCTGCGTGCCGGCGGGACCGTCGAAGCGCGCCCACCCGTCGGACACACCGGGGAACCGGTGGCGGAGTGAGGTGAAGGTCATCAGGGGCGCTTGGCCGCTTTGGCGAGCCGCTTGGCGGTCTTGCCGACGGGCTCGATGTTGCGCTGGTCGAGGTCGCCCATCTCCACGCCGTTCACGAACAGCACGCGATAGCGCTGCCAGTTGAACCCGTTGGCCAGGATGACCTTGCCCTGGGTGCCGGCCGGCACGTCCTGCAGCTCGATGGTGTTCTGCACCTTGTCGCCGATGCGCAGGTCGAGTTGGTTCGGGTGCGGCTTGGCGAGGGCGTGCGGCTTCCACAACGTCATGACACGCATTCTGCACGATTCATGCCGTCCACCGGGCATTCGGCACGAACCGGAGTGCTCCCGGTAGAGTCGTCGCTCTGTGAAAAGCACGATCGAACCCGCCGACGACACCCTCGCCACCAGCATCGACACCGCCGACGGCGACGATGCCAGCACCGAGACGCCCGCCCGTACCCCCCGTGATCTCGTGAAGCTGACGGTGGTGATCGACGAGGACGAATTCGACCGCGACATCGATCAGGCCTTCCGCAAGATCGGCCGCGAGGCCAGCCTCCCCGGCTTCCGTGCGGGCAAGGTGCCGCGCAAGGTGCTCGAGGCCCGCATCGGCATCGCTGCCGCTCGCGAGGAAGCCCTCCGCGACGCCATTCCTCAGTACCTGGCGAAGGCGGTGCGCGAACACGACGTGGATCTCATCGCCACCCCCGAGGTCGAGATCCTCAGCGGAGCGGACGCCGGCCCGGTCGAGTTCGAGGCCGTGTGCGAGGTTCGCCCCGTCATCACCGTGCCCGGCTACGGCGGGCTGCGCGTGGAACTGCCCAATCCGCAGGCCACCGAAGAGGAGATCCAGGAAGCCATCGAGGCCGAGCGCCGTCGCCAGGGCAGCCTGGTCGACGTCACCCGTCCCGTCGAGGCCGGCGACCACGTCACCCTCACCCTCGCGGCCAGCCGCGACGGCGAACCCGTCCCCGGCCTCAACACCGAGGACTGGCTGTACGAGGTGGGCAAGGGCTGGGTGGCCGAGGGCTTCGACGATCAGCTCGTCGGCACCACCGCCGGTGCCGAGCTGTCGTTCAGCGCCAACCCCACCGGCATGAACGAGCCGGCCGAGTTCGAGGTCACCGTCACCAACGTGCAGGAGATGCAGCTGCCCGAGGTCACCGACGAATGGGTGTCCGAGAACCTCGGCGAGTTCGACACGCTCGAGGCGTGGCGCGAAGCCATCGCCCTGCGCGTCGGCACCGCCAAGCTCAACCAGGCGCGCAACCTCTACATCGACCGGGCCACCACGGCGCTCGCCGAACTGGTCGAGGCCGATCCGCCCGCCAGCATGGTGCAGGGCGACCTGCAGGCTCGCGTGCAGAACACCGTGCAGCAGTTCCAGCAGCAGGGCATCAGCATCGACCAGTGGCTGCAGGCCACCGGCCAGGACGCCAACTCCTTCGTCGCCTCGCTGCAGGTGCAGAGCGAGAAGGCCGTGAAGGTCGATCTGGCGCTGCGCGCCGTCGCCACCGCCGAGGGCATCGACGCCACCGACGACGATCTCAACGCCGAGTACGCCCGCATCGCGATGCAGGTGCGCCAGAAGGCCAGCGAAGTGCGCAAGGCCTACGAGAAGAACGACGCGGTCACCGATCTGCTCGCGCAGATCCGCAAGACCAAGGCGCTCGACTGGGTGCTCGAGCACGCCGAAGTGGTCGACGAGGCGGGCAACGCCATCGACCGTGCCCAGCTGATGGGCGACCACGATCACGACCATGATCACGATCACGATCACGACCACCACGATCACGATCACGATCACGACCACCACGATCACGAGCACTGAGGAGCGCCGGAGTGAAGGATTTCACGATGATGTCGGGGTACCAGATTCCCGGTGTGGTCGAGCAGACCAGCCGCGGTGAGCGCAGCTACGACCTGTACAGCCGCCTCCTGCGCGACAACATCATCTGGCTCGACACGCCCATCGACGACGCGTCCGCCAGCCTCACCTGCGCCAAGTTGGTGTATCTCGAGAGCGAGAACCCCGACAAGGACATCAGCATCTACATCAACAGCCCCGGTGGCGACATCACCGCGCTGTTCGCCATCTACGACACGATGCAGTTCATCAAGAACGACATCGCCACCATCTGCCTCGGCCAGGCCGCCTCGGCTGCCGCGGTGTTGCTCGCAGCCGGCACCAAGGGCAAGCGTCTCGCCCTGCCGCACAGTCGCATCCTCCTCCACCAGCCGTACGGCCAGGTGGGCTACGGCCAGGTCACCGACCTCGAGCTCGCGGCCAAGGAGATCCTGCGGATGCGCGACCTGCTCGAGGAACTTCTGGCCAAGCACACGGGTCAGCCCATCGAGCGCGTCCACACCGATACCGACCGCGACTTCGTGATGGAAGCACCCGAGGCCCTCGCGTATGGCATCATCGACGATGTCATCACGTCGCGAGAGATGGTCGACCGCACCGGTCCGATCCGCTGATCACGACGCGACGACAGCTCGTCCAGTCAGAGGGCCTGTTCAGAGGAGATCGCAGTGGCCAAATTCGGTGACACCGGGGAACTCCTGAAGTGCTCGTTCTGTGGCAAGTCGCAGAAGCAGGTGAAGAAGCTCATCGCCGGGCCGGGCGTGTACATCTGCGACGAGTGCATCGACCTGTGCAACGAGATCATCGAGGAAGAACTCACCGACACCGGTGAGCTGCGCTTCGACGAACTGCCCACCCCTCGCGAGATCCGCACGTTCGTCGACGACTACGTGGTGGGACAGGACGAGGCGAAGAAGATCCTCGCCGTGGCCGTCTACAACCACTACCGGCGCATCCAGTACCAGCAGGGTGCATCGGTCGGCCGTCGCGACGACATCGAGCTGGCGAAGAGCAACATCCTGCTGCTCGGCCCCACCGGCTGCGGCAAGACTCACCTCGCGCAGACCCTCGCCCGCCTCCTCAACGTGCCGTTCGCCGTCGCCGACGCCACGGCGCTCACCGAGGCCGGCTACGTGGGCGAAGACGTAGAGAACATCCTCCTCAAGCTCATCCAGGCCGCCGACTTCGATGTGAAGAAGGCCGAGACCGGCATCATCTACATCGACGAGATCGACAAGATCGCGCGCAAGAGCGAGAACCCGTCCATCACTCGCGACGTGTCGGGCGAGGGCGTGCAGCAGGCGCTGCTGAAGATCCTGGAGGGCACCGTCGCCTCGGTGCCGCCGCAGGGTGGCCGCAAGCACCCGCACCAGGAGTTCATCCAGATCGACACCACCAACGTGCTGTTCATCTGCGGTGGCGCGTTCGCCGGCCTCGACCAGATCATCGAGAGCCGCATCGGCCACCGCGGCATGGGCTTCAACAGCACTGTACGCAGCAAGAGCGACCGCGATCCGGGCGAACTGTTCGTGCAGGTGCAGCCCGAAGACCTGCTCAAGTTCGGCATGATCCCCGAGTTCATCGGCCGTCTGCCCATGGTGGGGGCCGTGCGCAGCCTCGACCGTGAGGCGCTGGTGAAGATCCTCGTCGAGCCGAAGAACAGCCTGGTGAAGCAGTACCGCAAGATGTTCGAGTTCGAGGACGTCGAGCTCGACTTCACCCGCGAGGCGCTCGACGCCATCGCCGATCAGGCGCTCACCCGTGGCACCGGCGCTCGCGGTCTGCGGGCCATCCTCGAAGAAGTGCTGCTGAACACGATGTACGAGCTGCCCGGCCGCTCCGACGTCGGCAGCGTCGTCATCGACGCCGACACCGTCGCCACCAAGGTGGCGCCCGCGCTCACCCCTCGCGAGCCCGTCACCAAGCGGCCGCGTCGCCAGGCGAGCTGACCCGGGGCGCCGCGCCCCCATGGCCACCCGATGAACTACCAGGACGCTCTCGACTACCTCGACGCGCACGCGAGCTACGAGACCACCGGCCGCATCGAGTCGCCCACGCTCGACCGGATGCGGGCGCTCGTGGCCGCGATGGGCGACCCGCAACTGGCATACCCCGTCATCCACATCACCGGCACCAATGGCAAGGGCTCCACCACGCAGATGATCACCCGTCTGCTGATGGCGCACGGCCTCACCGTGGGCACGTACACCAGCCCACACCTGGAACGCCTGAACGAGCGCATCAGCGTGAACTGCGAACCCATCCCCGACGACGACTTCGCCGAACAGATCGCGGCCATCGCCGACCTTGAGGGACTCACCGGTGTCCGCCCTTCGTACTTCGAGGCCATCACGGCCGCCGCCTACCGATGGTTCGCCGACGTGGCGGTCGACGTCGCGGTCATCGAGGTCGGCCTGCTCGGCCGCTGGGACGCCACCAACGTGTGTGAATCGCAGGTCGCGGTCATCACCAACATCGGCGTGGACCACACCGAGTTCGCCGGGCCCACGCTGGAACACATCGCCCGCGAGAAGTCGGGCATCATCAAACCCGGCAGCGCGGTGGTCATCGGCGAGACCGACCCCGAGCTCGTGCGTGTCTTCACCGCGGCCGGGGGAGCGAGCAACCTGGTTCGTGGCGAGGACTTCGAGGTGCTCGAGCAGAGCCTGGCGCTCGGCGGACGCGTCGTCGATCTGCGTACGCCCACCACCATCTACCCCGAGGTGTTCGTGCCGTTGAACGGCCGCCACCAGTGCGAGAACGCGGCGGTGGCGCTCACCGCGGTCGAGGCCTTCTTCGCCGCGCCAGTGCCGGGCGAGATCGTGTCCGATGGCTTCGCCCAGGTCTCGATGCCGGGTCGGTTCGAGGTGCTGGGGCACCAGCCGCTGGTCATCGTCGACGGCGCGCACAACCCGCCCGGCGCCGACTCGTGCGCCACGGTGTTCTTCGAGGACTTCGACCCGGCCGGCCGGCGCCTGCTGGTGGTCGGCTGCCTGAAGGGCCGCGATGCTCGCGAGATGCTGTCCGCGCTGCGCGCCGACGAGTTCGACACGGTGTTCGTGTGCACCGCGCCCTCGCCTCGCGGCCTGCCCTCCGAGGAGATGTACGCCGCGGCGAAGGCCATCGGCTGCGACCACGTGGTGCGCTCCGACACGGTCGAGCGGGCCATCGACAAGGCCCGCACCGACGCCATGGCGGAGGACGCCATCCTCGTCACCGGCTCGCTGTACATCGTCGGTGCGGCTCGGCCGTACCTGCGCGACTCGCTCCGCTGACGCATCCGCTCGGGGCGTATGGGCCGGTAGCGTTGCTCGCCATGTCCGACCGCACTCTCGTTCTGCTGAAGCCCGACGCCGTGAAGCGCAAGCTCACCGGCCAGATCATCGCCCGCATCGAGGCGAAGGATCTCACCATCGTGGCCATGGACCTGCGCCAGCTCGACGAGTCCGTGCTGTCGCGTCACTACGCCGAGCACGTCGGCAAGGGCTTCTACGCCGACCTCGTGTCGTTCATGAGCAGCGGCCCCGTCGTCGCCATGGTCGTCGAGGGCCCCGAGGACACCTGGGAAGTCATGCGCACGCTCATGGGCGCCACCAACTCGCGCAAGGCGGCCGGTGGCACCATCCGTGGCGACCTCAGCGCCTCGTTCACCGAGAACCTGGTGCACGGCTCCGACTCGCTCGAATCCGCCCAGCGCGAGATCGACATCTTCTTCCCGAATCTGTAACAAACCATCGGGCCGCTACACTGGCTCGTCATGTTCGGGCGACGTCGAGGAGGAGTGTGATGGCTCGGAGCAATCCGCTCGCGTTGGGTCGCGATCTCGCCATCGACCTCGGTACGGCGAACACCCTCATCTATGCACGCGGTCAGGGCGTGGTGCTCAACGAGCCCTCCGTCGTGGCCATCGACATCACCGACGGTCGCCCGGTGGCGGTCGGTCTGGAAGCCAAGCGCATGATGGGCCGCACGCCCGGTCGCATCAAGACCATCCGCCCCTTGAAGGACGGCGTCATCGCCGACTTCGAGGTGTGCGAGAAGATGCTGCGCTACTTCATCCAGAAGGTGCACGCCAGCCGGTGGAGCAAGCCGCGCATGGTCATCTGCGTGCCGTCGGGCATCACCGGTGTGGAACAGCGCGCCGTGCAGGACGCTGCTGAGTACGCCGGCGCTCGCAAGCCGGTGCACATCATCGAAGAACCCATGGCAGCGGCCATCGGGGCCGACATGCCGGTGCACGAGCCCAGCGGCAACATGATCGTCGACATCGGCGGTGGCACCACGGAAGTGGCCGTCATCTCGCTCGGCGGCATCGTCACCGCGCAGTCGGTGCGCGTGGCCGGCGACGAACTCGACGACGCGGTGCTGCAGTACGTGAAGAAGGAATTCTCGCTGGCCATCGGCGATCGCACTGCCGAAGAGATCAAGATCCACATGGGTTCTGCGTGGCCGCTCGACGACGAGCTCACCGCCGACATCCGAGGTCGCGACCTCATCAGCGGCCTACCGCGCACCATTCCGCTCACCACCGAACAGGTTCGTGAAGCCCTTTCCGAGCCGGTGTCTGCCATTGTCGATGCTGTGAAAGCAACACTCGACCGCACGCCGCCGGAACTCGCGGCCGACATCATGGAGCAAGGCATCATGATCACCGGTGGTGGCGCGCTGCTCGCCGGGCTCGACCGCCGGCTGTCGCACGAGACCGGCATGCCCATCAACATCGCACGCGACCCGCTGTTCAGCGTGGTCATCGGCTCAGGCCGCGCGTTGGAGAACATCGACGCGATGCGGGGGCTCATGTCGCTCGGCGGCGACGACTAAGCAACGGCGGCCCATCTCATGTTCTCCTCGTTGAGTCGCCGCAGGGTCATCCTGCTCGTCGTGCTCACGTGCGTCCTGCTCATCACGCTCGACAAGCGCGGCAACCCGGTCATCGACCGCACCCGTGGCGTCTTCGCGCGCATCATCCAACCCTTCGACACCGCGACTCGGGCCATCTCGCTGCCCATCGAGCGAGCGTGGAACGGTGTCACCAACTACGACGACGTCGAGCGCGAGAACGAAGCGCTCCGCGATCAGATCGAGCACATGAAGGGCAACGACGTCGAGGCCCGCTCGGCCGTGCTCGAGTACCGCGAGTTGTTGAAGCTGAACCAGCTCACCTCGAAGTTCCAGTTCGACACCGTGGCCGCGCAGGTGGTGGGTGAGTCGCCCAGCAACTTCCAGAACACGGTCGAGATCAACGTCGGCTCGCGTCAAGGCGTGGCGGTGGGCATGCCGGTCACCGACGGCGCCGGTCTCATCGGCCGCATCACCAAGGTGTTCCCCACGCGCAGCATCGTGCTGCTCCTCACCGACCCCGAGTTCAGCATCCAGGCGCAGGTGCTCACCGCCGACGATGCGCCCACCGGTACCAGCTCGCCCACCGAGAGCACCACGCTGTCGGGCATCCCCATCAGCGATCTCACCAGCAGCACCACCAGCACCTCCACGACCACCACCACCCGCCCGCTGCCCGAGGGTCTCGAGCCGTTGCCCACCACCACGGTCGCCGGTCAGCCGGGGGCCACCACACCGGCCCAGAGCACCACCACCTCCACCACCACACCGGAGGTCGTGCGCGAGACCGGTCTGCTCGAGGGGCAGGGCGCCGACAAGCCGATGCTGCTGCGTTTCGTCGACACGAACTCGTCGAACAGCAACGTGAAGGTGGGTGCCATCGTCGACACCGCGGGTGGCAACAGCGGCCTTGCTCCGCAGGGCATCCCCATCGGCATCATCACCAAGGTCGAGCGGCAGACCGGCAGCAGTGCCTCTCGGGTGGAGGTCACACCCAACGCCAGCCTGAAGCGACTGAACTTCGTCGCGGTCGTGCTGTACGTGCCCAACCAAGACGCCGTCGGGAAGTAGGCGATGCGCAGCATCGTGCTCGGCCCGCTGCTGCGGTTGGTTCCCGTCGGACTGGTCGCGCTGAGCATTCAGCGCGTCGTGTTCGCGGCACACCCGGTGTTCCACGACGTGAAGCTGCAGTTCGTGCTGGCGCTCGTGGTGGCCGCAGGTGCGGGCGGCGGCGCGGACCGTGGTGCGGTGGCCGGCTTCGTGCTCGGCCTGATGTACGACATCAGCGGCAACACGCCGCTGGGGCTGATGGCGTTGGCGTACGGCCTGGGCGGGATGACCGCGGGGTACGTGCACAGCTTCACCCCCGACCCGCAGTGGTGGCTGGCGAGCATCTTCGCCTTCTTCGGTGCCGCGGTGGGGGAGGCCGCCATCCCGGTCGCCGAGGTCATCACGGGCGAGAACGGGTGGCTCACCAGCGAGGTGAAGTGGACCATTCCCATCGTCGCCGGCTTCGCGGCCCTGATGTGCCCACTGCTGATGCCCGTGGGTCGGTGGATGATGGGCGTGAAACGCAAGAAGTGGAAAGCCATGCTGGAATGAGGGGGCTGGAATGAGGGGGCTGGAGTGACCGCTCCGGCGACGGCGATGCACGTCACACCCTCCGCGCGCCCCATTTCGTCATCAAATCGACAAGAATGGTGCGATGGCCGTCGATAAGCGCTCCGCACGTCTCGGTGTGCTGGCGACGGTCTCCCTCCTGCTCATCGGACTGCTCGGCGCGCGCCTGTGGTTCCTGCAGAGCGTGCAGAGCGAGGAGTACCAGGCCAAGGTCACCGCGGCCAAGACGCGCGAGGTCTACGTGGCGGCCGAGCGCGGCCGCATCTTCGACGCGGACGGCCGCGTGCTGGCCGACAACCAGCGCATCCTGACGGTCACCGTCGACTGGTCGGTGGTGCGCAAGGAGAAGAATCGCAAGGCGTTGTTCGAGCGGCTGTCGGGTCCGTTGAAGACCCCGGTCGACGACCTCATGCGCCGCTACGACCCGTGCTACCAGCTGCCCAAGCCGTGCAAGAAGGGCCAGCTGTACGACTCGCTGTTGCCGCTGCCCTTGAAGGAGGACGTCGACGAGGCCACGGTGGCGTTCCTGAAGGAGCGCAGCGAGGACTATCCCGGCGTCGACGTGGTCGAGCAGTACAAGCGCGTGTACCCGTATGCGCCGCTCGCATCGCACGTGGTGGGCTACATGGGGGCCATCAATGCCGAGACCCTCGACAGCTACGTCCTGCAGGGGTACAAGCGCAACGAACGCGTCGGCCAGTTCGGCGTGGAACTCAGCATGGAGCGCGAGCTGCACGGGCAGTGGGGCAAGCGGGTGTACGAGGTCGACGCGTCCGGCGGCATCGTGCGCGAGCTCACCGATCAACGCATCGAACCGGTGGCAGGTTTCGACATCCAGCTGAGCGTCGATCTCGACATCCAGCAGTACGCCGAGCAGGCGCTCGAGACCGAGCTGCGTCAGCGGCGGGCCCTGCCCGAGGATCTCGCCCAGAACGACTCGGCACCGCACAACCCGTGCGACATCAAGACCAACTGCAAGACCCGGGTGTATCAGAAGACCCTGCCCGACGGCACCAAGATCGACTATCCGGAGTGGGTGCAGCACAAGGCGCCCGCCGGCTCGGTGATCGTGCAGAACCACCAGAACGGCCAGATCCTGGCGATGGCCAGCTACCCCACCTTCGACAACCGATGGATGGAGAGCGGCATCACCGGGACGAAGTACAAGCAGCTCTTCCCGAGCACGAACCCCGACGGCACCAAGATCGACCCCGACCAGTCGATCCTCGTCAACCGCGCGGTGCAGGGCAACTACAACCTGGGGTCCACCATCAAGCCCTTCGTGGCGTGGTCGGCCATGCACGCCGGCATCATCGACCAGAACACGGTGTGGAAGGACGAGGGCGAGTACCGCCTCACCACCATCGACCCGAGTGACTGCCAGGACAAGGGCGGCATCGCTCGCTGCATCTTCAAGAACGCCACCAACAAGCGCACCAACCGTCCCAGTTCGTACGGCAACGTGCGAGTGAGCGATGCACTCGCGGTGTCGTCCGACACGTTCTTCTACCATCTGGGTGAGCAGTTCTGGGCCCTCAGTGAGGACCTTCCCGACCAGCAGAGCCTGCTCAAGACGAACCTCGAGCGGTTCGGCTTCGGCAGCAAGAGCGGTGTGCAGCTGCCCTTCGAGTGGAAGGGCCGTGTGCCCGACGACTCGGTGAAGAAGGCGCTCGTCGAGAAGGGTGTGCTCGCCAAGGGCGAGGTGCCCCGCCTGGTGGTGGGCGACAACGTGCAGGTGGCCATCGGTCAGGGCCTCATGGCGGCCACGCCGCTGCAGCTCACCGGTGCCTACTCCACCTTCGCCAACGGCGGGTTCCTGCTCCAGCCCACCATCGTGAAGGCCATCTACGAGCCGCTCACCCCCGACGCAGGGCCGGCCGTCGCCGATCTTGCCGCCGGCACCATCGCCCAGTCGTTCGACAAGCCGGTGGTGCGCGACCAGTTGGAGATGCCGCCCGAGGTGCTCCAGCCCATCATCGAAGGCTTGCATCGCGTAATCCGTGGCCGCGGTGTCACCGACACGAGTGGCTTCTATCACGGCACCACCGGCGAGCAACTCTTCAAGGGCTTCCCGGTCGACATCTACGGCAAGACCGGTACCGCACAGGGTGCGGCCACCCTTCCGTGGAACGACTCCTCGGCGTTCGGTGCCTTCAGCGAGGAGGAAGGACTGCCGTACACGGTGGTCGCTTATCTCGAGAAGAGCGGCTACGGCTCGAAGGCCGCCGCGCCCGTCACCAAGTGCATGTTCCTCGCGCTGTCGAACAACGTCGCCACCGATCCGGTGTACGTGAGCGACCCGCTCGACATGAACTCCACCGTGCCCGCCCCGCCCAAGCAACTCGCCGACGCCACCTGCCTGGGCGGTTCGGCCGGCGTGCGCGACTGAGGCTGGCATGGCTCTGAGCTTCATGCAGCGCAAGCCCGACTCGGGGCTCGGCAACATCCACGCCAGCCCGTCGGCGCCCGGGCGCAACATCGACTGGGTGCTCATGTTCGCGCAGGGCGGGCTGGCCATCATCGGGCTGTTCGTCATCTACTCGGCGTCGCACACGAAGTTCACCGACCCGTTCCTGTTCGTCACCCGCCAAGAGGTGTTCCTCATCGGTGCCGTCCTCGTGATGGTGGTGGTGATGGCCTTCGACTACGACTGGTGGAAGGACCACGCCCGCTTCCTGTACGGGGTGTCGTTGATGCTGCTCACGCTCATCGCGCTGATGAACCTGCTGCACGTGCGTGGCAACCAGACCGTGCTGAGCTTCGACCTCGGC
This sequence comes from Actinomycetota bacterium, assembly GCA_016213625.1. Lineage (GTDB taxonomy): Bacteria > Actinomycetota > Acidimicrobiia > Acidimicrobiales > Ilumatobacteraceae > UBA668. The sequence continues at coordinate 46,860 of JACQZZ010000116.1, forward strand.
CCGCTGAACCTGCAACCGGCGGAGTTCGCCAAGTTCACGACGCTGCTCACCGTGGCGTCGTACCTGTCCGAGGATCGCAGCGACGATCTGCCGTACCACCGGTTCATCGTCGGTCTCATGATCGTCGGTGCGCCCACCGCGCTCATCATCATCCAGCCCGACCTCGGCTCGGCGTCGGTGCTCATCGCGATGGTGATGGGCATCATGCTCGTGGCCGGAGCCAAGCTGCGCTACATCTTCATGATCACCGTGCTCAGCATCGCCACCGTGGGCGCCGCCGTGCTCACCCGTGTCGTGAACGAGTACCAGCTGCGTCGGTTCACCGCCTTCTTCCATCAGAACTCCAACGATCCCGACCTGAAGGACGTGCTGTACCAGGGGCGCAATGCCATCCGCGCGCTCGCCACCGGTGGCCTCACCGGCAAGGGCTGGCTGGAAGGCCCCATCACCAACGCCAAGAACGACATCCCCGTGCAGTGGGCCGACTTCCCGTTCTCTGCAGTGGGCGAACAGTTCGGTCTCATCGGGTGTGCCGTGGTCATCGGGCTCTACGCGCTCGTGCTGCTGCGCATCTGGCGCATCGCCCACCTGTCGCGCGACCTGCTCGGCACGTATCTCTGTGTGGGCGTGTTCTCGATGCTGCTGTGGCAGCTGTTCCAGAACATCGCGATGACGATCGGTGTCATGCCCATCACCGGCTTGCCACTGCCGTTCATCAGTTACGGCGGTTCGGGCATCGTGACGTTCTTCGCCCTCATGGGTCTGGTCCAGAACGTCCACATGCGCCGCTACCGCTGACCAGTCCCCGCGCCAGGCGTGACAGAACTCGCGTGTACGGGCGCGAGTTCACTCGTCCGTGAGCGGTTTCGCGCCCGCGGGTTCGATTCCCTCTCACCTGCGAACGATGTCGCGCCCGACCTGGCGAGCGTGCCCTCGACCGTCACGGTGATGGGAGTTGAGGTGAGTATCGCTCGTGGAGATGGGTGGGTATCGGTCATCACTGTGCTGAGGAATCCCTCGGGGTAGACTCGGCGCACCATGACTTCTCTCTGGGCGCGGGTCGAACCGCTCCTGGCCCGGGTACAAAAACCAGCCCGTTACATCGGGTGCGAGGACGGCGCCATCACACCCCGGCACGGGCCGGGCAAGGTGTCCTGGCTGCTCGCCTACCCCGACACGTACGAAATCGGCTTGCCCAACCAGGGGCTCCAGATCCTCTTCGAAATCCTCAACGAACGCGACGACGCTGTCGCCGAGCGTACGTACGCGCCGTGGAGCGATCTCGAAGCCCTCATGCGTCAGCGCGACGTGCCGCTGTTCTCGGTCGACACGCACCAGGCCGCGGGCGACTTCGATCTGCTGGCGTTCAGCCTGGCCGCCGAGCTCGTCTACACGAACGTCATCAACATGATCGACCTCGCCGGCGTGCCCGTGCGGTCGGCGCAGCGCGAGCCACACCATCCGCTGGTGGTGCTCGGCGGGCACTGCGCGTTCAACCCCGAGCCGCTGGCCGATTTCGTCGATCTGGTGGTGCTGGGCGAGGGCGAGGAGGTCATCGGCGAGATCACCGAGGTCGTGCGCGACTGGAAGGCCAGTGGTCGCACGCCGGGCAGCCGCGAGGGCGTGCTGCGCGAGTTGTCGAAGGTGCCCGGCGTGTACGTGCCCAGCATGTACGACGTGGAGTACGACGGCCCGGCGTTGCGCGCGGTGACGCCCCGGTACGGCGACGTGCCGGCGGTGGTGCACAAGCGCACCGTGGCCGACCTGGGGCAGTGGCCGTATCCCAAGAGCCCGCTGGCGCCGCTCACCGAAGTGGTGCACGACCGGCTCGCGGTGGAGGTGTTCCGTGGGTGCACCCGCGGCTGCCGGTTCTGCCAGGCGGGCATGATCACCCGACCGGTGCGCGAACGGCCGGCGGATCAGGTGCGCACGATGATCGAATCCGGCCTGCGCCGCACCGGCTACGACGAGGTGAGCCTCACCTCGCTCTCCACCGCCGACTTCAGCGGCATCGAACAGGTCACCAAGAGCATCAACCCCGCCGGGTGCGGCGCCAGCGACACGGTGTCCATCAGTCTCCCGTCGCTGCGGGTCGATGCGTTCACCGTGGGCCTGGCCGGTGAGGTGTCGGGCGGTCGCCGCAGCGGCCTCACCTTCGCCCCCGAGGCCGGCAGCTGGCGGTTGCGCCAGGTCATCAACAAGCTCATCACCGAGGAAGACCTGTACGGCGCGGTCGAGAGTGCGTTCAGTCAGGGCTGGCACCGCGCCAAGCTCTACTTCCTCACCGGTCTTCCCACCGAGGCCGATCTCGACACGTTGGGCATCGTCGACCTCGCGCGCAATTGCGTGCAGATCGGCCGCAAGCACACCAACCGCGCCAGCGTCACCGTCAGCCTCGGCGGGTTCGTGCCCAAGCCGCACACCCCGTTCCAGTGGTTCGGCCAGAACACCACGGCCGAACTGCGCCGCAAGGTGCAGTTGGTGCGCGACGCAGCGCAGCGCGCCAAGGGTGTGAACGTGAAGTGGCACGACCCGGCCGCCACGTGGGCCGAGGGCATCGCCGCACGCGGCGACCGCCGCATCGGCGCCGTGATGGAGCGCGTGTGGCGCGATGGCGGCATCTTCCAGGAGTGGAGCGAGTTCTTCCGCCTGGCCCGCTGGGAGCAGGCGATGGAGGCCGAAGGGCTGTCGGTCGACTGGTACGTGCACCGCCACCGCGACGAGCACGAGGTGCTGCCGTGGGACCACCTGTCGGCCGGGCTGCACAAGGACTTCCTGTGGATGGACTGGCAGTCGGCGCTCGCCGAGCACGGACTGCCCGACTGCCGCTGGACCCCGTGCTACGACTGCGGCGTGTGCACCGGCTACGGCATCGAGCACGTGGTCGCCTCGGCCGTGGCACCTGCGGGGGGCAGCCAAGGCACCGGGCAAGACCTGTCGCGCGGCGGCGAGGTGCCTGTCTCGTTGTTGCCCCGCAAGCCCGAGGTGGTCGCGTGAAGTTGCGCATCCGCCACACCAAGCTCGGCAAGATCCGCTTCACCAGTCACCGCGACACCGCTCGCCACTGGGAGCGTGCGGTCCGCAAGGCGGGCGTGCCGCTCGCGTACTCGGCCGGCTTCACGCCGCGGCCGCGCATGTCGTTCGGGCTCGCGCTGCCCACTGGCGCGGAGAGCTTCGCCGAATACCTCGACATCGAGCTCGCGCCCGATCACGTGGCTGACCTCGACGATCTCTGCGTTCGTTTCGGCGCGGCCCTGCCCGCGGGCTACGACGTCACACACATCGTGCCGCGCGATCAGGTCAGCCCGTCGTTGCAGGAGGACGTGGTGGCCTGCACGTGGCGCCTCACCCTGCACGACGTGAGCAACCAGCAATTGCTCGAGGCCATCGACGCCACGCTGGCATCCGCCACGTTGCCGGTGGCTCGTGAACGAAAGGGGCAGCGCAGCACCGACGACGTGCGCCCTGCCATCCTCGATCTGTCGGTGGACCCCTCCACCGACGATCCTCGGCCGCATCTGTGCGCGATGTTGGCCACCAACGGACGGGGACTGCGACCCACGGAACTCGTGGCCGCCATGTTCCCAGCACTCGATCCGGTCGACACGGCCGCCCGGGTGCTGCGCACACAGCAATGGATCGAGCGCGACGGCGTCCGTCGGGAGATCATTCCCGCCACGCCGGTCGCGCCGCGCACCCCAGTGGAGTGCGCATGAGAAGGGACCCCCATGGACAATTCCGAACTCGAGACGTCGCCGTTGGCGCCGGATCACACCCCCGCTCCGACGGTCGACACCGCCGCTGACCAGGCCGCGGCTCCGTCCGCCGACCTCGTCGAACGCAACGACCACGACCACGACGTCGACAACGACCACGACGACGACAGCGATGGCACCGATGCCATCGCCGACCCCACGGTGAGCGCGGCCGCCAAGAAGCGGCGCCGCGGTTCGCGCGGTGGCAAGAACCGCAAGAAGCCGGCTCGTCCGCAGGCCGACGGGGTCGAGGGGTCGGATGCCGACGACGAGGACGACGACGCTGACGATGCCGACGATGCTGATGAGGCGCAGCACGCGCCCATCATCGACACGCTCGAGCACCACCATCCCGAGCTTCCCGAGCGGATGAGCGAGAACAAGCCGACGGCCGATGCGGCCGATCGCGCGTTGGTGCGCAAGCCGCAGATCGGCGACACGCGGCCGGCGCCCGCTGCGGCGAACGGCGCCGCGGCACCGTCGAACGCCAACGCCAACGCCGGCGGCAACGGCACGGGGCAGCGCTCGCGTGCGAAGGGCGGCGCCAAGCAGCCCGCGGGCGGTCGCGAGCGTGCCGGTGGTGCCCGTGCCGCCACCGATCAGGTCGCGGTCGACGAGGGAGTCGACGAGCGCAGCGAGACCGAGGCCCAGCGCAAGAAGCGCCGCCGTGGCGGCAAGGGTCGCGGCACGGGAACGGGTACGGGCTCGGCGAGCGTGGCGGTCAGCCGCGCCCAGAGCCTGTCGGAGATGGACCCGGATGTGCTGGAACGGCGCCGTGGTCGCGAGCGCAACGGTCGACCCGTTGGCCGGTATCTGATGTGCGTGCAGGTGCGCCCCACGCTCACCCAGGTGGCCGTGCTGGAAGGCCGCACCCTCATCGAGCACTACGTCAGCCGTCCGGCCGACGACGTCAGCCAGATCCACGGGAACATCTACGTGGGCAAGGTGCAGAACGTGCTGCCCGGCATGGAGGCCGCGTTCGTCGACATCGGTACGCCGAAGAACGCGGTGCTCTATCGCGGCGACGTGCAGTACGAGGCCGAGGACATCGTCGAGAAGAACAAGGAGCCGCGCATCGAGCAGATGCTGCGCGCCAAGCAGCTCATCGTCTGTCAGGTCACCAAGAACCCCATCGGGGCGAAGGGCGCTCGCCTCACGCAAGAGGTGTCGCTGCCCGGGCGCTTCGTGGTGCTCATCCCGAACTCGAAGACCTATGGCATCTCCAAGCGGCTGCCCGACGACGTGCGCAAGCGCCTTCGCAACATCCTCGACCGTGTGAAGCCCGCCGAGCACGGCCTCATCGTGCGTACGGCCGCCGAGAACGCCAGTGAGCACGAACTGCGTGCCGACATGACCCGCCTGCTCGACCAGTGGAACGCCATCGAGGCCAAGGCGAAGAAGGCCCAGGGCCCGTCGCTGCTGTACCGCGAGCCCGAGCTGGCGGTGCGTGTCATCCGCGAGGAGTTCAACGCGGAATACCGCGGCGTGGTCATCGACGACCAGCGCCTGTACGACGACGTGAAGGACTACGTGTCGGCCTTCAACCCCGAACTCGCCGATCGAGTCGAGTACTTCGACGCCGTCGAGGACGGCCTGCCGCTGTACGAGCGGTTCCACATCCACGAGCAGCTGCACAAGGCCCTCGACCGCAAGGTGTGGCTGCCCAGCGGCGGCTCGCTGATCATCGAGCACACCGAGGCGCTGACGGTCATCGACGTGAACACCGGCAAGAACGTGGGCACCTCGAACCTCGAGGAGACCGTGTTCCGCAACAACCTCGAGGCCGCCGAAGAGGTGGCCAAGCAGCTGCGCCTGCGCGACATCGGCGGCATCGTGGTCATCGACTTCATCGACATGGAGATCAAGGAGAACCGCCGCAAGGTGGTCGACTCGTTCCGTGGCGCGCTGGCCCGCGACAAGACCCGCACGCAGGTGTTCGACATCAGCGAGCTCGGTCTGGTGGAGATGACCCGCAAGCGCATCGGCGAGGGTCTGCTGGTGAACTTCGCCGATCAGTGCCCGAACTGCGAGGGCCGCGGACTGGTCATCGACAAGGCCATGCTCGAATGACCCCCGTGCATCAGAACTTAAGTTCTGGTGCAGGGTGTCGAGGCCCTACCTACGCCGCTAGGATCGCAGGGCTATGTATGCAGTGATCGCTTCCGGTGGGAAACAAGCCCGAGTCGAGGAAGGCCAGCAGATCCATGTGGAACTGCTGAACGCCGAACAGGGCTCCGACGTTTCCCTCACCCCCGTCCTCCTGGTCGACGGCGACAATGTGCTCGCCACGCCCGACCAGCTGAAGGGCGCCACCGTCACCGCCAAGGTGGTCGGCTGGGCCAAGGGCCCCAAGATCGACGGTTTCACGTACAAGCGGCGCACCAACCAGCGCCGTCGGTACGGCCACCGTCAGAAGTACCACGTCGTCGAGATCACCTCCATCAAGAAGGGCTGACCGAAATGTCGAAGACCAAGGGCGGCGGCTCTACTCGTAACGGCCGCGACAGCAACGCACAGCGCCTCGGCGTGAAGGCCTTCGGTGGCACCACGGTCACCGCCGGCGCCATTCTCGTCCGCCAGCGCGGCACCCGTTTCCACCCTGGCCGCAACGTCGGCATCGGTGGCGACGACACCCTGTTCGCACTCACCGACGGTCAGGTGAAGTTCGGCGAGCGCAAGGGCCGCCGGGTCATCGACATCGAACCCGTCGCCTGAGCAACCAGATCTGCACGAAGGCCCGGCCCTCCTCGGAGGCGCCGGGCCTTTGTCGTTTCCCGACCGGTCGTTTTCGGACCGGTCGTTGTCAGACGGGCGTGTCGATGCCCTTCGGCAGTCGGTCGAGCGGCCAGTCGAGCAACGTGACGCCTTGCCGGCAGGCGAAGCGGTCGGTCATGCCGCCCACGTAGGTGACCGCGGCGTGCACGGCTTCGGCGCTGCCACCCTCGAACTCGTTCGGGTCGGGCAGTTCGGCGGGGCGCGCGGCGTAGTACTCGACGAGTGCGCGCAGCAGGCTGACCACCGCCGAGGCCTGCTCCTTGCTGGCCGGGCGGAGGTAGATGTTCTCGTAGTTGAACCGGCGGAACTCGGCGAGCGCTTCGGCCTGACGGGCCACCATGCCGATGCGGCCGGCCTCGGCCGCGGCGTCGATCATCCCGTAGATGAACGCGCCCAGCTGCTCGCGACGGGTGACGCCGCAGCGGTCGCGCACCAGCGCGGGCAACATGTCGGGCGACACCACGCCCGACGCCACCGCGTCCTCGAAGTCGTGGCACACGTAGGCGATGCGGTCGGCCCAGCTGACGACTTCGCCCTCGGGCGTGCCCGGCGCGGGCCTGCTCCACGAGTGGTTGCGGATGCCATCGAGGGTCTCGCTGCACAGGTTGAGCGACGTGAGCGTGACATCGGCGCCCCAGGTGGCGTGGTCGAACCCGCCCGGCACGAACGGGCTGAGCGCGTCCTCGCTGGCGTGACCGCCGGGGCCGTGGCCGCAATCGTGGCCCAACGCGATGGCTTCGGTGAGCGCGACGTTCAGTCCGAGCGCACGGGCGACGCTGACCGCCACCTGCGCCACCTCCAGCGCGTGGGTGAGTCGCGTGCGCTGGTGGTCGTCGGGGAACACGAACACCTGTGTCTTGCCCGCCAGCCGTCGGAACGCCGAGGCGTGGAGGATGCGATCGCGGTCGCGCTCGAAGCAGGTGCGCCACGGGTCGGCCTGTTCGTCGATGGCCCGGTGCCCGGCATCGTGGCTGCGGGTGGCGAGCGTGGCGAGCATCTCGTGCTCGCGTTCCTCGCGAGCAGTGCGGGGGAGGAGGAGGTTGCTGCCACTGCCCGCCCATGAGTTGGCGTGGGCGAGATGGATGCCCGCGGGTGCCCGATGGCCCGACATCGTGGAGGCCCATTTCTCGGCTCGCTCGTCCATCTCGGTCATCCGCGCCAGCGTACCGACCCGGCACGGCGGCGTGCCGGTAGCCTCTGAGGGTCCTATGAGCAGCGGATTCGTCGACGAAGCACAACTGAACGTGACGGCCGGCGACGGTGGCGCCGGCTGTGTGTCGTTCCGTCGCGAGGGTCCGGTTGCCTTCGGCGGTCCCAACGGTGGCGATGGCGGCAAGGGTGGCGACATCTGGCTCGTCGCCGATCGCAACGTCGCCTCGCTGTTGGCGTTCAAGGATCACCCGCACCGCAAGGCCGACAACGGCGTGCACGGCCAGGGCAAGGACATGCACGGCAAGCGCGGCAAGGACCTCGAGGTGCACGTGCCCGAGGGCACCGTGGTCACCGATCTCTACACCGGTGAACTGCTGGCCGACCTCGCCAACCACGGCGACCGTTGGATGTGCGCTGCCGGCGGCCGTGGCGGCCGTGGCAACGCGAAGTTCGCCAGCAACCGGCGCCGCGCCCCAACGTTCGCCGAACAGGGCGAGCACGGCGAAGAGAAGTGGTTGAAGCTCGAACTGAAGCTCATGGCCGACGTCGCGCTGGTGGGCTTCCCCAACGTGGGCAAGAGCACGCTCATCAGCGTCATCAGCGCGGCCAAGCCGAAGATCGCCAACTATCCGTTCACCACGCTCGAGCCGAACCTCGGCGTGGTGCGCCAGCCCGGTCTCACCGAGTTCGTCGTCGCCGACATCCCGGGCCTCATCGAAGGTGCCAGCGAGGGCAAAGGCCTCGGCCACCAGTTCCTCAAGCACATCGAGCGCGCCCGCGTGCTGTGCATCATGGTCGACCTCGAGAACATCGACGGACCCGACCCGCAGGAACAGGAGCGCGTGCTGCTGCACGAGTTGGGCGAGTACCAGCCCGAACTGCTCGAGCGGCCGCGCCTCGTGGTGGGCACCAAGGGCGACAGCGCCATCTTCGACTGGGATGGCGAGGTCATCAGCTCCATCACCAATCAGGGCGTGCGCGAGCTCGTGCAGCGATTGTCGGCGCTGGTGCACCAAGCCCGACAGGCGCAGCCCGACACAGAAGGCATCGTCATCATTCGGCCCGAGGCCGAGGGTGCTCGCGTGGATCGACTCGGTGAGCACGAGTTCCGGCTCATCGGCAAGCAGGTTGAGCGAGTCGTCGCGCTGAACGACGTCACCACGCCGGAGGCACTGTCGTACATCGACTACGCACTCAAGCGGTTGAACGTGCCGAAGATGCTCGCCCGGGCCGGTGCCCGCGACGGCGACATCGTGTGGATCGCCGGATTCAGTTTCGAGTACCAGGAAGAGGCCTGACCGTGCGGGTCGTGGCCAAGATCGGGACGTCGTCGATCACCGATCAGATGGGCGTCATCGATGTCGGGGTCATCGACACGATGTGCGACCAGCTCGCGGCGCTGCGCGCTGCGGGTCACGAAGTGGTGCTGGTCAGTTCGGGCGCGGTGTCGGCCGGCGTGTCGGCGCTGGGGCTCCCCAGCCGGCCCACCGACATGCCCACGCTGCAGGCCATCTCCGCGGCCGGACAGAGCCGGTTGATGGAGACCTACAACCGGTCGCTACATCGTCACGACCTGGTGGCCGCGCAGGTGTTGTTGGTGCCGCACGATTTCGTCGACCGCCGCCAGTACCTCCACACGCGCCAGACCCTGGTGCGATTGATGGAGCTGGGGTGTGTGCCCATCGTCAACGAGAACGACGCCATCGCGGCCGACGAACTGCGCTTCGGCGACAACGACCGCATCGCCACGCTCGTGGCCCACAACGTCGCCGCGGATCTCCTCGTGCTGCTCACCGACATGCCCGGGCTGTACACCGCCGATCCGCGCACCGACACGTCGGCCACGCTCATCGACACCGTGCCGGCCGACGACCCGTTGCTCTCGGTGGAGGCCACCAAGTCGGGCAGCACTCGGGGCAGCGGTGGCATGGCCAGCAAGCTGTCGGCGGCGCGGATGGCGTCGTGGGCAGGTGTGCGCGCGGTCATCGCCAGTTCGTCACGGCCCGACGTGTTGATCGACGCGGTGAAGGGGCTCGACGTGGGCACCACGTTCCTGCCCAGCAGCCGGAACCTGCCGGCCCGCAAGCTGTGGATCGGCTTCGCCACCAACGTCGAGGGTCGCCTGGTGGTCGACGACGGCGCACGCCGTGCGCTCCTCGAACGCGGCACTTCGCTGCTGCCGGCGGGCATCACCGAGGTCGCTGGTTCGTTCGCTGCGGGCGACGTGGTCGACATCTGCGATCAGCAGGGCAACACGCTGGCTCGCGGCCTCGCCCTGGTCGACAGCGACGTCATGCGCGACATCAAGGGTCGCCGCACCAGCGAGCTGCCCACCAGCGTCGCCCATGAGGCCGTCCACCGCGACGACCTCATGCTCCTCGTCTGACCGCGCAACAGAACTTAAGTTCGCGCGTTGGAACTTAAGTTCGCGCGAAGCGGGTCTTGAGTTGGGTGAGCTCGGGCACCTTCAGCACCGCCAACATGCCCACGTACACCGCTGCTCCGGCGAGGGTGCACACGATCACGCGTAGCCAGGCGCCGGCGCCGGCGTTGTCGCCCACGAGTCGGGCGACGAGCCAGACGACCTCGGCCATCACCACCGAGGCGAGCGCCATTCGGTACAGCCCAGACAGCAGCGGCTTCAGCGGGAAGCCCGGCACCTTGTACGCCACGATCTGCAGTGACCACAACGCGCTGATGAGGTACGCGAGGGCGAATGCGGCGCCGAGCCCCAGCAGGCCCCAGCGGTCGACGAACAGCAGCGCGAGCACGATGTTGATGATGTTCTCGAACACGTTGATGACGAACGGGGTGCGCGCATCCTGGTGCGCATAGAACACGCGGATGACGAACAGGTAGATGGAGAACCCGACGAGCCCGAGCGCGAATCCGCCGAGGGCGCGTGAGGTGACCAGCGCGTCCTCGGGGGTGACGTTGCCGTGCTGGAAGGCCGCGCCCACGATGGCCCGCCGCAGGACGAACAGGCCGAATCCCGCAGGGAGCGTGACGAGGGCGATGAGCCGCACACCGAGTGAGGTGCGGTCGATGAGCGCGGGGCGATCCCGGCGGTTGATCGCGCTGCTCATCTCCGGGAGGAACGTGGTGGCGATCGACACTGCGAGGAGGCCATGGGGGAGCACGAACCACAGGTACGCCCTCGAGTAGGCGAAGACCGACCCATCACCGCCGCGCAGGAGGTTGCGGATGACGATGACCGCGATCTGGTTGGCGACCACGTAGCCCAGCGCCCATCCCGACAGCGTGCGCAGGGTGGCCACCGCGGGGTGGCGGAAGTCCGGCTTGAAGCGCAGCCGCACCTTGGCCGCCATCAGTGCCGGCACGAGCGCGAAGGCCATCACCGCGATGCCCAGGGTGGCGCCACCGCCGAGGAGCCACCGCAACTGCGAGTCGTCGAGCACGTCCTGCAGGGTCGGCACGGCGCCGTCGGTGACGCTGGGGACGAGCAGCAACGAGGCGATGACGACCACGTTGGACAACGCGGGAACCCACGCGGCGGCGAAGAAGCGCCGGCGTGCGTTGAGGATTGCCGACGCGAGTGCGTTGAGGCCGTAGAAGAAGATCTGGATGAGGAAGATGCGGGCCAGCACCGTGCCCACCTGGCGGTACTGCGTGGCGTCGACGTTCTCGCTGGTGAGCAGTGAGTAGAGGCGGAACACCAGTGGGGCGGCCAACACGGCCATCACGGTGACGGCACCCATCACCACCACGGCGACGCTGACCACTGCGCTCGTGCCGTCGTCGTCGTCCTCGTCGCGCAGGCGGGTGAACAGCGGGACGAGGCTGGAGCTCAACACGCCGCCGATGAGGAGCTCGTAGATCATGTTGGGCGTGCCGTTGGCGAGGTCGTACGCGTCGGCGACGGCGCTGGGTGTGCCGAGCACTGCGCCCAACACGGCCACGCGGACGACGCCGGTGACCCGCGACACCGCAGTGCCGGTGGCGACCGCGACGTTCGACTTCAGCAGGCTGCCCACTGCTCAGAGGGTAGTCGGCAGGCCTTGCCCGGGATGGGCGAGTGAGCGCCCGGCGTCCGATTGACCTGAGGGTCAAGGCGACCGATAGGGTGCCCACATGGCTCAACGCTTCGAGAGCGTCGCGCAGGTCCGTCAGGGCCTGAAGGACGTCAACTACCTGGCCGACGACGGAATCGCCGGTGTGGCCTTCCTCGCCGACCGTTTGGACAAGCCCGTGCTCGTCGAGGGTCCGGCCGGTACCGGCAAGACCCAGCTCGCCAAGAGCATCGCCGAGATGACCGGCTCGCGGCTCATCCGCCTGCAGTGCTACGAGGGCCTCGACGAGAGCAAGGCGCTCTACGAGTGGAACTACAAGAAGCAGCTGCTGCGCATCCAGGCCGACAAGAACAGCGACTCGTGGACCGAGGTGCACGACGACATCTTCAGCGACGAGTTCCTGCTCACCCGTCCGTTGCTCGAGGCCATCACCGCGCCGGATCCCGTGGTGCTGCTCATCGACGAAGTCGACCGCGTGGAGGTGGAGACCGAGGCGCTGCTGCTCGAGATCCTCTCCGAATACCAGGTCTCCATCCCCGAGCTGGGCACGCTCACGGCCACGCAGATCCCGATGGTGTTCCTCACCTCGAACAACACGCGTGAGCTCAGCGAGGCGTTGAAGCGCCGCTGCCTGTACCTGCACGTGGACTACCCGAGCATGGAGCGCGAGAAGGAGATCGTCCTCACTCGCGTGCCCGAGGTGAGCGACAACCTGGCCGACCAGATCGCTCGCATCGTGCGCAGCATCCGCCAGCTCGACCTGAAGAAGGCCCCGAGCGTGAGCGAGACCATCGACTGGGCGCGCACCCTGGTGCTGCTCGGCATCGAGAGCATCGACGCACAGCAGGCCAAGGAGACTCTCCACATCCTGCTGAAGTACCAGACCGACATCGCCAAGGCAGCCAAGGAACTGTCGGTCGACAAGTAGTCGGGCCACGACACTCATGCTCGACCTGCTCGCCGGCTTCGTCACCGAACTCCGCAACGCGGGGCTCCCGGTCTCGCTCACCGAGAACCTCGACGCGATGGAGGCGGTGCAACACATCCCCATCGAGGACCGCGAGGCGTTCAAGTACGCCCTCGGCGCCACGATGGTGAAGAACAACTCGCACTGGCGCGCGTTCGAGACCGTGTTCGAGGTGTACTTCAGCATCCGCGGCCCCGAGTACAACATCGCCGATGGCGACACCGACCTCGACGAGATGTGGCGCGAGATGCAGGAGCAACTGCGTCAGGGCGAGGGCAAGGGCACGCAGGGCGGGAGCATGGATCAGCTCACGCCCGAAGAGCTGGCCCAGATGCTGATGTCGGCACTGATGAACGGCGACCAGGCGATGATGCGGGCGCTGGCCAAGCAGGCCGTGCAGCGCTTCGCCGGCATGGAGCCCGGTCGTCCGGTGGGCGGCACCTACTACCTGTACCGCACGCTCCGCAATCTGGATCTCGAGGGCATGCTCGAGAAGCTGATGGAGAAGAGCCGGGAGGAAGTCGGCGGCGAGCTCACCCCGCTCGAGGAGCGGCTGGAGCACGACGAGTACAACGATCGCATCGAGCAGTTCAAGAAGGAGATCGAGGCCGAGATCCGTCGCCGCCTGGTCGCCGATCGCGGGGCCGAGGCCATGGCCAAGACCCTGCGCAAGCCGCTGCCCGAAGACGTGGAGTTCATGCATGCGTCGCGCGACGAGATGCAGAACCTGAAGAAGGCGCTGCAGCCACTCACCCGCAAGCTCGCCGCTCGTCTGGCGCGCAAGCGTCGCCACGGGCGCAAGGGTCCGCTCGACTTCCGCAACACCGTGCGCCACAGCCTCAGCTATGGCGGCGTGCCGGCCGAGCCGAAGTTCAAGTACCCCCGCCCGGCCAAGCCCGAGCTCATGGTCGTGGCCGACATCAGCGGTTCGGTGGCGGCCTTCGCCCGCTTCACCTTGATGCTCGTGTACGCCATCCAGGGGCAGTTCTCCAAGGTGCGGTCGTTCGTGTTCATCGACGGCATCGACGAGGTCACCGACTACTTCAAGGGCGAGGAAGACATCGCCAATGCCATCCATCGGGTGAACACCGAGGCCGACGTGGTGTGGGTCGATGGGCACAGCGACTACGGCCATGCCTTCGAGGTGTTCTGGGAACGCTACGGCAAGGACGTCGGCCCGAAGACCACCGTGCTGCTGCTGGGCGACGCTCGCAACAACTACCACGCCAGCCAGGCCTGGGTCATCAAGGAGATGCGCCAGAAGGCGCGTCACGTGTACTGGTTGAACCCCGAGCCGAAGAGCTACTGGAACACCGGCGACTCCATCGTGGGCGACTACGGCACCCACACCGACGGGGTGTACGAGTGTCGCAACCTTCGCCAACTCGAAGCGTTCGTCGAGAAGCTCGCCTGACCGGCGGGTTGTCCGTGCGGCGATTCGGCAGCGCCACCCAACTGCGTCTCGACGCGGTGGTGTTCGGTTACTTCATGCCCATCGGCATGTTGTTCGTCGGTGTCTCGCGCTTCGTGCGCGAGGAGTTGGGCGGTGGCGACTTCGTGGTCGGCTTGTCCACCACCATCTTCTTCGTCAGTGCCATCGTCGCTCGACCCTGGGCCGGCCGGGTGATGGACCGCATCGGCCGCCGTCCGTTCATCGTTCCCCCGCTGGTGGGCATGGCGATGACGACGGTGCTGATCGCCATGTGCACGCAGGTGTGGATGGTGGTGGTGTTGCGCGTGGTGCAGGGTGCGATGGGGTCGATGCTCTACACCGCGCTCGCGGCCACGGCCACCGACCTGTCGCCGCCGGAACGCCGTGGCGCGGCGATGGCGCGGCTGAGCGTGATGGTGTACCTGGGGTTCGCCATCGGACCGTTCGTCGGGGAGTTCCTGTTCGGGCGCCATCACTGGTGGCTGTTCGCCGTGGCGGGGTCGATGACCGCGTGCGCCGCGTTGGTGGCACTGGGGTTGCCCGAGACCAAGCCGGAGGTCGCGGACGCCCCCGTCCCGCTGCGGTGGTGGGCGATGGTGCAGACCGTGTCGCGTCCCGGCTTCGCCCAGTTCACGGTGGGGTTCGGCTACGCGTGCCTCATCAGCTTCCTCCCGAAGTACTCGCGCGAGGTGGGCCTCGGTCAGTCGGGGCCACTGTTCGTCACGTTCGCGGTGTGCACCTTGCTCGTTCGAGCCGTCAGCGGTCCGATGGGCGACCGGGTGGGCTACGCGATGGTGGCGCTGCCGGGGGTGGTGTGCATCGGCCTGGGGCTCGCGTCGCTCGCGCTCGCACAACAGGCGTGGATGGCGTTCCCTGCCATCGCACTGGTGGGCACCGGGTTCGGCGCTTCGTTTCCCGCGCTCACGGCCATCGCCGCCCAGCGCGCACCTGATGCAGCGCGCGCTGCAGCGCTGGGCACGTTCCTCAGCTTCAACGACCTCGGGAGCGCGCTGGCCGGGCCGTTGGTGGGAGCCATCGGCCAACAGGTCGGCTTCCGCTGGGTCTACGGCACACCCGCGCTGATGGCCATCGTCGGTGCCTTCGTCGTGACGACCCTGCTGCCCGGCCGCTCCGGGTACCACCCGCCCGCCGCCACGTGATCCGAGTGGGACGTGCTCGCACGAGCAGCTGACACTCGGGTGGACCGCTGGCACTCGGAATGGGGATCACCCACTCGGACAGGCGGCCACCCACTCGCACGGAGCGAGCGGGCGTCAGGAGCGCTGGTAGTTGGGCGCTTCCTTGGTGATGGTCACGTCGTGGGGGTGGCTCTCGTTGCGGCCGGCGGTGGTGACCCGCATGAAGCGAGCGCCGCGGAGCGAGTCGAGCGTGGCCGCACCGGCATAGCCCATGCCGCTGCGCAGGCCGCCGACGAGCTGGTACACCACGTCGCCGAGGGTGCCGGCGTAGGGCACGCGGCCCTCGATGCCTTCTGGCACGAGCTTGCGCGACTGGCCGGCCACCTCGCTCTGGGCGGTGGCGTAGCGATCGGCGCCGAGGCCCTGCATCGCGCCCAGCGAGCCCATGCCGCGGTAGCTCTTGTACCGGCGCCCTTCGAACAGCTCCAGTTCACCCGGCGCCTCGTCGGTGCCGGCGAGCAGCGAGCCGAGCATCACGCAATCGGCGCCGGCGGCGATGGCCTTCACCACGTCACCCGAATAGGTGATGCCACCGTCACCGATGACCGGGATGCCGCGGGTGCGGGCGTGCTTGGCGGCGAAGTGGATGGCCGACAGCTGCGGCATGCCCGCACCGCTGACGACGCGAGTGGTGCAGATGGAACCGGCGCCCACGCCCACCTTCACCGCGGATGCGCCGGCCTTGTGGAGTGCATCCACGCCGTCCTCGGTGACCACGTTGCCGGCCACGATGGGCAGGTCGGGCCATGAGCCGCGGATGCGCTCGATGGCCTTGATGACACCGGCCGAGTGGCCGTGCGCGGTGTCGAGCGCGACGGCGTCGACACCCATCGCCACCAGGGCCTCCACCCGATCCTCGAGGTCGGCACCCACGCCCACCGCCGCGGCGCAGCGCAGGCGGCCTCGCGAGTCCTGGGTGGCGTTGGGGAACTCCTGGCTCTTCTGAATGTCCTTCACGGTGATGAGACCCGTGAGCCGGCCTTCGTCGTCGACCAGGGGCAGTTTCTCGATGCGGTACTGCTGGAGGATGGCCTTGGCCTCGTGCAAGGTGGTGCCGAGCTTGGCGGTGATGAGCCGATCGCTGGTCATGAACTCGGTGACCAGGCGGTTGTAGTCGCTGGGCTGGCAGAAGCGCATGTCGCGGTTGGTGAGGATGCCCACCAGGCGGTGGTCGGCGTCGGTGATGGGCATCCCGCTGAACTTGAAGCGGCTCATCAGCTCCTCGGCGTCGGCCAGGGTGGCCGTGGGCGGCAGCGTGACCGGGTCGGTGATCATGCCGCTCTGGCTGCGCTTCACCTTCTGCACCTCCGCGGCCTGATCGGCCACGGGCAGGTTGCGGTGGATGACGCCGATGCCGCCCTCGCGGGCCATGGCGATGGCCATGCGGGCCTCGGTCACCTTGTCCATCGCCGCGCTCACGATGGGCACCTGCAGCACGATGTCGGCGGCGAAGGTGGCCGAGGTGTCGGCGGTGTCGGGCAACACGTCGGAGTAGCCCGGCACGATGACCACGTCGTCGAACGTGAGGGCTTCGAATCGGTCGAACAGTTCGTCGTTGATGCTCATGCGAGTGCTCCCTGCGGGGGATGGGGGATCAGTGTGTGGGGTGAGGTGCACAGGGTGTGCAATGTTGCCACCAGCAGTCGGTGCTCGGTGGCGTGCACGCGATCCTCGAACGACGCCAGTGTGTCATCGTTCGTGATGGGCACGGTCTCGGTGGCCAGCACCGGGCCGTCGTCGACACCCTCGTCGGGCACCAGGTGCACCATGACGCCGCTGTGGGTGCGCAGACCGGCCTGGGCCTCGGTGAAGGCTCGGTCGATGGCGTGCGTGCCAGGCAGTTCGCCGGGCAGCGCCGGGTGCAGGTTCACGACCATGCCGGGGAACCACCCGAGGAAGTTCATCGTGAGCACGCGCATCCAGCCGGCCAGCACCACCCACTGCGGGTCGAACCCGCTGACCAGATCGGCCAGGCGGGCGTCGTAGTCGGCGCGGCTCTCGCCCGGTCGCCGGCCGATGTGCACCGCGGGAATCCCGGCAGCGTCGGCTCGGTCGAGCGCTCGGGCGTGCGCCGTGTCGCTGACCACGGCAGCCACGGTGGCGGGCAGCCGACCATCGGCGCACGCGTCGAGGATGGCCTGCAGGTTCGAGCCGTTGCCCGACGCCAACACCACCAACCGCTTCATCGCAGGTGCACCTTTCTGCCATGACGCGATTCGGCATCGTCATCGGCATGGTCATCCGCGGCGACCAGTTCGCCGATGCGCCACGTGGGCTCGTCGATCATGCCCTGCACCATCTCGACCTGCTCGGGACCGCACACCACCACCATGCCGATGCCCATGTTGAGCGTGCGGTACAGCTCGTCGGTGGGCATGCCCACGGCCACCTCGCGCACCAGTGCGAAGAGCGGCGGAACGGGCCACGAGCCCAGCTCGATGTTCGCGTCGATGCCGGTGGGCAGCACGCGGGGCAGGTTCTCGGGGAGACCGCCACCGGTGATGTGGGCCAGGGCCTTCACCGAACCCGCCTGCAGCACCTTGTCGAGCACCGGCAGGTAGTTGCGGTGCGGTCGCAGCAAGGTGGTGCCCAGCGGAGCATCGAACCCCGGAGGAGTGCTGTCCATCGGCAACCAGTCGAAGATCTTGCGCAGGAGGGAGTAACCGTTGGTGTGCGGCCCGTTGCTGGCCACACCGAGCAGCACGTCGCCCACCTGCAGCTCACCCTGCGGGAGCAGGTTGGCCCGATCGACCACGCCCACCAGCGTGCCGGCGATGTCGAACGCGCCGGGCGCGTACACGCCGGGCATCTCGGCGGTCTCTCCGCCGAGCAACGCGCACCCGGCCACCTCACACGCCTCGGCCATGCCGGTGACCACCTCGGCCACCTGGTCGGCGTCGAGTTTGCTGCTGGCGATGTAGTCGAGGAAGAACAGCGGGCGAGCGCCCTGCACCAGCACGTCGTCGATGCAGTGGTTCACGATGTCCATGCCGACACCGCGGTACTGGCCCAGGCGAGCGGCCAGCTCCACCTTGGTGCCCACGCCGTCGGTGCTGGCCACGAGCAGCGGGTCGTCCATGGCCTTGATGGCGGCGAGGCTGAACACGCCCCCGAAACTGCCCACACCGCGGAGAACGGCGGGGCCGTGGGTGCGCTCGACGGCCTCCTTCATCTGGTCCACCGCGCGGGTGCCCTCGTCGATGTCGACACCGGCCGCGGCGTACGACGTGAGCCGGGCGCCGATGGAACGCCACCCGATGTCGCGACGCACCTGCATGCCGTCGAACGACACGTCGCCGAGGCGCTCGTACGCACGGTCGCGGGCGGTGGCCAGGTCGTCGCCCAGCCCGGTGACGGCCAGGACTCGTCCACCGGTGACGGACTGGCCGTCGGTGCCGGCACGGAAGAGCAGCGCATCGTCGCAATCGGCGCCGAAGGTGATGGCGCCACCGGTGATGGGCGTCGCGGGGTAGCCGGGCGCCGCAGCCACCACGGTGCACGAGGCGCCGGCGGACTGCACGTGCCGCTCGCCCAGTGCCCCGTTGCAGCAGGCGAGCGCGAGCTCGGCGAGGTCGTCGGTGAGCAGCGGCAGCACGGCCTGAGCCTCGGGGTCGCCGAAACGGCAGTTGTATTCCAGCAGCTTGGGGCCGTCGGCGGTGAGCATCAGCCCGGCGTAGAGCACGCCGATGTACGGCGCACCCACGTCGGCCAGGTGGTCGAGCACGGGCTGGATGAACGTGGCCGTCAGCTCGTCGGGGTCGTACGGGATGGGGGCCGGTGCGTACGCGCCCATGCCGCCGGTGTTGGGGCCGGTGTCGCCCTCGCCGATGCGCTTGTGGTCCTGGGCGATGGGCAGCGGGCGAGCGACCGTACCGTCGCACAGCGCCATGAGGCTGCACTCGGGTCCGGTGAGCCGCTCCTCCAACACGATGGGGCCCTGCTCGACGAGTTCGCGGATGGCGGCCTCGGTGGCCTCGGCACCATCGGGCACGATGACGCCCTTGCCGGCGGCGAGGCCGTCGAGCTTCACGACCACCGGCCGACCGAGTTCACGCCACCAGGCGATGGCTTCCTCTGCCGAGGACGACAGGTGGAACGCGGGCGACGGCAGCCCGAGGGTCTTGGCGAGTGTGCGGGTGAAACCCTTGCTGCTCTCCAGCCGAGCGAGCGACGCGCTGGGACCGAAGCACGGCACACCGGCGTCCATGCACTGGTCGGACACACCGGCCACGAGTGCGGCCTCGGGACCGACGATGACGAGATCGGCATCGATGGGTGACGGCAGTTCGGCGGCCACTCGCACGTCGTGATCATGACGTCGACATGCCCACGCGATGGCGGCCTCGCGCCCACCAGACCCGATCACCAACACCCTCATGCCAAAACTCCCTTCACGCTTCGGTTCGCCTTCGGCTCACCTGACGTGCTCGCCACCTCCGCTGCGCTTCGGCGCTCGCCGATGCTCATGCGAGTACTCCCTCGAAGGACAGCTTCGGCGGGGCTTCGTCGACGGGCATGGGGTAGTGGCCGGTGAAGCAACCGTTGCAGTAGCCGGTGCTGGCACCGTCGTTCTCCGGAGCGATGGCCCGCATCATTCCCTCGAGCGACAGGAAGTGCAGCGAGTCGGCACCGATGAGCTCGCGGATCTCATCCACGTTCAGCCGAGCGGCCATCAGGTCGCCGTCGTGGCCCATGTCGACGCCGAAGTGGCAGGCATCGGTGATGGGCGGGCATGTGATGCGCACGTGCACCTCGGTGGCGCCCGCGTCGCGGAGCAGTTTCACCAGTGGGCCGGCCGTGGTGCCACGCACGAGCGAGTCGTCGATCATCACCACTCGCTTGCCGCGCAGGTTCTCGCTGAGTGCGTTGAACTTCAGGGCCACGCCGCGGTCGCGCAGGTCCTGGGTGGGCTCGATGAACGTACGCCCGATGTAGCGGTTCTTGATGAGGCCGTCGTTGTGGGGGATGGTGCTCTGGCGGCTGTAGCCGATGGCGGCGGGGATGGAGCTGTCGGGCACAGGGATCACCACGTCGGCGTCCACGCCCGATTCGATGGCGAGTTGCTCGCCCAGGCGCTGGCGCACGTGGTGGATGTTCTGGCCGGCCCAGTTGCTGTCGGGACGGCTGAAGTACACGAACTCGAACGTGCACCGAGCGGGTGTGGCGGCCGGGGTGAGCGCCTGACGGCGGTGCATCTCGGCGCCCTGCAGGGTGACGATCTCGCCGGGCTTCACTTCGTCGATCTCCACGCACCCGAGCGTGTTCAGCGCGCAGGTCTCGGAGGCGACGGCGTGGCCACCGTGCGGCAGCCGACCGACGTGCATCGGGCGGAAGCCCCAGGGGTCGCGCACGGCGATGACCCGATCGTTCACCAGGCACACGAGCGAGAACGCGCCCTTCCACGCGGGCAGGGTGCGCTCGATGCGGTCCTCCCAGTTGCGTCCGCCGGCCGCGGCGAGCATGAGGGTGATGACCTCGGTGTCGCTGGTGGCGGTGAGGCCGAACCCGCGGGCGAGCAGTTCGTCGCGCAGGGCCGAGGCGTTCACCAGGTTGCCGTTGTGGGCGACGGCGAGGGGGCCGTGCATGGTCTCGACGGTGAACGGCTGGATGTTCTTCAGCGAGTTGCCGCCGGTGGTGCTGTAGCGGGTGTGGCCGATGGCGTGGTAGCCGGTGAGCGCCGTCA
The DNA here is from genome assembly GCA_016213625.1 of Actinomycetota bacterium. GTDB lineage: Bacteria > Actinomycetota > Acidimicrobiia > Acidimicrobiales > Ilumatobacteraceae > UBA668. The sequence continues at coordinate 67,854 of JACQZZ010000116.1, forward strand.
TGCTGGCCGGCGTGAACACGTTGGACACCAGGCCCGAGTCCTTGTGCACTCGCACTCGCGAGCCGTCGCTGATGGCGATGCCGGCGGCTTCCTGGCCGCGGTGCTGGAGGGCGAAGAGGCCGAAGAAGGTCAGCTGGCCCAGGCCCTCGCCGTGAGGGGTGGAGGCGCCGAACACACCGCACTCCTCGTGCGGCGAGTCGTCGGATTGGAAGCAGTCGTGATCGTGGTCAGAGGGAAACATCGCGCAGGTTCTCCATGATGCGTGGCTGCACCGGGTAGGCGCCGGGCTCGAAGGTGGAGCCGGTGAGTCGTTCGTAGGCGTGCACGTAGCGGCGGGTGGTCTCGGTCCACACGTCGGGGTCCAGGGTGGGCGGTTCGCCGTCGCCGCGGTAGCCGGCGGCGAGCAGGGCACGGCGCACGACCTCCTTGTCGAGGCTCTCGGGTTCCTCGCCGGCGGCGAGGCGAGCCTCGTAGCTGTCGGTGACCCAGTAGCGCGACGAGTCGGGAGTGTGCATCTCGTCGATGAGCAGCAGGCTGCCGTCGGCCGCGGTGCCGAACTCGTACTTCGTGTCGGCGAGGATGAGACCGGCCTCGGCCGCCTTCTCCTGACCGCGACGGACCAGCATGAGCGCCGCCTCCACCACCTCGCCCCACAGGCGATGGGGGACCAGGCCCCGCTGGGCCACCTCGGCCACGGTGAGGGGCACGTCGTGCACCGCGGCACCGTCGGCACCGCCCTTGGTGGTGGGCGTGACGAGCGCGTTCGGCAGGACGGTGTTCTTCAACAGGCCGTCGGGGAAGCGATGACCGTAGATCTCGCGAGCGCCGTCGGCGTACTGCTGCCAGAGCGAGGTGGAGGTGACGCCGGTGATGTAGCCACGCACGATGACCTCCACCGGCAACGGCGTGGCGGCGCGGGCGACGAGCACGTTGGGATCGGGCACCGAGAGCACGTGGTTGGGCACGATGTCGGCGGTGTGCGAGAACCACCACGCAGCCAGCTGGTTCAGCACCTGGCCCTTGTAGGGCACGCCGGCGATGACGCGATCGAAGGCCGACAGCCGGTCGGTGGTGACGAACAGGCGGCGATCCTCGCCGTCGGCAGGGGGTAGCGCGTACGACACGCGCACCTTGCCGTCGCGGCGATCGGCGAGCGGCAGGTCGATGTCGAGGAAGGGTTCCATCAGCGCTCCCGGGCGTACGCGACGCCCCGTTCGAACAGGGTGAGCCCCAGACCGCCCGCCGTGCCCCGGGCACGGCGCGGGTGCTGGCGGGGGAGGACGTGGTTCTCGGGGTGCGGCATCAGGCCGAGCACCACGCCGCTCTCGTCGCACACGCCGGCGATGTCGTCGAGCGAACCGTTGGGGTTGTGGCCCTCGTAGCGAAGGGCCACCTGGCCGGCGGCCGCCAGGGCGTCGGGGTCGGGATGCACGTAGCGACCCTCGCCGTGGGCGATGGGGCACTCGAGCGAGGGCAGGTCGCGGGTCCACACGCAGCGACTGGCGGGGGCCTCGAGGCGCACCCACTCGCACTGGAAGCTGCCGCTCTGGTTGTGGCCCAGCGCGCCGGGCAGCAGGCCGGTGCGGGTGAGCACCTGGAAGCCGTTGCAGATGCCGATGACCGGCTTGCCCTCGGCCACGAAGCCGGTGAGTGCATCGCCGACGTTGTGCGCGAGTTCCAGCGACCACATGCGTCCTGCGCCGAGTGCGTCGGCGTAACTGAACCCGCCGGCCACCACCAGCATCTGTGCGTCGCGCAGCACGGCCGGGTTGGCCAGCAGTTCGGCCAGGAGCACGATGCGCGGTTCGGCGCCGGCGAGGCCGAGCGCGAACGACACGTCGTGGTCGCGGTTGGTGCCGGGGGCGGCGAGGACGATGGCCTGCGGGCGGGTCACGACGCGCTCCCGGTGAAGGCGTCGACGAGGTCGGCCACCGAGACCGACCAGCCGGGGAAGGTGACCATGCCGTCGTCGGTGACCGTGCCGATGACGCTGGTGTCGGGGACGTTCTGCACGAACCACTCCAGATCGGCGGGGGTCACCTCGACCACGAATCGACCGTTGGTCTCGCTGAACAGTGCGGCGGTGGGGTTGGCGTGGGGAAGCGAACCGATACGCACACCCAGCCGGCCGGCGATGGCCATCTCGGCCACGGCGACGGCCAGACCACCCTCACTGAGGTCGTGGCAGCTCTGGACGCGGCCCTCACGGATGGCGACGTGGAGCGCGCGGTAGCGGGTGAGCGGGTCGAGCAGGGGAGCGGGCACGGTGCCGTGTCCTTCGGTGCCGTACAGCAGCTCGAAGTGGCTGCCGGCGAAGTCGACCGACGTGTGACCCACCTGCAGCAGCACGTTGCCGGCGGCACGCAGGTCGGGGGTGACGGTGCAGTCGGCGTCGGGCACGTGCGCCATCGCGGTGATCACCAGCGTGGGCGGCACCGCATGGCGCTGGCCGTCGCTGCCGAGGTACTCGTTGTTCAGGCTGTCCTTGCCGCTGACGAACGGTGCGCCGTAGCGATGCGCCGCGTGACAGCACCCTTGCACGGCCATCGCGAGCTCGCCCAGCGTGGAGGGACGGCGCGGGTCGCCCCAGCTGAAGTTGTCGAGGAGCACCGCTCGGTCGGGGTCGGCACCCACGGCCACCACGTTGCGCACGGCCTCGTCGACCACGGCGTGCGCCATGCGCTCGGGGTCGTGCAGGCCGAACCACGGGTTCACGCCGATGCCCACTGCGAAGCCGTGCGTGTCGCTGGGCTCGGCCACCACCACACCGTCCGCGTGGCCATCGTGCTCGGCGCCCACCAACGGGCGCACGACCGTGGCGCCGCGGATCTCGTGGTCGTAGCGGCGCACCACCCGTTCCTTGGATGCGATGTTCGGGTGAGCGAGCAGTTCGCGCAGCGTGGCCGCGGGGTCGGCGCAGATGGGCGGTGTGCCCAGGCCCCGGAACGGGTGGGGCAGGGTGGCCACCATCGAGCGTTGCGGACGACCGTCGTGCAGGAAGTGCGTGTCGAGTTCGAGCACGTTCAGGTCGCCGGCTCGCACGCGCAGGACGCCATCGCCGGTGAAGGTGCCCAGCGAGGTGGCTTCCACACCGTGCCGGGCACACACCGCGAGCATCGCGGGCCACTGGGCGGGCGGCACGGCGAACACCATGCGCTCCTGGGCCTCGCTCAGCCAGATCTCCCACGGGCGCAGGCCCGGGTACTTCAGGGGAGCGAGGGTCACGTCGACCTCAGCGCCAACACCTTCTGCCATCTCGCCCACCGCGCTGCTGAGGCCGCCGGCGCCGCAGTCGGTGACCGCGGTGTACAGGCCGTGGCACTCGGCCATGGCGTCGATGACCAGCTTCTCCACGATGGGGTCGCCGATCTGCACACTGGCGCCAGCGACGTCGCCGGTGGTGGCGTCCATGGTGGCGCTGCTGAAGGTTGCCCCGCGCAGGCCGTCGCGACCGGTGCGTCCGCCCATCACCACGACCAGGTCGCCGGGTTGCGGGCCGGGCAGCGGTTCAGCAGCGGAGGCCACGCCGATGCAGCCGGCGTACACGAGTGGGTTGGCCACGTACCCGGGGTCGTACAGCACGGCGCCCGCGATGTTGGGCAGGCCGATCTTGTTGCCGTAGTCGGCCACGCCGGCGATGACGCCGCTCTCGATGAGGCGCGGGTGCAGCACGCCCTCGGGTAACTGGTCGGCAGGGAGGTCGGTGGGCCCGAAGCAGAGGATGTCGGTGACGGCGATGGGGTGGTGGGCCGCACCCATGACGTCGCGGATGACACCGCCGACGCCGGTGTTGGACCCGCCGAACGGCTCGATGGCCGACGGGTGGTTGTGCGTCTCGGCCTTCACCGCGAGTGTGATGCCGGGCACCCACGAGACGATGCCGGCGTTGCCGACGAACGAGCTCACCACGTAGGGGGCGTTGATCGCATCGGTGCTGTCGCGCAGTTGGCGCAGCAGGGGAGTGATCTCACCGACTTCGGTGCCGTCGTCGTCGACCGCGGTGATGCGGGCGCGGAAGGTCTTGTGCGAGCAGTGCTCGCTCCAGGTCTGCGCCAGCGTCTCCAACTCCACGTCGGTGGGCTCGCGGCCGACACCCCGATAGTGCTCGGCGATGGCGTGCAGCTCGGCCAGATCGAGGCTCAGGCCGCGCTCGCGGCTGAGGGCCATGAGGGCATCGTCGTCGAGGTCGCGGATGGCCACGTGATCCACGGTGCGGTCGGCGGTGGCGTGGGCGTCGATGAAGTGCGGCTCGATGGGGGCGTGGGCCCACCGCTCGATCACCTGGTTGGCCAGCAGTCGGCGGGCGAGCGACTGCTGCTCCACCGCCGAGACCGGTCCGTGCACCACGTAGTGCTTGCCGGTGGCGACCGGCACGTCGGGCAGGCCGACGGTGGCCATCGCCAACTGCACGGCCGTTGCCGCGGGGTCGGTGACCCCCGGCAGGAGCGACGTCTCGATGCCTTCCAGCGGCACGCTCCACGAGCCGGTCTGCAGCAGCGGATCGACCAGCACGGTCTCGAGCTCGGCCACATGATCGCCGTGGAGTTCGTCGGCGAAGAACACCACATCGGCCACGTCGATGGCCGTCACGTGGGTGAGGCCCAGGGCGTGGGCGTCGGCCAGCAGTGCTCCTGCTCGCGGGTCCTCTCCCTTGCTGCGAATCGTCAGTCGCACACCGGAGGCCACCGCGAGGAAGCTAGGCGCGATGGCTCGCGAGTCCTGTCTCGCGCGAACGAAAAGTAAGGGTGAAGGCTCCGAATCCGAGCAAGGTGAAACACGAAAAGCCTGGCAAACCCATATGTAGCAAGGATCTGGGGGTTGCGCAGGGAATCAAACATGTGTTCGATAGTGGACATGGAAGTGCTCGACCGGTTCGCCGACCAGATCCTGGTCACGCCCACCGAACTCGCCGCCTGCTGGGCCGAGTTGGAGCAACAGTTGGCGGTGTTCGCGTTGGCGGTCGCGCATGTCGAGGGTGGTGGTGCGTGGGCCGATGATGGGTCGGTCACGATGCGCGCCTGGATGCGCACCCACTTGCGCATGTCCGACATCGATGCCGGTGTCTGGTTGCGTCGGGCTGGCCTGTTGAACCGCTACGACGCGTTCGCCGAATGCGCGGTCACCGGTGCACTCTCCTCATCACAGTTACGCGAGTTGGAAAGGTGCGATCGGCGGAAGTACCGACGACTGCTCGGCGAGTTGCAAGAAGACCTCGCCGCGGACATCGCCGATTTGGATGCAGCACAGACCGCGCTCGCCTGCGATCTGTGGCGCCAACGGGCGGGTGCGCTGGTGGACGACGACGAACCCGCCGTCGAACCGCGCCGCACGTTGAACACCGCCGTCGCCGGTGACGGTCACCTGCTCGGCCGGTTCTCGCTCGACCCGGCCGGCCGGTTCGAGTTCGAGACCGCGATCGACAACGCCGTCACCTGGCACGGCAAACAAGAAACCCGCACCGCCGAGGAACGGCGCGGTGACGCCCTGTTCGACATCGTCGCGTTCTTCAACTTGAACCACGCCGGCAACGGCACACCACGGCATCATCCCCACCTGTCGATGTCAATGGACATCACCACCCTGGATGCACCGTCAGCCGTGAACGACCAGACCGGCGAACTGATCGACACCGGCTGTGCCGGCACCAAGCTGTGCGATTGCATCATCCACACCATCCTGCGCGCCCCCGACGGCACACCGTTGTCCTTTGGCCGGGCCACCTACACGGTGCCGCGGCATCTGTTCAAACAGGTCGCCGCCCGCGACGGCGGCTGCCGGTTCCCCGGGTGCAGCCGGCCGGTGAAGTTCACCGAAGCCCACCACATCCACTGGTGGGAACACCACGGGACCACCGACTATCCGAACTTGGCGTTGCTCTGCTCGAGACATCACCACCTCGTGCACCGCATCGACCTGCGACTCGAATGGATCAACAACTGGGACCTCCAGATCACCTGGCCCGACGGCACCCAGCGAGTCAGCCAACCCCGCGGCGCACCACCCACACGAAGACCCCAACCCCGCGCCGCCTGACCTCCCCACCACCACCCAGCACGCCAGCCACCCCCAACCCTCGGGGTGGCCCCGGCGCGCCCCCACCCAGCTCGGCAGTTCCACACGCGTCGAAGCACTGCGCTCCAACTGGAGCTGCTTCGGATCACGTCGTCGGGTGCAACGGCGCCAACGGCGTCTCGGGGGATCAGAGGCCGGCGAGCAGTTCTCGCAGCGCGGTGCGCATGACCTCGCGGTACGCGAGTGAGTCGTGGATCATGTGACCGGCGCCGGTGACGACTCGCACGTCGATCTGTGGGCTGTGTTCGGCCAGGAGGGCCTTCTCGCTGCCACGCACGATGGTGGACGGGTCGGCCTCGTCACCGGCGAGCACGATGCCCGGCACGGGGATGGTCGCGCGCGGGTCGAACACCGCTTCCATGCGGCTCTCCAACACGGGGTCGAGCACCGACGCGTCGAGACGCAACATTCCGGCGGCCATCGCCTGGATCGCGTCGGGGTGCATCGACTCCTTGAACGGCTTGCCATCGAGGCCCGGGCTCTCGTTGAGCATGCCGACGAGCCCATCCGCCGTGATGCCGCTGTCTTGCAGCATCGGGATGGTCTGCCGCATCATGGCGAACACGCCCATCAGCGCGTTCGGCTCACCGTCGGCGGCACCTTCGAGGGTTGCCGTCATGATGGCCGGGTCTTCCAAGAGCACCGCCGTCACGAGGTCGGGTCGTTGCTGGGCGATCGCCGCGGCCGTGCCGCCGCCGAGCGAGTGGCCGACGAGCACCGTGGGCCCACCCGCGACCTGCTCGAGCGCAGCGACCGCGTCGCCGACGCAGTTGGCGAAGGTGTAGGTGCCGGGTGCGCGACCGGAGTCGCCGTGGCCACGGAAGTCGAGGCGCAACACTCGGTACTCGGCCACGAGATCCGGCACCGCCCAGTCCCACGTGTCGGTGCACGAGGTGATGCCGTGGAGGAAGGTGACCACCGGCCCGCTGGGGTTGCCGTCTTCCTCGACATGGAGGGTGACGCCGTCGTGTTCGATCTGCATCGCTGGAGCGTAGCGAGCGCGGGGTACGGTCGTGGCGTGCGTTGGGGGTTGTCGATCTCGTTGTCGGGGGAACTGGCCGACCCTCGGTTGCTCGCGGTGGTGGCGGCATCCGCGGAGCGGGCGGGGTGGGACGGCGTGTTCGTCTGGGACCACCTCTGGAACCGCACCTTGGTGCCGTTCGCCGACCCGTTCGTGACGTTGGCGGCCATCGCGATGGCGACCGAGCGGATCGCCATTGGCACGATGGTGGCGGCGCTGCCGCGGCGCCGTCCGCAGCTCGTGGCGCAGGCGACGAACTCGCTCGATCGGCTGTCGAACGGCCGGATGGTGTTGGGCCTCGGGCTCGGGGTCGACAGCTATGGCGAGTACTCGGTGTTCGACGAGTCGGCGACCGACGATCGTGCTCGTGCCGCGGCGCTCGACGACGGCATCGGGCTGCTCGAGCAGATGCTCACGGGTGGCCCTGTCGAGCGCGCCGGCCGACGGGTCACGACGCCGCTCGGCGTCCAACGGCCACGGGTGCCGATCTGGATTGCCGGGCGTGCGGCGTTCACCGCCGGCCCGCGCAGGGTCCGCCGCCACGGGTTGGAAGGCCTGGCATTGGTGGGCGTCGACGCCTGGACACCCGACCACGTCGCGACGGCGTTGGCGGCCGGCGACCTGACGGCGGGGGAGATCGACGTGGCGTTGGTCGGCGGCACGCACCCCGACCCGGTGGCCCCGCGCGCGGCCGGTGTCACGTGGTGTTTCCCGGAGATCCTCCCAGGAGCCACGGCGGCCGACGCGCTGGCGATGGCCACCACGCCGCCCGGTTGACGCCGGGAGGGCGACTCCGGGCACCCTGGTTGGGGCCGATAGGGTCGGGCCTCGTGACCCGACTCGTGTTCGTCCGCCATGGAGAATCCAACGTCACGGTGAACCGCACCATCGGCGGTCCCCGTACGTGCAACGGCCTGTCGGCGTTGGGGCAGCAGCAGGCGGCTCGCCTGCGCGACCGGTGGGCGGCGAACCCGGAGTTCACGGCCGATGCGCTCATCGCCAGCCAGTACCCGCGGGCATTCGAGACCGCGCAGATCATCAACCCGGCGCTCGGCGACCTTCCCATCGCCCGCGACGACGGCTTCGGCGAGCACGATCCGGGTCCTGAGTGCGACGGGCTGTCCTACGAGGCCTTCTCCAAGGCCTACCCGGGCGCCGCCCAGGGGTGGGACTCGAACGACCCGTTCGCCATCACGTTCCCCGGCGGTGAGACCATTGCCTCGTTCCAGTACCGGGTGGGCACTGCGGTGCGGCGCACCATCGACGCGTACGAGGGCCAGACCGTGGTCATCGCCTGCCACGGCGGCGTGGTCGACGCCGTGCTGCGGCTGGCGTTGAAGGCGCCGGCGATGGGCGCGTTCGAGATCCACACGCTGAACACCTCGATCACCGAGTTCGTCCTGTCGAAGCGCACCACCTGGCGCATGGTCCGTTACAACGACAGCGCGCACCTGGCCGGTCTGCCCACCAACACCAACGCGCCCTGAGCCGATGTCGGGCCGGGCGCACGTCGTGGTGGTCGGCGCCGGTTCTGCCGGCGCGGTGCTCGCGGCCCGCCTGAGCGAGCGAGCCGATCGCTCGGTGCTGCTGCTGGAGGCGGGTCCCGATTTCGATCGGGCGAACACGCCCTCGGCCATCGCCGGCCCTTCGTTCCACGCGGCCATGACCGCGCCAGGGCACTTCTGGCCGCACCTCGAGGCCCTGCGCACCGCGGGCCAGGCGCCCCGTCGCTACGTGCGGGGGCGCGGTGCCGGCGGTTCGTCGGCCATCAACGCGATGGTGGCGTTGACGGGCGAGCCCGGCGACTACGACGAATGGGAACGGCGTGGCGCCGCCGGCTGGGCGTGGAACGACGTCGCCCCGTGGTTCAATCGGACCGCGCTCACGATGCAATCCGTCGACGAGCGCGAGCTCGGGTCGGTGGGTGCGGCAGTCCTCGCCGCTGACCCCGCAGCGGAGGTGGCCGTGCTCACCCGCGACGCCACTGGCCGCCGCGTGTCGGTGAACGACGCGTACCTCGAACCCGCCCGCCACCGGCCCAACCTGACCGTCCGAGGTGACGCGCTGGTCGACCGGGTGCTGTTCGAGGAACGTCGTGCCGTGGGCGTGCGCCTGGCCGATGGCACCGACATCGAGGCCGACGCGGTGTTCGTGTGCGCCGGGGCCATTCACTCCCCGGCCATCCTGTTGCGCAGTCAGATCGACCGCCTGGGCGTGGGTCGTGGCCTGCAGGACCACCCGTCGTTCCCCATCGCGCTCCGACTTCGCGAGGAGTTCCGTGCAGCGCCCGACTCGTTGGTGGTGACGGCCCTGCTGCTTGCCACGCACCGGCACACACACGACCTGCAGCTGCTGGCGATGAACGAGGCCGACCCTGCGGCACCCGGCTTGGGCATCCTGCTGGGAGCGCTGATGCTGGTGCACTCCACCGGCACCGTCACCCTGGCGAGCGACGACCCCACCGTCGACCCGGTCGTCGACTTCGCGATGCTCTCCGACGAGCGCGACCTTCCCGGGATGCGCGCGGCGGTGGAGTTGGCCGAGCGGATCACTGCCTCGGATGCCATCGCACGCATTGCCGAGGTGTTGCCGTACGACGCGTCGGACGACGGCGTGCGCGCCGCACTGGGCGACTACGTGCACGCCAGCGGCAGCTGCCGGATGGGTGCCGTCGACGACGTCGACGCCGTGGTGGACCCGATGTGCCGGGTGATCGGGCACGAGCGGCTGTGGGTGTGCGATGCGTCGGTGATGCCGGCCGTGCCGCGGGCCAACACGCACGTGCCGGTGGTGATGGTGGCCGAACGCCTCGCGGCGATGGTCAACGACGTCGTGTAGCGGCCTTCTTCGCCGGAGCCTTCTTGGCCGCCGACTTCTTGGCAGGAGCTTTCTTGGCGGGAGCCGCCTTCTTCCTCGGCGCTGCAGCCGGCTGCAACGGAGCGAGCATCGCCTCGGCGAGCGCCACCAGTTCCTTCATCTCGGCATGCAGCAGGTCGGTGAGCACCCACAGGTCGGGGACGAGGTCGCGGTCGCCGACGAAGCCGAAGTCGAGGTTGCCGTTGTAGCTCTGCACGGTCATGTTCAGACCCTGGCCGTCGACCAACGTGCTCACCGGATAGAAGTGTTGGAGTTGGGCACCGGCCGAGTAGAGCGGCATCTGCGGGCCTGGCACATTGCTGATGACCAGGTTGAACGGAGGGTTCATGCGGTCGGCGATGCGCAGCCGGCTGTACATCCGCATCGCCCGTGCCGCCACGGCCGGCGGGGCGAACTGGGTGAAGTCCTGCAACGACTCGGCGGGGATGGTGGCGAATTGGTCCTTCGCCGCCGACATCGCCTGTTGCACACGATGGATGCGCTTGGCGGGATCGGGCTCGTTGGTGGCCAGATCCGAGAACAGCGCCGACACCCGGTTCTGATAGCTGTCGTCCTCCTGCCCGCTGCGCACGCTGACGGGCACCATCGCGATGAGGCTGTCCTCCGGCAGACAGTCGTGCAGCAACAGATAGCGGCGCAATGTGCCCGAGCACACGGCCATCACCACGTCGTTGAACGTGCACCCGAACGCACGGCGGATGGTCTTCGCGTCGTCGAGCGGCACCGAGGTGTACGCGAAGCGACGGTGCGGCGTGATGGCCTGATTCCACGGTGTGCGCGGCGCCGGCGTGGGCGGCAGCGGCGGCGCGTGGTCGACGTCAGTGCCCTTCTGCGCGCGGAGCCGCTCGCGCATCATGTTGCCGATGGGACCCGGCATGGGGAGCGCGATGAGATCGGCCAGTGCGTGCAGGCCGCCTGATCGCGTGGCGGCCGCCAACTCGCGCGTCGTGCGCACGCTCAACCGGATCATCTTCTCCGGTCGGCGCAGATACTCGAGTGCGGTCAGTCGCAGCAGGTCCTCGTCGGTGGGAATGGCCTCGGGCTCCCACGGCACGGGGTGGCCGGTGGGTCGCGCCGTGGGATCGATGTCGAGCAGGGCCGCCAGCATCATCGCCCCGGCCGCGCCATCGACCGCGGCGTGGTGCACCTTGGTGAGTTGGGCGATGAGCGTGCCGTTCTCGAGGCCCTCGATGACGTACAGCTCCCACAGCGGGCGCGTGCGGTCGAGCGGCCGGGCGATGATGCGCGACACCGCCTCGGCCAGTTGCTCGGGCGTACCGGGCGGCGGGATGGCGTGGTGACGCACGTGGAAGTCGATGTCGAAGGCCGGGTCTTCGATCCAGTACGGCAGGTCGAGCCCGAGCGGCACTTCCACCAACCGACGGCGGAACGGCGCCAGCTGGTCGATGCGTTCGAGGATGATCTCCTTCGTCGCCTCCAACCCCGCACCGCCGGGAGCACCCGCAGGGTCGTAGATGGTGACCGAGCTGACGTGACCGAAGGTGGTCGGCGTCTCCATGTTGAGGAAGCTGACGTCGATACCGTTGAGCTGACGCACGTGAGTTCCTATCCCTTGGCGTGTTCCGTGAGCGGAAAGATGGTGGGCCACTCGGCAGCTTCGGTGAGCAGCGCGTCGCGCTCGGCCGGGGTCATGGGCGTGTAGGCCTTCGCCGCCTCGACGAGCGTGGGAATCAGTCGCATGTCGCCGGTGGTGGCGAACACGTGCACGCCGGGCGTGGAGAGTGTGAAGCGCACGCCACGGGCCAACAGATCGGCCTCGGTGAACGGCTCGTACCAGCAGGCGTGGGTGGGCGTGCGGTCGCCCCACGGCTGGTGGGCGCCCACCTTGATGGCCTGCACGCCCAGGTCGCGGCGAGCGGCCTCGTCGAGCAACGCGGCCAGGTCCGTTGCGTACTGCGGGTGAGCGAGTGCGCCGGGGTACACGGGCAGCATCACCGTGTCGAGGTCGTAACGCTTCACCGCCTCCAGCTGAGCCGCGGGTGTGCCGAAGTCGTGACCGGTGATGCCGACGAACCGGGTGAGCCCTTCATCGCGAGCCTGCAGGATGGCCTCGAAGGCCTCGTCGCGGCTGTCGAGGTCGTCGATGCTGATGACGCCGTGCGCCTGGTAGAGGTCGACGTGGTCGGTGCCCAGGCGCTCGAGCGTGCGCTCGAGATGCCGGCGCAGGTGACTGCCCGACGTGGCTCCCGACTTCTCGCCCAGGAACACCCGGTCGCGCACGGCGGGTAGGAACTCGCCGACGAGCACTTCCGCATTGCCGTAGCCGGGGGCGATGTCGATGTGGTTGATGCCGCTCTCGATGGCCGCGTGGAAGCTCGGGCCCACTTCGTCGGGTGTGGAGCGACCGTACGCTGCGGTGCCGAGAATGGCGACCGATGACAGGTGCTCGGTGCGGCCCAGCCGCCGCGTGGGCATGACGTTCATGAGGCAACTGTACGTCGTGCTAGGAACAACCCATGTCCGCGTACACCAGGGGCCTTCACGAACTCGGCGATGCGTGCTTCGCCTACCTGCAGCCCGACGGCAGTTGGGGATGGAGCAACGCCGGCCTCGTCGTCGGTGACGGTGCCTCGCTGCTCGTCGACACGCTGTTCGATCTTCCGCTCACCGCCGAGATGCTGACGTCGATGCAGGGCGTCACCCGGTCGTCGCCCATCGGCACGCTCGTCAACACGCACGCCAACGGCGACCACTGCTACGGCAACGAACTGGTGCACGGTGCCGAGATCATCGCCTCGGCGGCGACGGCGCACGAGATGACCGAGGTGCCACCGGCGATGCTCGCCGCGTTGAACGCCGCCGAAGGTGAAGTGGGCGAGCTGTTCCGGCACTTCTTCGGCTCGTTCCAGTTCGAGGGCATCAACGTCACCATGCCGACCCGAACGTTCGAGGGTCGGCTCGACGTGGAGGTGGGTGGCCGCGCGGTCGAACTCATCGAAGTCGGCCCGGCACACACGCGTGGCGACACCTTGGCCTACGTGCCGGATGCGAAGGCCATCTACACCGGCGACATCCTGTTCATCGGCGGCACGCCCATCGTGTGGGCGGGCCCGTTGAGCAACTGGGTGGCCGCGTGCGACCTGATGCTCGGCATGGACATCGAAACCGTCGTGCCCGGGCACGGCCCGCTCACCGACAAGGCAGGCATCGCCGCCGTGCGCGACTACCTGTCGTACGTGGACACCGAGGCCACTGCTCGCCATGCCGCGGGCATCGACGCATGGGAGGCGGCCCGCCAGATCGCTGCCGACATCGGCGCCAAGGAGGAGTTCCGTGGATGGAGCGAGTTCGGGCGCATCAGCGTGAACGTCGACACCGCGTACCGCAGCCTCGACCCGGGCTACGTCACCCCCAATGTGGTGGAACAGTTCCGTCGCATGGCCGAGCTCGAGGGCTTCCTGCCGGCCTGAGCCGGCACCGCGAGCTCAGCTGGCGTACTGCTCGGGGATGAGCACCGGCTTGCGCTTCTTCGGCTTGCCCTTGCGCTCGTTCACGCTGTGGCGCACCGCCAGCACCCAGCCGACGAGGACCGCGATGCTGAACGTGAACCACTGGATGGTGTAGCTGAGGTGCGGCGGCCCGCCATCGAGATTGGGCGGGGCGACGGGCTGCACGTTGGCGGCCTCGTACTGCATGTCGAGCTGGTCGATGTACACCGGCTGGACGTCCTGCTCGAACTGCTGCGACAACGCGTCGAGATCGACGCGACGGATTTGGGTGAGCGCCTGGGTGCCGTCGTCGCTGGCCTCACCGAACCCGGCCGTACGGCTGCGACGTACGCGCCCGGTGATGGTGACCTGGCCGCTCGGTGCGTCGGGCACGGCGTCGGCCCCGGCGACGAACCCGCGATTGACGATGAGCACCGTGCCGTCCTCGAGCAGCAGGCCGTTCACCGGGTCGGTGCCCGAGGCGCCGCTCTGGCTGACATTGACCACCTGGAACTGGGGATCGGTGAGGTACGTGCCGGTCGCGCTGACCCGCCGCCACTCCACCGAGGCAGGGTCGGTGAGATCGAGCGACTCGAACGGCACCACCTCGGCCTCGCTGCGCGCGGTGACCTCGGCCTTGAAGTCCTGGCGATCGTGCAGCCGGCCCCACTGCCACAGCCCGGCGGTGACCATGCCGCCGATGGCGAGCAGACACAGCAGGTGGAAGGCGATCCACTTCGGGGTCAGCAGGAACTTGTACATCGCGGCCACGACGGTAGCGGCGCTCGCCGCCGTTGGCCCATCAGGCGGCGGGGGTCAGGCAGCTCGGGTCAGGTGCGGTCCCAGAGCATGGTGTTCGGGGTGTCGGGGTCGAGCAGGCGCTGGGCAGGGGACTGGCGGTCGATGTGGCCGATCAGTCCCTTGTACACACCGAACCCGCACAGGCCCTGCAGTTCGGGGGAGAAGCGGCGCACGGTGTCGAGCGGGATTCCCAACTGCTGGTTCTCCTGCTGGCGGATGTAGCCGGCGCAGTAGTTCATGGCGATGCCACGGCGCTTGGTGTCGGTGACGTTGGCGCCACCCCCGTGCCACAGCCCGCCGTTCCACACGAGGATGCTGCCGCGTGGCATCTCGGCGCACACGCTGTCGTAGCGCTGCCCGTAGACCGGCGACGACGGTTCCAGGTGGCTGCCGGGGATGATGCGGGTGGCGCCATTCGCCTCGGTGAAGTCGGTGACGGCCCACATGCTGTTGGCGGTGACGGCCGCGTGCGGTTTGGGGATGGGGATGACCTGGTCGTCGGCGTGGATGGGCTGGGCGATCTCGCCGGGGTGGATGGTGATGGCGCTGACGCTGCTCACCAGACATCCCTGGCCGAGCAGATGGTGCATCAGCGGCAGCACCACCGGGTGCACGGGGATCTGTTCGTACAGCTCGCCCAGCGCCAACAGGTTGTACACGCGGGTGGTGGCGCGGCCCTCGAAGCCGTTGCCACCCATCTGCACCCCGAGCTCGTGCTCCAGGCGGTCGATGTCGGCGTGCAGCGCCTCGGCGACGCCCACGTCGAACGCATCGCGCACCACGGTGCACCCGTCGCGGTCGAGTCGCTCGATGTGCGCGCTCAGCTCATCGGTCATGGCGCCCACTGTGCCAGAACGGGCCGGCGAGGGCTACGGTCGGACACCGATGGATCCGCAACAGATCACCTCCGAATGGCTCAGTGGCGTGCTCGGCGCGCCGGTCACCATCTCCGCCGACCAGCGCATCGGCGACGGCCTCGTGGGCATGAACATCCGCTACTCGCTGCAGGTGCCCGACGGCTCGGGTCTGCCGTCGAGCATCATCGCCAAGCTGCCCTCGCCCGATCCCACCAGCCGCGCCACCGGCATCTCGCTGCGCAACTACGAGCGCGAGGTGAAGTTCTACAACGAGATCCAGCCCACGGTCGACATCCGCGTGGCGCGCTGCTACCACGGCGAATGGCACGCCGACAACGGCGACTTCGTGCTGCTGCTGGAAGACCTGTCGCCGGCGGCGCAGGGCAACCAGATCACCGGCTGCACGGCCGAGCACGCACGCCGCTCGGTGCTCGAGCTCGCTCGGCTCCACGGGCCCCGGTGGGGCGACCCGACCCTGAACGACATCGAGTTCCTCGAGCGCCGCACCGCCGAGTCGGCCGCCCAACTGCAGATGATCTGGACGATGTTCGTCCCCGGCTTCCTGGGCGTCTACTCGAAGTACCTCGACGCCGAGGGCATCGCGTTGGTCGAGCGCTTCGGCGCGCGTATCCCGCAATGGATCGAAGGCCGTTCGCTGCCGGGCACCGTCACCCACGGCGACTACCGCCTCGACAACCTGATGTTCGGTGGTGAGCAGGGCGGCTACCCCATCTCCGTCGTCGACTGGCAGACCCCCGGCCACGGCCCCGCCAGTGGCGATGTCAGCTACTTCATGGGCGCCGGCCCGTGGCCCAACGTGCGCAAGGAGATCGAGCGCGACATCGTCGCCGAGTACCTCGCCGCACTCGGCGAGTACGGCGTGTCGGTCGACGAGGGCGAGTTCTTCCAGCAGTACTCGCGCGACGCGTTCGCCGGCGTCATCATGGCCGTCGTCGCCTCACAGATCGTGGGCAGCAGCGACCGCAGCGAAGCGATGTTCGCGGCCATGGCCACCCGCCACGTGCGCCACGCGCTCGACCTCGACAGCGAGAGCCTGATCTGACGGTGGAGCTGCCCGACTTCCACATCCCGCACGCGGAGAAGATCGAATGGATGATCGAGACCCACGGCTGGGCGATGGAACCGGTGGCGGCCCGCACCGACACGGATCCGCCGCTGGCCGGCTACGTGTACACCATCGGCTACCCAGAGGCCTTCGGCTTCCCTGAGGTCGTGGTGTTCGGTCTCACGCCCGCCGCGGCGCGAGGCCTGTTCGACATGATCGCCGACATGTTGCGCGGCGGCACCGAGATCCCGCTGGGCGTGGAGCTCACCGGCCTGTTCGACAACGACCTTCGCTGCCTGTTCGCACCCATCGCCCACGAGATGGTGGGGGAGCTGCTGTCCACTGCGGTGGCCTGGCGGCGCGGTGCACCGTTCGCCGCGGCGCAGTTGTTGTGGCCCGACCGCAACGGCTTCCTGCCCACCGAGCCCGGCTTCGACCGGCGCATCGCCCTCGCCCAGCCGGTGGTGGGCGATGTCGGCTGACCTGCCACTGCTCATCTTCGACGGCGACTGCGGGTTCTGCAGTGCCTCGGTGCGGTTCGGCCAGCGCTGGATCCGGCGGATGCCCACCGCGACGCCGTTCCAAAGACTCGACCTCACCCGCTACGGCATCACCGCTGCCGACTGCACCACGGCGGTGCAGTACGTCGCCCGCGACCATCACGTCTTCGCCGCGCACGATGCCGTGAGCGCGCTCCTGCTCGGGGCAGGACGGGGGTGGTGGGTGCTCGGCGCACTGATGCACCTCCCGGGCATCCACTGGCTGAGCGGCGTGGTCTACCGCTGGGTGGCGCGCAATCGGCACCGGCTGCCGGGCGCCACGGCTGCGTGCGCCATCAACGCTCCGGGAGAATCACCCGGGCCTCGTTGAGTTGCACGAGCAGTTCGTCGAGTGCCGCGGTCTCCTGAGCCTGCAGCCGAATGCGGCGGGCACAGCTGAACCCGGCGGCCTTCACCAGCCCGGTCCACTCCAGCTCGGGCTGGTCGAGTGCCACCTGCAACGCAGTGGTGAGCGCACGCACCGGGTCCTGGTCGTACTCGGCCATCAGCCGCTCGACATCTCGCTTCTTCAGCTCGGTCATGGCGTGCGCTCCTCCATGGCCCAGGGCGCGCCGTGCTCGTTCAGCAGCGCCAGGAACGGGTCGGCGGTGAACGCCTCTGGACCCTTCACGCCGGCGCCCTTCCATTGGCCGGTGGCGAGGAGTTCGAGCGCCACGACGGGGTGCACTGCGGTCTGCCACACCACGGCCTGGTGGCCGTACTCGCGCATGGTCCAGTCGTTGTCGACCACTTGATACAGGTAGGTGCAGCGCGGCCGGCCGTCCTTGTCGAGGCCGGTGACCAGCGACCCGGCACAGGTGCGACCGCGCATGCGATCGCCGAGCTCGGCGGGGTTGGGCAGCACCGCGGCCACCACGTCGCGGGGCGACACCTCGACGCCGCGCACCTTGACGGGCGTGGTGGAGTCGAGGCCCAACAGGTGGATGGTGCGCAGCACGTCGATGAACTCGTCACCCAGGCCGTACTTGAACGTCACTCGCCCCACGTCGAGCCAGCGGGGCATCAGCAACACCTCCTCGTGCTCCACGTTCACGCACCCGAGCGCACCGATGCCCTCGGGGAACACGAACGTCTCCGGCTCGCTGAACGGTGCGGTGGTGAACCACCCGCGGTCGCGTTCGTAGACCAGCGGCGGATTGAGGCACTCCTCGATGGTGGTCCAGATGCTGAACGTGGGGGCGAACTTGAACCCGGTGATCTCCAGATCGGCCCCGTCGCGCACACCCACTTCGTCGATCCGGCTGAACAGGTGGTCCGACGCGTACCGCGCCACCACGTCACTGAAGCCGGGCTCCACGCCCATGCCGACCAGGGCGAGCAGGTCGCGGTCCTCCCACGCGTCGGAGGCGGCGAACTGGGCCTCACCCAGCATCACGCCCGGTTGCTCGTGCGGGTTGGTGGGGTGCGGCACCGACAGGTTCATCGCCATGTCGAGGTAGTGACAGCCGGCTTCGAACGCCGCCTCGAAGATGGGCGGATTGAAGCGCGGATCGCAGGCGTTCACCACCACGTCGGCCTTCGACGTGCGCACCAGCTCGATCAGGTCGAGCTTGTCGCTGGCGTCCACACGGGTGCCGACGACGCGAGGGTCGTTGGCGTGGGCCGCCGCACGGGCGGCCCGGGCGACATCCACATCGGCCACCACGATCTGTTCGAAGACTTCCCGTCGCGCCGCGATCGACACGATGGACGACCCGACACCTCCCGCGCCGACCACCAGTACTCGCATGGATCGTCAAGGTAGCCCAGGCCCGAAGGCCGACGGCAGTCGCCCCCGGGCGGGTGGCTCAGTAGCTGAACGCGCGGCGTCCGGCACCCGTGCTGACCAGCGAGGCGATGCGCTGCGCCAGGTACGGGCTGAACGAACCGCGGTAGCGCAGCTGCAGTTCGGGAATCATCCAGTCGTTGCCGGTGATCTTGCCGCGGCAGTCGGCGGCGCCACAGGCGCACTCGAACTCGTCGTAGTCGCTGCCGTCGCTCATCGCGTAGTCGTAGACGATGGCTTCGCCGGGCTCGATGGCGCGGGTGGCGATGAGCACGGTGTTGCCGTGCATGCCGCAATTGGGTGCGCAGGAGTGGTTGATGAAGTCGGCGGGCTCTGGTTCGGGAGCGCCGGCCAGGTACAACTCGTCCTCGATCTGGATGCTGCGCACCTGCTGGCTCACCGGCAGCAGGTCGAGTTCGTGTCGCGACATGCACCGCCCGCCGAACGCGGCGATGACCTCGCCGGCTGCGATGGACTCGCCGGCGACGGAGCCGTGCCCACCGTTGGGCATGGCGACCGTGCGGGCCTTCGGGGTGAAATAGCAGACACTCATCACGGATCATCCTGTCGGCCGATCGTCGAGCCGTCTACTTCCTGATGGGTCAGCCGATCTGATCGGAAGATCAGTCAGCCTGACCGTTCGGTCAGGCGTGGTGTCGGTGGGCAGCGAGCGCGCCAGGGCATCGGGTTAGCCTGCGGCGATGAGTGGAGACACGCTGCGCGCCCGACTGAACGCCTCCGAATCGGTGCTCATGCCGGGTGTGTGGGACGCCCTGTCGGGTCGACTCGCCGCCGAGGCGGGCTTCGGCACGGTGTTCCTCAGTGGGTACTGCGTCAGTGGCACGCTGTTGGGGCTGCCCGACTTCGGCTACCTCACCCAGACCGAGATGGCGGAGGTGGCGCGTCGCGTCTG
This sequence comes from Actinomycetota bacterium, assembly GCA_016213625.1. GTDB lineage: Bacteria > Actinomycetota > Acidimicrobiia > Acidimicrobiales > Ilumatobacteraceae > UBA668. The sequence goes on from JACQZZ010000116.1 coordinate 87,235, forward strand.
TGCGGCCAACCCCGGCATCGACGTGGTGGTCGACGCCGACACCGGATACGGCAATCCGCTGAACACCATTCGCACCGTCGACCTGTGGCGACAGGCCGGGGCATCGGGCATCTTCCTGGAAGACCAGGTGTGGCCCAAGCGGTGCGGCCACATGGCGGGCAAGCAGGTCATCGAGCGGGCCGACTGGTTGGCCAAGCTGCGCGCCGCGGTGCAGGCGGGCTCGGGGCTGCATGTCACCGCCCGCACCGACGCCCGTGCCGCCATCGGGCTCACCGAGGCCATCGAGCGGGTGAAGATGGCACGCGACACCGGGGTCGACGCGCTGTTCGTCGAAGCACCCGAGTCGGTGGAGGAACTGGGGCAGATCGCCGCCGCCCTGCCCGACATCACGCTCGTCGCCAACATGGTGGAGACCGGGCGTACCCCGCTGCTCACGCCGGCCGAGTTGGCCGACCTGGGCTTCCTGCTCGTCGTCTCGCCACTGTCGGCGCTGTTCACGATGGTCAAGGCGGTGCAGGACTCGTTGACGTTGCTGCGCGACGAGGGTTCGCTGCGCGGCCACCTGGATCGCCTGGTGGAGTTCGGCGAGTTCGGCCGGTTGATGGACCTCGACGGCCACTACGAAACGGAGCAGCGTTTCACCGCCCGTTGATTGCTAACCTGCTCCGGAACACGCATCACGAGCGACCCCTTCTCGCGAGAGAGGGGATCCGGCAACCGGGGTGGAAGCCCCACGGTGCCTTCCCATCTCGGTGGGGATGTGGCCTGGCGAAAGCCCGGCAACAACAGCTTCCCTCGTGCGGCGTGCAGATCTCACCGCTGCGACGAAGGAGGAACCGATGAACGGGCAGCCACGCCCCGGGCGACCGCACCAAGCGACGGGCGCCTGGATGCCGGGCGATCCTCCCGGCTCGCGCCGCTTCTTCGAGATCCCACGCCCGCTCGCGCTCGACGGCGGCGCCACCCTCAGCGGAGTGGTCGTGGCCTACGAGACCTGGGGCACCCTCAAAGCGGACCGCTCGAACGCGGTGCTGCTGTGCCACGCGTGGACCGGCGACAGCCACGCCACCGGGCCGGCCGAGCACGGCCATCCGGCACCTGGCTGGTGGGAAGGCGCCGTGGGGCCGGGCCTGGCCATCGACACCCGGCGCTGGTTCGTGGTGTGTGCGAACGTGCTCGGCGGTTGCCAGGGCTCCACCGGACCCGCCTCGCCGCATCCGGTCGATGGTCGTCCCTATGGCAGCCGGTTCCCGGTCATCACCATTCGCGACATGGTGCGCGCCCAGGCCCGTCTGGCCGACCATCTCGGCGTGCAGCGGTGGCACGCGGTGGTCGGCGGCTCGATGGGCGGCATGCAGGTGCTGGAGTGGGCCGTGATGTTCCCGCAACGCGTCGGTGGCATCGTGCCCATCGCCACGTGCACACAGGCCAGCGCACAGCAGATCGCGTGGGGTGCCATCGGCCGGCGGGCCATCCGCATGGACCCGAAGTGGCGCGGCGGCGACTACTACGACGCCGATCCCGACGACGGTCCGTGGGAGGGCCTGGCCACCGCGCGCATGGTGGCCCAGGTGACGTTCCGCAGCGACAACGTGTTCACCGATCGTTTCGGACGTGAACTCGCCGACGGGGCCACGCTGCACGACGGTCTCGACCTGTGGCAGCGGTTCGAGGTGGAGCGCTATCTCGACTATCACGGCGACAAGCTCGTGCGGCGGTTCGACACGAACAGCTACCTCATCATCGGCAAGGCGATGGACCTGCACGACATCGGGCGCGGCAGGTCGGGCCTCGGTGCCGCCATCTCTCGCGTCACCTCACCCGCGCTGGTGATGGGCATCTCCAGCGACATCCTGTATCCCACGTACCAGCAGCGCCAGATCCACGAGCTCCTGCTGTCGGAGGGCACGAAGAGCGACTACGTGGAGATCGACTCACCCCACGGGCACGACGCGTTCCTGATCAATCTGGATCAGGTTGCTCCGCCGATTCAGCAGTTCCTCGAATCGCTCGCTCCCGCCTGACCTCGCGGTCGGCGAGGATCTGCTCGAGGACCGGGATGACCTTGCTCTTGGCCGGCACACGGATGGCCAACTGGTTCGGGAGGGCGTGCCCGTCGAGCAACTCCTGTGCCACGTAGACCTGCAGTCGTTGCGGGGGACTGGGCGACTTGCCCACCAACGCCCACAGCGACCCGTTGCGGCGCAGGCCGCGCTTCTGGCTGCAGTGGAGCACACCGTCGTCGAGCACCATCACTCGCGTCTCGCGAGCGCGGCCGGCGGGTTGACCCTCGACGATCTCCTGCGCGGTGCACAAGAAGCGCTTGCCGTCCTTGGACGCATAGTGCGGCTCGATCTTGTACGAGACCCACCACAGGCCCGCCATGACGGCGAAGAACAGCACGATCCAGAGGGCATCCACCGGTACAGCTTTGCCGATCCGGCGAGGCACCGCACGTCGACGCGTGTGGTGAGGGGTGGTCGCGTGCGACACTGTGGGCCGTGAACGCGGTGGACGTGGAGTCGAAGATGGTGCGTGTGCCGACGGTGGTGCTGGGCGGGATCCTTGCCGAGGGCACCTTCGAAGACCCTCAGAACGCGCGCATCATCTACCTCGCCGTCGCCGGCCTGCTGCTGCTGGCCATCGTGCTCGGCGTCGGCACCTGGTACTGGTGGCGCACCAGCAAGGTGGAACACCCTGCGCTAGGCCCGCTGGAGATGATGGGCACGCGCACCTGGCGCAAGGGCGACTTCAACTCCCGTGCGCGGCGTCTGGAGGATTCCCGGCCGGCGAACGCCATCCACGAGGCCGAGCCGGTCGACGACCGCGACGAACTCGACCTCGACGCACTCGGCAAGCTGGAGCCGGCACAGTTCGACGACTTCTCCGACCTGCTCCCCGCGGCCGCAGCTGCCGCACCGGTGGCGCTCGCCACCGTCGACGCACCTGACGATGCGCCGGCGGTCGAGGCCGTGTCCGTCGAGGCCGTGTCCGTCGAGCCCGTGTCCGAGGAGCCCGTGTCCGAGGAGCCGGTGGTCGCGCCGGCCAAGCAGGGTGTCATCGTCATCGACACCGCGCCATCCTCCGCACCGGCGCAGCAGCTCACCTTCGATGAACCGGCCGCCGAGCCCGCCGCCGACGACGACGATCCCGATCACTTCGATCCGCTGTTGCGGCTCAACGTCAGCGAATAGCTGGGCATGCCGCGGCGCCTGCCGGTACGGTGGGGCGCATGGCTGATTCCCTCGACGTCGACGCGATGCTCGCCCGTTTCCGTGAGCGGGCCCACGCCGTGAAGCAGCGGCCGCTGCCGCCCGTGGCGGGCGAGGAACGGGCACAGTTCGTGCGCCAGGCCCAGGTGGACTTCCGCGACTACGCCATCATCGGCGACGCCGCGGGCACCATCGAGGACGGCGTCCTCGTGCTGCGGGTGGACCTCCGGCCGCCCGAGCAGCGTGGCTGACTGGTTGTCAATCTCGCGGTCGCGTCGCTAGATTGCTTCCGCACATTGCGGACGTGGCTCAGCTGGTAGAGCATCACCTTGCCAAGGTGAGGGTCGCGAGTTCGAATCTCGTCGTCCGCTCCATTTGGAAGGCCCCTGGCGGAGTCGCCAGGGGCCTTTCCGCGGGCACGGGCTTCATCGCTCGACCACTGGAGTGGCGTCGGAGTGGATGCGGCGCTTCATGAAAGGACCTAGTCCTCTGGTCGTGTCGGCTGGCCGCTCCGCTAACTGAAGTGAGGCGGGCGCACACCGTTCGGCTGTGGGTTGAGGAGCCGATCCGGCGGACGAGCGCCGAGAACACCGCGTGTCACGAGCACGGAGTCGGTTCAGCAGCACGATGAGGAGGGTCATGGCACCGAGCACTCGGTTCTGGACCTCCCCCCAGGCGTGGGTGACAGCCTCGCCATCGCCTGGGTGCCGACCGTGCGGCGAGGCGGAACCGATGGTCGGCGATGAAGTCATGACCGTGGCCCTCGACGCGGACGCCGAGACGCCCGGCGACGGCCACCGCTTCAGGGCGATGTTCCACGATCACGGCGCAGTCATGCTGCTCATCGACCCGGAAACCGGGCAGATCGTGGATGCGAATCCGTCAGCCGTGGCGTTCTACGGCTACAGCATGAGTGAACTGAGATCGATGTCGATCACCGAGATCAACATGATGCCGGCCGCTGAGGTCGTGGCCATGATGGCTCGGGCCGAGGCGGGCGACCTCACCCACTTCGTCTTCCCGCATCGCCTGGCCAGCGGTGAGATCCGCAGGGTCGACGTCCACTCCTCGCCCATCCATGATGGTCGACTCCTGCTCTTCTCCATCGTCGTCGACATCGAGGATCGAGTCCGGGCGGAGGAAGAGCTCGCCCGGGTGTCCGCGTATTCTCGGAGTCTCATCGAAGCGAGCCTCGATCCGCTCGTCACCATCAGCGCAGTCGGCGTCATCACCGACGTGAACGTGGCCACCGAAACCGTCACCGGCGTCCCTCGGCGGGAACTCATCGGCAGTGACTTCGCCACCTACTTCACGGATCCGGCCAGCGCCCGCGCCGGCTACGTCCACGCGTTCAACGAGGGGTCGGTCAAGAATTACCCGCTTGCGATCCGACACGTTGACGGAACTGTCACTGACGTGCTGTACAACGCCACCGTCTACCGCGACAGCAACGGCGACATCGCAGGGGTGTTCGCCGCCGCGCGCGACATCACCGAGCGAACGCGCGTCGAGATGGAGCTGGCCGAGCAGCGTGATCGACTGGCCGCGAGTGAAGGTCTCTTGCGTGCAGTGCTCGACTCAACCGGGGATGCGGTGATCCGGTTCGGCCGCGATGGGCGTATCGACTTCGTGAACCATCAGGTCGAGCAGAACTCTGGTGTCCCATGCGAGCACTGGATCGGCAAGACGTTCGCGGAGATGGGGTTCGGCGACTTCGCAACGTCGTGGGACGCGTACAACCGGCAGGTGTTCGATGGCGGTGAGGCGCTCACGTTCGAGTTCGAGATCGACAACGCGGAGGGCCACCGCTGGTACGAGACGAAGGTCACCCCCGAGATGGATGCCGACGGGTGCGTCGGCCATGTCATCGAGTCGAGCCGTGACATCACCGACCGAGTGCAAGCGGAGAGCGAGTTGCGTTCCAGCCGAGCGCAGTTGGAGCAGGCGCAACGCATCGCGCACTTCGGCAGTTGGACCTTGGACAACGCCACCAATCACGTCTCCTGGTCCGAGGAGCTGTTCCTCATGCAGGGTCTCGACCCCGCGAGTCCCGCGCCGGACTACACCGAGCACAGCCGGCTGTTCACCGCAGCGAGCTGGCACGAGTTGAGCACGGCATTGTCGAACGCCCAGACGACCGGCACCCCGTACGAACTCGAACTGGAGATGGTCCGACCCGACGGCTCCCACGGGTGGATGCTGGCGCGGGGTGAACCGGTGTGGGATGAAGCGGGGGCGATCATCGGCCTTCAGGGCGTGGCTCTCGACGTGACCGATCGCAAGGTCGCGAGTGAACGCTTGCGCACACAGGCCACGCACGACCCGCTGACAGGTCTGGCGAACCGACTTGCGCTCATCGACGAACTCACCCTGGCGATCAACGCCCGCTCTCGATCCGGCCGGCCACTTGCAGTGCTCATGATGGACCTCGACCGCTTCAAGGATGTCAACGACACGCTGGGTCACTCCGCCGGTGATCGCCTCCTAATCGCTGTTGCCGACCGGCTTCAAGCAGTCGCGAGGGCTGGCGACCTGGTGGCTCGACTCGGCGGCGACGAGTTCATCATCGTCATGCGCGACCTGAAGGAGCCGGCGGAGGCGGTGCGCGCGGCCGCTCGACTGGTGGAAGAGTTCCGGACTCCATTTGCCACCAGCGACCGGGAGCTGTTCGCCACCGCGAGCGTGGGTGTTGCGCTCGCCACGGATGGGGCCGAGGCAGGTGATCTTCTGCGGGAAGCCGACACCGCGCTCTACGCTGCGAAGGCCGATGGTCGGGACCGGGTGGCCATGTTCAACGAGGATCTGCGAACGACCGTCACCGCCCGACTCGCGGTCGAGGCCGGCCTTCGCCAAGCGTTGCTTCGCGGGGAGCTCGAGGTCTGGTACCAACCAGAGGTGGACCTCAAATCCGGGTCAGTGGTCGCGTTCGAGGCACTGCTGCGCTGGCGGCGACCCGACGGTGACGTGTGGACCGCTGATCGGTTCGTCGAGATCGCTGAGGGCACGGGGCTGATCCTTGACATCGGCGACTGGATGCTGAACCAGGCGTGCATCCAGGGTGCGGCATGGGCGATGCTCGGCGCGAGTCACCCGGTGATGCTCCGGGTCAACATTTCCGCCGTCCAGCTGGCCGAGGTGGGATTGCTCGATGCGATCGACGGCGCGCTCGCCGCCAGTGGCCTCGAACCCGAGCTCTTGTGCGTGGAGATCACGGAGACCGCGCTGCTTCGCCGGACCGCGGTCGTGACGTCGAATCTTCAGGGGATCCACGACCGTGGAATCTCCCTCGCGATCGACGACTTCGGTACGGGGTACGCGTCGCTCACCTATCTGGACCAGCACCCGATCGACGTGATCAAGATCGACCGCAGCTTCGTCGCCCACGCGACTGACGATGGCCCTGGACTCGTCGCGGGGATCATCGCGCTCGCCAGGCCGCTCGGTATCCAGATCGTCGCCGAGGGCGTCGAGCATGCCGACCAAGTGGCACGACTGTGTCAGATGGGCTGCGGCTCCGCGCAGGGTTGGTTCTACTCCAGGGCGGTGTGCCCGGATGAGGCCACCAGATTGCTGAGCCACCGCTATCCGGGTTTCTGACGCCTCTCGAGAGCCGCCCAGCGCGGCATCCGCGGCCGCACCGCCGAGGTCGAGATCCCCGACAGTGTTTGGAACGCGCGGCTCCCGGGAAGAACCTGGTATCGAGCGTCGGATCCTCCGGCCGCGAGGGAAGAGTCCGATGACGATCGCCGACGGTCCGCAGCACGAACGCACCACCATGAGCGAGGCACCGGTCGCCGGCACCGCAGCCGAGGTCGGTGTGCCGGTGGCACACGTGCGCACGTCGTCGAGCGCGAGGTTCGCGCCCGATGCGTTGATCGCCGCCGGTGTCGGTCTGGTGCTCATCGTGATCGGCCTGATCGTGATCACCCGTGGCGGGTTCAGCGGTTCGATGTCGGACCCGGTGGTCGAGGTGCTCGGCTTCCGCCACACGACCACGCTCGGCCTCATCGAGATCGCGATCGGCGCGTTGCTCCTCATCGCAGGGGCGAGCCGCTCTCGCGCGCTGGCGACGTTCGGCGGCCTCGTGCTCGTCGTCGCCGGCTTCGTCGGCGCGGTCCAGACCGAGTCGTTCGCCACGAACCTGGCGCTCGAGTCCTCGGTGGGCTGGTGGGCCGTCGTGGCGGGTGCCGTCGTCGTGATCGCATCCCTCGTCCTGCCCCGATTCGCCAGGCGGGCGACCACCATCGAGCAGGTGGGCCCTTCTTCTGTCGACGGTCGCACGTCGACCTGACGGCTCGCGATCGCGGGCTGGTATCGGTCACGTTTGGTCGGCAGCGCGATCGGGTACGAACTCGGTGCGACCGTGTGCACCGAGTCTGCAACGATCTGCATCGAGTGGCGTACCTCAGGAGGCCTGCCGACATGACCGAGATGGGCACCACACCACCGTCGCCGTCGACCGCGGTGAGCGGGCCGGTGGCACTTCGAATCCCCGCCGAGCCGGCGTTGTCGCGTATCGCTCGCCTCGCGGCGAGCGGCCTCGCGTCGCTCACCGGGTTCACCATCGACGACATCGAGGACATCAAGATCGCGGTCAGCGAGGTGACCATCGCCCTCGTGGAGCACGGTGCCGGGCAACCGGTGGAGCTCGAGTTCGACGCCCGAGACGCGTTCGTGGTGCGTGCCCGTACGGCGGTCGAGGAATTCGATCCCGAGCACCCCGACCTCGAGTTGTGCCGCACGGTGCTGGGTGAGGTGTGCAAGGAGCACGGAATGAGCCACGTCGATGGTCACGCCGAGATCTGGGCCTCGGTCGTCCGAACTGGCTGACCGGACGGTGAACCCACGGCCGCCTCCGGACGACGAGTGGCTCGCGCTGGCGCTCGAGCGATTCGCGGTCGACCGCAGTGACGCGCTGCGCGTCGAGATCGCGGGCCGCGTCGACTGGCTCGCGCGCCGCTGCGCGAGCCGGTTCATGGGGCGAGGCGAGCCCTTCGACGACCTGCTGCAGGTGGCGCGGATCGGGCTGCTGAAGGCGATCGATCGCTTCGACGCCGTCCACGGGGTGCCGTTCGGCGCGTTCGCCACCCCGACCATCGTCGGCGAGCTGCGCCGTCACTTCCGCGACCACACATGGGGCGTGCACGTGTCGCGCACGGCGAAGGATCGTCGCGGTGGTGTGAACGCGGCTGTGGAGGAACTGACCAAACAGCTGGGTCGATCACCGCGTGTCCCCGAACTCGCCCGCCACCTGGGGCTGCCGGAGGACACTGTGATCGAGGTGATGGAGGCGAGCCTCGCCTACCGTCCCGACTCGTTCGACCCGGACAATCCCGGCCACGAGCGCCCGTTCGCCGATGACGTGCCGGACTCGCTGGACCGAGCGCAGGTGATCGAACTGCTCACCCTGCTGCCGACGCGTGAACGCACCATCCTGTACCTCCGGTTCTACGAGGAGCTCAGCCAGGCCGACATCGCCGAGCGGCTCGGCACCAGCCAGGTGCACGTGGGACGGCTCATCGCTGCCAGCCTCGCCCAGCTCAGGAGGGTCGCCGGCGACGACCGCGGATGAGCTCTGACATTCGGGCTTGACGATGTTTGAACAGTCGTCGTCGGGGGTAGAGCCTGTGTGCGCCCGGTCTCCCGCCCTGGTGCGCTGGCTGGAGAGCGGTAGGTCGGTCGACCGGTCTACCGCTTTCGCCATGTGGTGCCGAACGTGGCGTCAGGCGACGTCGAACAACTCGCTCCGGCCGCACAGTTCGAGCATTCGGAGCACGCACAGCGACGGGGCACGCAGCGTGAGCGCCCACTCGGTTCTGCGGCTCTCGAGCACTGCATCCGTGAGCGCTTGGACGGTGGAGATGTCGATGAACGTGACACCTCGCAGGTCCACCACGACGAAGGCCGGTCGTCCCCGCTCGGCGAGCATGGCGGCGCGGAGTGCTTCGACCACGGCGACGTCCTGGTCGCCGGTGAGCCAGATCACGGTGGTGTCGCCCTCGGCGGTGATGCGCGGGGCCTGAACGGTGTAAAGGTCGAAGGACGACCCGATGAGCGATGCGACCACTTGCAGACCTCCCTGGTTCGTCGACATGTCGTCAACGCGTGACCGGGGTCTGGGGTACGCACTGCGCTTGTTGACCTGACCATACACCGATTCGGGGCAATGGCAACCTCGCGCGGCCGTGCAGGGTTTGGGCGAGACGGATCCTGGGTAGGGAGGTCGTGCACGGCCCCACCCGGGGCCGGCAAGGACTGTGCCCGACATGACGCGCCCGCTGGACCTCGTCCGCCGCACCACCCGCCCGATCTGGGCCGCCCTGCTCATCGGCGCCGCGTGGCAGAACCGACGTGAGGTGATCCGCCGCTATCGGCTGGCACGTGAAGCGGTCACGGCGCGTCGCACACCCGCGCCGCCACCCGACGTGATCATCGAGGTGAGCGCTCACAAGGTGACGCCCTGACCGTCGTACGCCGATGATCCGGTCGTGCCGATCAATGCCGGCGTCGACCGTCACCTCACCGAACGATGGTCCGAGCGGCGGGCTGCGAACGTGACGACGGCGCCGACGATGATGGCGATGGCTCCGATCTCGAGCAGCTCCACAGCCCTCGAGCCCACGGACGGGATCGACGAGGCGGGTGTGTTCGCACCTGTTCCGGTGGTGGTCGCGCTGCCCCCGCCGGTCGTCGCCAGTGTCGTCGTGGGCGAGGTCGCTGACTGACACGACGGCCTGGTGAAGGTGTTGGAGTCGAGCGTCACGGCACCGTTACGGGCGAGCAGCCGGCCTTCGATGGACGCGTTGGTCTGCGCCGAGATCGACGTGAGGGCGAGCACCGTTCCCACGAAGGTTGCGCTGGTGCCGATCGTCGCCGAGCTGCCGACCTGCCAGAAGACGTTGCACGAGCCCGCGCCGTTGACGAGCGAGACGCGACTCGAGCTGTTGGCGACCAGCGTGCTGGAGGCCTGGAACACGAACACCGCGTTCGGGTCGCCCTGGGCATCGAGCGTCAGCGTGCCCGACAACGCCAGGGCGCCGCCGGTGTAGACACCCGAGGTCAAGGTCATGCCGGCGAGATCGGCGCTGATCGCTCCTGTGCTGGGTCGGCCTGCGGCATCATCGAACGCGGTGACCACCGACGCCTGGGCCGCCAGTGCGTTCGCGTCGGCAGCGTGGACGACTCCACCGGTCACCTGGCCCGGGGGGAAGCCAGTGACCGCGGAGCCCGGGCTCACGCCGAGGTCGCCGTTCACCGTGGACGGTCCGGTGTTCGTCACCGTCGTGCCCGCCACCACGGCGTAGCTCGCAGCGTCGCCGAGGCCCACCGGAGAGGTCGCCGCGGACGCGTCACCACCACCGACGACCAGCAGCACTCCGACAGCGGTACCGAGCGCGAAACGCGCGATGCGAGGGATGGAAGCGGTCATGGCGACCAGCCTTTCCAAGGGATCAACCGTCGAGACGACGGCACACAGCAACAAGGGCTGCCTGATGGTGTCCCTGTACCCGATGCGACCCTTTCTCAAACAGGCGGGGTGATCAGATCCACTCCCTGTCGGCCACGGTCGACTCGGTGAGGCGGTCGAGCAGGCCCTCGGGGGCTTCCTGCACGGCGATGAGTCCGTCGTCGGCGCGAGCGGTGGCGCGGATCAACTCGTCGAGCTTCAATTGCGTGGCCGAGGTCTGACGCGCCTGGGTGTGCTGAATGACGAACACCATCACGAACGTCACCCCGCCGGTGACGGCGAAGAGGGTGGTGGCCCACCAGTCGGGAAAGCCGGTGGCCACACCGACCGTGACCCACACGGCGATCACGGCGATCGCGGTGAACCCGGACAATGGGTGCGAGCCGGTCTCGTCGAGCCGATGGAGCAACCGACTCGTCCACCGGCGCTCCTTCCAACTCGAGGCGTGCGGGGTGTTCAGCGGGAGACGGGGGCGGCGATCACGAAACCGACGGTCGGTGCCGCTGGCGCGCTCGCCGTCGCTCACCAGTAGTGAGCTCGGCCGCCGACCTGACGACCTGCGCGACCGAGGATCAGGAGCACGACACCGACGATCAGCAGGATCACCCCGAGCGTCCACAGGATGGGGATGGCGGCGATGGCGCCGATGAGGAGGAGTACGAGTCCGAGGGTGATCATGTCGTGCTGGTACCCCGAACGAGCTGGTCTCAAACCCGACGCCGGGATCCGAGCGGCCATGTGGATGCCGGAGCGCCTCTGGTACGCTCGCCGTCGATCAGACCCGATGCAACGTTCGAGTGACCGCAGCTTGGCGCTGGCGACCTGGGATGCCGACGACGACGTCGTCCCAGCCCTCGCGGCAGCGCCCGTCATCGCCACCAAACTGGTGCCGCCGCACCTTCCGTCGGTGCTCGTCGATCGCCCGGCTCGCCGTCACCTCCTGGAGGGCACGGCCCAGGTGGTCGCCGTGGTGGCACCCGCCGGCTACGGCAAGACCGTGCTGGTGCGCCAGTGGGTGGACACGCTCGACGGTGTCGCCGTCGCCTGGTACTCGCTCGACGCGCTCGACGCCAACCCGTTGTGCTTCTGGCGACACCTGGTGGCCGCGCTCGACGAGGCAGTGCACCTCGGCCACGAGCCCGACCGTGTGCTCACCGAGCGCGGACCCGACACCGCGTTCTTGCACCTCCTGGTCCACGCGCTCGCCAGCACCGGCCGCGATCTGGTACTCGTGCTCGACGACCTGCACCTGTTGCGCGACCGGGCCACGCTCGACCAGCTGGCGTTGCTGGTCGACCGCGCCGGCCCCGGGTTCCGGCTGGTGTGCACCGCACGCTCGACCCCGCCGCTGCCGCTGGCTCGCTGGCGACTCCAGGGCCGGGCGGCCGAGCTGGGCGTCGACGACCTGCGGTTCGACGAGGACTCCACGGATTCGCTGCTGCGTGGGTATCAGTGCCCGGCCATGGCCGATCGCGACCTGACGGAACTGGTCGGACGGTCGGAAGGGTGGGTGGCGGGCATCCAGCTCGCCGCGCTCGCCCGGCCCGGCGATGTGCTGCGAGTGCTCGACGACCTGCCCGCCGACAACGCCGGGGTGGCCGACTATCTGGTCAGCGAGGTCATCGATGCGCTGCCGGCCGATCAACGCGAGGTGGCACTCGCGGTGTCCGTGGTCGACGAGTTCGATGCCTCGCTCGCGGCGGGACTGGCGGGCCGAGCCGACGCTGGTGCGGTCATCCGTGCGCTCGACGACGGCAACGTGTTCCTGGTGCGAACCGGGGCCGAGAGCTACCGCTTCCACCACCTGTTCCGCGACCTCCTGCGTGCGCAGGTGCGCGACACCGATCCGCAGGAGTGGCATCGTCTGCACCGCGAGGCGGCCCGGTTGCTCGCCGCCCGGGGTCAGACCGATGCAGCCTTCGGTCATCTCGTGCTCGTCGACGACATGGACGGTGCCTTCGACCTGGTGGTGCGCCCGGGCCTGGCATTGTCCGACCAGGGGCATGGTCGCCAGTTCCGTCGCTGGTTGGAGATGCTGCCGGTGAACCTCGAGGTGCACGACGTCGACCTGTTGCTCGACCTCGCGTTCGCCAACTTCACCGCCGGTCGGCTCGACGAGGCCGAGGCCATGCTCGACACGGTCGCGCCACGGTGCCAGCCCGACGACCGGAGAGTCGCGCTGCGGCGTCTGGCCGTCGCGGTCGCCCGCGGCGACGTGTCACGAATGGACGGAGCATTGGCGCTCAGCGGCGCGACCGTCGGCCCGGTGCTCGGAGGGCCGTTCGAGTACCGCTTCGACAGCGTGGCTGCCCGAGCGTGGATTCTGCGCGGCGACCTCGACGAGGCGGCGGCGGCGTTGGACCGCGCAGCGGCCAATGCCGACGAGCACGCGCGACGGGTCACCGTTCCCGCGCTTCGGGCACGGTTGCATGTCCTGGCCGGCAATGTGGTGGAGGCCACCCGGTTGGCACAGCACGCCAGCGACGAGGCCGAGGCGGTGGGAGTCCGCCGCAATCCGGCCGTGTTGGAGATCGCGATCGCCAGCACGGCAGCCGCCATCGCCGGCGGCGACACCGCTGCGGCAGCGGTGCGCATGGAGGAGCTGCTCGACGTGGTCGACGCGGTGGACTACCCCTACTCCCACGCCAACGCCGCGGCACTCGGCATCGAGTTGCATGCCCAGCAGGAGGGGTGGTCGGCGACGGCCGGGCAGTTCGACGAGCTCTGCGAGCAAGCGGGATTCGAACGGCCCGCGCCCATGCAGCGACTGCTCGACCCGCTGTTGGTCCGAGCGCTCGTGGCCGCCGGTCGCATCGGCGAGGCGGCCGAGGTGGCGACCGCGATGCTCCCCGGCCCGGATCGCACCATCGCCGAGGCATCCGTGCAACTCGCGTCGCGGCAGTACGCGCAGGTGCTGTCGGCGCTGCAACGCACCGACGGATGGACGTCACGCGCCACGGTGGAGGCACTCGTGCTCTGCGCGATGGCGGCCACAGGAGACGACGCCGACCGATTCCTGCGGGCGGCCATCGACCTGGCGATGCCACTCGGCCTGGTGTCACCGTTCCTCCAGCGCGGCGACGATCTCGATCGCATCCTCCGTCGTCTGCCGGCGGAGCACCGCTCGTTCGTCGACCGATGGTCGCCCGCAACGGCCGCTCCGAGCCAGCCGATCCCGGGCATCGTGGAACCGCTCACCCCGCGAGAACGGGAACTCCTGGCCCTCCTGCCGACGCATCTCTCCAACGCCGCCATCGGCGAGCGGCTGTACGTCTCGGTGAACACGGTCAAGACCAATCTGCGATCCGTGTACCGCAAGCTCGGTACTGCCTCGAGGGCCGAGACCGTCGCGATGGCCCGACGCGTGGGTCTGTTGCCGCCTGGTGACACAACAGTTTGACCTTCACCCGCTTCGGGTGAAGCATGGTGTGTCCGTCACTTGAGAGCCTGGAGCCATGAGCCGTCGACCCAACATCCTCTTGATCACCACCGACGAGGAACGGGCTGCCATCCCGCATCCCGCCGGGTTCGAGCTGCCGTCCCGCGAACGGTTGGCCGCCGCCGGCACCACGTTCAGCAACTACTACGCCGCGTCCACGATGTGCAGTTCGTCGCGGTCGGTCATCTACACCGGCCAGCACCTGCCGCACACCGCGATCTACGACAACGACAACATGCCCTACATCCGGCCCCTCGACCCGGCGATCGGCACCATCGGCACGATGTTGCGCGCCGCCGGCTACTACACCACCTACCAGGGCAAGTGGCATCTGTCGAACGCGTACGTGGACCCGGCGAACCCGGTGTCGACCAAGGATGCGCTGGAGCCGTACGGCTTCTCCGAGTGGAACGACTGGGGCGACATCGACGGCGGCGCCTGGGCCGGGTTGCAGGTGGACCCGGTGATCGCCGGTCAGGCCGCGGGCTGGTTGCGCAACCGTGCACCGGTGGTGGTCGCCGAGCAGCCGTGGTTCATGGCGGTCAACTTCGTGAACCCGCACGACATCATGAGCTTCGACTACGGCAGCCGGTCGAAGGTGCAGTTGCCGCCCGGCCTCTCGCACGCCGTGGCCACCCGGCCGCCGGCACCCATTCCCGTCTACGCCCCGCAGTGGGACGTGTCGCTCCCGGCGAGCGCGCACGACGACCTGTCGGGCGCGGCGCCCGCGGTGCGCGAGTACGCCGAAGTGATGAACGTCTCCTTCGGTGAGGTGGTGGGGGAGGACCACTGGCTGGAGGGCATGAACTTCTACCTGAACTGCCTGCGCGACGTCGACCGCTCGATCGGCCTCGTGCTCGATGCTCTCGAGGCCTCTGGACAGGCCGACGACACGATCATCGTGTTCACTGCCGACCACGGCGACATGGTCGGCTCGCACGGCCTCCGCCAGAAGGGCAACCTCGTGTACGACGAGAACTTCCACGTGCCCTTCATCGTTCGGCACCCCGATGTGCAGGGAGGCGGGGTCAGCACGGCATTCGCCTCGGCCGTCGACCTCGCGCCCACGCTGCTGGCATTCGCCGGTGTCACCGCCGAACAGGTGGCCAACGAGCACTCGAACCTCAAGGGTCAGTCGCTGGCTCCTGCGCTGGAGGGACACGACGTGCGCGACGGCGTGCTCACCGCCGTCGAGTCCATCACCACGCTCGACGCCGGGTACTGGCGGCACTTCGGCGACGCCGACGTGATGGAGCAGTTGCAGTCGGGTCGCCTGCGTCCCGACCTGCACAAGCGGGGCTTCCTGCGCGGCTACACGGACCGTCGGTACTCGTTCGGCCGCTACTTCTCGCCCCTCGAGCCGAATCGCCCCACGGACCTCGACGGCCTGTTCGCGCGGAACGACGTCGTGCTCTACGACCGTGTCGAGGATCCGCACGAGCTGGTGAACCTGGCGGGTCAGCCCGAGCATCACGCGCTGGTGGCGGACTACTCCGCCAAGCTCGAAGCCCTCATCACTGCCGAAGTGGGCGACGATCTGCACGCATGGGTCACCGAGCGTCCAGCGCTGATGGGACCGCCGTCAGGGCAGTGACCGGGTGAAGAGCACCGCGCCGTCCCCGTCGTGACGGCGGAACCCGAGGTGCTCGTAGAAGCCCGACGCGCGCTCGTTGCGCGGGTCCACCCCGAGGTGCACGCCGTGGGATCCGGCGGCGACGAGCCGCTCGAGCAGGGCATCGATCAGTCGGCGACCGACGCCGTGACCCTGGAGCTCGGGCAGCAGGTCGATGTGCAGGTGCGAGGGATAGCGCTCGGTGAGGCGCCGCGGCGTGTGGAACCCTTCGTGCAGCCGGCGGACGAGCGCGCGGTCGATGTCGCTGCCGTCGCCGGGCAGTGGGTGCCGCGCCCGGAGCGTCGGCCACCACTCGGCCTCGCAGCGCGCCTCGAACGATGGCGTGTCGAGCGCCCCCAACACGTACCCGAGCACCCGTTCGTCCACCTCGGCGACGATGGCCAACTCGGGTGCCAGCGCCAGATAGGGCACGGCGTAGACGTCGCCGTAGAGGTGGCCGTGCACGACGAGTGAGGTGGCGTCCTCGCCGGCGTGGCCCGTGCGCAGGCAGATCCCGGCGAGCGCGTCGCGATCCAGTGGTGTGGCGGAGCGGATGATGACCTCGGCGTCGGGCACCCGCAGAGTGTGGCCGATCGCCTGCTCGTGGTGCACGGCCGGGTCCTTCGGCCCTGCTCAGCGGGCTGGACAATTCGTAATGTGAGAAGTGGTCCAGAGGTGAACTCGCTGGCCGTGAACGTCCATGGGCGGCGGGTCCACAGTGAGGAGGCGGACGCGATGAACGCTCCGAACCCAGGTTGGTTCCCGGATCCCATGGGGCGGCATCAGTTCCGCTACTGGGATGGTGGCCGTTGGAGTGATCACGTCTCCGACGGTGGCCAGACCGCCATCGACCCCCTGTCGGCGCCCCAATCGCCGTCGCCTGCGGCTGACACCAGTCATCCGTTGCCGCCGCCTTCCGCGGCGCAGTCGGTCGCCGCCGCGCAACCGTTGGCGGCCACCCCGCCCGCCTCGCCGCCGACACGGAAGCGCAGCGCGATCTGGGTGATCGTCGGCGCGTTGGCGGCGGTGGCCGCCGTCGTGGTGGCACTCGTGTTCGTGGTCGGCGGGAAGGACGACGACTCGTCGTCCGACACGGCCGCCGAGTTGTTCCTCGAGCCCGCCACCGCGGCGGGCGACGATCCGTTCACCCCGAGCGTCGACACGAACACCGCGCCTCCTCCGGTGCGCATCGTCCCCGTCGTGAATGCCCAACCGGCGGCCACCACCACCACGACCTCGGCCACGACGGTGGTTCCGTCCACGGTGGCGCCCACGACGACCCCCACGACCCCCACGCCCACCGCCACACCCACGACGGCGGCCGGAGCGGTGCTGCCCGTGCGCAGCGTCGACGCCACGGCGCCGGGCCTGTACGGCGGCACCCGCAACAACCGTGCGTGTGACCAGGAGCAGATGATCACGTTCCTCACCCAGCACCCCGAGAAGGCAGCCGCCTGGGCGGGCGCGCAGGGCATCGCTCCCGCTGACATCCCGGCGTTCATCCGCTCGCTCACACCGATGGTGTTGCGAGCCGACACACGCGTGACCAACTTCGGGTTCCGCAACGGCGTGGCCAACGCCAAAGCCGCGGTGTTGCAGGCCGGCACGGCGGTGTTGGTGGATCAGTACGGCATTCCGCGGGCGCGGTGCAGTTGTGGCAACCCGCTGGCACCGCCTCGGCCGTTGCCCGGTGGCTACACCTACCACGGCGATCCGTGGCCGGGCTTCGACCCGACGGCGGTGATCGTGGTGGTCAACGTGAACAACGTCGTGATCAACAACTTCGTCGTCGTCGATCTGAACGGTGGCTACTTCGGCCGCACCCCGCCGAAGGCGTCGCCGAACGGTGATGTGGTCGACGGCGAGGTCTATGTCGACACCCTCTGCGACATGTTCCCCGACGCTCCCGAGTGCCTGCCGCCGGTGGACATCACCGTGCCGCCGGAGACGATCCCTGCGACCACGCTGCCCGAGCCGGTGCTCGGCACGGGCGACGTGCAGTTCACGCTGCGGTGGTCGTCGACCGCCGACCTCGACCTGGCCGTGCTCGACCCGGCGGGGGAGGAGATCAGCTACGGCCATCCGACGTCGGCCTCCGGCGGCACGCTCGACGTGGACTCGAACGCGAGCTGCGAGAACCCCGTCACCAATCCGGTGGAGAACGTGTTCTGGCCCACCGGCGCGAGCCCGCTCGGGGTGTATCAGGTGCGG
Source organism: Actinomycetota bacterium (assembly GCA_016213625.1). Lineage (GTDB taxonomy): Bacteria > Actinomycetota > Acidimicrobiia > Acidimicrobiales > Ilumatobacteraceae > UBA668. The sequence continues at coordinate 105,177 of JACQZZ010000116.1, forward strand.
GTGTACTACTACGAGGAGTGCGCCGGCGGCTCCGGCCCCCAGCCGTTCACGATCACGGCGATGATCGACGGCGTGGAGGTGCCGCTGCAGGCGGCCGGACTGCGGATGGCGGTCGACACACTGTCGGGTGCGAACGATTCGCGCACCTACTCCGTGGAGAAGACCGCCAGCCCGCCCATGACCGTGCCGCCCACCGTGGCACCGACCGAGCCGCCGACGGTGCCGCCGACGGTGACGACACCGACGTCGCACGTCCCGGTCACCACGGCCGTGCCGATCGGCGTGACGCCGACGACCGTGCAGCCCGGTCAGGCACTCACGCTCGAGGAGGTGTGCGCCGCGCAGTACCCGCCGCCCGTGATCGGTGCGGCGAACCCGTGGTACACGCTCTGCATGCACGATCCCACGGTCACCTGACCCTGAATGCGATGAGCGATGCTGCGGTCTGGCCGCTGCATCGCTCATCGGGGAACGGTCGGGCCCGGGTCGCGGCGCTCAGACCCAGCGAATCGGCAGCGACGAGTAGCCGCCGATCGGTGAACCCGGTGGGTGCAGCGTCGCCGCGCCGTCGAGCGTGAGCGTGGAGAACCTCGTCGCCAGCTCGGCCACCGCCTCCTGCAGTTCGAGGCGGGCGAGGTTCGCACCGAGGCAGTAGTGGATGCCACCGCCGAAGGTGAGGAGGTGCCACCCGTCGGGTGCGGTGCGAGTGATGTCGAACGTGTCGGCACCGGGAAGGGCGGTCGTGTCGTGATTGGCCGACATCGACATCAGGATGACGACGGAGCCGGCGGGCACGAGGTGGCCGCCGATCTCGATGTCCTCCACGGCGAAGCGGGGCAGGGCCTCGGTGGCCGGGTGCCACCGGATGGCTTCCTCCACTGCGTTGGCGGTCAGCTCGGGACGTTCCCGCAGCAGCGCCCACTGCTCGGGGTGCTCGGCGAAGGTGTGGATGACGGTGCTCAACTGGTTGCGCGTGGTGTCGGTGCCTGCCACCAGCATCATCGCCACCACCGACAGCAGCTCCGACGGTGACAGTCGGTCGCCCTCCTCCTCCACGCTGACGAGATTGGACAACAGGTCGTCGCCGGGCGCGGCGCGGCGTCGCTCGATGAGTTCGGTGATGAAGTCGTCGAGTTCCGCCTGGGCGGACTCGATGCGATCGAGGAACTGCCCGGCGTCGAGGCGCAGCGACAGCAGGATGTCCGATGCCCACCGGCTCATGTCCTCCCACCGGTCCGCATCCACGCCGACGAGGGCGCAGATCACGGGAATCGGGAACGGATCGCACAGCATGGGCACCGCGTCGCAATGGCCCTCGTCGACGACGGCGTCGACCAGGCGAGCGATGGTCGCCCGGGTGAACGGGCGCAACGACTCGACTGCTCGGGGCGTGAACGCCTTCGAGACGAGACGACGGAGCCGGTGGTGGTCGTCGCCCTCCATGAACAACAGGATCTGTTCCTGGCGCGCCCACGCCCGACTTCCGTCGGGGATGCCGGACATCCGGGCGAAGTCCATCCCCGGTCCTCGCAGCCGTCGATCGCGGAGGAGGTCGACGACATCGCGATGGTGGATGGCGACGGGGCCGAAGAGGCCCTTGGCCAGGGGAGCAGTGGCTCTGGTCTCGGCGAACAACCGCCGGGTCTCGGCCGCACTCGTGGTCATCCCCGGAGTGAGGAGCGGCAACTCCGCCTCGGTGTAGCTCGGCATCTGGACCTCCTCGGACGAACACCGCATGGTAGTTCGCCCGCTCATCGGCCCAGGTCGTGGCGCGGCGGTTGCCATCGATCGAGACCCGATGGTGGCGAGGGGCCGCGTTTCCGGGCTGAATCAGGTCTATATTCCCTGCGTGGAGATGCTTCGTGAGCATCCCGTCGCGACGGGGGAAGTGAGCAACAAACGCAGTAGTTCGCGTTCGCTCCGCGTCCCCATCGCCTTGTCCGTGGGCGGTTCGTTGCTCGCCTTCGTCGCCATCGGACTCGGGTTGCTGTGGGCCACCAACGCCGCCGCCGAGCGGGAAGCGGTGAAGGAGGCCGGGTCGGCAGGCGAGCTCGCCGCGCGTGTCGCGCTGGCGCCGTTCCTGACGCCGGGGCTCCTCGAGCGCAACGAGGCCGATGTGGAAGCGCTCGACGCCGCCGGCCAGACGTTCAAGGACATCAGCGACGTGGTGCGGTTGAAGGTGTGGTCGGAACAGCAACAGGTGTTGTGGTCCGACGAGCGCATCCTCGACGGTCAGTTCTTCGAACTCGAGCCCGAGGAGTTCGAACTGTTCGAGACACAGGGCGCGGCCACGGAGGTCAGCGATCTCAGCAAGGAAGAGAACTTCGCCGAGGTGGCCGATGGCAACGACAAGTTGCTCGAGGTCTACTTCGGCGCTCGCACCTCCGATGGCGAGCCCGTGCTGGTGGAGAGCTATTTCGACTACGCGATGGTCACCGAACGCGAGACCGAGCTGCGCGCGAGCTTCATGCCGCTCGTCATCCTCGGCCTCGGCTTGCTCACCCTGGCACAGGTGCCACTCGCCATCCTGTTGGCTCGGCGGTTGAACCGTGCCCAGCGCGAACGGGAGCGTCTGCTCGAACGCGTCATCCACGCGTCCGACGCCGAGCGTCGACGCATCGCGGCCGAAGTGCACGACGGAGCGGTGCAGGACCTCATCGGCATCTCGTACTCGCTCGAGGCCAACGCCGACACCGCACCCGCGCCCATCAACGACACGCTGCACGAACTCGCCGGCTCCACCCGTACCACGGTGCGGAGGCTGCGCAGCATCCTGAATTCCATCTACCCGGTGGAGGTGCCCGACGAGGGGTGGGCCAATGGCTTCAACGACCTCATCCAGGCGCTCGAGTCCAATGGCGTGAGGGTGCGCCTCGACATCGCCGACGTGCCGCTCGCCCCGATGGACGAGATGCTGCTGCTGCGCGTCACGCGCGAGTCGCTGCGCAACGTCGCGGCGCACGCAGAGGCCGAGACCGTGATGGTGCGCCTCCACGCGGCACGTATGGGCAAAATGGTGCTCGAAGTGCGCGACGATGGTCGTGGGTTCACCGCCGACAAAGCCGACTCCAGTCGGACCGCGGGGCACCTCGGCCTGCAATTGCTGCACGATCTGGCCGACGATGTGGGGGCGCTCCTCACCATCGACTCCACCCCAGGGCAAGGAACCAGCATCCGACTCGAACTGATGGGACAACGATGATCCGGATCGTGATTGCAGACGACCACGCCATGGTGCGCACGGGGCTCTCGCAGCTCCTTGGTTCGTTCGAGGACCTCGAGGTGGTGGGAACCGCTTCGAACGGCGAGGAAGCCGTACAGGCCGTCGAGGAACTGCGCCCCGATGTGATCCTGATGGATCTCTCGATGCCCGTCATGGACGGCATCGAGGCACTCACCCTCGTGAAGCAGCAGCACCCCGAGACCCACGTGGTGGTGCTCACCACGTTCCAGGAACCGCGGCAGGTGTCGGCGGCGCTCGGCGGGGGAGCGTCGGGGTATCTCGTCAAGGATGTCGAGCCCGAAGTGCTGGTCGCCGGCATCCGTGCGGCCGTGCAGGGCGGTGCGCCGCTCAGCCCGTCGGTCGCGGCCGGCCTGCTGCGCGGCAACTCCACGATGAGCATGGTGTCGCCCTCCTCGCTCACGCGGCGCGAGATGGAGATCCTGCAGCTCATCGTCGAGGGCCACACCAACCACGGCATCGCCGTGGAGTTGGGCATCAGCGAGAAGACCGTGAAGACCCACTGCAGCCGTCTGTTCCAGCGCCTGGGTGTCACCGATCGAACCCAGGCGGCCGTGTGGGCGATGCGGAATCTGCCCTCCGCCAGCGGTTCCTGACCACGTGCCCCGTCGCCCGGGTGCTGCCCCGGCACGGCAACTGTGTCGACGGTGAGTGTTCGGACTCGCGCTGAACGACGCACAGTGTGGACCGGTGTGACGAACGTCACTGGGTCATTCGGATCATTTTCTCCGGTCTCACTGTCCGTCCAACGGTCCCACGCAGGGTGGGTGTGAGCCTCGATTCCGTCTGGCAGCGGTCGAGTCCGCGCCGAACGCGGTGGAATGACCATGGTCCTAGGACTTCCGAATCATCGATGGTCGGCCGTCAACCCGCAGACGCACTAGCCCGTCCGGGGCCGTTGACGCTGAGGGTCCCTAGCCGCTTGTGTGCGTCCTGCGGAACTGTCGCGACGGGAGCGACGGGCGAAAGGGTGGGACGCCATGGGCGTTTTCGGTATTCACACGGGAGGTGTCGCGCTCGAGCGTGGCGCCACGGATGCACAAGGGCCGGCAGCCGGCTCGCAGCGGTCGCGTCGTCGGCCGTTGCAGTTGCTGCTGGCCGCGATGGTCTTGGTGGTGGGGGCGATTCCGTTCCTGCCCGAGCAGGCGAGCGCTGATCCACTGCCGGCCGGAGTGAGCAATCCTCCGGTCACGGGGTCGATCATCTCGTTCCCGCAACGCGACTTCGTGTCGGCCGAAGGCTGGGACGAGACGGTGTTCCCTGCAGTGGACGTGCAGGTGCTCCGCCCGAATCCCACCAACGCCGCTGACTACATCCAGATCGGTGTCGCGCACGACGTGGTGCCGGTCAATGGCTTCGTCGAGGTGAACCACCCCGGCGGTGCGTGCTGGGAGGGCGTGACGCCCAACATCACGGCCGGCGACATCGTCATGCTGTCCGGTAAGGACGCGATCGGTGGCGCGGTCATCGCCCGTGACGCCACGACCACGGCCAACGTGACCATCACCCAGACGGTCACCGAGATCGCTCCCGGCTCGGTCGAGGTGCGTGGTCGCGCGGTGCGCGCCGACGGCAGCGCCATCGACGCTGCTGAGCTGGAGATGCGCCTGATCGGCGGCTCCGCCGATCGCTTCGACTTCAACAACCGGCGCGACCTGCGCGCGCCTCGCGACGGCACCTTCACCATCGACGCCAACGGCGACTGGGTCGCGATCATCAGCGGCTTGGGTCAGGCCGACGTGGACCGCGCGCTCGCCGCGGAGAGCCGCGCCGTGTGGCTCGGCTCGAACCCGGCTGCCGGCACCGAGGCGACGATCTTCGAGGTTGGCGACGGCGTCGTCCCCGGTCCGACCCCCGAGTGCCCGAACTCGCCGCTGCAGGCCGCCGTGGTCGCTCCGAGCCGCACGCAGATCGACTTCCCGGCCACTGAGGTGACGTTCTCCTCGGCCCCCGAGACGGTGACGCTGCTCAACGCCGGCGCGGGTGCGCTGGCCGATCTGCAGGTCAGCGCCATCACGGTCACCGGCATCGACGCAGCCGACTTCCACGTCACCGACACGTGCATCGGCACGCCCGTTCCCGTGGGCGGCACGTGCGTGGTGAACGTCGTGTTCAACCCGTCGGCGCCCGGCCTCAAGTCGGCGATCCTGCAGGTGCAGTCGAACGCCGGGAACTCCGTCGTCGCGCTCGACGCCACCGGTCTCGCCACCGGCGCGGGCGAGCAGACTGCACTCGGCGTCGCTCGTCCCGCATTCCTCGGCTTTGCCACCCGCTCGCAGGGCAACACCTCCCCGCCTGAGTCGGTCGAGATCAAGAACATCGGCAACGTCGACATGAACATCTCGGGCATCAGCTTCGGCGGGGCGAACGCCGGCGACTACGCGGTCACGGCCACCACGTGCGCAGGCGCCACCGTGGCGCCCAACGCCACGTGCTCGATCAGCCTCGAGTTCACCCCCGGCGGCGAAGGCAACCGCGACGCCATCCTCACGGTCGCCTACAACGGCACGCCCGTCGACGTGCCGCTGCAGGGCGGCGGCCTGGTCACCACGGGCATCGTGCCCTTCGATCAGTTCAACGGCGTGGAGCTCGGCGTGTTCACCGCACGTGACTTCGTCTCCAACGGTGGCTTCGAGCCCGACGAAGTGATCACGTCGCAGATCATCCGATCCGGCGTGGTCATCGGTCAGGGCACTGCCGTGGCCGGCCTCGACGGCGTCGCCGAAGTCAACCACCCCGGCGGTGGCTGCTGGGAGACCACCACGCCGAACATCCGTGCCGGCGACGTCCTCCGCGTCACCCGCCCCGACGGCCGCATCTACGAGATGACCACGGCCGACGTGAAGGTCACCGCTCGTACCGCGGAAGTGGCCCCGGGCATCGTGGAGATGAAGGGCTACGCCCGCGACCTCACCACCGGCGGTCCGCTGCCGCTCGATCAGATCGAGGCTCGCATCATCGGCGCCAGCCGCGACCCGTTCACCATCAACGGCAGGCGCTCCATCCGTACCGGCGGTGGCTCGGAGGGCACGCTCACCTACGACCCCATCAGCGCCTCGAACCCCGACGGCGTGAACTGGACGGCGACGTGGGACCTCAGCCTGCAGGCGCCGGCCGACGTGGCACACGACGTCGACCTCGCCCTCACCGAGGAGAACCGCATCCTGTGGCTCGGTCGTGACCCGATCGCGCTCTCGGAGATGACGTTCTGGGAGGACGGCGCCGACGTGTTCAACGGCCCCGGCGGCTCCTGCACGGCGCCGGGTCAGCCGGCCTCGCCTGGCATCGCCATCCTGCCCTCGGCACAGACCTTCCCGGCGTTGGCCATCGAGACCGCCCTGCCGGCCGAGTCGGCGCTGCGCACCTTCGCTGTCCGCAACATCGGTACGGCGCCGCTCACCATCTCGAACGTCACCTTCGCCGGCATCGCCGCCGGTGACTTCGCGGTCTCGGGTGGCCTCCCGGGCCCCATCGCCCCCGACGGCGTCGGCACCATCACGGTGCGATTCACGCCCCAGGCGCTGGGCAACCGCAACGCGACGATGCGAGTGCACGACAACTCCATCGGTACCCCGCACACCGCCACCGTCACCGGCTTCGGTGTGGCGACCTCGCAGCCTGCTGCGCTGGTGACCCCGACGGCACTCGTCTTCCCCGACACGCAGGTGTCGGTGGGCTCCACCCCGCTCACGGTGACCGTGACGAATGAAGGCGGTCTGCCGCTGTCGTTCGACGCCCTGCCCACCGTGACCGGACCGAACGCCGGCGACTTCGCGGTGGCCGGGAGCTCCACGTGCACCCTCAGCAGCAGCCTCGCCACCACTGAGTCGTGCACCATCGACGTGGTGTTCACGCCCTCCGACGTGAACGGTCGCTCGGCGACGCTCACCGTCGACACCAACGACCCGACCGGCGACGTCACGGTGGCGCTCAGCGGCATCTCGACGACGACGGCCGACGGCACGTTCGACCCGCCGCGGGCACCGCACGATGTGCAGGTGTTCCCGGTGCGCGACTACGTGTCCGCCGGTGGCTACGCCTCGGGTGAGCAGGTGCGCATCGAGGTGTACCGCGCGGGCAATCTGATCGCCCAGACGGCCTCCCTCGACCCGATCGACCAGGACCCGAGCGACATCGTGTTCAACGGTCTCGTCGAGGTCAACCACGCCGGCGGGTACGGCTGGCTCACGGAGACCCCCGACATCCTTCCGGGCGACGTCGTCCGGGCGGTGCGCCTGGACGGCCTCGGTGCCGTCATCGGCGCCGACCAGACCCACGTGGGTGACCTCACCGTCACCATGCCGGCCACGGAAGTGACCCCCGGCGTGGTGGTGGTCACCGGTACCGCTGCGGACGCCGACACCGGTGCGGCGCTCGTCGCCGGCTCGGTCGAGCCCCGCATCACCAGCACGACCGAACTGTTCGACGTGAACGGCCGTCGTGACATCCGCGGCGGCCTCGACGGCGTGGTCACCTGGAACGGCCCCGAGTGGACGGCCACGTTCAGCGGCCTCAGCCCTGCCGATGTGGCCAGGGCGGTCAACGGCGACAGCAAGGTCGTCTGGCTCGGTCGTGCGCCGCTGAACCTCAGCGAGCTCACGCACTGGGAGTGGGCCGAGATTCCTGGTCCGGACCCGACCTTCGCCGCCGCGGCTCCGTTCCACGAGCAGGAGCCGACGGTGAACCCGACGGCCGCCGACATCGGGTTCTCCGGTGTCAGCGTGTCGAGCGCTCCGGTCACGATCACATTCCAGAACTCGGCCAACGCCAACCCCGGCGACCTGGGGTACGACCCGTCGGTGACGCCGCACGTCGTCGGCATCGTGGGTCTCCACGCCGGTGACTTCCACATCTCCAGCACCACGTGCACCGCACCGCTGGCACCGGGAGGCACCTGCACCGTCAGCGTCTACCTCAACGCCACTGCGCTCGGCACTCGTGTCGCCTCGCTGTGGATCGACCACGACGGCGCCAACGGCGTCACGTTGGTGCCGCTGTCCGGCATCGGTGTGGCAGTTCCCACGCTGACGTCGGCCACCGACCCGGTGGGGCACGGCTCGCTCGTGCACCTGCTCGGGACCAACCTGGCGTCCACCACCGGCGTGACCATCGCCGGCATCCCGGTGGCGTTCACGGTGGTGTCCGACACGGCGGTCGACTTCATCGTGCCGTCTGGCGTGCCGACGGTGCCTGGCGCTCCCTCGACGGCGGGCATCCTGCTCACTTCGGCGGCCGGATCTGCCTCGATCACCACCACGGTGTTGCCCGATGCGCCGATCATCTTCTCCGTGGGTCCGAACACGGGCAAGGCCGGCGACACGGTGACCATCACCGGTCTGCACCTGCTGGGCGCTTCGGTCACCTTCAACGGTGTGGCCGCGGTGGTGTCGGACAACACCGACACGTCGATCACCACAGTGGTGCCCGCCGGTGCGACCAGCGGTCTGCTGCGGGTGGCCAACATCGGCGGAGCGGCGACCTCGTCGTTCACGGTGATCCCGGCGCCCACCATCACCGGTTTCGCTCCGGCGACGGCTCGTCGTGGGGCGACCATCACGGTGAACGGCACCAACTTCCAGCCGGGCACCCTGGCGGTGACGTTCACCAACGCCACCGGCGGCAACGTCACGGTCACGCCCACCAACGTGACGGCGACGTCGTTCCGGGTGGTCGTGCCGAACGCTGCCGTGCAGGGTCCGGTCAGGGTGAGCGTCACCCGCCCGGCCCCGATCGGTACGCAGACCACCTCGGCGGTGTTCACGGTGGAGTTGGCTCCGGCCAACATCACGGTGGCGCCCACGTCGGGCGCAGCCGGCCAGACCGTCACACTCACGGGCAACAACTTCCTCACCACCACCAAGGTGTCCTTCAACGGTCGCAGTGCGACGTTCACCGTCGTGAACTCCCGCACCATCACCGCCACGGTGCCGGGCGGTGCCACCACGGGCACCATCCAGGTGGGCAACAGGTGGGGCAGTGCCAACAGCCCGACGTTCACCGTCATCCAGCCGCCCACCATCACTGGGTTCACACCGGTGAGCGTGTCGACGTCGGCCGTGGCCGACAGCGCCCGTCGGGTCACGGTGAACGGTGCCAACGTCGGCTTCTCCACCTCGGTGGTGCTGGTGCGTGGTACCACGTCGGTGACGATGAACACCCCGGTCCGCTTCACCAACACCCAATACCCCTCCGTGGTGCCGGCCCGCACCCCGACGGGCGCCTACACCATCCGGGCCACCAACCCGGCGGGCACGGCGTCGTCGATCTCGACGTTCACCGTCAACCCGTGATCGAGCGGCCCTGACCGGCGACGGTCAGGGCCGTCACGACCTCGCAGCGTCTGTCCCGTCGCTGCAGGATCCCACCCAGGGTGAAGAGCCGGCACGGTCCACCGTGCCGGCTCTTCAATTGGTCGGGGAGACGGCGCTCAACGGCGCAGCAGGATGCGTTCGGCGTGCTCGGGCACCACGGCCTCCCAATCGAGCTCGTGCTCGATGCGCGCCCGGAGCGCCGCGGCAGCTGCGGGCTCGCCGTGCACCACGAACACGGTGGTGGGTGGGCGTGTGGCCGTGCGGACCCAGTCGACCAGCTCGCCGGCATCGGCGTGCACCGAGAACCCGGTGAGGTCGCAGATCTCCGCCTTCACCCGCACGTATTGCCCGTGGATCTTCACGCTCGTCGCACCATCGAGCAGTTGTCGGCCCCGTGTCCCTGCGGCCTGGAAGCCCACCAACGCCACGGTGTTGCGCTCATCGGGGAGGAATCGCTCGAGGTGATGCACCACGCGCCCGCCGGAGGCCATGCCGGCCCCGGCGATGATGATGGCCGAACCACCGTGTCGGGACACGGCCTTCGAACCTTCGGAGTCGAACACCTCCTCGAGCGCAGGAAGGTCGAAGACGTCGTCGGTGTCGTGCAGCGCGGTGCGCACGTCGGACGCGTGCTCCTGGAACGCTTCGCGGTAGATCTGCAGCGCGGCGAGTGCCATTGGACTGTCGACGTAGATGGGCACGTGCGGGAGTCGACCCTCGTCGGCCAGCTGGCGGAGGTGGAACAGCAGCACCTCGGTGCGGTCCACGGCGAACGCGGGAATGATGACCTTTCCACCGCGACGTACGGTGCGATCGAGCACGTCGGCCAAGGCCTCGCGGGAGTGCTCACCCGCGTGTGATCGGTCGCCGTAGGTGCTCTCGACCACCAGGTAGTCGCAGCTGCCTGCCGGCGCCGGTGGCACGAGCAGCGGGTGGCTGGGTCGGCCGAGATCGCCGCTGAACTGCACCACCGGCCCGTCGGCGAGTTCGACGCGCACGGTGGCGGAGCCGAGGATGTGTCCGGCCGGGCGGAACGTCACCGTGACACCGTCGGCCGGCTGGAGCGGCGCATCGAAGGAGTGCGAACGAAGATGCTCGAGTGCGGCCCACGCGTCGTCCTCGGTGTACAGCGCGAGTGCAGGATGGTGCCGCGAGTAGCCCGCCCGGTTGGCGTACTTGGCTTCCTCCTCCAGCAGGCGGGCGCTGTCGGGGAGCACCACCGACATCAGCCGGCCGGTGTCGAACGTGACGTGCACGTCGCCACGGAAGCCCGCCTTCACCAGTCGCGGCAGATAGCCGCAGTGGTCGAGGTGTGCATGGCTGATGACCACCGCGTCGAGCGTGCCCGGGTCCACCGGGAACGCCGACCAGTTCCGTTCGCGGAGTTCCTTCAGTCCCTGGAACAGGCCGGCGTCGAACAGCACGCGACGCCCGCCGTGCTCGATGAGGAACTTGCTGCCCGTCACCGTGCCGGCGGCGCCCAGCGGCACCAGCGTGGTGGGGGAGCCGTGAGCGGTCATCGGTAGCGCGGGCGGGCGAACACTTCACGCACGAGAGGTTCGAAGTGCTCGAGCGGTTCGGTGGGACCGTTCGGGTCGAACGCCACCTGGTCCCAGTCGTCGGTGAACTGCTCGCACAGCGCGAACCACGGCTCATCGCGGTACTGCTCGCGCAGATCGGTGGGCATGCCGAAGTGCTGGTAGTAGTGGCGGCCCTGGAAGTCCTGGTGGTGATACAGCGTGTGGAAGACGTCGGGGCGCACGTACGGGCGCAGCATCTCGGCGGCGATGGGGCCGTGGTTGGGCACGCTGATGGCCTTGCCGATGTCGTGGCACAGCGACCCGACGACCACCTCGGCGTCGGCCCCGGCCCGCTCGGCGAGCGTGGCGGTCTGCAGGCAGTGCACGAGCTGATTGCAGGAGAAGCCGTCGGTGATGTCCTCGAGCGAGCGGAGCAGCATGAGGATGCGATCGGCCACTCGACCTTGGTTGGCGGCGGTTTCCTGACCGATGACGGCCCACTGCTCGGCGGTCGATTCGTCCATGCGCGTGAAGGTGTCGGTCATGCGCCCAGTCTGCCATGCCAGAAATCTGAAGTTCCGATGCGGGGTCGCTCCGCTTCGCTGGCAGCACTCGCCGGGGTGAAAGCTCCTGCGATGGACTTCGATCTGCCCCAGGACCTCCTCGACCTGCTCGCCGAACTGGACGTGTTCATCGAACAGGTGATCAAGCCACTCGAGCAGCAGGACGACAACATCCGCTTCTTCGATCACCGGCGCGAGGACGCGCGCACCAACTGGGAGGACCAAGGGCTTCCCACGGAGGAGTGGGAGCAGTTGCTGTACAAGGTGAAGCGAATGGCCGACGACGCCGGCTTCTACCGCTACCCGTTCCCCACCGAGTTCGGTGGTCGCAACGGCACCAACCTCGGCATGGCCGTCATTCGCGAGCACCTGGCGCGCAAGGGCCTGGGCCTGCACAACGACCTGCAGAACGAACACAGCATCGTCGGCAACAACGTCGGTCTGCTGTTGATGATCGCCTACGGCACCGACGAGCAGAAGGCCGAGTGGATCGACGACCTCGCAGAGGGTCGCCGCGGGTTCGCCTTCGGCATCACCGAGCCGAACCACGGCAGCGATGCCACGCACATGGAGACCACCGCGGTCCGCGACGGCGACGAGTGGGTGATCACCGGTGAGAAGACGTGGAACACCGGCATCCACAAGGCGCAGTACGACATGATCATGGCCCGCACCAGTGGCAAGGCCGGCGACGGCGACGGCATCACCGCGTTCCTCGTCCCCACGAGCAGCGAGGGGTTCGAGGTCGTGGAGTACCTGTGGACGTTCAACATGCCCACCGATCACGCGCATGTGCGGCTCACCGATGTGCGCGTGCCGGCCAATGCCGTGTTCGGTGGCGAGGGCCGCGGCCTGCAGGTGGTGCAGCACTTCTTCAACGAGAACCGCATCCGTCAGGCGGCATCGTCACTGGGTGCGGCGCAGTTCTGCATCGACGAGGCTGTGCAGTACGCGAAGGAACGTCGGCCGTTCGGCAAGGCGCTCGCCACCAATCAGGGCATCCAGTTCCCCTTGGTCGAGTTGCAGACGCAGTGCGAGATGCTGCGCGCGCTCATCCACAAGACCGCGTGGATGATGGACAAGTACGGCGCGTTCAGCCAGAGCGACAAGGTCAGCATGTGCAACTACTGGGCCAACCGGCTGTGCTGCGATGCCGCCGATCGGGCCATGCAGGTGCACGGCGGCATGGGCTACTCGCGGCACAAGCCGTTCGAGCACATCTACCGCCACCACCGGCGCTACCGCATCACCGAGGGCGCGGAGGAGATCCAGATGCGCCGCGTGGCCGGCTACATGTTCGGCTTCATGAGCCAACGTGCACCCAAAGGCGTGTCGGCCGACTGATCACGCGCCGAGGCGCGACCTGATGCCGGCTCGCACCTGATCAGCGCCGGCCGCGACATCGGCCGCCGTGGGCGTGAACACCCAGTCGGCGGTGTTCGTGAACCCGCTGAAGCCGTACTGCCCGTCGGCCCAGTACTCGTACACGAATCGTCCGTACCGCTCGTAGCGGCCCTCGGACGCGCGGGTGAACGCGTACGCGATGCCGTCGAGCGATGTGCTGTACCGGTCCGACGAGGTGACCATCAGTACCTGGTCAGCTGCTCCTGCCGTCTCGACGGCACTGCCGGCGTACGTGTCGATCTGCCACATCGCGTCCACCTCGGCGTCGAACACGAGCAGCTCCGACTCGGGCACCGCGGAGATGGCCGGGGTGGTGGAGCACGCCGCCGTCTGCGCCGCGATGTCGGCGATGAATGCGGTGGCATCGGCTTCGGTGGGGAAGGCGTACCCCTCGATGCCGAACCACGCGGTGGACGGCAGGTCCCAGCTCGGGCCATCGACCTGTGCGGCACTGCCTCTCGCAATGGCCGACGCCGTGCCGTTGGGCCCGTTGCAGAATCCGGAGTCCGTGTCGGGCTCGTGCCCACTGGTGGTGTCGCTGTAGAGCGCCCAGTCGGCGGGTACGTCGGCCGCCGTGGGCATCGACGCGGCGAGGAGTTCGGGGTCTGTCGGCGGTGGCACGGTGATGGCGATGGTGGTGACGACCGTCGACGGCACCGTCGGCACTGCGGTGGTGGGAGCCGGACTGGTGGGCGCGGAGGCGATGGTGGCGTCTGCCGTGGGGGTCGACGCGTCGCCGAGGGTGTCGTCGTCGCCATCGCCGCGCAGCAACAGGAACGTGCCCACGCCGAGCGCTGCAGCCACGACGATCGCGATCGCCACGACCGGCCCCTTCGATCGCTGCGAAGGTGCGGGCGGAGTGGGGATCGGGGCTATTGGCGGGGCGGCGGCCGCGAGGGTCGGTGGCGCCATGGTCGGAGCCGACCACATCGGGTGTGGGGGAGCGGTCGGTGTGTGCAGCGGGTCGATTCCCGCGATGCCGTGGTCGCTGACGTGCTCGGTCCACTGCTGGCTGTCCCACCAGCGGTATTCGTGACGGTGCAGCGGGTCGGGCTGCCACGAGGGCGTGGTCATGGCGCGCCTCCTTGGAGGTTCCTGTCTCTCACCTACCGCGTTCCGGGTGCCCCGGGGAAGGGGCGTTGGTCATCGCTCGGTCAGCGGCCGAAGACCTCGAAGAAGTGCTCCCGCATCGCACGCCACGACCGGAGGTCGCTGGGTTCGTGGTACTGGAAGCCGGGCCGGCTGCCGTCGGCCAGCCGGTTGGTGAAGCTGTGGCCCGCGCCACTGTGCACGAGCATCTGCCAGTCGACACCGGCAGCGTTCATCTCCGCTTCGAAGTCGGCGCGCTGTGAGGGCGGGATGATCGGGTCGTCGACGCCGATGCACACCAGCACGGCCCCCGTGATGTTGGCGGCGTCGGTGGGCGTGGCATTGGCGAGGCCACTGTGGAATCCCACGATGGCGTGCACCGGCGCACCGCCCCGTCCGAGCTCGAGCGACATCGTGCCGCCGAAGCAGTAGCCCATCGCGCCGACCCGCGAGCGATCGGCCCGAGGATGGTCGAGCAACAGCTCCAACGCCACCGATGCTCGCCGGCGTGTCTCGGCCTGATCGGCCATCAACGCACCCAGGCGAGGCATCACCTGGTCCCCGTCGAGCGGCTTGCCGTCGCCCCAGTAGTCGAGTGCCAGCGCCACGTAGCCGAGCTCGTCGGCGAGACGACGAGCTCGTGACCGGGCGTGATCCGTCAGGCCCGGGCCCTCGTGACACACGAGGACGGCGGGCCGGGGGTCGCTGCCGTCGGGGACCGCGAGGTGCCCCACGTACCGAACGTCGTCGATGAAGTACTCGATGTCCTCGCTGTGCATCGCCGCAAACTATCCGAGCCGCATGGAGCCCGCAGTAGCGTTGATCCATGTACCGAAACCTGCTGCTCACCGTGCACCTGGCGTCCATGGCCGCATGGCTGGGATGCAACTTCACGCAACTGTTCCTCACCCCGTCGTTCGCCCGTCGCGGTGGCGACGCCGCAGTCGCCTGGTTCGAAGCGGGTGCGCGGCTCGCTCGCCGCTACTACAACGTGGCCGGCGTCGGGTTGGGTGTCACCGGTGTGTTGATGGTGCAGCACGGCGGCTTCTCGTGGTCGTCCGGCTTCATCTGGGTGGGCGTCGCTGCGCTGGTGATCGGTGCGGCGCTCGGCATCGCACACTTCGCTCCCGAGGGTGATCGGTTGGCGGCCGCCCAGGCCTCCGGCGATGCGGAGACGGTGCAGCGCTCGCTTCGGCGCTACACGGCCGGCGCGGTGCTCGACACGTCCATCGTGCTGTTGACCGTGCTCTCGATGGTGGCGAAGTGGCGCTCGTGAGCGACCTCGCTCCGGCACTTCACGGCTGGGCTAAGGTTTCCTGAATCAGCGATCAGTCCTGATCGACGTTCGACTCGGTGTGGGGGCACGGCATGGCAGAACAGGCATCGGGCGGTGGTCGTATCGAGCTGACCGCGCTGTCGAAGTTCTACGGCAACCTCCAGGTGCTGAACAGCATCGACCTCGTCATCGAGCCTGGCGAGTTCTTCTCGCTCCTCGGTCCGTCGGGCTGCGGCAAGACCACCACGCTGCGCCTCATCGGTGGCTTCGAGGAGATCGAGCACGGCTCCGTCCGCATCGACGGAGCCGAGATGCGTGGCGTCGCGCCGGAGAAGCGGCCCGTGAACACGGTCTTCCAGAGCTACGCGCTGTTTCCCCACAAGTCGGTGGCCGACAACGTGGCGTTCGGCCTGCGATTCGTCGACTGCACGAAAGCCGAGGCGAAGCGTCGGGTGGGCGAGGCGCTCGAACTCGTCCGCCTCACCGGGTACGAGCAGCGCCGCCCGCACCAGCTCTCCGGTGGCCAGCAGCAGCGAGTCGCGTTGGCGCGGTCGCTGGTGCTCCGACCGAAGGTACTGCTGCTCGACGAGCCGCTCGGAGCGCTCGACGCGAAGCTCCGCCGAGTGCTGCAGCTCGAACTGCGCCAGTTGCACCGTGAGGTGGGCATCACGTTCGTCTACGTCACCCACGACCAGGAGGAGGCGCTCACCATGAGCGACCGTCTGGCCGTCATGGACGCCGGTGTCATCCGCCAGCTGGGGACACCACGAGAGGTCTACGACGCACCGTCCAGCACCTACGTCGCCGACTTCCTGGGTCTGGCCAACCTGCTGCCGGCGATGGCCACTGCCGGCCAGGTGGAGGTGCTCGGCCAGCAGATCGCCGTGGATCAGTCGCACGCGGTGGGCAGCTGCTACGTGGTGCTGCGGCCGGAACGGCTCCGCATCGTCGGCCCGACGGCGTCGGCGTTGCGGGGGCGTGTCGAGACCGTGGTGTTCGCCGGTGCGCTCACCCACGTGCACGTGGCGGTGGGGGATCAGACCCTGCAGGCGATGGTCGCCAACGGCAGCGACGGTCCCGCGCTCGCGGAGGGCGCCGAGGTCGGCTTGGTCATCGGCCCGGACTCGTTGCGGGTGCTGCCGAACTGAACGGCCTGTGGCCGGTCGGTGGACGCCGTGTCAGGTGGCGCCCATCGTGCGGCGGTAGTGCTCCGTGAACCAGATGACGTACTCGTCCTTCGGGGTGAGCACGCCGTGGTCGAATGCCAACGACGCGACGCCGCGGTGCACCATCTCGCACACGGTGTTGTCCTGATTGCCGACGAGAACGTTGAAGTCGATGATCGGCTGCGGGTCGAAACCGGGCGCGGCGAGGGTGTCGGCGTGGAACAGGAAGTCCATGGTCATCACGGTGCGGTTCGGGCCGTCGGGGTACAGGGTGGAGATGACCACGCTGGGGTCGGTGACATCGACGAAGCCATTCGGGAACACGGTGGCCCCGTAGTACGACGTGTGGTCGAGTTCGGTGGCGCCCGGCAGCGAAGGTGCCTCGGCGCGATACGGCGAGCTCTCCTTCGAGCGGGTCACCGCGACGCCGCCGTCGGGCCGCTCGCGGTCGGTGACCCAACCGGTGCGGTAGAGCGGCACGATGTCGACCAGCTCGGGGTGGACGCGAGTGCAGTGCAGGCACTCCTGGTAGTTCTCGATGACGATCTTCCAGTTCGCCGCGATGTCGCAACGGGTGCTGGCGACGACGACGAGCTGTTCGAGGCCGAAGCGCTCGAACCGCAGCATCTCCGCGGCGTGCTCCTGCAGCCACGCATCGAACTGCGGTGGATCCGGGTTGAGGCTCACGAACACCAGGCCGTGCCACTCGCGCAGGTGGTACTGCCACAGCGGCAGCGTGGAGCGATCGACCTCGGTGTCGTCGAGGTGCGGCGTGGCGATGAGCGCTCCGTCGAGCGCGTACGTCCACGCGTGATAGGGGCACATCAGCGACCCCTGCGAGCTGGCGTCGTGCGCCTCGCACAGACGCGCGCCGCGGTGGCGACAGACATTGGCGAAGGCGTGGAGCGCGCCGTCGAGGTCGCGGGTGAGCAGCACGCTCTCGCCCGCGAGGTCGACCACGGTGCGATTGCCGCGCTGCAAGCGCTGGCCGGCCCCGGCCAGCAGCCAGCCGGAGCGGAAGATCCGCTGGCGCTCGAGCAGCCAGACCTCGTCGCTGAGATAGTCGTGGCCGGTGAGCGTGTGGGTGTCGTTGGACATTGCTGCCTCCGTGTGTTCCCCCGAAATCTGCAGTGTAGCGAAGCCTGAATGACCGATCAGACAAGTGGGCTACAGTTCGCGCATGGAACACTCACATGGTCCCACGCTCGACGAACTGATCAACGCGGAGGAGGCCCGGTTCATCGCTCGGATGGGGGTGTCGGCCGACCTCGGCGAGCGCGGCGGTGCGGTGATGCCGGGTGGTGTCTGTTCCAGCTGGGCCAGCTCCCGTCCGCTGCCCGTGTGGGTCAGCCACGGCGACGGAGCCCTGGTGTGGGACGCCGATGGCACCGAGTACGTCGACATGCATGGCGGCTACGGCGTCAACGTCGTCGGGCACGCGAATCCTGCCGTGGTGAGGGCCGTGCAGGATCGCGTCACGAAAGGCACCCACTTCGCGCAGCCCACCGAGGACGCCATCGCCGTTGCCGAGAACCTCGCCCTGCGATTCGGGTTGCCGAAGTGGCGGTTCGGGAACTCCGGCACCGAGGCCACGATGGACGCGTTCCACCTGATGCGGGCCATCACCGGTCGGCCGCTCGTCATCAAGATCGAAGGCACGTACCACGGCCACCACGACTCGGCGATGGTCTCCATCTTCCGCGGTTCCGATCAGCTCGGCCCCGAGGAAGCACCGCACCGTGTGCCCGGCCCGGGCGTGCTGCAGGCCGCCGCCGACGCGTTGCGGATCGTGCCGTTCAACGACCTCCCTGCCCTCGAGCGCGTGCTCGACGCGCACCGTGGACAGATCGCCGGCATGATCGTCGAGCCGATGATGATGAACGCCGGCATCATCCCGCCGGCGCCGGGCTACCTGCAGGGGGCGAAGGAGTTGCTCCACCAGCACGGCGCGTTCCTGGCGTTCGACGAGGTGAAGACCGGAATGGTGGTGCACTGGGGCGGTGCGACGAGTCTGTTCGGCGTCACCCCCGACATCGTGTGCCTCGCCAAGGCGCTCGGTGGCGGACTGCCGTGCGGTGCCATCGGCGGCACCGAGGAGGTGATGAGCGCCATCGAGACCGGTGTGTACGACCAGATCGGCACGTTCAACGGCAATCCGCTCACCATGGCCGCAGCCAAGGCGACACTGCTCGAGGTGCTCACGCCCGACGTGTACGAGACCGCCGAGTCCATCGGCCGGTCGATGCTGCAGGGTTCCACCGAGGCGCTCACCACGGCCGGCATCCCCTCGTACGGCAACGTGTTCGGCTTCAAGGGTTCGGTGGTCTTCCACGACACGCCGGCGCGCAACTACCGCGAGTTCCTGCGCATCTCCACCGCGATCAGCCACCTCCACTTCCTCGTGCAGCACAACGGAGGCGTGTTCCTGCCGCCGTGGGGCAAGAGCGAGTCGTGGACACTCAGCGTCTCCCACACGCCCGAGCACGGTGCCCGCTACGTGCGCAACGTGGCGCGCGTGGCCGAGTTGGCGGCCGCACTCGGCGACCGTGACTCCGAGATCTTCGCCGTCGGGAGTTACAACTGATGCCGCGCCTCCAGGAAGTCGGCCGGGCCGACGGCGTGGAGGCGGTGCTCGCAGCGCTCGCGGTGGATGGCGCGGTCATCGTGCGCGACTTCCTCGACCCGGAGGTGCATCGCCGGTTCCGAGCCGACATGGAGGCGCACGCCTCGGGTCACCGCTCGGGCTCGGTGGCCGACAACGCGATGGTGCAGAAGTTCTGGGGGCAGCGCACCACGCGCTTCACCCGCCTCGCACACCGCAGTGCGGCGTTCGTCGGCATCCTCACCGACCCGTACTACCTTTCGGTGGTCGACGAAGTGCTGCTGCCGCACGCCTCGGACTACTGGATGAACACCGGTCAGATGATGATCATCGGCCCGGGCGAGGCCGCGCAGTGGATCCACCGCGACGCCGAGAACTGGCCCGCGCTGTGCCGTCCCGACGGTTTCGAGGTCACGCTCAGCTGCATGTTCGCCATCTCCGACTTCACCGCCGAAGTGGGCGCCACCAGGGTGGTGCCGGGCAGTCACCTGTGGGACGACTACCGCCGGAAGGCCGAGCCGAGCGAGATCTGCCAGGCCGTGATGCCCGCCGGGAGCGGGATGATCTACACCGGTCGGGTACTCCACAGCGGTGGCGCGAACACCACGGCCGACGAGTTCCGCTATGGCCTGCACCTGTCGTACGTGTTGGGTTGGCTGACACCCGAGGAGGCCGGCCCACTGGGTGCCGATTGGAACGACGTGCGCCATCTGTCCGAGCGCGCTCAACGCCTGCTGGGGTGGCGCTGCAGTGGCAGCGATGATCGCTACGCCGCCCGACTGTGGACCGTCGACTACGAAGACGTCCCCATCGGCCTCAGCCTCGATTGACCCTGCGCGGTCAGCGGGAACGCCAGACGGGGGAGCGCTGCTCCTCGAAGGCGCGGGTGCCCTCCAGCGCGTCCTCGGAGTCGATGGCGGCTCGATAGCTCGGCAGGTCCTTGATCATGTCCATCGCCGCGATCGGATCCATCTGCGCGGTTCGGCGTTCGATGTCGAGGATGGCGGTCACGCTGAGCGGCGCCGCCCAGCAGACGTCGGCGGCCAGCTGGCGAGCGGTGGTCATCAGATCGGCCACGGGGACCACTCGGTTGACGAGGCCCCATCGGGCGGCTTCCTCCGCGCCCATCCGCCGGCCCGTGAGCAGCATCTCGCGGGCGATGGGGCCGGGCAGGAGGCGGGGAAGCCGAACGGCGCCGTTGTCAGGCAGGATGCCGAGACCGGCTTCGGGCAGGAAGAACTGGGCGTGGTCGGCGGCGACGATCAGGTCGGCGGCCATCGCGATCTCGAACCCGCCGCCCACGGCCATGCCGTTCACGGCAGCGATCACCGGGGTGCGCCGATGGGGCAGGTTGGTGAACCCGCCGAACCCGCCGGCGCCGTAGTCGCTGTCGAACGCCTCGCCCTCTGCCGCTGCACCCAGGTCCCACCCGGCGCTGAAGAAGCGCTCGCCGGCGCCGGTGAAGATGGCGACGCGGACCGTCGGGTCGTGCTCGAACTCCACGAAGGTCTCACCCAGCGCGTAGCTGGTGGCCGCATCGATGGCGTTCGCCTTCGGTCGATCGAGGGTGACGACGGCGATGCCATCGCTCACCTCGACGTGAAATCCGGGGCTCGACATGTCATTCCTCCACGATGAGCAGTGCGTCGACGGCAGTGGCGCCGCTGGTGCCGACGAGCACGGGGTTCAGTTCCACCTCGACCACGTCGGTGCCGACGACGGCGTCGGTGAGCCGGACGACGAGGTCGGCGAGTGCGTCGATGTCGGCCGGTGGGCGGCCACGGAAGCCGGTGAGCAGGGGAGCGCTGCGCAACCTGAGCAGCGCCGCCTTCACCTCTGACGCGGTGACCGGCGCGAGCAGGTTGGTGACGTCGCTCCAGAGTTCGGTCATCACGCCGCCGTGGCCGAGCGTGACCAGCCAGCCGACGGGGGCGTCGCGCCGCACGGTGACCAGCACCTCGGCCACCACATCGGTGACCGTGCTCTCCACCAGGAATCCGGCGTCGGTGGCCGGCATCGCCCGCAGTGCGTCCGCGAGTGAGGCTTCGTCGCGCAACCCCACCCTCACCGCACCGGCCTCGCT
This sequence comes from Actinomycetota bacterium, assembly GCA_016213625.1. Classification (GTDB taxonomy): domain Bacteria; phylum Actinomycetota; class Acidimicrobiia; order Acidimicrobiales; family Ilumatobacteraceae; genus UBA668. The sequence continues at coordinate 126,432 of JACQZZ010000116.1, forward strand.
CTTGTGAGCGTGGCCGAGCGCCTTGAGCGTGATGGGGTAGCCGATCGCCGCGGCGACGTCGAGCACGTCGGCCGCCTGCACCACTCGACCGGCAGGGACGGGCACACCCAACGTCGCGAGTCGTTGCTTGGCAGCGGCTTCGTCGATGAGGCGGGTGGCGCCGTGCGCGTGCACCGGAGCATGCGGTGTCGCGCTCACTCGCCGACCGACGGTGGCGGCGGCATCGAGGGCGGTGAGCGCCTCCGACAACCCGAGGAGCGGGGTGAGACCCTCCTCGGCGATGTGCGCCCGGAACGGGGCGTTGATGCACTCGGCCAGGGAGGCCACCACCACACCGCGGTTGCCCGTGGCTCGGGCGGCGTCGGCCAGGGCGTCGGCGGCGACGTACCACGACGACGGGTCGTTGTCCTCGGCCGGCGGCGCGTCGAGCACGAGCATCGTCGCGTCCTGCGGGCCGTCCATCACCGCGGTGAAGGTGGCGGCCATGGCGGCGCGGTCGCCCCACATGAAGGTGTGATAGTCGAACGGATTGCTCACCGACACGAGTTCGGTGAGCGTCGCTTCGATGGCCGCGGTCTGGTCGGCGGTGAACGGTGCGAACTCGAGGGCGGTGGCCTCGCTGCGATCGGCCACCAGCGACGCCTCGCCACCCGAGCAGCTGAGCGACACGACCCGTCGTCCGCGGAGCGGTCCGCCGGAGTCGAGCAACTTCAGCGTCTCGAGCAACTCCGCGGGCGTTCGTACGGTGGCCACGCCGTATCGCTCGAACAATGCGTCGTAGGCGGCGGCCCGGCCGGCCATGGAGCCGGTGTGCGAGTTGGCGATGAGCGCGCCCGCCTCACTGCGTCCGGTCTGCAAGGCCACCAGCGGGATGCCACGCTCGCGGGCGCGCAGTGCGACCACCGCGAACTGTTGGGCATCGCGCACAGCCTCCAGGAACAGGCCGATCGACGTGATGCGCGGGTCGTCGAGTAAGGCGGCGATGGCGTCCTCGGTGCCGAGGCTGGCCTGGTTGCCGACGGTGATCATGCTGCCGAGGCGCAGCCCGCGCTGTTGGAACGTGAGGTTCACGGCCACGTTGCCGCTCTGGCTGACGATGGCGGCGCCGCGCTCGTGGCGACCCATGCCGTGTTCGTCGGGCCACAACGCCACCCGGTCGAAGGTGTTGACGAAGCCGTAGCAGTTGGGACCGAAGAAGGGCACGTCACCGGCGGCCTCCAGCAGTTCGGTCTGCAGGTCGCCGTCGCCCGTCTCGGCGAAGCCCGACCCGTAGCACACCGCGCCACCGGCGCCGAGACGGCTGATCGTGCGCATCGACTGGACCGTGGCGTGGCGATTGACACCGAGAAACACGGCATCGGGCACATCGGGCAGGTCGTCGAGCGAGGGCACGCAGGGCACCCCGGCCAGGTGGGCGCGGGTGGGATGCACGGGCCAGATGGGCCCTTCGAAGCCCAGTTTCAGGCACTGCCGGACCACTCGCTCGGCGGGGGCGCCGCCCACCACGGCGATGGAACGCGGTGCGAGCAGTCGACGCAGGTCGGGCATGGCGGTCAGGTTAGCTGAACCACTGATCAGGGAACCCGCCCTGATGAGCGATCGACACCGGCGATTCGGGCAGACTTCACGGCATGACGGCCTTCGACGACCCGTACCTGTCCGCCACCGAGTTGCTCGCTGCCTATCGGGCGAAGACGCTCTCGCCAGTGGAGTACCTGGAGGTGCTCATCGACCGCATCGAGACGCTCGAGCCGACCCTCAACGCAGTGGTCGACCGGCGCTACGACGAGGCGCGCGAGGAAGCGCGGGCGTCCGCCGACCGCTGGGCGCACGGCACCGCTGGAGCGCTCGACGGTGTGCCCGTGGTGGCCAAGGAGGAACACCCGATGGTCGGCCGCGCCTGGACGCAGGGCTCGCTGGCATTCGCCGACGAGATGGCCGCGATGGACCACCCGATCATCGAACGCGTCCAGGCTGCCGGCGGCATCATCCACATCCGGTCGGCGACGCCCGAATTCTGCTGCGCCGGCTTCTGCCACAGCCGGATGTGGGGCATCACGCGAAACCCGTGGAACACCGACTACTCGCCGGGCGGGTCGTCGGGCGGGACGGGCGCCGCACTGGCCGCGGGGTACGCACCCATCGGCACGGGCAGCGACATCGGCGGATCCATCCGTATCCCGTCGTCGCTCAGCGGTGTCGCTGGTTTCAAACCGCCGTGGCAGCGAGTGCCGGCACTGCCGCCGTACAACCTCGACCAGTTCTGCCACGACGGGCCGATGGCGCGCACCGTGGGCGACTGCGCCGTGCTGGAGGACGTGATCGCCGGTGCGCACTGGATGGACCCAGCCTCGCTGCCGAACCCGCCGTTGGTGGCCGGAGTTGGCGGCGACGTGCGTGGACGACGAGTGGCGTTCTGCACGAACCTCGGTGATTGGCCGATCGACCCCGCGGTCGACGCGAACACTCGCCGAGTGGCCGCATCGCTCGCCGAGGCGGGCGCCATCGTCGAGGAGGTGACCCTGCCGTGGACCACCGACCAGATCTGGAACGCCGCGCAGGTGCACTTCCGTACCATCATGGGTGCCGGCATCGGCGCGGTGCGCGACGCAGCGCGCGAGCACCTCAGCGACTACACCATCGCCTTCGCCGACAGCATGGACGGGGCCGCGCTCGGCTTCTACGAAGGGCTCGAGCTGGAGGGACAGCTGTGGGAGCCGCTCGGTCGGCTGTTCCAGCGCATCGATGCGTTCGTGTGCCCCACCATGGCCACCGACGGCTACGTGGCCGGTGAGCCGTACCTGGAGGGTGGCATGGCGGTGGGCGACGGGCACGTGCGGCACCACATCCTCGGGGCGATGACCCTGCCCTTCAACATCCAGAGCCGGTGCCCCGTGGTGTCCGTGCCATCGGGCCGCGCGGCGAACGGCGTGCCCACCGGCGTGCAGGTGGTGGGCCGCCCGTACGACGACGTGATGGCGTTCCGCGTGGCCGCCGCCGTGGAGGCCACCGGCGTCGGCTTCACCCATCCCACCTGGCGCCCCTGACCCGCGAACGAAGCGCGATCTCGTTCTCGGGCTGAATCGTCCCAAGACGGCTTCTCGGTCTGATTCGTCCCGGCCTCCGAGACAGTCCCGGCCTCCGAGACGGATCAGACCCAGATCGCTGCGAGCCGACCTGCCGACCTGGGCGGACGGTGGCGGGTGGGGGTCAGGCGCCGTAGGGGCGGAGCATGCTGCGGCTGATGATGTGGCGCTGGATCTCGCTGGTGCCGTCCCAGATGCGATCGACGCGGGTGTCGCGCCACATGCGCTCGAGCGGCAATTCGTCCATCAACCCCATGCCACCGAGGATCTGGATGGCTTCGTCGGTGACGAACTGGCACATCTCGCTGCTGAACACCTTGGCCATGGCCATGTCCTCGTCGGTGGCTGTTCCATGGGCGTCCTTCCATGCTGCCTTCAGCGTGAGCAACTCGGCCGCCTCCAGCTGAGTGCGCATGTCGGCGAGCTTGAACGACACACCCTGGAACTTGCCGATCTGCTGACCGAACTGCTCGCGGGTGGCCGCCCACTCGGTGGCGATGCCGAGTGCTCGCCGCGCACGGCCCACACACACCGCGGCCACCTGCAACCGGGTGGACCCGAGCCACTCGTTGGCGGCGTCGAAGCCGCGGTGCTCCTCGCCGAGGATGTTGCGCACCGGCACGCGGCAGTTGTCGAAGTTGATGATGAGGTTGTGGTAGCCGCGGTTGCTGACGCAGTTGTAGCCGTGCACCACTTCGCAGCCGGGCGTGTCGAAGTCGACCAGGAAGCCGGTGATCTTCTTCTTCGGGCCCTTGCTGGTCATCTCCTCACCGCTGGCGGCGAAGAGGATGACGTAGTCCGCGAGATCGGCGTGGCTGATGAAGTGCTTCACGCCGTTGATGACGTAGTCGTCGCCGTCGCGCACCGCGCTGCACTTCATGCCGCGCACGTCGCTGCCTGCATCGGGCTCGCTCATCGCCATGCAGTCGACGCGCTCACCGCGGATGGTGGGCAGCAGGAACTCCTCGATCTGGTCGCCCTGACACGCGCGCAGGATGTTGGAGGGGCGAGCGACGATGTACTGCAGCGCGTACGAGGTGGCCCCGAACTCGCGGTCCACCAGCGTGACGCCGAAGCTGTCGAGGCCGCCGCCGCCGAGCTCGGCGGGCATGTTGGCCGCGTACAGCCCGGCGTCGATGGACTTCTTCTTGATCTCCGCGACCAGGTCGGGCGGGACGTCGCCGAGCTTCTCGACCATCTCTTCGTGCGGGAAGAGTTCCTTCTCGGTGAACGAGCGGACGGTGTCGACGATCATCTGCTGTTCGTCGGTGAGTTCGAAGATCATGTGTCGGGGTCTCCTGTGATGAGGTGATCAGTACTTGGGTGGCGGCAGCTGCATGACGCTGCCCACCTGCGAGGGAACGGGGAGTGGTGCGTGTGCGGTGGCGATGGCCTGCAGGGCGGCGGCCACGTCGGGGAGGATGGCGGCACTGCGGCCCGCGTTCATGTCGACGTGCACGAGCATCTGTTCAGCGGTGCAGAGCAGCCCTCCGTCGACCCCGTGGAGCATGGTGTGGATGAGATGCACCCGCTTCGCGTCGACACCGAGGATCTGGGTCTCGAACACGATGGGCTCGTGCACCGCCACCTCGCGCACGTAATGGATGTGGGTCTCGACGGTGTAGAAGCTGTGACCGGCAGCGCGGTACGCCTCGTCGTCGCCGATGTAGCGGAACAGCGCGTCGCTCGCCCATCCGGCGGCCGTGAGGTACGCGCTCTCGGTCATGTGCGCGTTGTAGTCGACCCACTCGGGTTCCACCGGGGTGCGATACAGCACGAGGGGAGCGGCGGGTACCTCGCCGGGCTGCCACCGCTGCACGCCACCGGCAGCGAAGCGCACCGCCTCGTGGTGCGCCACCGCGGCACCGGCGCCCTTGCCCGACGGACGGAGCGCACGCATGACGGCGATGAGTGCGTCGGGGTCGCCGTCGGTGAGCTGTACCAGTCCTTCGCCGAGCTGCCACCGTTCGTGTGCCGCCGCGTCGGCGGGCACGGGGGCCATGCCGATGCTGCGATAGAAGCGGGTGAGCGCCGCGGCGTGCGGGCCCTGCACCTCCACCAGCGGCACCAGGTGCATCGGGGAGCAGCCGCGCACCGCGTGCACGTGAGCGACGAGCCCGGAAGCATGTGGGGGACCATCGCCTTCCAGCACGTGCACGAGCACGCACGAGTCGATCAGTTCGGGTGTGGCGGTGTGCAGTCGATCGGCCGACGCGCCCGGGAACAGGCCGAGACGATCGGATGCGGGCCACAAGCGCGCCACCTCGTCACGAACTGTGGAAACATCGTCGGTCACGACATCGAAGCCTGAGGCCAGATAGCGCGTGATCCATTCGGCGGCGTGGGAGCCCCCTCCCACCACGGCGACGTACGACATAGACTAAATATACATTCAGGATTGGACCAGCCACCGATGCCGAGACCTCGACTCGACCATGTTCGCAAGGCACAGATCCTCTCGGCGGCGGCCGAAGTGTTGTCCGAACGTGGCTACGCGAACTCGAGGGTGGTCGACATCGCCAACACGGCGGGCACCAGCCCTGCTGCCATCCTCTATTGGTTCGACGGCAAGGACGGGCTGCTGGCCGAGGCGTTGCGGTTGCGCGAGCAGGAGTTCCACGACCGCTACACGGTGAAGGCCGAGCACAAGTCCACGGCGTCCGAGAAGTTGCGGGTGCTGGTGGAGGCCATGCTCTACCACTACGACTGGAAGCTCTGGATGGAGCTGTGCGTGCTCGCGCTGCGCGACAAGAGTGCAGCCGCCGAACGCGATCGCATGGACCGGCGGTGGCGTGCCCAGCTGCGTTCGGTGGTGCGCGAAGGTCAGTCCAGCGGCGAGTTCGCGGCCTCCGATCCGGAGGACACGATGTTCGTGCTGGCGGCGCTGCTCGACGGCCTCGCCCCGCTGTTGGCGTTGAAGGCCAAGGGCGTCACCCGCGATCGCGTCGAGCGGGTGTTCCTCGCCGAGGCGTCGCGGTTGCTCGGGCCCGGCTTCGATGCGAGTCCGTTGAAGCGCACTCGCTGATCGTCGTCCTGGCGCGCTCCGTCAACTCCTTGCCGCGGCGCCCTCGTCGTCGTGCGCGATCTGCGTGAGCGACGACCAGATGGCGACCAGGATGATCGCGGAGCCGACGAATGCGAACCAGAACGGTGCGGTGATGCCCCACCGTTGGGCGATGACGCCTCCCAGGACGGCGCCGACCACGAGCCCGGCTTGCAGGCCGATCATGTACACGCTGCCCACGCGCCCCTGGAACTCGGTGGGGACCGCTCGTTGACGGATGCTCGTGGCGGTGGTGCCCCACACCGCGGTGTGCACGCCGAACACCGTGAAGGTCACCATCGCCACCGCCGGCGTGGTGGTGAGCGCGAGTGTCAGATGGGTGGCGGTCTCGATGACCAGGCCGACGCGCATGATGTCGCCCAGGTGCACGCGGCGCTCGATGGCCGGGTACGCCCACGACCCGACGATGCCGCCGACCGCGCTCACCGTGGTGAGGAGGCCGAAGCCCAGCGCCCCGAGGCCGAGGCGCTCGCTCGAGTAGAGGACCAACACCGACCACGCAGCACCGAACGTCACGTTGAAGGCGACGATGGTGATGGCCAGCGTCCGGACGGGCGGATTCGACCAGAGGTGGTGCAGCCCATCGACGATCTGGCGGCGAACGGTCTCGGGAACCTCCGAGGTGGTGGGACGCGTGCCGGCGATGCGCCACATCAGCGAGGCGCCGAAGGCCAGCAGTACGCCCTGCATGACGAACGGCCAGGCCATGCCGCTGGCGAACAGCAATGCGCCGATCGGTGGCCCGACCAGTTGGTTCGCCGTGATGTGACCCACCATCAAACGCGAGTTCCCGAGGCCCAGGTCCTCGGGCTCGATGAGCATGGGGAGCACGGTCGTGGTGGTGACGTCGGCGAATGCCTCGGCGGTACCCAACAGGAACATCGCGCTCAGTACGACGGCCACGTTGACGGTGTCGGTGACGACGGTGATGGCCAACACAGCGAGGACGAGCGTGCGCGAGGTGTCGGCCACGACCACGACCACTCGCCGGTCCACCCGATCGGCCACCACGCCCGCGAACAACCCGAACAGCAGCCACGGCAGGCGTTGCAGGAACGCGGCCGCGGCCACCAGCAACGGATCGTCGGTCTGCGAGGCCACCAGCAACGGCCCCGCCGCGAGCGACAGCCCGTCACCCAGGTTGCTGAGCCACGACGACGCGAGCAGCAGCCGGAAGTTCCGGCCCAGGCGCGCAGGAGCGATGGCCTGCACGACGGACGTCATTGGCTGGACCCTATCCGGCCGAGCTCACCCGAAGTCCTTGAGGAGCGTCGTGGTGAGCGGGTCCAGGAATCCGGCCACCGTCGCGTCTTCCTCGAGCGCGAGCGCGGCCCGGAGATCGGTGGCCGCCGTTCGGTTCAACGTGCGCTTCATCGCCTGCACCGACAGCGTGGGCAGCGCTGCCAGCTGGCGCGCCACGGAGGTCGCCTCGTCGAGCAGTTGGTCGTCGGGGACGACCCTCCACGCCACACCCAGGGTGAGCAACTCCGCGGCGGTGTAGCGGCGCTGCAGGAACAGCATCTCGCGTGCCGCGTTGAGCCCGACGAGTGCCGGGAGCAGCGAGCTCACCGCACCGGTGACGAAGAGGTTGAGCGACACCTCGGGGAAGAATGCCTTCGCACTCTCGGCCCAGACGGGGAAGTCGCAGTTGATGGCCCACTCGAACCCGCCGCCGACTGCCCACCCGTTGATGGCGCCGACCACCGGCTTCGCGCCGAACATGATGGCCTCGGTGGCGCGCTGGATGGCCACCACCAGGTCGCGTGCCTCCGCCTCGTTCTCCGGGTGCACGTGCTCGTGGCGGTCGTCGCCAGCGCAGAAGGCGCGGCCGGCCCCGGTGAACACGATCGCTCGAGTGGCCGGGTCGGCGTGGGCGTCGTCGAAGGCCAACGCCACGTCGTCGATGAGACGGCGGTTCATCGCATTGAGGCTAGCGGGCCGATTGAGCGTGATGGTGCGCACACCGTCGTCGAGCGACGACAGCACCGTGGCGTACTCGAATGCAGGTTCCACACGGCGAATCTAGTAACACTCGCCGGATGGCGATCGAACTCCCGACGGCCACCACGCTCGGTCCCACGATCGACGCGCTCCTCGCCAAGCGCGCGAACAGTCATCCCCACACCGTGTTCCTCCGGTTCGCCGACGGTGACCTCACGTTCGAGGCGACGCATCAGCGATCCGAGCGGTTGGCGGCGGGCCTCGCCTCGCTCGGCGTGTCGAAGGGCGATGTCGTGCCCGTGCTGCTGCCGAACTCGCCCGAGTTCGTGCTCACGTGGCTGGCGTTGTGCCGTCTGGGCGCGGTCGCCTGTCTGGTCAACACGGCCTTCCGTGGCCCGGCACTCGCGCACGCCCTGGGAGTGACCGACGCGCACACGGTGGTGGTGCACGACGGGTTCGCGGAGCAGCTCGCCGAGGTCGCTCATGCGTTGCCCCATCTGGAGCGTGTGGTGGCGCTGGGTGACGTGCCCGCATCGGAGGTGGGGGAGGCCACGATGCTCCGTTGGCACGAGGTCGACGGCGCACCCGCAACCCTGCCGCCCCACGTCGGGCACGTGGCCACGGATCCGGCGATGATCCTGTTCACCTCGGGCACCACCGGGCCGTCGAAGGGCTGCGTGCTCTCGCATCGCTACACGTTGCGGCAGGCGTCGTTGATGGCGCAGCACCTCGGATTCCGCGACGACGACGTGCTGTACTGCCCGTTCCCGCTGTTCCACATCGACGCGACCGTGCTCACGGTGGCGCCGGCGCTGGTGCTGGGCACCACGGCAGCGATCGGTGAGCGGTTCTCGGTGTCGGGCTTCTGGCCCGAGGTGCGGCGCTTCGGTGCCACGGTGTTCGACTTCATGGGCGCCACGCTGACCATGTTGCACAAGCAGCCCGAGCAGCCCGACGACCTCGACAACCGGGTGCGGCTCGGGTGGGGCGTGCCGGTGCCGGAGTCCGCCGCGGCGTTCGAACGTCGCTTCGGATTGCAGCTCGTGGAGTTGTACGGCAGCACCGACGCCGGGTTGCCGATGTACCACCCGATCGACGTGCCACGCCGCCAGGGGTCGTGCGGCACGGTCATCGACGCCTACGACGTCCTCCTCGTGGATGCCGACGGGTTCGAGGTGCCTGTGGGGGAGCCGGGCGAGTTGTTGGTGCGGCCCAACGAGCCGTCGCTGATCGCCGATGGCTACTTCGGCATGCCGGAGGCCACCATGCGCGCACGCCGCAACCTGTGGTTCCACACCGGCGACCTACTGCGGCGCGACGCCGATGGCTTCTTCTACTTCGTCGGTCGACGCACCGACAGCATCCGCCGTCGCGGCGAGAACATCTCGGCCTTCGAGGTGGAGGAAGTGGTGAAGCTGCATCCCGCAGTGCTCGACGCCGCTGCCTATGGCGTGCCGAGCGAGTTCACCGAGGACGATGTGATGGTGGCCGTGGTGGTGCGCGCTGGCGCGACCTTCGACCCCGCCGAGCTCACGTCGTTCTGCATCGACCGGATGGCCCGACACATGGTGCCGCGCTACATCGACGTCGTGGACGAGCTGCCGCGCACACCCACCGAGAAGGTGCGCAAGGACGCGCTCCGCGAGCGTGGCCTCACGCCCACCACCTGGGACCGCGAGCGCGGTTAGGCGCGGGGTTGGCCCACGAAGCGGCCGGCGTGCGTCGGCTTCGGGAGCTGCGAGTGGTGCGCGGCGAGGCGATCGAGGTTGGCGAGCAACTCGGGGCTGGCCGGTGAGGACTTGCCGGCAGCGGTGTCGACGTGCAGCATCAGGTGCTCGGCGGTGGCCACCACCGTGTCGTCGTCGGCGCGGTGGACGCTGGTGAAGTGATGCAGCCGCTTGGCATCGTGCGAGAGCAACTGCACCGTGGCGTACAACCGGTCGCCCGCCATCGCCTGCGCCCCGAAGTTCATGTGGCTCTCGACCGTGTAGTAGCTGCTGTGCGCGAGGTACTGGTCGTCGACGCCGATGAAGCGCATGATGCGGTCGCCGGCCTCGCTGGTGACCTGGAAGAACCGGCTGTCGTTCATGTGGCCGTTGTAGTCGACCCACTCGTCGGGCACGGTCACCTCGTACAGCCGCAGCGGTTGGTCGAGATCGTGCTCGGCATCGGGGTGCACGGCCCTCGCGAACAGTTGGCGCTCGAAGTTCTCGAGCACTTCGCCGGCGCCGTAGCCAACGCCGCGCAGGCCTTTCATCACCGAGATCAGACAGTCGTCGCGCAGCGCTTCGAGCTCGCGCAGCCCGACGCCGGCTGCCTGTGCGTCGCTCTGCCCCACCAGGGTGTCGAGCAACTCGTCGGTGAGCTCGGGGACGTCGGTGAGCTTGCTCCATGGCCATTGCAGCGACGGGCCGAACTGCGCCATGAAGTGACGCATGCCCGCCTCGCCGCCGGCGATGCGATAGATGAGCAACGTGCCCATGAAGCTCCAGCGCAGGCCGGGGCCGAAGCGGATGGCGTCGTCGATCTGCTGGGCGGTGGCCACGCCGTCGTTGATCATCCACAGCGCCTCGCGCCACAGCGCTTCCATCATTCGGTCGGCGACGAAGCCGTCGATCTCCACGTCGAGGTGGAGCGGGCGCATACCGATCGCGGTGTACACCTCGAAGGCCCGGTCCTTGGTGGCCTGCGACGTGAGGGCGCCACCGCAGATCTCCACGAGCGGCATCAGGTACACCGGGTTGAACGGGTGGCCGACGACGAGCCGCTCGGGGTGGGTCATGCCGTCCTGCATCTCGCTCGGCAGCAGGCCCGACGTGCTGGAGCCGAACACCACGTCGGCGGGAGCGACCGCGCTGGCGCGGCGGAGCAGCATCTGCTTCAGCTCCATGCGCTCGGGCGCGCTCTCCTGCACGAACTGCACCCCGGTGGCGGCCTCCTCCGGCGTGTCGACGAAGGTGAGCGTGCCCTCGGCAGGGAGCGAGGGTTGGTACAGCTTGGTCATCGCTCGACGAGCATTGGCCATCACCTCGCCCACCTTGCGCGGTGCTTCGGGATCGGGGTCGAACATCTTCACGTCGACGCCGTTGAGCAGGAAGCGGGCGGCCCAGCCGCCGCCGATGACCCCGCCGCCCAGCAGGCCGACGGTGTGGAGACCGGGAACGGGACTCATCTCAGCGCTTCACGAGCTTCAGCTGGTCGCGCACGGCCTGCGGGCTCATGATCCTGGCGCCCATGGTCTCGAGCAGCAGCTTGGCGCGGGCGACGAGCATCTCGTTGGTGGCCAGCTGGCCCGGGCCGTTGTACAGGTTGTCCTCCAGCCCGACGCGCACGTTGCCACCGGCGAGCGCCGCCTGGGCGACGAACGGGATCTGCATGCGCGAGATGCTGAACGCCGAGAACACGCAGTCGTTCGGCAGGCTGTTCACCAGTGCCGTGAAGGTGGTGGGATCGTCGGGTGCGCCGTAGGCGATGCCCATGCACAGCTGGATCATCACCGGGTCGTCGAGCAGGCCGTCCTTGATCATCTCCTTCACCTGCACGAGGTGACCGAAGTCGAACACCTCGAGCTCGGGACGCACACCGAGGTCCTGCACGATCTTGGCCATCTTGCGCAGCATGCCGGGAGTGTTGACCATGATGTAGTCGCCACCGGAGGCGAAGTTCATGGTGCCGCAGTCGAGCGTGCAGATCTCCGGAAGGAGCTTCGTGACGTGATCGAGTCGTTCGGTCGCGCCGGCCATGTCGGTGCCATCGGGATTCAACGGCAGCACATCCTCGTCACCACCGAGCACCATGTCGCCACCCATGCCCGCGGTGAAGTTGATGACCACGTCGACGTCGGCATCGCGGATGCGCTCCATCACTTCGGCGTAGTACTCGGTCTTGCGGCTGCCCAGTCCGGTCTCGGGCTCACGCACGTGGCAGTGCACCACGGCGGCGCCCGCCTTGGCGGCGGCGATGGCCGAGTTGGCGATCTGTTCGGGCGTGACCGGAACGTGCGGGCTCTTGTGAGCGGTGACCCCCGAGCCGGTGACCGCACAGGTGATGAACACGTCCCAATTCATTGCTTCCCCTTCGACAGCGAGTCGTCGCCGGCGGTTTCCTGAACGGCCGGTCAACCCACGATCGTACAACGTGCAAGGCTGGTCGCATGCACACCGAAGTCACCCGAACGAGGCCCGCACCCGCCCGTCGAGAGGGCGTCACCGACGACAACTGGCAGGAGGACCCGTACAACCGCTGGGGCTTCCGTCACGTGCGCGAGTTCACTCGCACCGCACGCATCAGCCGTGGTCAGGGCGCGGTGCGGCAGCTTCCGGAACGGCACACCGACCTGTCCGATTTCCTCACGGTGGTCGGTGACGAGGCGTTCACCCTGTGGGAGGCACTGGAGGCCGCCTACGTCGACGCCTTCGTGGTGGTGAACGGCGGCGCGATCGTGCACGAGTGGTACGCCGAGGGGATGGACCCTCATGGCACGCACCTGCTGATGTCGGTCTCCAAGTCACTCACCTCGACGCTCGTCGGCGTGCTCGTCGGCGAGGGCCTCGTGGACCCTGCCGAGCAGGCGGTCACCTACGTGCCCGCGCTGAAGGGCACCGCCTGGGACGGCGCCACGGTGCAGCACCTGCTCGACATGTCGGCAGCAGTGATGTTCAACGAAGAGGATTACGACGATCCCGAGTCCGACGGCTGCCTCATCGAGTTCGCGTCGGGCTACCGACTCGGGCAACGAGACGACGTGCCCGGCGACACCGTGTCGTGGGTGGTGTCGCTCGATCCGCAGGGCGAGCACGGCGACCGGTTCCAGTACCGGTCCATCATCACCGACGTGCTCGGGATGGTCATCGAGTCGGTGACCGGGCAACGATTCACGGACGTCTTCTCCGACCGCATCTGGAGCCGCATCGGCGCCGAGCACGACGCCGACATCATCGTCGACCCCAAGGGCTTCCCGACGGTCGAGGGCGGCATCTGCACCACCGCTCGCGATCTCGCCAGGTTCGGGTTGCTGCATCTCGAGCGGGGCGCGGTGGGTGGCGCGCAGGTGGTGCCGGCGGAGTGGACCGATCGCATCCTGTGCGCCGATCCGGCGCTCATCGCGCGCTACGCGGCGAGCAGCTCCGGCGACCCGACCACGCCGCAGGCCTACTACCACGACTGTTGGTGGGTGTGGGACGCGGCGAAGGGTCGATACGCGGGCCACGGCATCAACGGGCAGATGGTGCTGGTGGATCGCAGCACGAACACGGTCATCGCGATGATGTCCACGTGGCCGCACCGCATGGATCCGCATCTCTCCGACTTCGGCAGCCGCGTGGCCGCGGAACTGCTCGACCACCTCAGTCGCTGACGGGGAACCCTCCGAACCGCACGAGGTTGCCGTGCGGATCGATGATGTTGAACTCCGTGGCGCCCCACGGCTGGGTGACCGGCGGATGGAACGTCGCCGGGTGGTGCACGACGATGTTCGACCAGTCGTGGTGGCAGGAGATCGCCTCCTCGGGCGTGTCGAAGCGCACGTAGCACGCCACGTCGTTCGTCCACCGGTCCACGTCGGGATCGTGCCAGAAGTGCAGTTCGATCGCGAGATCGTCGTGCCGGAGGATGAGGTACTCGTCCACCCATCGACCGATCTCGCGAAAGCCGAACTCGCGCCAGAACTCGGCGGTCAGGTCGAACGCGGGACTGGGGAGGATCGGGATGGTGATGGCGCCCATGACGGAGAGTCTTCCACCCCGTTCGCACTACGTTTCCGGACGAGCACGAAGGGGGCTGGCATGGGTGATCGACTGCGGGGCAAGCGGGCCGTGGTGGTGGGCGCGGGCCAGACCCCGGGCGACACCATCGGCAACGGGCGAGCGATGGCGATGCTGTTCGCCCGAGAAGGCGCCCGCGTGCTGTGCGTGGACCGAATGATCGAGCGTGCGGAGGAGACCGTGGCGATGATCCGTGCCGAGGGTGGCGAGGCGACGGCGTTCGCAGCCGACATCGTGCACGCCGACCAGGCGACCGCGGTGTCGGCGGCCGCAGTCGAGGAACTGGGCGGCATCGACGTGTTGGTCAACAACGTCGGCATCGGTGCAGGGCCGGGCGTGAGCGATGGCCCGGCGCATCACGCCGACGAGGCAGCGTTCGATCGCATCCTGGACGTGAATCTGAAGGGCATGTGGCTCACCACCAAGGCGGCGGTTCCGGTGATGCGCGAGACGGGCGCGGGGTCCATCGTGAACATCTCGTCGCTCGCCTCGCTGGCCGGCAACAACATGATCGCCTACGAAGTGTCGAAGGCGGCGGTGAACCGGCTCACGCTCAGCGTGGCGACGGCCAACGCGAAGTACGGCCTGCGCTGCAACGCCATCCTTCCCGGCCTGATGGACACGCCGATGGCCGTCGACGGTGTGGCCCGCGCCATCGGTCGCCCGGTCGCCGACGTGCGCGCGGCTCGTGCGGCACGAGTGCCGCTGAAGGCCGCGATGGGCAGCGCCTGGGACACCGCCTACGCCGCGCTGTTCCTGGCCAGCGACGAGTCCAAGTTCGTCACCGGCGTCCTCCTCCCCGTCGACGGCGGCATGTCCGCCCGCATCGGCTGACCGCGTCCGGAGATGTCAACTGCGACGGATGGCGGCAGGTATGGAAGTGGACTCAGACCGGCGTGTCGCGCTGTACGGCACCAATGCCCATCTGACCACTCGAACCCATCGCCGCCCACATACCGACCTGTCGACGCTTCTCGGCGTTGAGGGGGCCGGCGCAGTCCACATGGAGCGTGTGGCCATCGACCTCGACAACGTCGTCGCCGTCACGGAAGTTGACCCCGCACATTCGACAGCTCGTCGTATCGCCGTCACTCATGCCACCCACAATGACGGTGGCCGCCGCCATTGTCCAGCGAGCATCAGTTTTGGGACGATGCAGCCCGAGAAGCCAGGTAGCGCCGAGTGTACGTTCTGTGCGCTGAGCGCAAGCGCGATCACAGGACGTGGGGGAACTCCCGGAGCGCTCGACATTCGAACCGAGCCGAGGGTGCGGCTCGGTGTCAGGGGTGGAGTTCTTGGGCGGTGCGCTGCACGGCCGTGACGATCTTGGCGTAGCCGGTGCAGCGGCACAGGTTGCCCGACAGGCCGATGCGCACCTCTTCCTCGGTGGGCGACGGGTTGCGTTCGAGCAACGCGCACGCGCTGACCAGCATGCCGGGCGTGCAGAAGCCGCACTGCACGCCGCCATCCTCGAGGATGTTGCGTTGCAGTGGGTGCATCTCCTGGCCGTCCATCAGGCCCTCGACCGTGGTGATGGCCTTGCCCTGTGCCTGTGCGGCGAGGTAGCTGCAGGAGTTCACCGGCTGGCCGTCGAGCAGCACCATGCACGCGCCGCACTCGCAGTCGTCGCAGCCCTCCTTGGTGCCGGTGAGGCCCACCTCGGTGCGGATGACGCTGAGCAGGTTGCGGCCCTGGTCGACGGCGACCGGGTAATCGACGCCATTCACGTTGAGGGTGATGCTGACCATGGTGCTGCTGGCTGGCTGGTCGCTCATGACGCTGCTCCGATTCCGAGTGCACGATTCACCGGGATGGCGATGGATTCGCCCGATGCCCTGCGGGCTGCTGCCAGCACCGCTCGCGATGCCATGACCCCTACCGTGTGGCGGCGATAGCGATCCGATGCTCGCACGTCGCTGATCGGTCGCGCCTGTTCTGCGGCAGCATTGGCTGCGGCGGCGGCCACATCGGCGATGCTGCCGGCACCGAGCCCGGTGACCTCGATGATGGTGGGCGCGACCGCGGTGAGCGCGACGCGCACACCGGCCACCGACCCGTCGTCGGCCAACGTGACCGAGGCGGCGGCACCGACGACGGCGATCTCCATCGCTCGGCGGTACTCAAGGCGGAGGTAGGCGCTGTTCGTCCGGGCGGTCGGTGCGGGGATGTGCACGGCCACACAGAGCTCGTCGGACGAGGCTGACGTACGGCCTGGCGCCGTCCACAGTTCGGCCACGGACACACGACGCGAACCACGTACGGACTGCAGCTCGACCTCGGCGCCCAGCACGACGAGCGGCGCCCCGGTGTCCATCGCAGGGGAGGCGTTCATGACGTTGCCACCAATGGTGCCCACGTTGCGGGTGGACGGCGACCCGACCAACGCACTGCCGTCGGCGAGCGCGGCGTAGACGGTGGAGAGCACCGGATGCGTCTCGATCGTGTGGTGATTCACCAGTGCGCCGATGCATGCACCGGCATCGGTGATCTCCACGCACTTGAGGTCGTCGAGCCGGTCGATGGCCACCAGATCGGCGGGGAGCGGAGCCTTGCCGTGGCGAGCGCCGACCACCAGGTCGCTGCCACCGGCCACCGGGCGAGCGCCGGCAGACAGTGCGGCAAGGGCTTCGTCGAGTGTGGTGGCGATGACGAAGCTCACGACGCGCTCCGATCGTTGAGGGCGTCCCACACGCGCTCGGCGGTCATGGGCAACTGGCGTATCGGCGCGCCGACCAACTTCGCCAGCGCGTTCGACACGGCTGCAGGTGTGGGCACGTTCGGGGCCTCGGCGAGTCCCTTGGCGCCTCGGGGACCGGCGTCGGGGGTGTTGATCTCGATGAAGCGGATGTCGATCTGCGGTGCATCGGCGCACGTCTGCAGCTTGTACTCCAGCAGCGCGGCGTTGCGCTGATTCGCCTGGTCGTCGTAGCGAGTGCCTTCGGTGAGGGCCTGGCCGATGCCCATCAGCACGGCGCCTTCCACCTGGCCCTGCGCACCGATCGGATTGATGATGGTGCCCGAGTCGTGGGCGGTGCTGACGGCGAGCACGCGGGCGACGCCGGTGTCGCGGTCGAGTTTCACCCGCACGGCGTGGCACGAGAACTGCGGCGCCACCCAGGCGGCCATGCCCACGTCGCCCACGCACGTGGCGCCCACCACCTCGGGTGGTGCTGGCGGCGCTCCCGAGCCGTGGCCGATGAGCAGCTCTCCGCCGGCTGCGATTCCGGCGAGTTCGGCGATGGACACCGAGCGGCTCGGCGTGCCGGCCACCGATGCGGCGCCGTCGGCGAGCACGATGTCGGCGGGGTTGGCCTCCAGCTGTTCGGCCGCCAGATTGCGCAGTTGCTCGGCGATCTGGCCGGCCGCGGCAACGGCGGCACGACCGTTGTTGAACAGGGTCTGCGAACCGGTGGCGCCCATGTCGTACGGGGCGACGCTGGTGTCCTGGTAGACGAGTTCGAAGTCCTCGGCCTGCATGCCCAGTTCGTCGGCCACCAGCTGGCGCAGGGTCATCACCGCACCGGTGCCGCACTCCTGCGCGCCGGTGATGATCTGGCCGCTGCCGTCGCCGTCGATCTTCACGTACGCACCCGACGGCACGCTGAAGCTGGGCCACCAACCGATGGCCACACCGATGGCTTCGTCGTCGGGCAGTGGCTGGCCGTAGCCGGCGCCGTCGGTGGCGGCACGGATGCAGTCGACCAGACCGATCTCGTCGTACACCTGACCGCTCGGGCCCTCCTTGCCGGTGGCCACGGCGTTCTTCAGGCGGAACTCCACCGGATCCATCCCGATGGCAGCGGCCACCTCGTCGGTGTGGCTCTCCAACGCCCAGCAGGTCTGCGGCGCCGTTGGTGCCCGCACCGAGCCGGACGGTTGGTGGTTGGTGTACACCAGGTGGGCCTCGGCGAGCGCGTTCGGCACCTGGTACGGCCCGAGCGCGTGCATGGCCGCGAGTTGGCTGAAGAAGCCGGCGTCGGCGGTGTAGGCGCCGTTGTCGATGGCCAGCCACACCTTGCGGGCGGTGATGGTGCCGTCGCGCGTGACGCCCGTCTGCAGGTCGAACACGATGCCCTCGCGGCGGCGGTCGGGGGCGAGGAACTCCTCTCGGCGGCTGAACACCAGTCGCACCGGCCGCTTGGTGGCCCGAGCCAGTGCCGCCACGTGGGCCTCGTAATGGAAGCCGCACTTGCCGCCGAACCCGCCGCCGAGGTGGGGCACGATGATGCGCACCCGGTTTGCCGGCAGTTCGAGCGTCTCGCACACGCCGGCGCGGGCGTCGAACGGCACCTGTGTGCTCGTCCAGATGGTGACCTTGTTGCCCTCCCACTGGGCCACGACCGCGCGGGGCTCGATGGGGGCGGCGTGACAACCGTCGGCCACGTATCGGCTGTGCACCACCACGTCGGCATCGGCCATGCCCTGGTCCACGTCGCCCTTGGCGATGGAGGCGAACGACGCGTCGTTACGGTCGCGCACCAACACGTCGGCTGCGCCGTACGCCGCCCAATCGGTGTGGACCAGTGGCGCATCGGCAGCCAGCGCGGCCTCGATGTCGTTGACGACGGGCAGCGGCGTGTACTCCACCACGATGGCGTTCAGCGCTCGTTGTGCCGTGGGCACGTCGATGGCGGCCACAGCGGCGACGATCTCGCCCTCGAACCGCACCACGTCGCGGGCGAACAGCGTGCGATCCTGCACGAACGGGCCGAATCGCACATCGGGCACGTCGTCCTGGGTGAGCACCGCGAACACCCCGGGGATGGCCCGCGCGGCGGTCACGTCCAGCCGGGTGATGCGTGCGTGGCTGACCTCGGCGTACTTGAACTTCGCGACCAGCGCCCCGGTGAGCGTGAGGTCGGCGGTGTACCTGCCGCTTCCGGTGACCTTGTCGGGTCCGTCGGCACGGACGAATCGGGCTGTCGTGGTGGAGCTCATCGGTCGTTCACTCTGCCAGATGGACGGGCGGTCATTCGCTGTGCCGCGTCGGCGGCCGCCCGACGACCGGCGTGGAGGGCGCCCCCGACGTAGCCGGGGAACACCTCGGCGTACTCGGTGGCGGCAAAGGTGATGCCCGGCGCACCGGCGAGGAGCGCCTCGATCTGCGTGGGTGCACCGAGGCCGGTGACGAACTGGCAGTACCCACCCGCGCCCCATTCGTCGGGCGGCCAGTCGCGTACCTGCACGTCGAGAGGTGCCGCAGCGACGTCGCCCAGCACCGAGGACAGGTGGTGCAGCGCGGCACTGAGCCGACCGTCGTCGCCGAGCGCGCGCCACTCCGCTGCCAGTGGTCCGCCGACGAAGAACACCAGCGCGTGGGCGTCGCCCACCGACGCGTCGGCCGCGTACAGTCCGGCCGGCTCGCAGAATCGAATCGTGCCGTTGCACCCGTGGGCCTGCCAGAACGGCTCGGCGTAGCGGAGCAGGATCTTGGTGACATCCGCCGCCCCGAATGCGGCAGCAGCGTCGGCCACTCCATCCGGCAACGGCGGATCGAACTCGATGTGTTGCACCACGCTGGGCGGCACCGCGACGACCACGTGGCGGCCGTGCGCCGAGCCCTGCGGTGTGCGTACCTCGACGCCCGCGTCACCCACGTGCACCGAACGTACGGGGTGAGCGACCCGCACGTCGAGCGACGCGGCGAGGAACTCGGCCACCGAGTGCATCGTGCGATCCACGCTGTACTGGAGCTCCTCGGTCAGCGGCGGCGTGCGCCGCAGTTGGTCGGCGGCGTGCGCCAGGCCGAGCAGGCGGTGGTCCATGCACATCTGACCGGTGGCGGTGGAGGCGATGGCGGCCTTCGCGCGGTCGGTGACGGGCAGCGCCCCGATCCACTCGTGGAGCCATCGGTCGCCGGGCACGTCGCGCAGGTCGCGCATGGACTCGTACGCGGCCTCGCCGTCGTCCCAGTCGTCGTGCCATGCGCCGGGCGCGGTGAGCGCATCGCCGATGGCCTGGTTGCGCACCAGCTGCGCCCCGCTGGCGTCGACGAGGGAGCGGATCGCGAGCATCTCGTCGGCCACGAATTGCCCGCCGCTGTCGAACCGTCGGCCGAGCCCGTCGATCGAGGAATCCACCTTGCCGCCCACCCGGTCGCGTGCTTCGAGGACCACCGTCGTGTGGCCCGCATCGCGGAGCGCGGTGGCGGCGGCCAGTCCGCTGAAGCCCGCGCCGACGATGACCACGTCGACGAGGTCGTCGGTGGTCATCCGGTGAGTCCGGCGAGGCCGCCGGCGGCGCCCATCTCCGTGTCGCCGCCGCGACGGCTGATGGCGCGCAACACGAAGGCGGCCAGCGCGACGGCGAGCAACGTGAAGGCCAGCATGACGGTGGCGAGCGCGTTGAGTGCCGGCGTGGAACCGGCGCGAGCACCGGAGTAGATCTTGATCGGCACCGTCTCGGTGGACGCGCCGGTGGAGAGGAACGACGAGATCACGAAGTCGTCGACCGAGGTGGCGAAGACCACCATCACCGACGCGAAGATGGCCGGGCTCAACAGCGGCAGCAACACCAGTCGGATGGCCTGCCATCGCGACGCACCGAGGTCGCGTGCGGCTTCCTCGTACTGGGTGCCGATGGCCGCGAGACGGCCGCGCACGATGACCACCACGAACGACACGGTGAAGGTGATGTGGCCGAGCAACTGGCGGGTGAGGCCGTCGGGCGTGCCCATGTACACCTGGGAGAACACCAGGAACAGCGCCACGCCGAAGACGATCTCGGGCGTCACGATGGGCACCAGCATCAGCCCGTTCGCCGCGTTGGAGAGCTTGCCCCGCCAGCGCTGCAGGCCGATGGCCATCGCCACACCAAGGGGTGTGGCCACCAACACGGTGAGCCCGGCGAGCTTCAACGTGTTGAACATCGCCGTGTGCAGTGCGTCGTCGTGCCACACCGAGCTGACCGGGTCGCCCCAGTACCACCGGAACGAAGGGCTCTGGAACGCGGAGCGGCTCTTGCCGTCGTTGAACGAGATGCGCACCGCCACGAGCACTGGCAGCAGTGACCACAGCACGTACACCCAGGTGAGCATGGCCAGGACGGGCGCCTTGCCGTGTCGTCGTCGGAACGGGTTCATCGTTCCGACCTCCGCTGCTCGCGGATGGTGGTGACCAGGTAGTACACCATCAGCACGAACAGGAAGGCCATCAACACCAGCACCAGCGACGCACCGGTCTGCGGCTGGCTGGAGCCACGCAGGTAGTACTCGATCTGGTTGCCCACCATCTCGGTCCTCGGCGAACCGCTGGTGAGGTAGGTGTTGGTGTAGTAGTCGCCGAACATCGGAAGGATCGTGATCACACTCGCGGCCATCATCCCGGGGACGCTCAGTGGCAGCGTCACCCGCAGGAACGTGTGAACGGCATTCGCTCCCAGATCGCGTCCGGCCTCGATGAGCCGACCGTCGATGCGTTCGAGCGTGGAGTACAGCGGCAGGATGAAGAACGGCAGGTAGCCGTAGATCAGGCCGATGACCACGGTGGACCAGTCGCCGTCGAGCCAGTTGCGCGGATCGTTCTGGATGTGCAGGAACTGCAGCACCCGGTTCACGTACCCGTCGAGTTGCAGCAGGTTGGTCCACGCCAACATGCGCATGAGGTAGCTGATCCAGAAGGGCAGCACCAGCAACCCGAGCAGCAGTCCGCGCCACCGGTTGGCCTTGCGGGCCACGTAGTACGCCACGGGATAGCCGATGAGGATGCACCCGGCGAGCGCGGCGCCCACGAACGAGAACGTGCGGATGAACACGTGGCCGAGGTCGCCGCCGAACACGCGGTCGAGCACGTTGCCCATCGCGGTGGTGTCCCACTGCAGAGGGTTCCACGCGGGAATGGGCGTCTTCAACAGCGGGTCGACCGCACCGAACGCGACCGCCATGACCGCGTACACGGACACGACGAAGAACGCGATGAGCCACCCCACGCCTGGTGCGGCGAACGCGGCCCAGACGTACTGGCGTCGTGGTTTCTGCGGTGCGGCGACGGCAGCGGTCATCCGCTCAGCCGCCGGCGGTGAACTTCGACCAGGCGGCTTCGTACAGTGCGTCGCCCTCGGTGCCGAGCGGCTTGTAGTACAGGCCCTTCTCGATCTCTTCCGAGGTGGGCACGCAGGTGCGCAGGTTCTCGGGCACGTAGCCCGCGCCGATGACGTAGTCGGCGTCGAGCTTGGTGAGCGCGGGCAGGTAGCCCACCCAGCTGAAGTTCTTCTCGGACACGTCGTTGTCGAGCAGGTAGTTGATGTACAGATGGGCCAACACCGGGTGCTCGGCGTCGGCCATCACACCCATGCTGTCGTTGGTCACCACGTACTCGCCGGCGGGCGGGTGCCAGAAGCCGAGCACGTCGGAGGTCGTGCCCTCGGGCAGGTAGCCGGCGGCGCCGGCGATGAGGTCGGCGCTCCAGGTGTGAGCGATGGTGGTGTTGCCCTCGGGGATGTCCTTGTAGCCCTCGATGTTGACCTTCACGTTCACCAGATCGATGAGCTCCATCACGTCGGCCAGGGCTTGATCGATGACCTTCGGATCCGTGGTGTTGACGTCGGTGAGCCCGCGTCGCAGCATCGCCATCACGAACGCCTCACGCTCGTCGTCGAGCACCGACACCTGGCCCTTGAAGTCGGTGGCCTGCCACACGGTGTCCCAGCCCTGCGACGCGACCTTGGCCGGATCGATGCGGTCGGCGCGGAAGCCGATGCCCGTGCCGAAGTACGTGTACGGCATGGAGTACGTGGCGCCCGGGTCGTACCACGGGTCGTTGAACGTGGCGACGATGTTGCCGGCGTTGGTGAGGTAGCTCTTGTTCAGCGGCTGCAGGAGACCACCGTTGATGAGGTTGCCGATGCTGGTGTTGGCCATCGAGTGGTTCACGTCGGCCTTGATGGCACCGGATGCCAGTTTGGTGACCGATTCGGTGTCGGTGTCGATGGTGGAGATCTCCACCTTCACCCCGAACTCCTTCTCGAAGTCGGCGATGACGTCGGGGTTCACGTAGTCGGCGTAGTTGATGATGCGCAACGGGCCGCTCTCGGGCTCGAGGCCGTCGGCGATGCCCTTCGTGACCTTGCCCCCGGACGACGCGGAGTCGCCACCGCAGGCCTGCAAGAGCGGCACGCCGGCACCGAGCAGCACGCCCATCTGTGCCGAACGAGCGAGGAAGTCGCGACGGGACGATCTCATGTTGTTCCCCCAAGGAGTTGTTTGACTCGTGAGTCAGAATAACAAACGAGCGACACCCGATGGGACGGGTGGCAGAGGAGTGGGGCAGATGGACGTGACCGTGCGAGAGATCCCGGACCCGGTGGGCATTCGCTCGGCGCGGACCCTGCCGGCGGCCTGGTACGCCGACACGACACACCACGAGCGCGAACTGCATGCGGTGTTCCGCGATGAGTGGCTCTGCATCGGTGACCTGGTCGACATGCCGGATGCCGGCACGTGGAAGGCGGTCGTCGCCGGCGGACTCCCGGTGCTCGTCGTGCGCGATCGCGAGGGCGAGCTCCGAGCGTTTCTCAACGTGTGCCGCCATCGCGCTGCTCCGCTGTGCGCGACCGGCGACGAAGGGCACGGTGCTGCGCTGAGCTGTCCGTACCACGCCTGGCTCTACCGGCTCGATGGTTCCCTGGCTCGCGCGCAGGGTGTGGGCGATCCGGAGGAGTTCGAGCTCGGCGACTTCTCGTTGAAGCCGGTCGGCCTGGCCACCTGGCGGCGGTGGGTGTTCGTGCACGCCGATGCGAGAGCGCCGGTGCCGGCGTTCGGTCCGCTCGCCGATGCGGTGGGCGGGTATCCGGTGGAGGAGATGCACCTGGTGCTCAGCGAATCGAACGAGCGGCCGTTCAACTGGAAGGTGTTGCTCGAGAACTACAGCGAGAACTACCACACGCCGTTCGTGCACCCGGAGATCGACAACTCCAACACGCACGACTACCCGATGGTCATGGATGGACTGGTGTTGTACGCCTGGGATCGGCCACTGCGACCCACCACCGACGCCGGCGTTCGGATGGCGACGCTGCTGCCCGGCGAGCCGGGTTGGGACGAGATCGGTCGGGCCCCCACGGCCATCCCGTACGACGTGGGCAGCTATCTCACGGTGTGGCCGAACCTGATGCTCAACGTGTTCCCCGATGCGGCGCTCGCGATGTGGGTGGAGCCGACGTCGGTGAACCGCACCGTGGTGCACCGTCGCCTCTACGTGCATCCCGACGCGTCGGCGGATTCGGTGGCAGCCCAGGTCGACGCACAGCGGCTGGTGCATCTGCAGGACATCGACATCTGCACGGCGGTGCAGGGCACGCACGACGCCGGGGTCGACGCCGACGGGGTGCTGGCCACGGTGGAGGAGCGAGGTGTGTTCTTCGTGCACGAACACGCCAGGGCGGCCCTGGGAATCTGATGGATGTGGACACATGGGGGTGGTAATGTGTCCACATGAACGTCGGTGTCCGTGAGCTGAAGCAGCACCTCTCGCAGTACCTCGACCGCGCCGCGGCGGGCGAGGTCATCCAGGTGACCGAGCGAGGAGTGGTGAAGGCGCAGATCGTGCCGGTGCCGGGCACTGGGCAGATGGCGAAGGGTGTCGAAGAAGGGTGGATCACTCCGCCGTCTCGATCGGATGGGCTCGCCTCCGTCGTCCGTGCCACCGCGGCCCGGCGCTCGGGTGAGGTGCTGGTGGAAGATCGCGGCGAGTGACCACCTACGTCGACACGAGCGCGCTCATCAAGCGCTACGTCGAGGAGGACGGATCCGCGGTGGCCGAAGCGTGGCTGCGCGCCGACCCCGTCCTCGTCACCTCCTGGGTCACCATGGTGGAAGTGCGCCGAAACCTGGCACGGCTGCTCGGGGGAGCCGAGCTCGCCACCGCTCGGCAGCAGTGTGTCGCCGATCTCGATCACTTCGCCATGGTCGCCGTCGACGACGCGTTGAGCCACGCAGCGGCGGAGATCGGCGAGGTGCTGGGCGTGCGATCCCTCGATGCCCTGCACCTCGCCACAGCGCAGCGCATTCAGGTGCCCGGACTCACGTTCCTCACGTTCGATCTACGGCAAGCGCAGGCGGCACGTTCGCTCGGCTTCACCGTCGTCGGGGTGTGACGGGTCAGTAGCTGCGGGGCAGGCCCAGCACGTGCTCGCTCACGTAGCTGAGGATCAGTTCCTGGCTGATTGGTGCGATGCGCATCAGTCGGGCTTCGCGGAAGTAGCGCTCCACGTGGTACTCGCTCGCGTACCCGAAGCCGCCCAGCGTCTGCACGGCTCGGTCGGCCGCGAAGAACCCGGCCTCGGCAGCGAGGTACTTCGCCAGGTTGGCCTCCTCGCCGCACGGTGCGCCCGCGTCCACCAGTCGGGCCGCGTGCTGCACCATCAGTTCGGCGGCGCGCAGGCGCGCGTGCGCCTCGGCCAACGGAAAGGCGATGCCCTGGTTCTGCCCGATCGGTCGCCCGAACACCACCCGTTCCTTCGCATACGCGACGGCCACTCGGAGCGACGCGTCGCCGATGCCGATGGCCTCGGCAGCGATGAGCACGCGCTCGGCGTTCAGCCCGTCGAGCAGGTACCGGAAGCCCTGACCCTCGTCGCCGACGCGGTCGATGGCGGGCACCCGTACGTCGTCGTAGGTGGTCTCGCACGACGCCACTGCGTTGCGTCCCATCTTCGGGATCGGCGTGACACCCACGCCAGGTGCGTGCTTGTCGACCAGGAACAGCGTCATCCCGTCGGTGGGGCGGCGGCACTCGTCGAGCGGTGTCGTGCGGGTGAGCAGCAGGATGCGATCGGCCTCCAATGCCTTGCTGGTCCACACCTTGCGCCCGTTGACCACATAGTGGTCGCCGTCGCGCACGGCTCGGGTGGTGATGCGCGACGTGTCGGTGCCGGCGTCGGGCTCGGTGACGCCGAACGCGACGTGCAGACTGCCATCGGCCACGGACGGGAGGAACCGATGCCGGAGTTGGTCGTCGCCGTGGCGGATCACCGGCTGCATGCCGAAGATGCTCATGTGCAGCGCTGATGCTCCGTTCATGGCCGCACCCGATGCGGCGACGGTCTGCAGGACGGTGGCTGCTTCGAGGATGCCCCGACCGCCACCGCCGAACTCCTCCGGGATGGCCACGCCGATCCAGCCGGCGTCGGCCATTGCTCGGTAGAAGTCCCACGGGAACTCGTGGTCGCGGTCGTGGGCGGCCCAGTACTCGTCGGGGAAGTCGCGGCACAGTGTGGCGACGTGCTCGCGAATGAGCGCCAGATCGGCGTCGGCTTCCATGCGTGCAGGGTAGACCTGGGCCGGGCCTACGATCGGGTCATGGAATCGACCGGCACGGTGCACTTCACGCAGATGCGCGACGGCACGAAGGAGGAGTACGCATTCCTCCACGGGCTCGAGCGGCAGTACATCGAGGGTCTGCCCGATCGCATCCTCGCCAACCTTCGCCTGCTCGACGACGGATTGGGTGGTTACCGCATCAGTCGGCTGGAGCACTCGCTGCAGGCGGCCACGCGTGCCGAGCGCGACGGCGCCGACATCGACTGGATCGTGGCCGCGCTGGTGCACGACATCGGCGACGCGCTGGCACCGGAGAACCACTCGCAGATGGCAGCGTCGATCCTTCGCCCCTACGTGCGGGAAGAGGTGACGTGGGTGGTCAACATGCACGGCACCTTCCAGCAGCACTACTACGGGCATCACCTCGGTCTGGACCCCGACGCCCGCGAGGCGTACCGCGACCACGAGTGGTTCGACAGCTGCGAGCGATTCTGCGAGCGATGGGACCAGGCGGCCTTCGACCCCGACTACCGCACCGAGTCACTCGAGCACTTCGAGCCGATGGTGCGCGAGGTGTTCTCGCGCCCTGCGTTCAACAGCTCCACCTGAGGCGGGCTGTCTGGATCGGCGTCAGCGGGTCTGGATCTCGACGGGCGTCGAGTACTGATCGCTCACGGATTCGTCGAGGCCCACCGGGTCGGCATCGATGCCGAACAGCGACCGCAGCCACGATGTGATCGAGTGGTCGATGATGGGGAACGTGTCCTCCACGGGCAGGGCCGGCGGGTTGCACCCGTCGGAACCGAGCGACCTGATCGCGGGCGTCGAGTCGAGGAACGCGGTCAGACCGTTGGACTCGGCCACCCCGATGATGCCGAGCCCGCCGCCGAGGGTGCACAGATCGCTGAACGCCAGGTGACCGGCACCTTCGATGAGCCACAGCAGGCTGGGTGACGGTGCACCCTCGAACGACGGACGAGTGAGCTCTTCGGCGTCAGCGATGCCATCGGCCGTGCCGGCGATGAAGAACGAGGGCTTCTCGGGGTACTCGGGTGCCACCGTGGTCGTGGGTTCGAGCGTGGTCGACGTGGTGTCGTTGCCGCGCCCGAGGGACACGCCGGATGCCATGGAGACGTAGCCGTCGACCCGGTCGTCGGCGAGTGCCACCCTGTAGGCCGTGCCACCGCCGGCCGAGTGGCCGAGCGTGGCGATGTGCGTGTCGTCGATGACGCCGAAGAAGCGACTGCCGTCGGTGGAGTTCGCCCGCAGGATCAGGTCGATCGCCCCGGTGAGTTCGGCGACCGAGGTGTCGGCCGGCCGTGTGCCCGCTGACAGCATGTCGGTGAGGTGGGCGAGGTCTCGCGACGGGTGATCCGAGGACACGACCACCATCCCCCAGCTGGCGAGGTGCGAGGTGAGACCGGTGCTCTGCAGGCGGAACCCGCTGAATCCATGGCTGAAGCCGACCAGCGGGAAACTGCCGTCCGCCACGTCGGCGTCGCGGCCTGCGGTGTACGAGAAGTCGGCCGCGACATCGGCGGTGAGGATGGCCTTGAGTGCCTCGGGAGTGAAGTCGCGGGCGTCGTAGCCCTCGGTACCGGTGGTGCCCTCCACCGCTGGGTACCAAACCTCCACCAACGGCCCGCCGTCGGGAAGCTGAAGGGTGGTGACACCCACGGGGTACGGCCCCGGTTCGGTGTACGCCATGGCCGCCGTCGCCGGATCCACGGTGGTGGTCGGTGCGGCGGTGGTGGGTGCGTCGGTGGCAGCCACCGTGGTCTCCGGCACCTCGGCTGCGGTGTCCTCTGCCGTGGCGTTCGACGAACTGGAATCGTCGCTGCAGGCAGCAACGAACAGGGACATAGCCAGGGCACAGACGACGAGCGAGCGGGAGCGCATGGCGGGGATTGTTCCACGGGTGCCATCGAAGTGCGCGGTCGGGACGGTGGGTTCGCCGGACGAATCGCCGGGGGCATCCGTGTACCGAGCCGCTATCGTGCTGAGCCGTTGCGGGGCTCGCCCCGCACAGGTGGCGACGTGGCCGAGTGGCTGAGGCAAAGGACTGCAAATCCTTCCACATGGGTTCGATTCCCATCGTCGCCTCCACCGCATCGAGGGACCCCGCAAGGGGTCCCTCGTTCGCGTCCATCCCACCTGACTCACCCCGTTCCCGTCGAACTTGTCGCGGCCCGACCACCATCGATGGCGGCGGCACCGCGACGTCCTCGATGAGTTCGGTGGGATCGGGCACATAGTGTGCGGGCACTCGAATCGGGAGGGCAGCGGTGGATCGTCGAACGTTCGTGAAGGCCGGCATCGTGGCGGCGGGTGGGGGAGCGCTGCTGCCGTCGGTGGCGCTCGCGTCGACCCGCCCGCGCGTGGCGGCACCGCTGCCGGGCATCGGTCCGTACGGGCCGCTCGCCACCGAGCCCGACGAGAACGGGTTGCTGCTCCCAGAGGGGTTCACGTCGCGGATCATCGCTGTCAGTGGGTCGAACGTGGGAGCCACCTCGTACTCGTGGCACCTGTTCCCCGACGGTGCAGCCACGTTCCCCGACGGCGGCGGCGGGTGGTACTACGTCTGCAACAGCGAGGTCATGGACTACATGGCGCCCGACGCGGGTGGCGCATCCGCGATCCACTTCCGACCCGACGGTGCCATCCTCGACGCCTATCGGGTGCTGGATGGCAGCAACTCCAACTGCGCCGGAGGACCCACCCCGTGGGGCACCTGGCTGTCGTGCGAGGAGCACTCTCAGGAGCAGGGCCGGGTGTGGGAGTGCGACCCGACTGGCGCCGAACCCGCCGTGGTGCACGAGGCGATGGGCCGCTGGGCGCACGAGGCCGCAGCGGTGGACCCGGCGGACCAGCGGTTGTACCTCACCCAGGACCACCCCGAGGGTCTGCTCTACCGCTTCACCCCGACCGCGTACCCCGACCTGTCGGCCGGCTCGCTCGACGCCTGCCTCGTGGCCGAGGACGGCACCGTGACCTGGGCGCCACTCACCGACCCCACCGGCACCGCCTCGCCCACCCGCACCCAGGTGCCGGGGGCTCGGGTGTTCCCA
This sequence comes from Actinomycetota bacterium, assembly GCA_016213625.1. Taxonomy (GTDB): domain Bacteria; phylum Actinomycetota; class Acidimicrobiia; order Acidimicrobiales; family Ilumatobacteraceae; genus UBA668. The sequence goes on from JACQZZ010000116.1 coordinate 155,609, forward strand.
GGCGGCGAGGGCATTTGGTACTTCGACGGGTGGATCTACCTCACCTCCAAGCTCGATCACTCGGTGCACGGCATCGACCTGCGGAACCAGACGTATCGGCTCATCTGGAAGGGCGATCCCGATGGGCTGGGCGTGGACGGTGCAGTGCTGTCGCACGTCGACAACATCACCGTCGACGAGGGTTCCGGCGACCTGGTGGTGGCCGAGGACGGCGGCAACATGGAACTGGTGATCATCGCCCCCGACGGCACGGTGGGCCCGCTCGTGAGGGTGGTCGGCCCTGGTCACGAGGGTTCCGAGATGACGGGCCCGGTGTTCAACCCGACCCGTGACCGTCTGTACTTCTCGTCGCAACGCGGTCCCGGCACACGCACGAGGAACGAGATCGTGCCGGGTATCACCCTCGAACCCGAGTCCACCGCGGTGGGGGTCACGTACGAGATCACCGGCCCGTTCCGCGGCCGCGTGCCCGAGCCGACCGTGCCCGACACGACGGCGCGAGCGACCGTGGTCTCGCCGGTCGACACGCTGGCCACCGTCGCCCGCGGCGGCTCCGACTCGTCGAACGACGACGGCGGCAACGGCATCTGGTGGGGGCTGGGCGTCACCGGCGCAGTGGCCGCCATCGTGGGTGGCGCCCTCTTGCGGCGTCGAGCGGTGGCGCCGCCCGATGATGGAGACGATGCTGCACCCGAATGAGTCCGGCCCGATGCGGAGCGGCCCGGGCTGGCATGCTGGGCGACGTTCGGTGCGGGGGCACCGGCCGAAGGGGGATCTGGAATGACCGAGTGGAACTTCGCTGACGTGTACGAACTGGTCGCGGCCAAGGTGCCCGATCGCCCGTGCCAGGTGCAGGGCGACCGGGTCATCACCTGGGCGCAGTTCGATGCGCGGGCGAACGCGCTCGCGGCCGACATGTTGTCGGCGGGCCTCACCCACCAGAGCAAGGTGGCCGCGTACCTGTTCAACGGTCCCGAGTACCTCGAGGTCTACATCGCCGCGTTCAAGGCCGGCCTCGCGCCCGTCAACACCAACTACCGCTACGGACACGACGAGATCGTGTACCTGTTCGACAACGCCGATGCAGAGGCCGTGGTGTTCCACGCCGCCTTCGTGGAGCTGGTCGAGCGAGTGCGTCACGAACTGCCCAAGGTGCGCCGCTGGTACTGCGTGGCCGACGGCACCGCACCCGTGCCCGAGTGGGCTGTCGACTACGAGTCGGTCGTCACCGCGTCGGTGGCCGGGCCGGTGCGCGGCCCCTGGGGTCGCAGTGGTGACGACCTCCTGCTGCTGTACACCGGCGGCACCACGGGCATGCCCAAGGGCGTGATGTGGCGCCAGGACGACCTGTTCAACGTGCTCGGCGCCGGCGGCAACGCGGTGCTGGGTATCCCGCCGGCCGCCGACATGGACGAGCTCGGCTCACGTCTCGGTCCCGACGCCCCGTCGTTCGTGCTGCTCTCGGCCTGCCCGCTCATGCACGGCACGGGCCAGTTCTCCAGCCTCATCGCGATGAACCTCGGCGGTGCTGTGGTCACCCTGCCGTCGCGTCACTTCGACGTGCACGAGCTGCTCCGCGAGGTGGAGCGCAACAAGGTGAACTCCATCATCATCGTCGGCCAGGCCTTCGCCGGGCCCATCCTCGACACGCTCGATGCGGCACCGGGCCAGTACGACCTGTCCAGCGTGATCATGATGTCGTCCTCCGGGGTGATGTGGGCACAGGACAACAAGGAGGGGCTGCTCCGCCACCTTCCCCAGGCCGCACTGTTCGATTCGTTCGGGTCGTCCGAGGCCGTGGGCATGGGCGCGTCGGTGTCCACCGCGGGCGGCGCCAGCCAGACCGCGCGTTTCCAGATCGGGCCGGCGTGCGCGGTGTTCGACGATCTCGGCCAGCGAGTGGTGCCCGGGTCGGGCGAGCGCGGCATGGTGGCCGTCAGCGGCTTCATCCCGCTCGGCTACTACAAGGACGAGGCGAAGACCGCTCAGACCTTCCGCACGTACGAGGGGCAGCGGTGGACCGTGCCCGGCGACTGGGCCGAGGTGAACGAGGACGGCACCCTCGTACTGTTGGGTCGCGGTTCGGTGTGCATCAACACCGGCGGCGAGAAGGTCTTCCCGGAAGAGGTGGAGGAGGCGCTCAAGCAGCACCCGCTCGTTCGCGACGCGGTGGCGGTGGGCATCCCCGACAACCGATTCGGAGAGACCATCTGCGCGGTCGTCGAGGCCGTGCCCGGCGCTGCGCCGGATCTGGCGACGCTCGCGGACCACGTGAAGGAGCACCTCGCCCACTACAAGGCACCGCGCCACCTGGTGCTCGTCGACACCATCGGACGTGCACCGAACGGAAAGGTGGACTACAAGCGCCTCAAGGGTGTGGCACTCGACCAGGTCACGGCCGGCTAGTTCGCCGCGGGCCGCTCGCGGCTCGCCGGGTCACGGTCGGTTGGCGAGGTATTCCTGCAGCCGTCGTTCGGCGTCGTCGCCGAACAGGATCTCGGCCACCTCTTGCAGACCCGGTGAGGTGACGATGTCGTCCTTGCGTACCACGAGGTCGATCTTCGACCGGCGGCGCATGAAGTCCTCGAGCTTCGTGATCATCTCGGTGCGAGCCTGGAAGTGCAGCTCGACACGCAGGTAATCGGCGCTCTTCATGATGTCCTCGCCCATGCGTGGGTCGTCGCGGATGGCTTCGAGCATGGAGAACGCGCGTCGTCCGTAGCGGCGCCACAGACGATCGGTGAGGCGCTCCGTGTCGGGCTTGCTGCGCAGCGAGTCGAGCTTCATCAGGCGCGCCTGGCGGTAGAACTCGTCGCGGGTGGCGCTGGCCGGCTCGCCGTACCAGTTGTGCAGGTCCTTCTCGAGCTTCACGCCCAGTTCCTGGACCACATCGGCCACTTCCTCACCCACGTTGAGGCAGTCGGTGAGCTTGCCGCCGAACACGGTGACCACGCGCCGCTTCCGGTCGCACTCGATGGCGTGCTTGCGGCTCAACGACGTCCACTCCACGGCATCGGTGTTGCCGGCGGTGCGCTTCACGACCAGAGGGCGCACACCGCATCGCTCGGAGATGATGTCGGCGGTGGTGAGCGGCTCGGCCAGATCGAGCCGGGAGTTGATCTGCGCCAGCAGGAACTCGCGGTCCTCGTCGGTGACGTGAGTGACCGCATCCTCGACGCGGGTGTCGGTGGTGCCGATGACCGAGCGTCGGCCCATGGGGATGACGTAGAACAGCCGCTGCGTGTCGTCGAAGAACGCGAGGACGCGGTGGTGCTCGGTGGTGGTGAGTCGAGGCACCACGAGGTGGATGCCCTTGGAATAGACGATGCGGTGGTCGGTGGTGGTGCCCCAGCCGTCGTTCAACGCATCGACGAACGGGCCGGCGGCGTTGATGATGACGCGCGCGGTGGTGGTGTAGGTGGCGCCGCTGTCGGTGTCGCGCAGCTCGGCCTTCCACTGGTCGCCGTGCCGCTTGGCGCCGACCAGCTCGACGTAGTTCGCCGCCGATGCGCCGGCCTCGATGGCCGAGCGGATGAACGAGAACACGAATCGAGCGTCGTTGTCGATGAGGTAGGCGTCGCGATACTCGATACCACCGCGCACCGACGAGGTGTTGATGGCCGGCTCTTCGGTCTCGATGGTCTCGGTGCGCAGGATGCGCGGGTGTTTGGTGCCGAACTGCCCGATGCCCCAGTAGCCGTAGGCGCCGAGACCGGCGAACCACGGCGGGTACGGCGAGGTCTCGTCGAGGCTGGCGAGGAACCCGATCTCCTTGATGTTGTCGGGGTAGGCCTTCATCAGCCGGTTGCGCGACCGGCACAGCTTGAACACCAGCGGCAGCTCGTAGTGTTCGAGATACTTGAAGCCACCCCACACCAGGTTCGACGACTCCTGGCTGGTGAACGAACCGAAGTCGCCTCGATCCACCAGCGCCACCGACGCGCCACGCCCGGCGAGCGATGCTGCCGCCACGGCACCGTTGATGCCACCGCCCACGATGAGGACGTCGAACGTGCCGCCGTCGATACGGGCCAGGTGAGCGTCGCGGGAGGCCATGAGGGCATTCTGTCAGCGGCGGTCGCGAACAGCTACCGGACGTGTCCTGCGGCACCAGACCGTCCGCGGTCACAGGTAGCGCAGCTCGTGCGCCCGTCGGGTGGCTTCCACTCTCGACGTGGCGTGGAGCTTGCGCAGCACGTGCTTGATGTGCGTCTTGACCGTGTTCACCGACAGGTACAGCGCGTCGGCGATCTCCTGGTTGGTCATCGATGTGGCCATGTAGCGCAGCACGACCAACTCGCGGCTGGAGAGCTCGTCGACGAGTCGAAGGCGCGTGGTGTCGGCCGGGCGCGGGAGCGGTTGAGTCATCAGGAGCCGCTCGACCACGCTGGTGCGCGGACGGAGTCGAGCCCTGGTCGCGACGGTGGCGAGCACCGACGCTCCGGCCTCGGCGATGGGCAGCACCATGCCGGTGGCCTCGGCAGCATCGAGCAATCGATCGGCCAGGGGGTCCACGTCTCGTTCACGACCGGGTCGGTCGATGGCGGTACGTAGACGCCACAGCAGCACGTCGAACCGTTCGCGATCGGTGACGGCCATCTCGTCGAGTCCGGCTTCGAGCGCGTCGACGGTCGGCCACTCGCGGCTCATCGTGGCGATCCACGCACCCACGAGGTGGGCGCGGAACCCCGGTGGCAGCCGCGCATGGGCAGCGCGGGCCGCATCGATCTGGCCGATGGCGAGGTGCACCCACACCGAGGCCACGTCGACGCGGGGCAAGAGGGCTGGGCCCGGTGCAGCGATGCGAAGTCGGTCGCGCGCCTGCGACAGCTCGCGTAGCGACGCGTCGAACTCGCCGAGCACGCGGAGCAGCCGGGCGGAGGTGATCATCGCCAGCGTGAATGCGGGGGCGCGCTCTCCACGCAGGAACTGACGCAGCCGGTGCACCTCGGCCGTCGCGTCGTCGAGCCGTCCGGACTCCAGTAGCGCCGCGGCGAACGCGGTGCGGCCGGCGAAGTCGGTTCCGGCGCCCGCCAGCCCCAACTGATCCGCGGCCTCTGACGCCGCTCGGCCGTGCTCGACGGCGACGTCGACGTGGCCGGCCTCCAACTCCAGCAGCGCCGCCGCTCCGGCGACATCGACGTCGGAGAAGCGGTGCGCTCGGCGTTGTGCCGCGTCGAGGAAGGATCGACCCAACTCGAACTCACCTTCCCATGCGCACGCCCTGGTGGCGAGCGCGAGCGAGGTGCTCGCCCATTCGTTGTCGACGTCGCCGTCGGTCACGAGCCGCTGGAACTCCCGCGCGAGCGGGATGGCGGAGCGTGCGTTCCCCGTGGCGAACTCCAAGGCCAGCGCGGCGCCGACGACGAGCACGCGGTCCTGGTTGCTCGCGTCGTTGGCCCGAGCAGCTGCATCGGCCCGGCGAACCAGCGTCACGGCGGCCTGGTTGTGCCCGTTGAGCAACAGGCCCACGGCATACCCGACGGCGTCGCCGGGAGACGCGGCAACGGCAGCGTCGTCGGGCACGAAGCTGAGGTCGACGGGCGGTGGAGCGTCGGTGGAGAGGTGGACATCGACGATGTGGATTCGCAGCAATGTGGCACCGAGGTCTGCGCGCCCCGCCCACCAGTAGTGACGCACCGCGGCGCTGAAGTCGCCCTCGCGCTCGTAGTGCTCGGCGGCACGCAGGTGTTGGTCGCGGAAGCGCTCCGGGTCGCGGGCGCGCAGTCCATGGCGGAGCAACTCGGCGAACAGGAGGTGATAGCGGAACACCGTGCCGGCGCCGTCGATGCGAGTGAGCAACAGGTGGGCCGACTCCACGTCCTCCAACGTGACGCGTCCATCGGGCCCGGTGGCGTCGGTGAGCGACTGGCACAGCGCGGCGTCGAGTTCGTCGACCACGCACGTGTCCTCCAGGAACGCGCGCAGGTGGGGCGGTTGGTGGGTCAACACCTCGGTGATGAGGTACCCCGCGATCGTCTGCGTGGTGCCGGCCAGTTCGCGGATGCGTGTGGCCGGGTCGTCGGAACCCATCGCCGAGACGGCGGCCATTTGCACACCGGCCGCCCAGCCCTCGGTGCGGTCGAGCAACGCCTGCAGGTCGACGCCGTCTGCCTCGACTCCGATGTTGGTGACGAGCGCCCGTGTCTCGGACAGGTCGAGGCGCAGGTCGGCCTCGCGCACCTCGTGCACGGCGCGTTCCAGTCGCAGCCGGTGCAGCCCGACGGCCGGATCGCTCCGGCTGCCCAACAGCAGCCGCACGTGCTGCAGACCGCGGGTGAGCAGGTGCTGCACCTGTTGGGCGGCGCCGGGGCCGACGACGTGGAAGTCGTCGATGACGAGCCGCACGCGCTCGTCGAGCGCCGCGTCGTCGCCGAGCAGGGACTCCAGGGCATCGTCGCTCATCCCGCCGTCGAGCGTGATGAGGTCGGCTGCCTCCACGCCGAACGCCGGTGCCACCTGCTGGACGGCGCGGATGAAGGCTCGCCAGAATCGGGTCGGGTCGTCGTCGCCGCGGTCGGCGTGCATCCATGCGACCGTCCCGTCGTCGCACTCGTGGTACCACTCCGCCAGCACCGACGACTTCCCGCTGCCCGCCGAGCCGACGACGATGGTCAGCGGTAGGTGATCGGCGGCGATCAACCCGCGTACCAAGGCGGCGCGGGGCACGAGCGTGGGAAGCGGCTGCGGCGCGGCGAACTTCGTGCGGGCAAAGACCGGAGGTCTCGACGCGACGGGAAGGGGGTCGTGCGAGGTGCGGCCGGCCACGGGGCGCAGCCTAAGCCACCCCTCGTCGGAGTGCCTGAACGAGGTCGATTCACCTCGAAAGGGTGACGCTCGCGCCAGTCACGGCATCCACACTGGTCGGGTCACCGGATGTCGGAGGTGGTGTCGTTGGGGTGCAACAGGTTCCGCATCGTCGTGGAGGGGGAGTGGGACGGCCTCACCGCGAGCGCGTTTCCCGATCTTCGTCTCGAGCGCGCCGGCGGCACCACCGTGTTGTCCACCGCCGACATCGATCAGGCTGCGCTCGACGGCATCCTCGACCGGCTGCGAGCCGTCCGCGCGGTGCTGGTGTCGCTCGACCGGTCGTGACGGCCTATGCGTCGCGAGCGACTCCGGTGAAGGGCGAGGCGGGTGCCTTCGGGCCGTGGCAGAACCGGTACTTCTCGCCGCTGCCGCACGGGCACGGCACGTACGGCCCGCGTCGAGCG
>JACQZZ010000117.1 GCA_016213625.1 Actinomycetota bacterium
GCCTCCTGGACGATCCGGAAGATGAGCAGCTCGTCCTTGCCGCTCAACCGGTGCGGCACCCCCGCCGCCTCCAGGTCGACGTCCAGCCCGGTGCGGGCCCGCAGGTCGCCGACCAGCCAGTCGACCGCCTGGACCAGCCCGAGGTCGTCGAGCAGGGACGGTCTCAGGTCGTGGCAGTAGCGGCGGACGTCGACGATCACGTCCCCGAGCACCGCCCGGGCGTCCAGCAGCCGGCTGTGCGTCAGGGCGGGGCCCCCGGGGACGTCGGCGGACTCGATCGTCGACTTGGCCACGACGAGGGACTGGAGGATGTCGTCGTGCAGCTCGCGGGACAGCCGCTTGCGCTCCTCCTCCTGGGCCTCGGTCGCCAGCGCGATGTAGGTCTCGAGGTTGCTCTTCGCCGCCCCCAGGGACGCGAGCGCCGCCCGGTTCTGCCGGTGCGTGGCGATGTTGTTCAGGGCGACGCTCAGCTGGTTGGCGACCGCCGAGTGCACCTGGTGGTCGTCCGCGGAGAGGGCACCGGACAACTGTGCGAGACCGATCGCCCCGAGCACGCGCTCCTCGGACCGCAGTGCCGCCACCACGGTGCGTGCGCCGGCCCTCGACGGGTCGTCGGTGTGCAGGCCGCCGTCGAGGCACGCCGCCACCGTGAGCCGCTCCTGGACGGCGTCCAGCCCGTCGGGCACGGCACCCCCGGCCGCGTCGAGGTACGTCCGCGACGAGAAGTCCGGGCTGCCGGTCAGCCGCACCCACACGACCTGCCGCCGACGCGGGTCGAGCTCCGCCCGCAGGGTGCCGCGCAGGACGTGGTCCACGTCGAGGGAGCCGGCGACGGCCGAGGCGGTCGCGTTGAGCCGGGACAGCCGGCGGTTCGACTCCTCGGTGGCCCGCGCCGCCGCCCGCTCGCGGTCGACGCGCACCGCGACGATGACGGCGATCGCCAGGAGGATCGCGAACTGGGCGAGGATGCCGACCCGCGTCGTCGAGTCGTGCTGGCTGATCTCCGGCAGGGAGAGCACGAGGGCCCAGAAGGCGGTCGGGACGGCGCCGCGCAGCCCGAAGCCCAGCGCCGCGTACACGACGGGGATGAGGAACACCGACACCGACAGCAGGTACAGCACCGAGTGCCCGACGAGGATCCCCGCGTCCTCGAGGACGGCGTGCCCGCCGTCGATCGCCAGGACCAGCGCCTGGACGACCCAGAACCGGGGGTCCCGCACCGGCACCCCGAGCCGGCGCAGCCAGGCGGGGACGACGGAGGAGGGCGCCGCGTCAGTCGTCATCGGACAGCTGGATCCACTGGTGGCGCACCGCGTACGTCACGGCCTCCGTGCGCGAGGAGACCCCGAGCTTGTCGAAGATGCTGCGCATGTGCGCCTCGACGGTCCGGGTGCTGAGGAACAGCGCGCTGCCGATGGCCTTGTTCGACGCCCCGTGGGCCGCGAGCCGCAGTACCTGGAGCTCGCGCTCGCTCAGGCGCGGCGCGTCCGGCTGCGGGTGCGCCACGAGCGACAGCACGGTCCGCGCGACGTCCGGGGACAGCGCCGTCTCCCCGCGGGAGACGCGCATCACCGAGTCGCGCAGCTCCGGCGCCTCGACGGTCTTCAGGAGGTAGCCCCGCGCCCCCGCCGTGATCGCGGCGTGCACGTACTGGTCGTCGTCGTAGACGGACAGGATGATCACGGCGACGTCCGGATGCTCCCCGTGGATCCGCCGGGTCGCCTCGATCCCGTTCACGTCGGGCATGGCGATGTCCATGAGCACGACGTCCGGCTGCAGCTGCGTCACCAGCCGGCCGGCCTGGGCACCGTCGCTCGCCTCGCCGATGACGACGATCGAGTCGTCGCCCGACTCGAGGCGCTCGCGGATGCCGTCGCGGAAGAGGGGGTGGTCGTCGACGACGAGGACGCGGACGGGGGCTGCGGTCGGGTCTGGCGGCTGCACGGCACTCACCCCCTGGTCGGGGGCGACTGTACTCGGGGGTGGGTCAAGGGAGGGTCAGGGCGGACGGGGGGTTCTGGCGTGATGGTTCTGGTGTGAGGTTCTGACGTGGGGTTCTGGTGTGAAGACCCGTCGGAGCGGGTTAGGGGATCGGCTGCGGTGGAGCTGAGGGGACTCCGTCGCGCTCGTTCCTCGCGCTCCTCCTCGAGTCACTCCGTTGAACAAAGGCAATGACGAGGGCCCGGGACGTAGTGCGTGTCCCGGGCCCTCGTCATTGCCTTTGTGGAGCTGAGGGGATTCGAACCCCTGACCCCCTCCATGCCATCTACCGGCCCGTGGGTCAATACGGTCAGATCGGGACCAGTCCACGGTGCAACGTCGCGGCGGTGGTCATGGTCGGGTAGCGGTGCTGCTGCACGCTGCTGCTGCAGGTCCTGGCGACGTCGGATCACCAAGGATCACTGCTGACGGCCGTTCTCGGTCCCGCCTTCGTCGTTCCCGGACCCGGTGCAACGCAGGACACGGCTGCCGCATTGAGCAGGTGTGGACAATGCGCTGGTGACTGTCGAGCGGACACCGCCGTGCGACGACGGGGAGCCCTTCCCCGACGTGGCGGCGTTCGTGCACGCCCGCGGACTCGCGCTAGTGCGGTTCGCTGTCGCGCTGTGCGGGGACCGGGTGCTCGGGGAGGACCTCGTCCAGGAGGCGCTCGCCAAGGTCGTCCGGCGGTTTGGGCGGCGCATCGAGGTGGAACGCCCCGAGGCGTACCTGCGGCAGGTCGTCGTCCGGGAGTTCCTCCAGTGGCGCCGGCGCCACCGGCCCGTCGCGGACCTCGCCGAGGTGCCGGACGTCGCGGACGCCGTCGGAACGGGCGAGCCCGACCAGCGGGACGCCATGTGGCGGTTCCTCGCCGGCCTGCCGAAGCGGCAGCGGGCCGTCCTCGTCCTGGGCTTCTACGAGGACCTGCCGGACGACGAGATCGCCGCACTCATGGGCTGCTCGACCGGAACCGTCCGCAGCCAGCGGCTCCGCGCCCTGCGGGCCCTCAAGCTCCACCCCGGTCTGGCGGAGGTCGCTGACGCCGTCGGTCACGTCCAGGAGGTGCGCCATGACTGATCTGACGTCGCTCGTCCGCGCCGGCGTCGACGCTCACCTTCCCGGGATCGTCGACACCGAGCGTCTGCTCGGCGGCGCGCGCATCCGGGCCCGGCGTGACCGCGTCCGCACCCGGGCGCTCCTGGTGTCGGCGGCCGCGGTCGTCGCTGCCGCCTCCGCCACGGTCTGGACCGGCGCCGCGCAGCCGGTCGTCGCCGCGCTCGGCGGGCCGGGGACGATCGTCGAGACCCCCTGCCCGAGCGACGTCGGCTTCTGCGGCCCGTCGTACACGTTCGCCGGGCGGCCGTACGACGGGCCCGGCTGCCTTCCCGTGCGGCCAGAGGTCGTCTCGGACGACGTCATCGCCCGCGGCCGCATCGGCGGCCAACGCACCGAGGTGCGACGGGTCACCGACGTCGACCCGGCGCTGCTCGTCGCCGTCCGACTGCCGACGACCGGCTGCGACGAGGTGGACCGCACGCCGAGCGAGTGGAGCCTCGCCCTGGCGACACCGCCCGACGCCCGCGACGCCGTCCGTCAGCGCGACGTCCACCGGGCCGTCTGTGGGGTGGTCCTGCCCCGCGACCGTGCAGGGAGCCGCTGCGGCGGCATCGACGTGCGCTCCGTGCTCGACGCAGAGGCGCCCGTCGTCGGCTTCGAGCCCGACGACTGGCCCGCGGACCTGGTCGACATTGAGTGCGACCCAGGGACGGTGCGGTTCCGCGCCCACCCGCCCGGCCCCGGCGACGGCGACGGGACGGCGGACGCAGCGACGGACCGGTTGAGCGCCGCCGTCGTCAACGCGTTGTCCGCGCCCGCAGCGGCCCGGACGTCGACCATCGCCTACCGCGAGATTCGCGAGGGAGGGAACGCGCAGGAGATCGGCTTCTTCCGCGGCGACGGCAGGCTCGTGGCGGTCGGCAAGGTCATCCAGTCCGTGAGAGGCCGTTGGTACGACGGCGGCTACGTCGGCTGCGCACCCAATGCCGCGGTCCCGGCAGGCGCCAACATCGACCGGTAGCCACGACACGCCCGCAAGACGGCCCGAACCATGCGACCGCAGCCGAGGTCGTGATCGAGCAGATCGAGGGCTCACCCATTGCCATAGGTCACGCCGCACCACACCTACCGCTTGGCGGGCTGGCTGACGCACATAACGGCTTGCTTGCCGTCAGGCGGGCTGCGACCGTTCCGCCGTGCGCATCCTGTGGCTGTACGGCCCACCGGCCGTTGGTAAGTCCGTCACGGCCTGGGAAACGCTCAACACACTGGCGGCCAGGGACTCGGCCACCGGATACATCGACATCGACCAGCTCGGCATGCTGCATGTCGAAGAAGCAGACGACCACGATGACCCCCACGGCCACAAGCTCAAAGGTCTAGGGCTCGCCGCGGTCGCGGCTGAGTTCGCCAGCGTCGGTGTGCGCACGCTGGTTGTGTCGGGTGTCGCGGGGCACGACCTGACGGACTTCTATGCCGAGCGGCTGGCACCGTACGATCCGGCCTTCGTGCGGCTCACGACCTCGTACCCGGAACTTCGACGGAGGCTGTCCGCACGCGGCGCGTACGCGGAGGAATGGGCGGACGTCGAGGAGCATGCCCGGACCCTTGACGCCGCGAACCCTGACCATCCGGTCGTCGAGTCGGGGCCCGGCGGTCCAGCCGAAGTCGCCGCACAGGTGCTGGAGGCGGTGGGACCGCTCGTCGACGACACCCCGGCTCCTCGAGGCACGGTCAGCCTGACCGCTGAAGACGACATCAGCGGAGGCGGACAGGCCGTCCTGATCGGCGGCACCACCGCGGTGGGAAAGTCGACGGTCGGCTGGCAGGCGTTCATGGCCACTCAGCGCCAGGGACGCCCGAGCGCGTTCGTTGACCTGCGGCAGTTGGGACTCGTCGGCGTCAACGGCGGAGACATCGACCACGATCTGCAGGCCAGGGCCGCACGAGCGCTCTGGCAGGTGTTCAGGGAGCACGGCGCGCAGGCTCTGGTCATGAACGGCCCCGTCAACACATCCGCCGAGATCCTCAAGTATCGGGAGGCACTCGACGGCACTCAGTTGAGCGCCATCCGGCTCACGGCTGATCGGACGGCGCTCATGGATCGGGTGCGAGCCAGAATGCGTGGAGAAATGGCGCCGTTGGCCGGCGACTCACTCGTCGGGCGTCCGCAGGAGGAAGCCGAGACGATTGCTCAGGGCGCGCTCCGACTGCAGGACGGCTCCGACGACGATGGTGACTTCCCTACGCTCGACACGACGGAGCTCGAGCCGGCTGAGTCTTCGCAGCGACTGCTACCCGGCTGGAACTGACACCCTGGAGCATGGTGATCGACCAGACGCTACGAGCGGAGCTGCTTGCCCGGTTCGAGGCCGACCAGAGCGCCCTCGAAGCGCTCTACGGCACAGCGGACAACTACCGGGCAGCGTTTGGACGCGACACAGCCGGCCACCGCGACGCCGTGGCCCTACGCAATCCTCGAGTGGCATCCCGAGGACTCAGCGCCCCCGGTGGTCCAGGAGGTCCTCGCCCGCGTCCGCGCGAACACCCAGCGCCTGCGGCAGATCATCGCCAGCCAGGGCTGGCCAGGACGCGACCTGGTGGGCGAGGACGGCGCGGACGCGGCCTGGCTGATCCTGCAGCACGCAGGCGGCGGCGTCACCACGCTCGACACGACCGAGAACCGCCAGTTCCGGCGAGACTGCGTCCCACTCCTGGAAGCGGCAGTGTGTGCCGGGCAGGCCCACCCCCGGCACCTGGCCCACCTCGTCGACGGTATCCAAGCCGTCGAAGGCGCCGACCCGGTCTACGGAGTGCTCGGCGACCAGTACACGGTCGTCGACGGACATCCGGTGTTCGCCCGGTCCGTCGACCACGCCGCACTCGACGCCCGACGCAGCGCGATCGGGTTGGCCCCGCTCAGCACTGACGTCGCGCGCCGAGAACGCGGCGAGGACATCCCTGCTATCGGCCCGGATCAAGTTGAACCGTGGCCGACCCCGGGGCGCCCCGGCCACGTGCGCTGATGTCCGAGTTGGCAATCAAGGCCCGTCAGTCCCATATGGGCAACTTCGAGTGCGGCTGGCGCGAGCTCGCACCGAGCGCAGCGGAGACACGGGTCAGGTCCCAGCGGCTCGCACACGCTGGCCGGCCGGACCTGGGGAGAGCATGAACCACAGCACCCGTCACGAAGGGCTGCCGGCCGAGGTCCTGGAGGCCGTGGCCAGCGTGGTCGGCGCAGAGGTCACTGTTCTCGGCCGCCTACCCGGAGGCGTCAACGCGGGCGCCATGCGCGTCCAGTTGGCCGGAGGGGCAGATGCAGTGCTCAAGGTCGTGTCCCGGGCACACCCCAACCAGCTGGATGAGACGTTGCGAGCCCGCAGAGTGGTCGAGCACATGCGTGGCCGCGGCTATCCCACCCCGGCCTGGCTCGGAGTAGGCGCCACATCCACTCACGTATGGCATCTGATCAACTACGTTGACGCGGCACCGGTGGCCGAACTAACCGCGTCCATCGTTGAGCAACTGATGGAGATCATCGAACTCCAGGCCGGCCAAGCCTCCGAGCCCCACGACCACTGGTCGTACGCCTGGCGGGTCACCACCGGTCGGGAATCGGCTGTCGCCGGGCTCTCGGGATACTCCTCGAAGGTATCGGCCCTGGTCGAGCGGCTGCGGCTCGTGTGTGCAGACCTCCCACCACCACGAGGGGCCCCGGACATGGTGCACGCCGACCTCAACCCGAGCAATGTCCTGGTCCGCGACGGAGCAGTGGTCGCACTCGTGGACATCGAGAACGCAGGCAGCGGCACACGCGCGACCGACCTCACCACCCTCACGTGGCACACCTTCCAGGACTCACTGAACGGTGTCCGACGGCAGCTGGGGACGAGAATCCTCGTCCTGGTCGCCTGGGAGGGGGCGGCCATGCTCGCAGCGACACAGATCCTCCTGCAGCTCGAGTGGCCCATCCGTCTCGGACGCCACGACGTCGTAGCAGGGGTGGTCGAACGCGGCCATCGCGCCCTCGACGAGTTGAACGCGCTCCGCTAACGGAGGCCGATCCGGACTCCTGGCGAGTAGCGGGGCGAGCAAGGCCAGATTCCGCGTGGGCCGAGGGTCGAGGCGTCGCGTCAACCTGACTCGGGCGTCTTGGTAGTGCGTGGTCGGAACGATCAACGGGGGCGGCGGCGCTGCTCGTACGCGCCGATCAGCGGTGCGAGCAGGGATGCGTCTGCTTGGGTGAGCCGACCGTCCTGCCCAGCGACCACGACGCTGTCAACAGCAAACTCGTACTCGGTCCGGGACGCGATCCGGCCCCGGGTGAGGATCAGCCTCAGGTGGTCGACTCGCTGGTACGGCAGCCCTTCCGCCTGGACCTGCCCCCAGAATGCACGGGTCTGGGAGTCCGGAGCCTCGTTCCAGTAGGTGAAGAAGTCGTCCTCCAGATACCGCAGCTGAGCCAGGGTGTGGACACTCCCTGATCCGATGAACTCCACGTGCCCCCCGTGGTGGATGAGGGTCATCTGCAGGTGGTAACCCGTCTCGCGCGCTGTCACCAGAGGAAGTGCGACCTCGACGGCGGCCAGGAAGCTGTCGGCGCGGGCCAGGAACCTCGCTGAGCCGCGCGGGGCCGGCGCCCCAACTGGGACCGGCAGCCCGGTCACGGTCATGGCGCGCGCGGCTTGCTGGTGCCCCGCCTCGACCAGGGCCTGCACGGCGGCAGTCAGCCCGGCCTCCGTCATACCGGCCGCGGCAAGAGCACCCCGTAGCCGCTCCACCCGGGCGGACACCGAGGACAGCAGCGCCGCCGCGTCGAGCGGCGAAGACTGCCCATCCTGGTCAGGAGGATCGGCGGCGGTCATGACCTTGGTCTCCTCGATGGTCCGGACGCCCCAGGCAGCCTCACGCGCGCGTCGCCGGGGCTCGTACACGGTGTCGATCCCGCAAGAGCCAGCGCTCTGATTCGCAGGCCACAGTGTCCACCAACCGCGTCAACTAGTGCGCAACTTGGCCGACCATTCACCACCCCGGCGGCACGAGTCGGGCCGAAGGGCGATCGGGGACGCCATGCCCCAGGACTCGACCTCGAGACGTCACCACGCCGGCGAGAACGACTCGCCCCTACACAGCGGTGGAGGCATGCGCCCCTGGAACCCAGCCGAGAGATGAAACGCGGATCGCGGCCCCTCACGCCGCTACTGCTGCACTTCTCCGCTACTGCTGTACATCGCAGCCATCAGCCAAGAGGCAAACCCGCCTCTGACCAGCACAAATAGGTGGAGCTGAGGGGATTCGAACCCCTGACCCCCTCCATGCCATCTACCGGCCCGTCGGTCATTACGGGCACGACCGGACATCACGAGCGGGCGTTCGGGCATGGACAGGCGTTGTCGAGCGGGACGGCTGCTGCATTGACGTGCTGCACTCACAGCATCGGACGATCCCTCGGCTACACCGTGAAGCGTTCGACGAGTTGTTGCAGGCCTGCGCTCATGCGGGCGAGTTCGTGGGTTGCTGCCTGGGATTCGGCGACGTTGCGGTCGGTGTGCTGTGCGGCGTCGGCGACGGCTTCGATGTTGGCGGAGATGTCGCGGCTGCCTTGTGCGGTGTCGTTCACGGTCACGGCCATCTGCGCGGCGGTCGCGGTCTGTTCCTCGACGGCGCCGGCGATGGAGGACTGGTAGTCGTTGACCTGGGCAATGACGAGGCTGATCTGCTCGATGGCGGTGATGGCCTGGCCGGTCTGCGCCTGGATGTGGGCGATCTGACCGGAGATCTGCTCGGTCGCCCTGGCAGTCTCCTGGGCCAGGTCCTTGACCTCGTTGGCCACGACCGCGAAGCCGCGGCCGGCTTCACCGGCACGGGCGGCCTCGATGGTGGCGTTCAGGGCGAGCAGGTTGGTCTGGGCGGCGACGTTCTGGATCAGGCCGACGACGTCGCCGATCTGCGCCGAGGCCTGCCCGAGCTCCTCGACGGTGCTCCCGGCGGTCGTCGCGAGGCCGACCGCGCTCATGGAGACGTCGGCTGCCCGGGAGGCGTTCTGGGCGATCTCACCGATCGACGCTCCCAGCTCTGCCGCCGCGGCGGAAAAGACGGTGACCCCGGCGTCGACAGCGCGGCTCGCGTCCGCCACCGCCGCCGCCCGGTTGGAGGTCTCGGCCGAGGAAGCGGTAATGGACGCACCTGCAGCGGACATCTGTTCGGCGGCGGCCGCCACCGCGGACGCTGACGCGCGGACGTCGAGGATCGTGGTGGCGATCTGCTCGACGAACTCGTTGAACACGGTCGCGACGGCGGTGAGCTCGTCCTTGCCCTCAACGGGCAGCCGCTGGGTCAGGTCCCCCTCACCGCGTGCGATGTCCGTGAGGCGTTCCCGCAGGTGCTCCAGCGGACGCCGTACCGATCTGGTGACGGCGGTCGCGACGAGCAGTGCGACCATGACCGCCAGACCCCCCGCCAGCACGATCGTGCGACGTGCCCGGTCGATGCTCGTGGCGGCCTCCGCGCGGACCGCCGCGCGGTGCTCACGCAGCTGCCCGGCCAGATCGTCAGCAGCCTGGCGTCCGCGGGTGTAGATCTCGACCTCGTCGACGTTGACGAGCTTCTCCGCGGCGCGGGCGTCGACCGGTCGGCCGGTCGCGTAGAGCTGAGCGATCTGCGTGTCGACTGTCATGAACTGCTCGAAGCTCTCCCGGACCTGGTTCACCCGTTCCCGCCAGGCCGTCCGTTCCCCACCCATCTGTGTTGCCCACTCCTGCAGGTCGGAGCGGGTGCGGTCGGCGACCTCGAGGAACCCCCGACGGTTCGGTGCGTCGTCCGCGACCGCGGCAGCACCATCGGTGGCGGCGGAGAAGGCGTACGCGTTCTGCCACCCGTTGAGGTCGTTCAGATTCGCGATGGCCTCGAACGCATGCTCGGACAAGGTGCCGGCCCGGTCCAGCGAGGCCTGAGCATGGGCGGCCGCGGTAAGTTCCCGGACCCCGATCATGCCGACCACGGCCAACCCTGCGAGCAGCAGGCCGATCAGCACACGCAGGCGAGCGGCGATGCTCACCCGACGGAACCCAGCCATGACGACCTCCACGCACGGCACGGCCCCTGCTGGACCCTGACCCGCTACGTGAAGATCGGACGACGGTCACCGCGACTGAAGACCTCTTGGGAACCTTCACACGAGTTTCGCCCGGCCCGCGACCGGAAGGCGCTACCCCGCACAGCCAGCACCGCGGCACCGGATCCGCGGCTCAGGTCGTGGAGCCCTCTCCGGCACGGCGGTGCTTGGCCCGGTACATGACCGAGTCCGCGCTGGAGAGGACATCACCGGGTTCGCGGTCTTGGCGCCGGATCGCCGGGTCGGCGACGTAGCAGCCCAGCGTCACCGCCGGTGCCAGCGTGACGCCCGGCAGGTCCACCGGCCGATGAACGGCGTCCCGGATCCGGTCTAGAAGGTCTGCCGGGTGCCAGTCGGCGGGCAGGCCGGGCAGGACCAGGACGAACTCGTCACCCGACAGCCGCGCCGCGACCTGGCCGCGGCGCAGGACCCCGGCGAGCCGGCCCGCGACGGTCTTCAGGAGTCCGTCCCCGACATGGTGGCCGTACCGGTCGTTCACGGACTTGAAGTGGTCCAGGTCGGCGAACACCACACCGACCCGCTCGCCGGGCCCGCAGGTCATCAGCGCATGCCGCAGGACCTGCTCCAGCCGGGCCCGGTTCGGCAGCCCGGTCAGTGCGTCGTGCGCGGCGGCCTGCTCGGCCAGGACCCGCCGCTCGTCGATACGGCGGCGTTCCTGCTCGTCCCGGGACACGTCGTGCACACTCACGATCACCCGGTACTCACCGACGCAGTCGACACTCACGTCCAAGGTGCGAAGCGCACTGACCGGGCCGTGCCCGTCGAGATGCAGCCGGAACCGTTGCGGCTTCCGGGTAGCCAAAGCCTCCAGGACGGCGGGACGGACCAGCGACGCCTTCACAGGGAACGCCTCTGTCAGCTCCCACCCGTGCATGATCTCCGGGTCGACGCCGGTCCCTGCGACGGCGGCGTGGTTAGCGTGCTCCACGAAAAGAGCAGGATCACCGTCAGGGCGAAGGTCGTCCTGCCCCCCGGCCACGAGGATCACCACCGGATGCTGCAAGGCGTCCAGCGCAGCGTGCAGGACATCCCAGGCGCTCTGCGCCCGCTGGTAGGCGTCCGCCAGCAGCCGCTCGGCGTCGGCCTGCACCGACACGTCACGCCAGGTCGCCACGATCGTCTCGTCGTCGACGCAGGCGGCGACCACATCGAGAACGCTGCGCCGACCGCGGAAGAAGACCGTGGTCCGGAGCCGGTGCGGGCCCTGCGACGACGCCGCCCGCCGAAGCAGCCCGAGCATCCCACAGCCCTCGGCGTCGTCGAGGTACTCCCGCACATCCATCCCGGTCACGTCCTCGGCATCCGGGTTGGCCGCCCGTGCACTGACGTTCACTGCCAGCAGCGTGAACCGGTCCGGAACACCACTGCTGTCACGGTGCACCCGATGCAGGGCGAACCCGTCCGGGCTGGCGTTCACCGCGGTCGTCAACGCCGACTCCGCGGCCTGGGCCCGTTCCTCCAGCTCGACCTGCTCGGTGACGTCGCGGGTGCACCGCAGCACAGCCCCGAGAGACCCGTCCGCGGCGATCTCACGGGTCACCCGTGACTGCGCCCACCGCCACGAACCG
The DNA here is from genome assembly GCA_016213625.1 of Actinomycetota bacterium. Lineage (GTDB taxonomy): Bacteria > Actinomycetota > Acidimicrobiia > Acidimicrobiales > Ilumatobacteraceae > UBA668. The sequence continues at coordinate 11,740 of JACQZZ010000117.1, forward strand.
TCCTTATGGCGCAGCCGAACCCGCCGGCCCGTGACCACATGCCCGGCGCTCGTCGGCAGCTCGTCCTCTCGCATCGGCTCGTCGTCCGGGTGCGCCAGGGCCGCCGTCGCCGTGCCGACCAGCTCCTGGGGCGAGTAGCCCAACATCGCCGTGACCGACGGGGACACCCAGTCGAAGCGACCGTCGCGGACCACAGACACCACGTCCGCGATCAACCCCAGCGCGTGCGCCTCCCACGTGAAGCGACCCGGCTGCCCACAGGTCCAGCCGTGAGGATCATGGCTCGAGACCACCCTTGACTCCGATCACCAACGCACGCTCGACACAGCTAGAGCACGGTCCGGTCTGCGACCCACCCAGCATCGACGGTCTGAGGCGCTCCAGGCGATCCCACACCGCGCGACATGCTGACACGAATCACTTCTCCTGAAGCAGGCTTCTGTTCTTTCGGCAGCACTACCTGTCAACGTGAGAGTCGGCGTCACTGTTGCAGTCTGCGAGGCCACCCGCGCCGATCCCTGGCCCCGTCCTCGAGCGCGACACCGTTGAACTACAGGTAGTCACTGCCAGGAGACAAGGCACGAGTCGGCGTCGCTGGTCGGCTCCACGATCCGAGCAAGCGCACCGGACGCCGTTACAGCGTCTGCCTCTGCTCGCAGATAGAGGCAGACGCTGCCATCCAACGCCGAGTGATCCGGGCGTGCGGACGCGGCCGTCAGGACCGCTACTGCTGCACATTCCTGCTACTGCTGCACATCGCAACCGTCGGCCAAGAGGCAAACCCGCCTCTGACCAGGTCAAATAGGTGGAGCTGAGGGGATTCGAACCCCTGACCCCCTCCATGCCATCTACCGGCCAGCGGTTCATTACGGGCAAGATCGGACACGGCGGCCGGGCAATCAACCAAGGACGGACCTGGTCGAGCGACACGGCTGCTGCACTGACGTGCTGCACACACACCGTGCACCTTCTGCGCAGAGCGGGAGAGGCTCTCAGTTGAACCGCAGGCGGTATGCACGATTGGTCATTCCAGACTCGTCACACGCAGTGAAGGCCAAGAACGGATTCATCTACGTGCCCGCCCACTGCACTCTCGTGCTGTACGCCGCAACACAACCCCGGCGCTGGAAGGATGCGGACCATGGATGGTAGGTGGCCTCGCCGGTCGCTCGTGGTGGCGTGAGTGGCCGTCGTGGTCATGGCAATGGCCTGGCTCTTCGGGTACATCTTCTGGGGCGCAGCACCAGCAGACGCGCAGAGCAGAGCCCAGATCGCGGGCACGGTGTGGGCTGCCGTGCTAGTGATCCCTCCGCTGTTCTCGTGGGCATGGCGGAATCTACGGCAGCCAAATGTACGAACAAACCCTTACCGTGGCGAGAAAGGTGAGTTACCGCCGATTAGGCGACCTCACGAGATCAACCAAGTTGTCGCCGCCCTCGTTCAGCACCGTGTTGGCTGGCGCCGTGCCGCCACGACACTCCGAGCCGGAGAGGGAGGCGGGCTCCGGTCGGGGCCGGTCGCGATCTGTGCGGTCCATGGGGTCGGCGGCATGGGCAAGACGACCCTCGCCCAGATGGTGTGCGACGACCCTCGCGTTCGAGCACGTTTCGGTGACCGCATCTTCTGGGTGACAATGGGTCGGGACAGCCGTTCGGACACGATCATCACCCGGATCTACGAGACGGCTCGGGACTGCGGTGACATCGCCGCCGCGCCGCAGTTGGCCACCATCCAGGACGCAACTTCCCGACTTCGAGATGCACTGACGCGCCTTGGGCCAGCCCTCCTCGTCGTCGATGACGTTTGGGAGGACCGGCAAGCCAGGCCATTCACTGAGGCCGTCGCCGACCACACCCATACCCGTGTCCTAGTCACAACCCGACTGCAGCACGTCGCCGGGGGCACCGCCGTCGACGTGGACGTCGTCACCCCGGAGCAGGCCAAACATCTCCTTACCCGTGGCGTCGACAACATGACCACAAAGGAGCGAGAAGGGCTGCTTGAGGCGGCTGGTGGTTGGCCGCTCATTTTGGCCTCGATCAACGCACTCCTTCGAGACGGCATACCGGCTCGCGAGCTGCTGCGGAGGTACTCCCACGACGGGCTCACAAGGACCGTCGATACTCTGATCACAGGCCGATGGCCGGATCACAGGGCGACGCGTGGGTCAGGCACTCCAGACGCCGCCCCAGTTCCATACGATGCAATTCAGGATCGAGAGAGACGCGCCCGTCTCGTCGGCGCCACCATCGACGCAGGACGAGATCGGCTCGCCCCGGACGCCCGAGCACGGCTCGCCGAACTGGGCATCTTTCAGGAGGACGAGCGCATCCCTGCAGACCTAGTGGCCGACGTCTGGGGAGTGGACACAGCAACGGCAATAGCCACGCTCGGCGCAGCAGGGGACGTCGGCCTCATTCGCGTCCGCCGCGACGATTCGACCCTCACAGCCACCGTCCACGACGTCTACCGAGACCACTTCCTCGGCGAACTGCAGCGCCGACCCGAACAGGTAGCCGACAAGCCGAGCGGAGCATGGCTGCACCAACGCCTCGTCCTCACCGCCGCGAAGCGGCTCACTCTAGCGAGGCCAGCGACGTCGGACCTCTCCGCGACTGGTCCTCAAGGCCGACCCGAAGCGGGCGGGTGGGAGGCTACCCGCGCGACGGACCAAGCATGGGCCCCAACTTCCGAAGGCCGCTGGTGGGATCTTCCTTCCGACCAGCTCTACGTACGCGACAACCTCGCTTACCACCTCCGCGAGTGCGGGTGGCCCGACCATGTCGGCGAGGACCTTTTGTCGCGGCCGGGGTGGCTCGCGCAGCGCATCAGCGCTGACGGCCTCAGCAAGGCATCCTCGGACTTGCAGACCTTCGGAACCCTCCACGCCACAACGCTACGTCGGCGACTGCACGCCAGTTCGCACCTGCTCGCTCCAACCCACCCCAGTACTGCCCTTGCAGCCATTATCCACAACAGGACTCTGGAGATTGCCCGCCCGTCGACGGCGGGACAAACGCTCAGCGGCTTAGGGATCACAGCACCGTGCCTGCTCGCCGCCACCGTTCAGCCGGATACGCCGCACCCGCTCCTTGAGGCCGTCCTGAGCGATGGCACCGGTGCACTGCGAGCGATGGCGGTCGCCCCGGACGGGGCCTGGCTTGCCACCGTCGGCGGAGACGACAACGTGCGGGTCTGGGCCCGCAGCGGCGACGGCACTTGGGCCACCGACCCTGCCGCGGTCCTAGCCTGTAGCACCAGGGGGGTGCAAGCGCTGGCAGTCGCCCCGGACGGATCCTGGCTTGCCGCTGCCGGCGCAGACGGAGACGTGCGGGTCTGGGCCCGCAGCGATGACGGCACTTGGGCCACCGACCCAGCCACGGTCCTGGCGGCTAGCTCCGGCGGCGTGCAGGCGATGGCGGCCGCCCCGGACGGATCCTGGCTGGCCACCGCCAGCAATGACGGAACCCTGCGTATCTGGGCCCGCGGCTACAACGGGGTCTGGGCCATCCACCCGGCCGCGGTCAGGACCAGCTTCCCAGGGTTGAACGCGGTAGCGGTCGCCCAGGACGGGTCCTGGCTGGCCACCGCCAGTGGAGACAGCACAGTGAGGATCTGGGTTCGCGAAAGCGACGGGACTTGGGCCAGCGAACCAACCGCGGTCCTAGCTGGCAGTACCGGTGGCACGCAGACGCTGGCGGTCGCGCCGGGCGGATCCTGGCTGGCCACCGCCAGCAATGGCGGAGCCCTGCGAATCTGGGCCCGCAGTCACAACGGGACCTGGGGCGCCCATCCGGCCGCGGTCAGGACCAGCTTCCCAGGCTTGACCGCGGTAGCGGTGGCGCAGGACGGTTCCTGGCTTGCAACCGGCAGCAAGGACGGGACCGTGAGGATCTGGGCCTCCGGAACCGACGGGACTTGGACCACCAACCCGGCCGCCATGTTCTTCTTCGACGACATCGATGACGGCGGGAGAGTACGGGCTATGGTGATCGCCCCGGACGGGTCATGGCTGGCCGCCGCCGGCGGAGACGGGGACGTGCGGGTCTGGGCCCGCAATAGCGACGGGATCTGGGCCTCCGCCCCGGCCACAGTCTTGACCGGCCACATCGGCGGGGCGCAGGCGATCACAGTCGCACCGAACGGGGCTTGGCTGGCAACCGCCACAAATGACGGGACTCTGCGAATCTGGGCCCGCAACCGCAACGCGACCTGGACCACTGACCCGACCCACGAACCGACTGATCACACTGGTTGGCAACATCAAACCGGGGTGCGAGCGCTGGCAGTCGCCCCGGACGGGTCATGGCTGGCCACCGCCGACCGCGACGGGATGGCGCAGATCTGGCCGCGCCGCAACGAAACCTGGGCCGCTGATCCGGACGTCGTAGTCAGTGACTTCATGAGCCGCGAAAGTGGGCTGAAAGCGCTGGCGGTCGCCCCGGACGGGTCCTGGCTGGCCACGGCCAACGACGACGGCATTGTGCGGATCTGGGATCGCAGCAAGAGGCGGAACTGGAACTCCGGGATCACTGAATCGGAAGCCCTCCTTGACTACCCCGGCCATCGCGGAGCGCGGGCACTAGCCGCCGCCCCCAACGGGTCCTGGCTGACCACCGCAAGCAACGACGGGACAGTACTGATCTGGGCACGCCGCCCGAACCGGTCGTGGCCCACAGCCCCGGATGCTGTCCTCTTTGACCACACGGGCGACGGCGGTGAGGTGCGGGCAATAGCGGTCGCCCCGGACGGATCCTGGCTGGCCACCGCCAGCCACGACGGAACCGTGCGGGTCTGGGCCCGCGAAAGCGACGGAAAATGGGCCAGTGACCCGTCCACCTTGCTGAAAGGCCACACCGGCGGGGCGCGGGCATTGACCATTGCCCCCAACGGCTCCTGGCTGACTACTGTCAGCAACGATGGGACCGTTCAGATCTGGGCCCGAAGCCGAAACCGGACTTGGAACACCGACCCAGCCGCAATGCTGAACTGTGACAACGGCGGGGCTCAGGCGATGGCGATGGCGATCACCCAAGACGGGTCCTGGCTGGCCACAGCCAGCGACGACGGGAAGGTCCAAGTGTGGCAGGTCCCGAGCGATGGCGTCTGGGCGAGAGAAGCCGCAGCACAGCCTGCAACAATGGCTCGCGTCGATGATTCGTTGTTGGCGTGTGCGTTCGATAAGCACCGTCTCGTCCTCGCTGGAAGGCGCGGCTTGTATGATCTACGACTCATTACCGACCAGCATGCTCTAGTGCCCTGAAGTCCCTCTCTGAACCGCCCTGCATCTCACCTGACTTGGCCCAGTTAGTGCGCAAGGCCTCGGGGCGGATCGTGCGTACGGCGTCTGCGAGGTCGTCTGCTGTCGCTTGTGTGTCAGCGAAGCACGTGATCGTCCTTTTGTCGGGCGTCCCCCGTCAAAAGCCGTAGAGGTGCTGGCGGGCATTGAATGCGGCCGGGCCTCCCTCTAGCAGGTTCTCGGCGAGGGCACGGACCGGGGCGTCGTCTAGCGAGCCGATGCCGTCGACGACAGGCCGCCCGTGCTGTCCATCACCTTCCAGCGCGACGATGAGCTCGGCGTCCCCAAGCACAGGCACGTTGGCGTTGTGAGTGCTGGCGATGATCTGACGGGTTCCCTTGAGCTCTCGCAGGCGCCGTACGACGCCTTCATACACGAAGCGGTTGTCCAGGTCATCCTCCGGCTGATCGATGATCAAGGGAGCGCTAGAAGCCCCCAACAGGAGCAATAGAAGAGCGGTGGCGCGCTGGCCTTTAGAGAGATCATCCAGACTCCGGTAGTCGCGGGCGCCGGAGCCTGCACTGATGTCCAGTCGCACATCTACCGCCTGGCCGACACTCAACTCCTCGAGCTCGCGGAAGAGCGCTTCCCCGGCTGCCACAACGCCGGCTGCCTGGGCGCCTCGTACGCCGAACCTGGCTTCCAGCTCGGGAACACCGTTGCGTGCCGCTGCAGCGAAGGCTCGCGGAGAAAAGTCGTCCACGTCGATGGCGGCCGTGATCAGGGTCCTGGTCCCCCTGACGTGACGCTCGACCACCTTCTTGATCCCCGACCGGTCAGGCGCTGCAACCGGCCGAACGATCACCGCTCCGGAGGTCGACGCATTGGCCCGGCGTACTGCCTCGTTGAGGTGCTCGGCTCGCTCCCGCTCTGTGGCATCCAACTCGCCAAGCAGACCAGCGCGTTCGGTCTGCAGCGACGCGATCGCGGTAGCGATGGTGGAGCGTTGCTGCTCCTTGGCACGGAGAGTCTCCAGTGCCTTGGTCGTGGTCAAGTACTGATCCGGGTTGTGGCCTTCAGCCACCAGCTGCCGCAGAACCTCATTGTGCCCCTCACGCTGCGGGTCTGTAGCGGTCCTCCAGTGGGCCTGTGCGGCCGCGATCTCTTTGGTGGCGTCGCCAAAGGCGCTTGCCACCGACGCGGCGGCGTCAGCCAGCTGCTGGTGGAGCTTCACCATTGCGGAGCTCACGCGACCGAGTGTCACTTGCTCCGACGAGGCAGAGACATCTGGGAGGGCCGCCACCAAGGCCGACACGGCGACGTCGTCGAAGACCGGAGACACCAGGATCTCAGCCGCATAAACACGGCTCGAACCCTCGATGAAGAGGCTCTCATCTGTCTGGAGCTGCTTGAGCTCGGCCAGGCGCGTGGGGAGGTTGGTCGCCTTGTAGCGATCGACGTCCTGCTGCAAGCGAGGAATGTCGGCCAGCTCGGCTTCCAGTTCGTCGCGGCTCTTCTCGGCGCCGGCGAGCTTGCGCCGGTTCTCCGCGAGCGCGCCGCGAACCCGGACCTCATCGGGACTCGGACCCGCGGTGCCGGCAAACCGCCTGAGCATGCTGGCGACGCTGGCCTTGTCGTGTGCCAGTTCGGCGAGTTCGTGCTGACCGAAGATCTCAACTAAGCCCAGAACGTCCTCAGAGCGCAGCTTCGTCGGGGCGCCACTTGAGTCACGAACCAATGGCGGGTTGGGCACCGACCGCTCGATGACGTAGTACTGAGGGGCCGGGGCGGTGGTTTCTACTTCGACGCGGACAGTTGTGCCGGAGCGGAGGACGCCCGTAACCATCAAGTTGTGATCGCGCCGAGCATCCGTCCCCATCGGCTCGATGTCCAGGGCATAGCGCAGGCTCTCGATGACTGTCGACTTACCCGTTCCCCGGCCACCGATCAGTGCCGTGAGGTCTGGTGACACCGGGATCACGACTCCGTCCAGGAACCCGCCGGTCCAGGAGATCCTTCGAATCAGCGCACGCGGGGTGGCCGCAGGATCAGCCACCGCAACGCGGGTTGAGGGTGTTCGAACGGCCAGCTTGATGCTGTCGAGCCGCAACGAACTGACCTTGAACCAACTACTCGCTCCTGGCTGCCGCAGCGCCGACGGATTGCAGACGTCGTCGGCATGAATCACAGCAAGCGGGTGGGTCCGCTCGTACGGCCGACGCCCCTTGCACACCGCCTCCTGATCGGGCGCGTCCGGCTGCGCCGGGGAGACGGCGATCGCATGAAGCGCCGGGTTCGTCACCATGTTCTGGAGCGGTGGGCCCGTCCGGCTCGTAAGCATGCCGCCGTTGGCCACGTTGACGTGAGCGGGGATGACAAGTGCCCCCCGTTCGTCCATGGCGCGCAGGATGTCCTTGTAAGGCTGACCCGTCGTGCCGTTGGCACAACCCGGCGAGCCACCACAGACTCCGATCGCCGCATTGACGTCCGCGAAAGAGGTGCCCGCTTCGAAAAGCACTAGCAGATGAACCCCCTCGGCAGAGTTTGCCTCGAACCCAGGGAGCGCCACAACCCCGCGTGCCGTGGCAGCTTCCACGAGGGACAAGGCGGAGTCCACGCACCAGTGATCAGTCACCGCGATGAGTTCTACGCCTTGAGCGACGCACTCGTCAAGGATTGCCTTGTCGTAGGCGGCTGCGTCGGCAAATGTCTTTGATGGCGCGCTGCGACCAATGTAGCTGAAGGGGTTGATCTGTAGTGCCGCCTTAACCCAGCGGGCACCCGGGTAATGAGTTGCTGGCATCAAAATCCGTTTCCAGTGTCCATCGAACCGATGTACTCGATCCTCAGCCGCATACCGCGCTATGTCTAGCATGACCCTGGTCGCTTGCACAGGTCGCCAGCTCTCGGATGCTGCAGCACAACACGACCAGCTTGTAGGCAGCCGCCCTGCAGCAAGAGGTGACATGGCTGAGCGCCCTCCGTCGATCCCTGGCGCTCCCACCCGGCGAAGAGCGCAGGCGGCTCAGCCGAACAAGCACCAACTCACCGCGGTGCCCCGGGGCAGGGCTGCGCTCAAACAAAGGGCGGCCACGAGAGTCGCACACCCGCGCGGGCGCACGTCGACACCCAACTTGCATCCGGCACCTCGGTCTCGGCAACTAGCCACGGCGTAACGACGAAGCCTCGACCGTTGAGATGCTCTTGGTACCTCAACACCTGCCCAAGGCCGAGCCGAAGTTGCGACTCTCGATTGGCGCTGGTGGTGCTCTTTACCTCCGCAACGTTCAGAGTGTCCCGCCCCAGCCACGCCAAATCGTAGAGCGGGTCACCGAGTCGAGGCAGAAGCGGCGTAAGCCCCTGTGACTCCACCCAAGCGGCCAGGGCCCGAACGGTCGCGTGGTGCGCCATGAGACCCCTATCTACTGCATCCGGGTCGACTTCAAAAGGATCCGCCCTGGCCACCGGCCCGGGTGGCTTCGTGTCCACGTAGGGACGGCCAGCTTGGGGAGGAAACGCTTCGAACACATCCGAGATACGGCTCGCGACTTCACCATCCGCCTCCTCGAAGATGTGCTGGAGCACCGTATTATTGAAACCGAACCGAAGGCCATTTCTACCGTTAGAGTCAGGGAAGCGATCTCCTACAGGACTGGCGAGTTCCTTGATGACACGCATCGGAAACACGCCACCGAACCACGCCGGATCATCCCATGGAACACGCACGCCGAGTGTTTCGGTGAGCACCATTGGGCCGAGGGCCTCAATCTGTGCAATGAAGCCATTGGGTCGCCCACCTTGCCACACGAAGATGCGATCCCCACCCCGCACACGAGAACCATTGCTGCGCCAGTTGTTTCCTCGCCCCACGAGGCCCCAAAGCCCTTCCCGACGACAGACCTCCCAATTTCCTGCACGATCCGGCGCAAGAGTCGCGATGAAATCAGTCACTACCCCTCCCCCTTGACTCTACGGTGCCACGACAGAGCCATCTTGCCTTGCGGTGCTCTCCTGAGCGACAGCTATCAGCGTTCCGGCGCGGCCACTACAGGCGCGCGAACTGCGCCCGGCCGTATGAGAACGCGATCACGCCATGATTCGGTGCGCCGTCTGGGCGACTACGCCTACGTGCCCACCCCCCGGAGGCAGGGCAGCCGTGCTCCGACCTGGCTCCGTAAGCGCCAAGTTCAGACTCAGCAGACCCGCAAGCGGATCATCGCTTGCATTGAGTCCGTATGCCCGCATGACAGCTGCATCAAGCCTCATGTGCAGATCACGCAAGATATTCTTGCCCGGCACACGCAGCGCGTCATATTGCTGGCCCAGCGACAGGCCGGCATCATTCCTTGCCTGCCGGTGTTCCATGATCTTCACAGCGATACTGACAATGTCCTCAATCACACCCTGTGTCGGCTGCTGGGGCCAAGGAAAAGTGTCGAAAACAGTCCGGCTTGTGTATGAGACTGCCTGACCAAGGGTCGTGCACCTATGTTCAAACCACAGGCGATGCAAGGAGGAGGACAGCACGCCAAACGAGTACTCGTCGTCGAACAGAAAGGCCATCATCTTGTCTGCCGGATGAATCATGGGATCCACGAAGGCGTAGATGGAGGGCCGGTCAGACACCGCGTATCTTGAGAGCGCAAGGTATCTGGTCTCGCTCCCCAGAGCATCCATAAGTGCCGACCGACGATAGGACAACTGCCACCACTTGTTGAGGAAGTTTCGGTGGTGCCAGTTGACGCGAGCCCTCGGATTTCTTTTCAAGATTCCAGTGTTCGCTTCCTCCTCGAAGCGCGCCTTGTCCTCGCGATCTCGAAGAACGGTTTCCTTGATGAGACTGAAAGCGGGCGCATTCGCTGCGCGCGCAAGGCCGGCATCTTCGTGAGGGAAGTCAATAATCCAACGAGCGGGGCGTCCAGAGTCGTTGAGGTCATCACCTGTCATGAACGGGTGAATGACAGCCGACCCGGCGACTGACAGATCGGCGGCAACGGAGGCATCCTCGATGACAAACCCGCGATGGCCAGGGGTCTGTCCCTGGAAGCACCTCTTGGGCTCGATATTCGCATCGATCTTGCCAGCTGCACGTAGATCGAGTGCCGCACTCAACGCGCTGTTGATCTCCGGAGTGAGGATTCGGCGCTTGGCCTCGTCCAGCCAAAGCACCTTCGGCTTCCCAGAATCCGACTTCGCCCAGTTGACTATTGACACGTTTACCTTCGCATCACCGTCCCATTTGAGGCTCGACACCGCATCAGTGATCACGCCACCGTTATCGAGGATGTAGTCCAGGCTCGCGCTTCGACTCGAGCCCTCCCGAATGGAATTCGTACCAACAAGACCAGCTCTCCCAGCGTCGGGCATCTTGTCATGGGCAAGCTGGAACCAATAGCTAACGTAGTCAGATACTCCTGACACGTTCGGAAATCTCTCGGCCAATTGAGCGGAGTAGGCGGCGCCCCTCTCCTCGATTATTCGCCGTCTGCCCAGATACGGCGGATTGCCAATGCAAGCGTCGAACTTCGGCCACTCCATAAAGAGAGCATCGCCGACCGTAAAGTTGCCGTCAAGATTCTCCAGTGGAAGTACCTGCTGGTCGTCATCCAACTCTTGGGCTGAAAGTTGCTTTGCGATCATGAGCGTGACTTTCGCGATCTCGACCGCAAATGGATTGATGTCAATTCCATGAAAATGATCAGCGGAGATCAATGAGAGGCCGAAGATTCCGCGCTTTCCCCGCCCGCGACGCCGCTCTTCGATCCGAGCAGTCACTCTTCTCTCGAGTCTGCGCATTTCGCGATAGGCGATGTACAAGAAATTTCCGCATCCGCACGCCGGATCTAGAATGCGCAGTTGCGACATCTCGAGAAGGATCTTCTCAAGCTCAGGGATCGAGTCCCATGCCTGCTCTATCCGATCATTAATAGGTTGAACGATGGTCGGCTCGACAATCCTGGCAATATCTACCGGGCTCGTGTAGTGGGCGCCGAAAGCGTGCCTCTCATCTTTGCCCATGCTTTGCTCGAACAATGTCCCGAAGATCTCCGGGCGAACCTGGCCCCAGTCCGTCTGCGACACCTCGGCCAGAACATCCACTTCGTTTCGCGTAAGCTCGAATGGCTCTATTTGTGAATACAGTCCGCCATTGAAGTAGGGGGTGCCTTTGAATCGTCCTCCAGACGTCACCCCAATGGTATTCATCTCCCTGAATTGCGAGAACAGTAGATCAAACGCCTTCTCGCCATTGGCGCAGTCACTTACGGCTCTAGTGAAGGAGTGGGTAGGAAGGAGGCCAATGTCTTCACTAAACATGGCCATGATGCATTGTAGGAGGAAGCGACGAACCTGTTCCCGAGGTAGCCCACGAGCGAGGAGTTCATTGGATAGCCGGGCTGCTCTTGCGGCGCTTGTCCTGGTCACAGCTACAAGGTCGTTTCCGAACTGGGGTTCTTCTGGTTCCGGAAGAAGGAATGCCATTGCCTCCCATCGACGCGGCAGATCGACTAGAGGCACTCGATCGACAGGCTCGTCGAGTTGACGCTCAAAGTCATAGATCCACAAGAAGTCGAAATTGCACAGCACTACGAACTGGGGTCGATTTGGGACAGCATCAATCCAGTACCTTAGGGCCTGTTGATAGTGCCGAGAGAGATCCTCTCCCCGCTTCTTCATTTCAATTAGTACGCGCGGCTTCCAAAGTAGGTCAGCAAACGAGACGGCTTTGCCCTGGCGACGAAGCCTGTACTCCAACGTGGCCCCAGCTTCAGCAACGCCTGCGTAGCCTAACGCTTGGAACAGCCGATCTAGAAAGACCTGCGCCTCGCCCTTCTCGTCACCGTGAAGGTGGTTCTGCCGGTACTCGACGAACGTTTGGAGGCGCTGGCGTAGAACGGCTGGCGGGTCATTCTGGGTAGCAGTAGTCACTGCGCGACCTCTCGATCTCAAATACGAGCGCGTGGACGCTTCTTGGGGACGTGCGGCTGTTCGATACCCTCTATATCAGGTCCGCAAGGCGCAGAGGTGCGTTGCCGCAGATCCCAAACACCGTTCGGTTGCCGGCCCCTCGTTGATCCGCGCGCTACTCACGGGAGTGACCTAGTTCGGTCAGCAAGCGGGCGGTGTCCAGAGTCCGACTACATCGCACTTGGCAGCTCATCGATCACCCTTGACCATGGGAATCTTGCCGGTGATGGGTCAGCCAGTCCCGATCCAGGAGTCGTGGTTGGGGTCAGGACGACTCGGGCTCCGTCTGCCTTCAGGAGCGCGATGCTTCGCGCGTACGGGCCAGCGCAAGCCAGTGCCCGGTTCATTGCCGGGGCAATAACTACGACCTTGCCCGCCCCCAGCGCCTCGCATATCAGGCCGACAGCAAGGGTGTCGGTGATGCCGTTCGCGATCTTGTTGACCGTGTTGAAAGTCGCCGGCGCCACGACGAAGGCATCTGCGGTCGGAAGGACGTCCGGTTCGTCGGGATGCTTGTAGTGCGTCCGCACGGGGAAGCCGGTCAAGTGCTCCAGTTCGCCTTCGTCCACGAACTGCCGGCCCATCGGCGTCGGTACGACACACACCTGCCATCCGCTGCCCTGCGCCCTGCGGACGAACTCCGGGACACCACGAGCCGCGGGGCTGCCGCACACGATCACGTAGAGGACGGGGGTGGCTGGGGACGAAGTGCGTTCCACGCTGGCAGGTCCTTGTCTGGTCTCGCGTGCCCGGTCACGCATAGCCTGTCAGGCGTCGACGATCATCGGGGGATGTGAGGCCTGTGGGCGCGGACGAAGACGGCGTCGGCCCGCGCATGCGCCGGTTCCGTCGCGCACGAGGCATGAGTCTGGACCAGGCGGCTGGACTCGCCGGCATCAGCAAGTCCTACCTCTCGCGACTCGAGCGGGGTCAGCGGTCCGTCGACTCCCGCGAGCTGCTGTTTCGTATCACCCGCGCACTCGATGTCTCAATCGCGGACCTGACCGGCCAGCCGTACGTCCCCCGCGACCGGCAGCACGCTGAGGCTCATCGCGGTGTCTCCGGCATCCGGCTCGCCCTCCTCGATCCGACGGGACCGCTGCCGGAGGAAGCAGCGGTAGCAGCGACCATCGACACGCTTGCCGAGACAATGGCCGCCTGCGACCTCGAAGCCCAGGGCAGGCTGGTTCCCGAACTCCTGCGAAGCGCGCAGAGGTACGCGGCAGTCAACGACTCGCCGGACTGGCACCGACGTGTCGCCGCCGTTGCGCACACCGCTGTCTTCTTCCTGCGAAACCTCGGCGAGCCGGATCTGGCCGTGATCGCCGGCCAGCGGATGGTGGTCGCCGCGGAGGCGTCCGAAGACCCTGCCACCGTCGCCTGGGCCGCCTACAGCCGCGCGCACTCCCTCGTCCCTGCGGGCGCCGTGCGCAGGGCAGTCGACCTCGCGGCGGGGGCTGCGGACTCGGCGACCGGGGCGCACGCGGAGGAGCGCGCGGCGAGAGGTTCCTGCCTGCTCGTGGCAGCCTCGAGCAGTGCCGCGCTGGGGGACGTCGACGCAGCCCGCGAGCAGATCTCGGCGGCCGCTGAGATCGCTGCCGCACTCGACGTACCGACGCTCGTGGCCAGTCACACCTCGTTCAGCGACTGGAACTGCGTCATGCACCGCGTGTCGGTCGAGGTCGACGCCGGGAACGCTGCCGCTGGGCTGGCAGCCGCGCAAGGGCTGATGAAGACCGGCGTCAGTCAACGAGAGCGGATGTCGTACTTCTGGGTCGACGTGGGCCGCGCGTACTCCCAGCTCGACCGTCACCGCGAAGCAGTGGACGCGTTCCGTCGTGCTGAGCGAGCAGCGCCCCTGCGCGTGCGGCTCAGTCCCGTCGTGCGCGACAGCGTCCGTGAACTCGTCGACGGTGGTTCAAGGCGAGCGGCCAGCATCGAACTACGCGGACTCGCGGAGCGCTGCGGAGTGCTCAGCGGCGACTAAGGCATGGTGCTGTCATCACCGAGGAGTCCTAGGGCGAAGGCGTCCTGGTGGGCAGTCTCCCAGCGAATTGTTACGCCGGGTAAGGTGTGGGAGCAACAGTAGTCACCTTGTGCATTGCCGCTCGGATAGTGTCTGCGGTGCACCGTTGCTGCATTGCTTTCCTAGCATTCAGCGGCGCCGGCGGATCGAGCCTGTACGCGACAGGGCGATCGCACCAACACCGATGCCATAGAAGGCATCCAACAGCACCTGGGCAAGAACGCCCAGCAGCGCGCCGCCTAGGAGTGCCCGTCGTTGTAGCGCGCCAATTGCATTCTCGTCATCCGATGAGGCTAGGTTCCCAGTCGAAGACCATGTTGCGTCCAAGAGTCCCCCCGTGCGGTCTCCATTTGCTTCTACTTCACATTCATTGCTCTCGAAGAAGTATCGATTGGCAACGGTAGACTCGAACTGTCGGTCGGCTTCGTGCAGTTGGGAGCCGGAGCCAAGCTCGAGACTGTTACCGCGAAGACACCCAGTGGTCCGAGAAGCGAAGTCTTCGATTGACCCTGGCGGGTTGCTTGCTATGGCAACCATGTCAGGGAACCGCACGTAAGTTCGTGTCGCGGGCGGTGGCCTTCTCAGAATCGAGGAACTGGCTGCCGTGCAGGAGATCTCAACCAGGGGAATGCCAACCGTTCCCTCGATTCTACTTCGATGCTCCCCTTTCGGTGCGCCAGGCAACAGCCGTGTCGGATACTCAAATGTCGGATCCGAGGCGATCCCGCGACATTTGAGGTCTGGGATCGTGCTGCTCACGACCACTTCGGCGACAGCGAACGGCAGATGAGCCGTGATGCCGTAGGTCGCGTTCGCACTGATGGTCTCGACGATCTCCAATCCCCTTCCGTCGGTCGTGGGGACACCGGGGTTGGACATGAGGATTTCAATTCTTTGGGAGGGGACAACACTCCTGGAAAGGGGCGGTGGCGATCTCAGTACGGGATTCACCAACCAGAATGTCGCCGCGGCGACGATCAACACCGAAAGCACTTTCGCCACCAACACCGTGCTACGACGCCCTCGAGCCGCCTCCGGTGTCACCAGCTCACGACTGTCATAGCCACCCGGCGAAGGAGGAGTGCAGGTTGCAGGGACGGGCGGAGGTTGATTGACAGCTCGTCCACGCCGCGCTGAGACGCGGCCAGCGAGCGACCTGATAGTCACGCGACCGCGGCTGGGACGGCGAGATCTGGATTCCATGCCTCGCCCCCTGGAGGGTCGCAGTCCGACGATGAGAGATGGACGCTCCGCAGCAGCCGACGGTTCCATAGAGTTCCGTCAGATCGACCTTGCCTAGCTTCGCCGTCACACGTAGGCCATGGGGGGTCCTCTGACCTGGTCAGCGGATTGCCGGCCAGTATCTCCGCCATCAGGTTCGCGGGCACAACACCGGTGAGACCCGGGCCCGGCAGAAGCAGACGGCGTGCCTGTCTGGCCGACTGGAGAGTGCATCCGCTTGTGCGATGCCGGCGCCGCCGCCGGGGACCTCGTGACGGTGCCGCTCGACCGCACGAACCTCCCGCCGAAGTTCATCCGCCGTCCGGCCCTCGCTCTCGACGAGCAGACCGAGACCGCATGGTGGGTGGGCGTCCGATACGGGCCTTGCGCCGTTCTGGAGGCTCCCCCGGGCCGGCGAGCCGTGGCGCTACGTGCACATGCCGCCACATCGGCTCCAGAACGCCTGACCGCGCTCACCTACTTGGAACCCGCCGTGCGCCTGGTCCCGGTGCGGCGCTGTGCCGTCCGTCGGTCATGACGCACATCAGGCGACAACCACGTTCAGAGCGACGTCTGCAGAGGGTTGCCAGCCAGGCAACTTCGGACGTCGAGGCGGCCCAAGACTTCTGTCATGCCCCGAAGCCACTCCCCCGCAGACGCAGCGGCTGACCGGTTCGCCGGCCGCCCGGGATCAGCCTTCGTCGAGGTTGAGGTGCCGCTCGATGCGCCGGATGCGCTCCTCGAGGGCCGCAAGCGTCACGCCAGCGTCGGCCGCCGGGACCGGATCGGCAACATAGGTGCCCGACCCGTGGATCGAGTACGCCAGCCCCTTGTTGATGAGCTCCTGGTACGCCCGGAGCGTCGTCGTCTGGGAGTAGCCGGCCTTCTGCTGGGTGGTCAGCGACGGCAGTTGGCTGCCCGCGGCAGCCCGACCGGAGCGGATCTGTCGCTCGAGCTCGTCGGCGAGCTGGCGCCACTTCGGCAGCCTGGACGTCACCACTGACCTAGTTCCCACAAGCACATCCTTGCGCACCCCTTGCGCCCGGTTCCACACCCTGTCACTCTTTACTAGTACTTGCGTAGTACTAGTCCTCAGTGTCTCTGAAAGGACTTCCCATGCAGCATGCCCGACTCCTCGAGACCAGTGGCGCCGACTGGCGCCGGCTCGGCGCGTGCGCCGACCTGGACCCGGAGCTGTTCTTCCCCGAGGACGACGAACCGGCCGACGAGGCGCTTGCCGCCTGCGCCGGCTGCCCAGTCCGTGTCCAGTGCCTCACCACAGCCCTACTCAACCGGGAGGCGTACGGCGTCTGGGGCGGGACGACCGAGCAGGACCGGCGGCGCCCCCTCGGGCAGGCCGCGCCGACCGCGCACCCGGCCCACGAGGACGGAGCGGCAGCGTGAACAAGCCCGAACTCCGCGAACCCCGCCGCCCGTCGTCCACGTCGCCGACCCGCGCCTGGATCCGGCGCGTGTTCCCGCTCGCCGACGGCGTCACGTACCTCATCGCCGCCGGAGTCCTGGCGAGCACCTGGACCGCCAGCGCTCTGCTCGAGGCGCTGGCAGCCCACGTGGCAGGTGCCCCGTGAGCGTCGCCGGCAGCCGCCCACGCACCGGGCTCGATGTGCCGGCCGTCGCGGCCGCCGTCCCCTGCTGCGAGTCGTGCGGCCGGCGCCCCGCCATTGGGCGGGTCGCCCTGGACGGCGCCGAGCCCTTCTCCGTCTGCGCCGACTGCGCCCCGGACGGCCCTCACGGCACACAGTCCACCGGTGCCGCAGCCGAAATTGGTCTGGCCCCAGCGGTGGCCCACGAAGCTCAGTCAGAGGGCACCGCGACAGACCCGGACTGGCAAGGCACCGTCATCCAGCGAACCAGCCCCCACGACCTCGCCTGGCCAGCCACCGTCTGCGGCGCTCCCCCGCTCGCCGCACTCACCGCCTACGCACTGACGGCCGCCCCCGCCCCGATGGTGACCGCGGGGCTGTGCACCCTCGCCGCCGTCATCTGGCTCGACCACCGCCAACCTCGCCGACTCGGCTGACCCCCTGAACCCGGGTGGCGTCCGGAGGTTCCCCCGCCCCGGACGTCACCCGGCTCCACCAGACCCCGCACCCCGCACGGACGCGCCCCGGCGCCGAGCCGCTACCCCGTCATGCCCAGCACAGGCGCGCTTGACGCGTACGCGTCAACGCCGCTGCCCGCCGTCCTCAGGAGACCCTGATGATCTTCCGCGTCCTGCGTGCCCTGCGGCACCTGCCCTACCGGCCCCTCACCGCCGCCGGTGTCCTGGTCGCCCTCGCCTGGGTCGCCGGCCACGCCGAGCGCCTCGCCACCCTGACGGCCCAGGCGCGCCTCGCCGCGGTCGTCCTGACCGCCGTCCTGCTCGGCCACTGGACCCTCACCTGGCTCGCCCCCGCCCTGTCCACCGGCCGGTGGGTCGACCGTCGCGACGACGCCGCCCTCCACGCCGGCGGCGTCGCGACCTGGACGGACATCGGAGAGAAGGCCTCCCGGTCCGCGATGCGCCGCCGCGCGGTCACCCTGCGCCCTTCCCTCGCCGCGGCATCGCACCGTCGGCGCCGGCGCACCCCGGTCACCGAGTACGCCGTCCCGCTGCTGCGCACCGGGTGGCTGCCCGTCGGCAGCACCGTCTGGTCCTCCTGCGAGGAGGTCACCCTGCGGATCGGTGGCCCGCGATCCGGCAAGTCCGCGTCGATGGCCTGCCACGCCCTGGACGCCCCCGGGTCGCTGCTCGTCACCAGCTCACGCACCGACCTGCTCAACGCCACCCGCGGCGTCCGCTCCCGCAAAGGCCGGGTCGACGTCTTCAACCCCACCGACCTCGGCGGCGTCGAGTCCACCGTCCGCTGGACCCCGCTCGCCGGCTGCACCGACTACGGGACGGCGCAGCGCCGCGCCGCCGACCTCATCCCGACGTCCTCGTCCAACGAGGGCGAGCGGTGGGACGTCCAGGCCCGCGGGCTGCTCGCCACCCTCCTGCACGCGGCCGCCCTGTCCGGTGGCTCGATGCGCACCGTCCTGGACTGGATCTCCCCGGCGGACGCCGTCGCCCGCGACGAGATCCTCACGGCCCTGGGCTCGACCCCGCGCGCCCGGTCCATGGCGACGCAGATCCGCTCCCTGTACGCGACCAACGACCGGACCCTGTCCTCGATCACGGCGACCCTGCTGCCGCACCTGAAGTGGGTCAACGACCCGACGCTTGCCGCCGCGGCCGACGCGAACGTCGCCGACCCCGACCTGCTCGACGTCGGCCGGCTCGTCCGCTCCGGCACCGACACCCTCTACCTCGTCGGCCGGGACGACGGCGCGCCCACGATCATCGGCGCGCTCACCGCCGAGGTCGCCCACCAGGTCCGGATGCACGCCGCCTACCTCGGTGGCCGCCTCGACCCGCCGATGACCGCGATCCTCGACGAGGCCCCGCTCACGTGCGGGCCGATCCCGCTGCACGACTGGACCGCCGACATGGGCGGCTTCAACCTCACCCTCCACATCGCCGCCCAGTCCCTCGCCCAGCTGCGCGACGTCTGGGGCCGCGAACGGGCCGCCGCCATCCTCGCGAACACCGGCGCCCTGGTCGTCTTCGGCAACATCAAGTCCTCCGACGACCTCCAGGAGATCTCCACCCTCTGCGGCAGCCGGCTCGTCGCCCTGGACGCCGACGACAACCGGCCACTGCCCGTCATGACCCCGGCCGAGATCTCCACCCTGCCGATCGGGACCGCCCTCGTCTTGCGCAACGGCCTGCGCCCCGTGATCGGCCACGCCCCGTGGATCGGCGAACGCGACCCCTCCCGCACCGCGGCCGCCGTCCGCCGGCTCGCCGCGACCACCCGCCGCCGGATCGTCACCTGGGACGGCGAGCGGCAGGCGCGCCGCGCCGCGGCCAAGGCCGCCCGCGCCGCCCTGGGCGGTCGCGGCACCGTCGCCCCCACCCGGCCGGACGGCGCCACGACGCGGCCACTCGACGGCCGCGGCGGCAACACCGACGGCAGTCACGCAGCCGGAGGTGACGCGTGACCCGCCGCTCCGTCACCACCGACCAGACCCACGCGCTCGCACGCCTGGCCACCGACGTCGCCCGGCTGCGCCGGGAGGTCGACGACCTCGCCGACCTGCACACCGTCATGGCCGCCCACGGCCGCGCCCTCGAGGAGCTGTCCGCTGTCGTCGGCCGCGGCGACGCCGGCCGCATGCCTGTGATCCCGCCCGCTCGCACCACCTCGAGAGGACAGGACGAGGCGGACGGCGAGGAGCCGGCCCCGGCCTGGCTCACCGTCGTGGACCCCGCGGCCGCGATCAGGTGGCTGAACGAGCTCGCGGTGTGGGTGCCGCAGGTCTGGCAGCCCTACCTGCAGACCAAGACCCCGGCGTGCTGGCCGTGGCACGCCGACGTCGTCGCCGAGCTGCTCGTCGTCCAGCACCTGTGGACGCTGGCCGCCGCCGACGGGGCAGCACCCGACGCCCTCGCCGCGTGGCACGACCGCTGGCGCCCCGGCGCCGCCCGCCGCGTCGAGCGGCGGATGGCCGGCTGCGACCGCTCCTTCGGCCGGCACAAGGACGACCAGCACAAGGAGAACGTCTACGACGTCGCGTGCCTCGACGAGGTCGCCGAGTGGTGGGCCACCACCCGCGGCAGCGACCCCACCCGCCCGGCGCCCGGGCTCACGTTGGACGACGGCCGATGAGCGCGCTCGGGGCACCAGCTCAGGCACTGCCGCCTGCGGCGACAGCAAGAGCATCGTCCGCTCACCTTCCGGGGCGCGGTAGCAGCATCGCCACC
>JACQZZ010000015.1 GCA_016213625.1 Actinomycetota bacterium
TCGTGCGACCGCACCCCCGAGAGGCGAGTCACGTGATCACCATCCGTCAGCGTCCCGACGACCATCGTTGGGAAATCCACGAACACGAGGAACTGGTCGGTCTCGCCAACTACGAACTCGCCGACGACACCGTGTCGTTCACCCACACCGAGACGCTGCCTGGCAACGGCGGTCGCGGTCTTGCCAAGCAGCTCGTCGTCGCGATGCTCGACGACGCGCGGGCGAACGATCTCAGCGTGCTGCCGTACTGCTCGTACGTGGCCAAGGTGATCGCCGAGCAGCCGGCCGAATACCTCGGACTGGTGCCGAACCACCGTCGCGCACAGTTCGGCCTGCCCGCGTCGTGAGCCGGTCGCCGATGGCGCATCGTGCCGTCGTCGCACTCGCGGCCTCACTGGCACTGACCGCGTGCTCGTCGGCCGAGGAATCGGTGGCGCCCACCACATCGAGCGCCGGCGCGTCCACATCCACCTCGTCGTCGGCGCCCGCCACCGTTGCGCCGTCCACCACATCGACGACCACGACCACGACGCCCATCGACCGGTCCGTGCAGACACTGGCCGCCGAATTGTCGGCCGTTGAGGCGGGCATCCGCCTGCCCGATGTGTCCGCCGCAGAGCTCGATGCACTGGGACAGCGGCAACAGCTCGCGTATCGGGCGGTGAACCGGCACCCCGAGTGGCACGCCGATCTGACCGCGTCGGTGGACCCGGTGGCACAGGTGCCGTTGTCGTTCCACCTCGCGGCACGGCAGGCGCAGGTGGACCACGCCGCGGGCAAACCACCGAGCGAGCCGGTCACGGTGTTGCCGGCATGGACCATCGTGGACCCGCTGCCGGCGGAAGAACTGCTGGGCTACTACCGCGAGGCGGAGGCGACCACTGGTGTGCCGTGGCAGTTCCTCGCGGCGATCCACTTCCAGGAGACGCGCATGGGTCGCATCGTGGGCGTGTCGTCGGCCGGAGCGGTGGGCCCGATGCAGTTCCTGCCCAGCACCTGGGCAGGGTGCTGCGCGGGCGATCCCACCGTGGCCCGCGACGCCATCATGGGCGCCGCCCAGTACCTGGTGCTGCGCGGCGCGCCCGGCGACATGCCGGCGGCGCTGAACGGCTACAACCCGAATGCCGCATACGTGGGCGCGGTGACGGCGTATGCGATGAACATGCAGGCCGACGAGCGCGCATACCTGGGGTACCACGGGTGGCAGGTGTTCTTCGGCACCACCGAGGGCACCGTGCGATTGCCGGTGGGCTACTCGCAGACGGCAGAGGTCGATGCGGCCGCGTACCTTCGCGACCACCCCGAGGACCTGGTGGCGTCTTAGATCAGGCGGGCATCACGCGACCGAGCCAGTCGGCCAGCAGATCGAAGGTGACCGCGCGTGCGTCTGGCTGCGACAGCACGAGGTCGTGCATGCCGCCGGGCACGGCTCGCACCTCCACGTCGCGTCCGAGGCGGGGAGCGAGGCGGATCATGTCGTCGATGTCGAGCACGGTGTCGGCGCGCAGGAGATCGTCAGTCCACTCGGTGGGCCGAATGGACTGATCGGAGTGGAGCAGCAACACCGGCTGTTCGATGTGCAGACCGCGGGCCACCTCGGCCTGCGCCCGATGGATGGCGCGGAACCAGCCGGCACGGGCGGGGAACCCCTCGATGGGCTTCCACGCGGTGTCGAATCGCCACTCGCCGCGATGGTCGGCGTGGATGCTCTGCCCGTAGTACGGCGAGAGGCCCGGGAGCTTCAGCGTCCTCGCTGCCCGACCCATGAACGAGAGCACGGGTTCGAGTGCCTTCTCCTGCCACGCCGGCAGGTTCATGTCGAGGAACGGACTGTTCAGGAACACGGCGTTCACCGACGCACGGTTGGACCAGCGATCGGTGAACAGCACCGCCACCAGACCGCCCGTGGAATGCCCGTTCAGCAGCAGCCAATCCACGCCTTCCTCGTTGACCAGCAGGTCGACCGCGGCACCCACGTCGGCCAGGTACTCGTCGACGTCGGTGGTGTAGTTCGGCAGTTGGTAGGAGCGCAGAGCGCGACCATGACGGCGAAGGTCGACCGCGTAGAAGCGGATGCCGTGCTGCTCGAAGAAGTCGGCGAGGTGGGTCTGGAAGAAGTAGTCACCGAACCCGTGCACATAGAGCACCGCGCGGTCACCGGTCAGTTGGGTACGCCGTCGTACGACCACCGCGTCGACCGGGCCGTCGGCCGCATCGGGCATCGCCAGAGTGGTCTGTTCGAATCCGTCGAGCACGTCGGGGGACCACACTCGCTGCACGTCGCTCATCGGCCCATTGTGCCAGGACCAGCAGGTTCCACCGATCGCGGCAGGTCAGCTCGCTCCCGTCGACCGAAGCCCCACCGCGCCCGACCACCGTGATCACATCCTGATCAAACGGCCACGTTGCGTGGTCTTGAACTCGCACCAAGAGATCTTTCGCTCAATGTCGGGTTGGCGACAGACCATTCGCCAGATCCATGCCAGGATCCCCTGAAACATCAGGCAATTGAATGAATTGCGCTGGTTCTTGAAAGCGACTCGGCGGGGGTGGGTCAGGCGTGTCCGCGACTCGCCCCACGCTCCCGGTCACGACAGAGAGTGGGTTTGGGATGAGTACTCGCACGCGTTCCCGTGGCGTCGTTGCACACTCGAGGCGAATCGGTCTGGGGGGTCTGGCACTCACGCTGCTGCTCTCCGGTCTGGTCGTCGGCGTCACCGCCCCCACCCCGGCGAGCGCTGCCACGCTCACCGTGAACTCTTCGCTGGACGAGCCTGACACCACTCCGGGCGACGGTGCCTGCCTCACGTCGGTCGGCTCGTGCACCTTGCGTGCCGCCATCCAGGAGGCCAACGCCTTCGCCGGTGCCGACACCATCTCGTTCGCCATCGCGGGCACGGCACCCATCGTCATCACGCCAGGGTCCGCGTTGCCGGCCATCACGTCGCAGATCGCCATCGACGGCTACAGCCAATCGGGTGCCGTCGTGAACAACGCGGGCGTCGGCACCAACGCCGTGTACGGCATCGAACTGCACGGCGCGGCCACCCCTGGAGTGGCAGGCATCGCATTGGTCGGTGGTTCGGCCAGCTCGTCGCTCAGTGGTTTCTACATCCGCGACTTCGACATCGGCGTCAGCGTGAGTGTCGGCGGCGCGGCCAACGTGGTGCTGTCGGGCAATGCCGTCAGCAACAGCAACATCGGCATCCGTATCGACGCCACGGCTGGTGCTCGCGTCGGCGGCGGCTTGGTGTCCGAACGCAACCACATCTTCGGCACCGGTACCGGCATCAGGGTGGGCGGGCAGTCGAGCTTCACCGGCATCCGCGGCAACCTCATCGGCACCAACCGCGCAGGCCTCGCCGCCGCGGGGAACAACTACGGCGTGCACGTCACCGACGGTTCGAGCGTCACCGTCGTCGGCGGCAGCACGCCAGCAGACCGCAACGTCATCTCCGGCAACAACTTCTCCGGCATCCTCGTGCAGGCGCTGCCCGGCGACCTCGGCGACGTGAGCTCCACGAACATCCTCGGCAACTACATCGGCACGGGTGTCACGGGACTCACGGCGGTGCCCAACGGGAAGTTCGGCATCGAGATCCAAGGCGTCACCCGGTTCGCGAGCAACACGAACATCGGTGACGGCACCGTGACCGGCCGCAACGTCATCTCCGGCAACGCCCAGGACGGTGTCTCCATCTGGGACAGCGCTGCGATCGGCGGCCAGATCCGCGGCAACTACATCGGCGTCGGTGCGGACGGCGTCACCCCGTTGGGCAACGACCTCGCCGGCGGCACGGATTTGAGCGGGGTGGCGGGCGGTGGCATCGCGGTGCGCAACTTCGCGTCCAATTGGACCATCGGCGGCAACGTCGCCGGCTCCGAGAACGTCATCGCCAACAACCTGCGCGGTGTCGTGCTCTACTCCGGCACCGGCAACCGCGTGCTCGGCAACAGCATCCACGACAACGTCGGACTGGGCATCGAGCTCGGCGGGATCGGCGCCAACGATCCGGGTGACGGCGACACCGGTGCGAACAACGGCCAGAACTATCCAACCATCACGGCGTGGAAGGACGCCACCGTCGTGCAGGTCGACTACGCGATCGACTCGTCGGTCAGCGCCAGCGCCTACCCCATCACGGTCGACTTCTTCGAGGCCGACGACGCCGTGGGCGGCGAAGGCAAGACCTTCCTCGGACGCGCGTTCCTCAACTCGCCCGACGAGGTCACGCCGGTGCACCTCGGCATCCAGCCCACCGTGAACGTGGGCGACCCCATCGTGGCGGTGGCCACCGACGTCAACGGGAACTCCTCGATGTTCTCGCCGCCGACGGCGGTGCTCGACCCGTTCGTCGTGACGTCGAACGGTGACGGCCCCGACCTCAATGT
This sequence comes from Actinomycetota bacterium, assembly GCA_016213625.1. GTDB lineage: Bacteria > Actinomycetota > Acidimicrobiia > Acidimicrobiales > Ilumatobacteraceae > UBA668. Next base: position 4,393 of record JACQZZ010000015.1, read on the forward strand.
CGGCGACGGCTTCTGTGCCGCCGTCGATGGCTGCACCTTGCGCGCGGCCATCCAACAGGCCAACTTCACCGCAGGAATCGACATCGTGCGCTTCCAGTCGGTGACACTCATTCAGCCGTCCACACCGCTCCCGGTGATCACCGACCCCATCATCATCGACGGCTTCCAGGGCAACCTCTCGCGCAACGTGTCGGCGACGGTGTTCGATGCGACGCTGGCCGTCACCCTGAGCGGCACCTCCGGTGGCTCCGGCTTGGAGTTCGCCGGCGGATCCGATGGATCTTCGGTGCGGTCGTTGAACATCTCCGGCTGGGACAACGGCGTCTTCGTCACTTCGGGCGTGGGTGGCGTGGGGGTGTCGGGCAACGTCATCACCGGCAACGTCATCGGCGTGCACCTCCTGGGTGCGAACTCCACGCTCGTGGGCGGTACCGACGTCGCCAACCGCAACGTCATCAGTGGCAACTCGTCCGCCGGTGTCGAGATCCGCGGTGCGCTCGGCAACAGGGTGCAGGGCAACCTCATCGGTACCACCGCGAACGGTGGGAGCAGCCTGCCGAACGGCACCGGCGTGCGCGTGACCCAGACGTCGAGCAGCAACCTCATCGGCGGCACTCTTCCCGAGGCACGCAATGTCATCTCCGGCAACGCGAACTATGGCGTCGACATCGTCGCCAACCTGGCCGATGCCGGCAGCGTCACCAACAACACGGTGTACGGCAACTACATCGGCGTGAAGCCCGACGGCAACTCGGCGATGGGCAACGGCATCGCCGGAGTGCGGGAGTCGGGCGCTGCTCCCGATCGCCAGGCCAGGGACAACTATCTCAGCGACGGCACCCCCGGGAGCGGGAACGTCATCTCGGGCAACGGGCTCTACGGCATCGAGCTGAGGGACTACACGACCGGCGCCGCCGTCATGGGCAGCAAGATCGGCGTGGGCGCCGATGGCACCACTTCGCTCCCCAACGGGTTCAACCAGCCCAACTCGGCGGGCATCTTCATCTCCGGTATCAACAACAACGTCGGCTTCACCAACCCTGGGTACCCGAACATCATCTCGGGCAGCGCATACGGCGTGTTGGTCCAGAGCGGCGCTGTCCTGGCCACGGGCAACAACATCAGCGGCAACACCATCGCCGGCGCAGTCGCCGGCATCCAGCTCGACAACGGAGCCCCGAACGACGCGGGTGACCCCGACGTGGGCGCGAACCTCCGCCAGAACCACCCCACCCTCACGGCGAGCGTCACCGCCGGCTTCTTGATGGCAAACGTCACGCTCGACTCGCTGATCACGAACGCCGCGTATCCGGTGAATGTGCAGTTCTTCGAGGCTGACGGCGTCGGCAGCCAGGGCACCCGCTTTCTCTCGAGCACGAACATCGGCGGCCCCGGCACGAGCGCCGTCAACGTCGGCCCCACCGCCGGTGTCCAGATCGCACCCGGTGATCAGATCGTGGCCACCGTGACGGACGCGAACGGCAACACGTCGCCGTTCTCGCCCGCCGTGACCGTCGGCCCCATCGCCGACACGGCGACGTTCACCAACTACACCCCCGGCGCCGATTTCGGCACGGCGGCGAACTGGGACACGGGGCTGGTCCCGGGCCCGCTCGACACGGTGATCATCCCCGTGGGTGCCGACGTCACCGTGGCCGCCGAGGTGTCCGTGGCTCGTCTCGTCGTGCAGGGCACACTCAGCACCGTCGACACCGGCATTCCCTTCACGCTCACGGTCGCCGGCGTGGCCACCCCGTCCATCATCACGAACACCGGCGAACTCACCCTTGCCAACCGCAGTGAGTTGAGCCTCGCCGGCGATCTCACCGTGAACGGCCTGCTCCAAACTGAGGTCGGATCCAAGGTGACCACCTCGGCCAATCTCACCATCGGTGGCAGCGGAGTCTGGAGGCTCGGGGGCGAGTTCAGCAATGTCAGCCCCGGCACGTTCACCTCGGTCGCCGACTCTCTGGCCGTGAACGTGGCCGACACCGCGACCGTGGTCGCCACGAGCGGCACGACCATCGATGTCATCACGACGAACTGGACCGACAACGGCGGCCACTATCTGGCCAACCCGGGCAGCTGGATCACCTTCACGCACGACCTGGTGCTCGCCCCCACGTCGGTGATGGAGACCCGCATCATCGGCTCGTCGATCACCGGTGCCAACTACGGAGCGTTCGAGATGTTCGGCACGCTGACGCGGGCCGGTCAGTTCAAGGTCACCCTCGACAGCTACACGCCCGCCGACGACGACGAGTACTTCGCGGTCTATTGCGGCAACTGCTTCGGTGGAGCGTGGAACAGCACCAGCGCGCAACCGCTCGAGCTGCACTACTCGACGACTCTTCCTTCCCCCAATCGGATCATCCTCAGGACTGTGCCCAACAAGGTGCTCCCCGACGGTCCCGGGCTGCAGGGTCTGGGCGCGAGCATCGACGTCGACGGCGACTGGGCGATCGTCGGCCAGACCAACGGCCTCAGCGACACCCCGCTCAATCGTGCCGTGATCTACCACTACAACAACATCACCGACACCTGGGATCAGATCCAGACCATCCAGGGTCCGGCGGGCTTCGTCTTCGGTGAGGACGTCGCGATCGACGGCAACTGGATCGCCATCACCAGCCGCGGCCCCGGCGCCGCCGACGACACGACCGTGGTCTACAACCGTCTCGCCGCCGGCCCGTTCACCAACCTCGTCGGTTCCGTGCCGGGCGCCGGCGCGGTGGCCATCGACCACACGATGATGGTGGTCGGCGATCCCGAGGGCGGCACGACAGGTGGCCTCAAGAACGCCTTCGTGTACCGCCTCGATTCGTTCGGCATCAACACGGAACAGGTGCTCTGGCCGCACGGCAGCGGCGCTGCGCAGTTCGTCGACAGCTACGGCTCTGACGTCGCGGTGTGGTACGACCCCGGCACCGACCAGGGCACCATCGCCGTCGGCGCACCCGAGCCGGGCGCCACCGCCGGACGTGTCTACGTCTTCACCCGCGGACCGAGTCTGTGGAACGCCGACCCCGTCGAGATCCTCAGCGAGATCGACAGTGGCCTCGGGCCGGACTCGATCGACCAGTACGGATGGTCCGTGGCCGTGTCGCCCGGCTTCCTCGCGGTGGGTCACCGCCTGCTCGACGCACCGCTGCAGGACCAGGGCGGCGTGTGGGTGTACAGCGGCGCTCCCGGCGGCTTCCAGACCAACGGCGGTGAGCTCGTGCGTGCGTCCAACGCCGACGTGTCCGACACCTTCGGTGCATCGGTCGCCCTCGAGGGCAACCGGTTGATCGTGGGCGCGCCGACTGCGCAGAGGCTCAACCACCCGCAGCGCGATGGCGCGGTCTACCTGTTCGAGAACGTCAACGACATCTGGGAGGAGATCGACATTCGTCGTGCCCCCGATGGCGAATCCTTCGACCTGTACGGCAGCGCCGTGGCCACCTCGGGCTCGGTCATCCTGGTCGGCGCCGCCGGCGACGCCAACGACCAAGGCCTCGACGCCGGCGCCTTCTACTCCTACGGCACCACGCCGCTGACAGGACCGACCCTCGCGTTCGACCTGCAGGTGGCCACCGGGTCGCCGACCACCGTCGAGGTGGCGCCATCGGGTCTTGCGGTCACGCTCTTCGACCGCACCATCACCGCCGCACGAGCGGCCAGCAACATCGCCGCGTCCTCCATCAGCGACATCGGCGTCGACGACACCGCGCTCGCTGCCGTCACGATCCAGAGCATCCCGCTCCGATCGGTCGTGCTGAACTCCGCTCCGCTGCGCTCGGTGCCGCTCATCGACATCGAGATCACCCAGGACGGTGGCGGCGGATGGCCTGCGCTGCTCGCCGGCACCGAGCTCGCGAACAAGCCGCTGAACAACATCACCTTCGGCGAAGCGCTCGCCGATCCGGTCGTGGACCAGCGCATTGCAGCCCTTCCATTGCGCTCCGTCAACGTCGACGGCACGCCGCTGCGGTCCGTTCCGATTGCCGCCATCGCTCTCGGCGAGACCAAGTTGCGCTCGGTGCCGCTCCGGTCGGTCGCCAACGGGGAACCCGATCCGTGGTGTGCGATCATCGCCGACCTCCTCGCCGAGTCGCAGGAGACCTGTGATGTGGCGCTGGACCACCTGACGGTCCTGGAGATCACGCTGCGAGGCGTGTCGATCGATGCTGCGCCGCTTCGTTCCGTCCCACTCCGCTCCGTCGACATCAATGGCACTCCGCTCCGTTCCGTGCCGCTGCGCTCCGTCGAGCTCGATGCGAGCCCACTGCGATCCGTTCCGCTCCGCTCGGTGCCCCTCCGGTCGGTGCCGCTCCAGTCGGTGATGCTGGGCAACACCTCGCTCGCCGACACGCTCATCGACGACACGCCGCTCAGGTCCGTCGTGATCGAAGGCCTGTCGGTCGACGGCACGCCGCTCCGCTCCGTGCCGCTCCGCTCCGTTCCCCTTCGTTCGGTGGACCTCACCGGTAGTCCGCTGCGTTCGGTGCCGCTCCGCTCGGTGCCGCTCCGCTCGGTGCCGCTGCGCTCCGTCGAGCTCTATGCATCGCCGCTGCGGTCGGTGCCCCTGCGGTCCGTCGACATCGAGGGCTCTGCCCTTGCGAACATCCCGCTCCGCTCCGTGGCACTCGCGACCAGCCCGCTCCGCTCGGTGCCGCTGCGGTCCGTGCCCCTCACAGCGATTCCGTTGCGTTCGGTGCCCCTGCGCTCCGTCGACATCGGTGGAACCCCTCTGCGATCCGTCCCGCTGCGTTCGGTCGACGTGCTCGGTTCGCCGCTCCGTTCCGTGCCGCTCCGGTCCGTCACCCTGCTCGGCGTCGCGGTCGACTGCAACAAGGTGAACTGCGACGTGGACACGCTCGGCGACGCATACGCCGCCGGTGCTGTCTCCGGTGACACGACGCTCGGCGAGATCCTCGCCGCCGCGGACGGCATCAGCCTCGGTGAACTCGCCCCCTACTTCACGGGCTTCGGTGCCACCGAGATCATCGCCGCCCTCGAACTCGGTGGGTTCACGCTCGCCGACCTCACCAGCCTCGATGGCATCACCCTGGGGGACCTGCCGAAGGACCTCCCCGAGCTCGCCAACATGACGCTCGGCGACCTCGGCGCGGCACTCGCCGCCGTCACCTACGGCGATCTCATCGGCAACGCCATCAACCCGGCGACCGGGCAGCTGTTCACGCTCGAGGATCTGCGCGCCGAACTCGACGTCACGAACCTTACCATCGCCGACCTGGTCGACGTGGGCAACCTCACCATGGGCGACCTGTTCGACGCTGCCGGCGGTGTCACCATCGGCCAGCTCGGTTCGCTGCTCGACCTCATCTCCGTCGAGGCACTGGGCACCGTGCTCGCCCAAGAGGTGCTCGCATACCTGTCCAACTCCAACCCCACCATCACCCTCGGCGGCCTCACCCCGGAGGAGTTCGGGAAGCTCACCCTGGGCGACATCGCCGGCCTGATGCCCGACGCCTACCTCGGCGACCTCATTGCGGCGCTGTCCTCGGTGCCGGGTCTGCTCGACGGGTACACACTCGACGATCTCCTGCTCGCCCTGGTCGACCCGGGCTCGCTGGCGCAGAGTCCGTTGCCGTTCTCGAAGGTGAACGTGGCAGCACTGCCGCAGGGCGCCGTCGGCGCAACCGAGTTCTCGGCGACATTCACGTTGACCTCGGGAGACACCCGCAACGTCGCCGTCGAGATCGCCGTGCCCGGTTCCGCCACCTACGTGGCGAACACCGCGGTCATCGGCCCCACCCCGATCGAGCCGACGATCACCGGCAACACGCTGCAGTGGAACTTCACCGCGACACCTGGCGTGCCGTACGACATCCGATTCGGCGTGCTGCCCACGCTGCGCCTCGGCTCGACGTCGTTGAACGGCATCGCGAGGGTGGTGGGTACCGACGTCATCGAGCCGGCCTCGGCGACAGTGACCGTCGCCGAAGGCATCGAACCCAACGACTTCGAGGTCGGCATCGGTGGTGCCCGACAGACGACGCCTGCGGTCGAGGATTCGGTGTACCTCACGTACGTCTCCACCCCGACCGACATCGACGTGTTCGAGATCAACGTGGCCGAGAACGACCGACTGGTCGCACAGCTGTCGAACCTCGACGCCGACCTCGACATGTACCTCTGGCGCCGTGCCGACAACTCGACGGCGGCGTCGGCTCTCGCGCAGGCCAGCGACCAGCCCCCGTTGTTCTCGGTGACCGACCCCGACGCTGCGGCCGGTACGGCAGAGCCGTTGGCCGACTTCCCCCGCCTCGATCAACTCGACCCGACGCTCCAGCTGGTGGCCACGAGCAACGCCACCGGCACGAAGGACGAATCGATCAACACCGACCGCCTGCCGGCCGGCACCTACTTCGTCGAAGTGGTGGGTGCGAACGGCGCCTCCACCGTGGCACCCGCAGCGTTGCAGCTCAAGGTGCTCGAGGCCGATGCGCGGCCCGCGTGTCGGGCCACCGCACCGCTCCCGACTCGCGTCGGTGTGCCTGCGGCGCCGTCCATCGCGGCCGAAGCCAACACGCTGATCCTGGTGAACCCCTCCCGCCTCGAACAGCTCTACGGCACCGCCGGCCGCACCACGGTGCAGACGTCCATCGATGCCCTGACCACCTATCTGGCCGGAGCCGGCGCCGCGCTCAACATCGTGCCGGCAGTCGTGCCGGTCGACGCCTACCCCTCGGTGCGCGCTGCGTACGACCACTGGGACGGTGCCGCCGGCGCCTGCGACCCGGCGGCCGCCAATGCCGTTGTCGCCGCGATCAACACCACGATCATCGATCCGCACCGTGAGCAGTTCGAGCACATCGTGGTCCTCGGTGGCGATGAGCTCATCCCCATGGCTCGGCTCGACGACAACACGGGCATCGCCAATGAGTACGACTACCGCCATGAACTCGACGGCAAGCTCGTCGGTGGTGCGGGACGGAACGCCGCGAGTGCGTCGTTCTGGGACAGCAAGATCCTGAGCGACGAGCCGTACGGCGAGTCGTCCGCCCGCTCGTTGGGCGATCGTTTCCTGTACGTGTCCGACGCCGCGCTCGGCCGAGTGGTGGAGACACCGACCGAGATCGCGGCTGCGCTCGACACGTTCGTTCAGTTCAGGGGCACGCTCGCCATCGACACCGCTGCCGTGCTCGGCTACGACTTCCTGTCCGACGGCTCGTCGAACGTGGCCGACGCGCTCAGCGCGGGCGGTGTTCCCACGGTCGACCGCGACCTCGCCGACGGTTTCGACGCTGCAGGCCGCGCGTGGGACCGGTTGACCGCCGAGGAGAAGATCAATGCACTCACGGGGAACGCGCTGGTGTCGTTGAACGCGCACTTCGATCACTACCGGGCACTGCCCGCCGTGGGCGACAAGGTTGCCGGGTTCACCGACAACCTCATCGCTGCCGATCTGGCTGCCGATGTCGCGCCTGCCGCAAGCCTGGTGCAGTCACTCGTGTTCTCGATGGGCTGCCACTCCGGCTTCTCGGCGAGCGACATCCTCATCGGCTCCACCAACGCCGACTGGGCGCAGGAGTTGGGCCAGGACGGCGCGCTCTTCGTGGGCAACACCGGGTTCGGCTATGGCGACACCAAGACCGTTGCCTACAGCGAGCACCTGATGGAGCTCTTCGCCCAGCAGGTCACCTCACCACTCGACCTTCCGTCGGAGAACGGCGCGGCCAGCAGCACGGTGGGCCAGGCGCTCACCTGGGCGAAGAATGCCTACATCGCTCAGCTCCAGACGCTGAGCGTCTACGACGAAAAAGCCTTGCAGGAGAGCACCTTCTACGGGCTGCCCTTCTATCGGGTCGGCCTTCCGGCGGATCCGCTGCCCGTGGCACCCACCCGACGCGCGGCTCCCGACGCCACCGGCACGCCGGCCACCCGCACCGTGGTGGACACCTCGAACCAGCCTCGCCTCACCGATGCGGGTCTGTACTTCGCCAATGCCGATTCGGGTGTCGACCAGACCATCGTGGCCCCTGGTCGCCCGATCCAGCCCAAGGCCGTGCGCGACGTGTCGGTCGTGTCACCCAACGATCCCACCGTGCTCGACCAGCAGGCGATCGGGGCGATCGTGCTGGGCATGACGTCGACGTACCAGTCGGTGCCCAACCCTGTGATCGCGACACCTGAATTCGACCAGGCCGGCGACCAGGCCGAGGCCGAAGTGGGTGAGGTCGCATTCCCGAGCAAGCCACTCGCCATCGCGACCACCACGGGCGCCGTCGGTGAGCGACAGCAACTGGTGCTCGCCACCGGTCAGTACCGCTCCGACACCCAGACGCAGCGGCTCGACGACAGCATCGACGTCGTCGTGTACTACGCCGACGCCTCCAACACCGACCACACGCTGCCCACCATCGGCGCCGTGGACTCCAACGTCGTCAACGGCCGCCTGGCCATCTCGCTCACGGCCACCGACACCCTCGCCGGCAGCGGCGTGGACCGGGTGTACGTGCTGATCGCGCAGAACCCGGGCGCGGCTGCCTCCACGTGGACCGGCATCGATCTCGTCAAGGTCGCCGGCACGGATCGCTGGAGCGGTTCTCTCGCCCTGGCTCCAGGCACCACGAACGTGGAGTTCCTGGTGCAGGCCAAGGACGACGCCGGCAACGTCGGCGTGGCATCCAACAAGGCGACCAACTTCGCCGATGACCTGCAGCCCGCGCCGGTGCCGCCGGCGGCGCCCCCCTCGGTGCTCACGGCCAGTGCGCCCACCGCTCCCCCGAGCGGCTCGTACGCCGGCCCGGTCACCGTGCAGGTGACCAGCACCGAGCCGGTCACGGTCACGATCGACGGAGTGACCAGTTCGCTGCCGTCGGGAGCCACTGGCTTCATCATCTCCGGCGATGGCACCCATGACTGGTCGGTCACCTCGCTGGCCGGCTACACGAAGGCCGGCACTGTCACCATCGACGGCACCGCACCGACGGTGACCGTCGACCGGGCTCCCGGCGTGGTGCCCTCGCCCACGGTGGTGAAGGTGGCCGGGGACGACGCCGGTTCCGGCGTGACGAGCATCCGCTACAGCCTCTCCGGCGCACAGGCCGCTCCGTTCACGACCGTCGTCGGCCAGTCGGTCCTGGTGGCACTGTCGGCCGAGGGCACCACCACCATCACGGCGGAGGCGTTCGACGCGGCCGGCAACCCGTCGGGGCTGCAGACGTTCGTGTACGAAGTGAACGGTACGCCGCCCGTGGTGACCGGGGTGCTCTCCGCCACACCCAACGACGCCGGGTGGATCAACACTCCCGTCGCCGTCACCTGGAGCGTGGACGACCCCGACGCCAACGTTCCCGAGACGACGTCGGTGCTGGCACAGGGCTCGATGAAGATCACCTCGGGCCCGTCGTGCGACCTGGCAGGCAACTGCGCCACCGGCACGGTGACGCTGAAGGTCGACTACACGGCGCCGGTGCTGACGCTGTCCACCGACCGTCTGGGCAACACGTTCGACTGGAACAACACGCCGGTGCGAGTGCTCTCCACCTGCGGACCCGACGTCTCGGGTATCAGTTGCCCCACCCCCATCGTGGTCAGCACCAACGGCGCCGGCCAGACGGTGCCGGTGTCGGTGCAGGACGTGGCCGGCAACGTGACGTCGAAGACCTCGCGGGTCATCAACATCGACCAGGTGCCGCCCACGCTCACGTGGAACGCTCCGGCCAACGGCGCCATCGTCAACACGTTCACCCGGCCCACGTGCTCGGCCAGTGATGGACTCTCCGGCCTCAACGGCGCCTGCGCCGTCGAAGTGAGCGAGCCCGTGTCGCTCACCGGCTACAACCAGTACACCGCGACGACCCTCGTGGCCGACAAGGCAGGTAACACGTCCAGCCTCACCTCCACCTGGAAGGTGAAGATGGACCTGAACCCGCCCAACGTCGTCGTCACCGAGACTGCCGCTCCCAACTCGGCCGGTTGGTGGAAGTCGGCGGTGACGTTCAGCTTCACCTGCACCGATGTGTCGCCTGGAATGGCCGTCGGAGGGTGCCCCGCTCCGGTCACGAAGGACGCGGAAGGGGCCGGCCAGACCGTCACGGTGACGGCGACCGATCTCTCGGGTAACGACAACATCGTCAGCTTCCTGGTCAACATCGATCTGACGGCACCCACCATCACCGCCACGGCGCCCACCTCGGTGGGTCTGCTCGACACGGTGACCGTCACCTGCGCCGCCACCGATGCGCTGTCGGGCATCAACTTCGCCGCCAGCAACTGCACCGACCGCACCTTCCCGGCCAGCCAGCTCACGCCCGGTCCGAACGTGTTCACGTTCTCCGCCACCGACATCGCGGGCAACACCAGCACAGTCACCAAGACCGTCACCCTGGTGGTGCCGGTGAATCCGGCACCGACGGTGCGAGCCGACATGGGCGTGGCGGGCCTCAACGACATCGGCTTCAAGAGCAACATCGTCATCCTCACCGGTTCGTATGCCGACCCGAGCGGCCCCGGTCCGTACACCGCCTCGGTGCGGTGGACGGCCACCGGTCCCTTCACCCCGCTCATCCTCGCCAACGACGGCAGCTTCGTCGCCGCCTGGATCTACGGCTCGGCCGGCACCCGTACCGCGACGGTGCGCATCTGCGACGCCCAGGGCGCCTGTGGCACCGACGACCTCACCGTGCGCACCGGTGTCACCCAGAAGATCACCCCCGTGCGCGAGTGCGTGGTGGATCGCGGCGCTGCGACGAACCCCCGCTACGTGGCCCGTTGGGGCTACAACAACCCGGCCACGTTCGCCATTGCCGTGCCGTCCATTCCTCTGCTGGAGAACACGTTCACCAGCAGCCCATACCTGCGAGGCCAGCCGCAGATCTTCCTGCCCGGTAACCAACGGGGCGTGTTCACCACTACGTTCTCCTCGGGTACTCACGCATGGAAGATCAACGGCACCACCGCCTCCGCCACCACCACGAGTCCGCGCTGCTGACATGACCTCACTCGACTCGCGCGCCTCGCAGCTGGCCGCTTTCGTGCCTCGACTGGCACTGGAGCTGTCGGCTGGAGGCGTGCCGTCGTGGACGAGCCTCGAGGGGTCGATGTTGTCGGCCGACATCTCGGGCTTCACGGCGCTGTCGGAGAAGCTCGCAGGGAAGGGCAAGGCCGGCGCCGAGGAGATCACCGGTCTCATCAACACCTGCTTCACCGCCCTCATCGATGCTGCCTACCAGTACGGCGGCGAGGTGGTGAAGTTCGGTGGCGACGCGGTGCTCGTCATCTTCCGAGGGAGCAACCATCAGCGACGCGCCGCCGACGCCGGCCTCGCCATGCAGCGAGCCCTCGTCGGCTCCGCTGCCGCGCGACGCGCACACCTCTCGATGACCGTGGGAGTGGCCGAGGGTCCATTCGACGCGTTCCTCGTCGGCTCCGAGTATCGAGAACTCTTCGTCTGCGGTCCACGCGCCACCGAAGTCATCCGACTCGAAGCGGCCGCCGAGAAGGGCGACACACTGGTCTCGGCGAGCATCGCAGCTCACCTTCCCGCGTCGATGTCGGGTGCTCACCACCACGACGGGGTGATCATCGCCGGCTCCACTGGAGACGCCCCCACCGGACCCGACGAGCGCCTCCACACCTCGGAGCCGCTCGAACCCTTCGTTCCAGCACGGGTGCAGGAGCAACTGGATGCATTCTCGGGCCACGGCGGCGAGCATCGATTGGTCACGGTGGGATTCGTCATGATCACGGGTGTGTCCAGCGCGCTCGACCGCACCGGAGCAGAGCAGGTCGCCCACGACCTCGGACACGTGGTCGACGAAGTGGTCGCGGCCTGCGAGCAGCACGGTGTCACGCTGCTGCACTCCGACATCGCCGGCGATGGCGTCAAGCTGGTGCTGTGCGCCGGGGCGCCGCTGAACTCGGGCGACTCTGCCGACGCCATGCTCCAGGCAGCGCTGCGTGTCGCGGCGATCGACGCACCGTTCGTCATCCGGCAGGGCGTGCAGAGCGGCCGGGTGTTCGCCGGCTTCCTGGGCAGCGAACACCGCAAGACCTACACACTGATGGGTGACCCGGTGAACACCGCGGCGCGCATGCTCGGCAAGGCGGGCGACCGCGAGGTGGTGGCCGTCGGCACGGTGCTCGACGGCACTCGCACCGTGTACGTCACCGACGAACTCGAACCCTTCCTCGTCAAGGGCAAGTCGGAACCGATCGTCGCTCACACCGTCAGGGCGGTCACCGACGTGGTTCGCCGAGACGGGCTCTTCGTCGGACTGGTGGGCCGCCAACGCGAGCAGGAGGTGCTCACACTCGCCGTCCAGACCCTGGGCGCTGCGGTCGAGGTCGTCGGTGGCGCCGGCGTCGGCAAGTCGCGACTTCTCGATGCCACCCGCGAGGTCGCCCGGGGCATCCCGATCTTCGAGAGTTCATGCACCCCGTACGGAGCTGCGTCGCCGTACAGCGTCTTCCGGCCGCTGCTCAGGGGAGCCGTCGGCATTCCCCTCGATGCCACGGCCGAGTCGGTCGGGCAACGCCTCGTCGAGCACATCGAACGACATGCACCGCAACTGACGCCCATGCTCCCGCTCCTGGCGGTGCCATTCGGCGGCCAGGTGAGCGACACGCCCGAGTCCGCTGCGATCGACCCCGAGTTCCGCCGGATGAAGATCCACGACGTGGTCGTGGACTACCTCGACACGTTTCTCACCGATGCGGCACTGCTCATCGTCGAGGATGCACAGTGGATCGATGACGCATCAGGCGAGCTGGTCAACCAACTGGCGAGGGTGTGCAAGGACCGGCCCTGGTCCATCGTCGTCACCCGTCGGCCAGGCGGAATGTGGGCGCTCGCCGAACTCGACGAGCACGTCACCCGACTGGAGCTCCATCCCCTCACTGACGACTCCATCCGATCCATTGCGATCGAGGTGAGCACACGCCCGCTGCTCGACCGCGACCTCGACGCCATCGCCGACAAGGCACAGGGCAACCCACTCTTCGCCATTGAGCTGGCCCGAACCTTCACCGGTGAACCCGGAGATCTTCCCGACTCGGTCGAGCAGATCATCGCTCGCCGCATCGACGAACTCAGCCCGGCCGCACGTCGACTTGTCCGCGTGGCGTCCGTGCTCGGCAACCGGTTCGACGAGAACGTCGTGGACCACATGCTCGCCAACGACGATGCCAGCATCGTCACCGCCGAGGCGTTGGCCGATGCGGTCGACGCGGGCGCTGTACGTCGCCGATCGAATGCCATCTGGGCCTTCGACCACGCGCTGTACCGCGACGCTGCGTACGAAGGCCTTCCCTTCAACCGGCGAAAGCACCTCCACCGCCTCGCTGCCACGATCCTGGAGGAGCAGGCAGCTCAGCCGAACGCGATCGCGCAGATCCTGTCGTTGCACTACTCGGTGGCGCGAATGCACGACAAGGCGTGGCAGTACTCGGTGATCGCGGCAGAAGCTGCGATCGCACAGCAGGCCACCATCGAAGCTGCCGTCGCGTACGAGCGGGCGCTCGCCGCCGCCCGCTACTGCTCGCACGTGGCGGCGAGCGATCGGGGCACGGTGGCCGAGGCGCTGGGCGATCTGTACTACGAGCTCGGCCGGCTCAACGAGGCAGCTCGCGTCTACACGCAGGCGCGACGAGCCAGCACCGATCCCGTCGGCGCTGTTCGGCTCGTCCGCAAGTTGGGCTCGGTGGCCGATCGTCAGGGCGATCCGGGACGAGGCCTCAGGTGGTACGCCCGAGCCACACGCGCGATCCCGGCCGACACCAACGACGCGCAATGGTTCGCAGCGAAGGCCGACATCGCCCTCTACGAAGCCAGCATCCGCGCGATGCGCAACGAGAACGAGCGGTGTCTCGAAATCGCTCACCAAGCACACGTCGATGCAACGCGGGCCGGAGATCCGCGGTTGCAGGCGCTGGCCCTCGAACGCATGCAGCTCGCCATCGCGTATCTCGACCAGCCCGATGTCGAGGGAGTCGGTCCACAAGCGCTCGCTGCGTATCGGGATCTTGGCGACAACAGCGGAATGGCCCGAATCCTCGCCAACATGGGCATCGAGGCGTACTTCGCCTCCGACTGGAGCACGGCGAGCAGCTACTACCTCGAGGCGCTCGAAGTGGCCTCTCGAAGCGGCAACGTCGTGCAGGCCGCGACGGCGGCCATCAACAACGCGGAGATTCTCTCCGATCAGGGGTCATGGTCGACGGCGATCGACCTTTGCGAGAGCGCGCTGCGGAACTACGAGGCCGTCGGCTACTCCGCGGGCATCGCGGCCGCGAATCTCTTCGCCGGAGTTGCGGCGATGCGCAACGGCGAGTTGGAGTCGGCGCACGGACGTCTGGCGACAGCGCGCCCTCAGCTGCTCGCACTTGGCATGGCCGACATGCTGACGGAACTCGACTCCCGTGAACTCGAGCTGCGAGTCAAGACGGGCACGGCCACCATCGCCGACTGCATCAGCCTCGCCGAGCGCGTGGCTGGCGATGACGTGATGGTGAGCCGCGTGCTTCGCGCTCGGGCCATCATCGAACTGCGATCCGGCATCGATCCTGAGCCGACGTTGCTGGAGGCGCTGCGGCTCACTCCCTCGGCCGGTTTCGAGCGGGCGCTCACGCTGCACGCGCTCGCCACGATGGTGCCCGATCCGACTCGTGCTCCGAAGTGGCGCGACGAGGCGGATCACACCTTCGGGTCGCTCGGCGTGCACACGCCGCCGCCGGTGCTCTGACCCCTACTCGCCCAGGAACTGCACGATGGTGGGGGCGAACTCCGCTGCGCCCACCGCACCGAGGTGGTCGCCGGGGATCACACAGAACAACGCGCCGGGAATGGCGTTCGCCAGCACATGGGGGCGCACCGCCAAGGGGTCGGCATCACCCACCAGCACCAGTGAGCGGGCGGTGATGCGTTCCAGGGGGATGGCGTCCTGGTGCACGCTCTCGGCCTGTGCCGCGAGCGCGAACCGATCCGCGCCGGTGGACTCGGCGAACTGGCGGAAGCTCCGTGCGACCGGGTTGGTGATCGACGAGATGTCGTCGGCGCGCAGCGCGGCCGCCAGGGCCGTCAACTCCAGGTGGCGCGAGTCCACCCCGCCTCGTTCCACCACTCCCGCCCCGATGCCGCCGGCGATGAGCCGGCGCACACGGTGGTCCCGCGAGGCGAGCACCAACGCCACGATGGCACCCATGGAGTAGCCGACCAGGTCGACCTCGGCGAGCCCGAGCGCGGTGAACAACTCGCTGAGATCGTCGGCCATGCGCGACTCGCCGTAGAACGCGGGGTCGTGCGGCGTGTCGCTCTGGCCGTGCCCGCGCGCGTCGACCGCCACCACGTGCCGGCCGGCGGCCAACAGTGCGTCGACCACGCCGGGGCGCAGCCAGTTCGCCTCCGAATCGGCCGCGAAGCCGTGCTGCAGCACCACTGGCGGCACACCAGGCAACGGGGTGGCCGGCCAGAACGTGTGGTACGCGATGGACACCCCATCGCTGGTGGTGAGCAGATCCATCACGTCATTCTTGCCGCACCACGGCTTCCAGCGCGGACCACAGATCGGCGGGCACCGTCGACGTCGCATACGACACGTCGTCCACCACCTCCTGCACCGACCGGGCACCCACCAACACCGTCGAGACCGCAGGATGGCGCAGCGCGAACTGCACCGCAGCTTCGGGCAGCGTGACCCCGAACGATGCGCACACCGATTGCATCGAGCGCGCCCGCGCGACCAGCGCGGCCGAGGCAGTTGCGTAGTCGAACGTCGCGTCCACCTCTGGTCGAGCGAGCAGGCCGCTGTTGAACACCCCACCCAGGATCACCTCGACATCTCGTGCTCGACACAGCTCCAGCAAGGCCCCTCCGCTGCGGTCGAGCAGCGAGTAGCGCCCCGCCAACAACACGCAGTCCAGATCCACCCGCTCGACGAATCGACCGAGCATCGCCGCCTGATTCATCCCACATCCGACCTGCCGGATCACGCCCTGCTCGCGCAACTCGATCAACGTGGGGAACGCGCTGGTCATCGCCTCGGCTTCGTGGTCGTCGGGGTCGTGCACGTGCACCACGTCGAGGCGGTCGGTGCGCAACCGCTGCAGGCTCTCCTCCAACGAGCGGAGCACGCCGTCGCGAGAGAAGTCGAACACCGGGTCCACCTCGGGCACATCGCGGAAGATGGTGGATGGCCGAGCGCCATCCGGGTGGCGCAGCAAGCGACCCACCTTCGACGCCAACACGAACTCGTCACGTGGGAGTCCGACCAGCACTTCACCCAGCCTGGTCTCCGCCAACCCGTGGCCGTACTGCGGTGCCGTGTCGAAGAACCGCACCCCTTGCTCCCACGCGGCCCACACCGTGGCGAGCGCGTCGTCATCGGGAATGGCGGTGAACAGGTTGCCCAGTGGCGCCGTACCCAGCCCGAGGCGGTTCACCGACACGTCACCGACACCTCACGCGACACGTCAGCGCCACTCGGCGCCGTCGGGGAAGCGCAGCGCGGCGATCGACTCGGGGTGCATCTCGATGGAGTACCCCGGCGCCTCGGGCACCACGTACGCACCGTTGCGCACCTGCGCGGGATGCAGGAAGTGCTCGTGCAGATGGTCGGCGAACTCGGTGGTGCGATCGTCGAGCGACCCGCTCACGCACAGGTAGTCGATGACCGAGATGTGCTGCACGTACTCGCACAGGCCGATGCCGCCGGCGTGCGGGCACACCGGCACGCCCTTGGCCGCGGCGAGCAGCAGCACCGCGAGCAGCTCGTTCAGTCCACCGAGACGACACGCGTCGACCTGGCAGTAGTCGATGGACTCGGCCTGCAGGAGCTGCTTGAAGATCAGTCGGTTGGCCGCGTGCTCGCCGGTGGCCACACCCACTGGTCGCACGCCACGACGGATGGTGGCGTGGCCCAGTACGTCGTCGGGATGCGTCGGTTCCTCGATCCACCGCAGCCGGAAGTCGGAGAGTTGGTTGGTCCAGTCGATGGCCTGCTGCACGTCCCACACCTGGTTGGCGTCGGCCATCAGTTGGCGATGGTCGCCGAGTTCCTCGCGCATCACCTCGCACCGGCGCCGGTCGGACACCACGTCGATCCCCACCTTGGTCTTGAAGCTGTTCCACCCCAGCCCCATCGCCTCCTGACAGCGCCGGCGCACCTCGTCCTCGGTGTAGCCCAGCCACCCGGCTGACGTGATGTACGCGGGATATCCGTCGCGACGCAGTTCCGCCAGACGCTCGGCCTTCCCCGCCTGCATGCGCTGCAGCATCTCCAGTGCGCGCACCTCGTCGACCTCGTCGCGCAGGTAGCGGAAGTCGATGCAGTCGACGAACTGCGCGGGTTCCATGTCGGCCACCAGTTGCCACACGGGCACGCCACGTTCCTTGGCCCACAGATCCCACACCGCGTTCACCAGCGCGGCGGTGGCCAGATGGATGACACCCTTGTCGGGACCGAGCCAGCGCAGCTGCGAGTGGTTCGTCACCGATCGCCAGAACGCACCCATGTCGTCGGTGAGGTCGCTGAGCCGCCTGCCCACCACCAACCCGGACAACGCCTCGATCGCCGCGCAGCACAACTCGTTGCCCTTGCCGATGGTGAACGTCATCCCGTGGCCCTCGTTCGGTCCATCGGTGTGGAGCACCACGTACGCCGCCGAGTAGTCGGGATCCGGGTGATTCGCATCGGAGCCGTGCAGGAACGCCGAGGTGCGCGCTCGCAGGTCGTGAGTGGTGACGGAGACGATGGTGGTCATTGCGCGTCCTGTGGGTCGTCGGCGACACGACAGTAGGCGCGATACTGAGCGCGGGTGCGTGCCCGGAGCGCGCCGACCGATCGGGGATTCGATGAGCGGACGAGTGGTCATCATCACTGGCGCTGCCGGTGGCATTGGCAGCGCGATGATGCAGCGATTCGATGATCAGGGCGACATCACCGTCGGGCTCGATCTGGCCGACGGCTTCGATCTCACCGATCCCGATCAGTGCGTCGCCGCCGCCGACCGTGTGATGGCCGAGCACGGACGCATCGACGTGTTGTGCAACAACGCGGGCATCAGTGCCGTGGGCGACGTGGTGCAGAGCACCCCCGACGACTGGCAGCGCGTGTTCTCGGTGAACGTCTTCGGCGTGGCCAACATGTCGCGGGCGGTCATCCCGCACATGCGGGCGGGCGGTGGTGGTGCCATCGTCAACACGTGCTCCATCGTGGCCACCGTGGGTCTCGTGCAGCGCGCCGTGTACGCGAGCTCGAAGGGCGCCATCCAGGCCCTCACCAAGGCGATGGCCGCCGACGAGGTGCACCACGGCATCCGGGTGAACTGCGTGTCGCCCGGCACCGTCGAGAGCCCATGGGTGCAACGACTGGTCGCCGGCACCCCCGACCCGGCGTCCACGTACGAAGCGCTCCGCCGACGCCAGCCGATGGGCGCGCTCGTCACGTGCGACACCGTCGCCGACGCAGTCGTGTACCTGGCCGCTCCGTCCACCTTCACCACCGGCATCGACCTCCTGATCGACGGTGGCATCAGCGGCATCCGCATCGTGGACGCGTCGTGACCCTGCGCGTCGCCGTGGTCGGCGGCCCGATGTACGACCACCTGTACACGCTGTTCGAGGACCGCGACATCGACATCATCGTGCACGCCGACCACCCCACCCTGAACCGTGAGGTCGCGCGGATGCTCGCCAACGGTGAACGCATCGACGTGTTGGCCACGCACAGCAAGTACGCCCCCTCGCAGGCCCAATGGTTGCAGCCGCTGGATCACTACATCGTCACCTCGGCATTGGCCCCGCTCGCTGTCGAGCTGTGTCGGTTCGACGGAGCGCAGTACTGCGTGCCCCGCCTCATCGACGTGCGCATCATGTGGTCGCGCTCGCCTGCCATTCCCACCACCTGGGCCGAGCTCGCCGACAGCTCGTTCACCTTCGGCTTCCCGGGCCGCGAGTCGGGGTTGTTCGGCACCTTCTTCGAACTGGTCGTCGGCGCCGGCGGCCGCCTGTTCGACGACGAGGACCGACCGTGCATCGCGTCACCCGAGGCGGTGGCCGCCATCCAGATGCTCTGTCGCCTGGCAGCGAAGGCACCGGCCGATCTCCCGACGTGGCACTACGACCAGGTCGACCGGGCGCTCCTCGACGGGCGCGTCGATGCCGCTGGCGCATGGCCCGGCGGCTGGGGGCCCATCCGCGACAGCGGGCGTGCCCTCGCACCGTTCCCCTACCCCAGCGGTCCCCGTCGGCGCGTGAGCTATGCCGGGTGCCACGCCTGGGCGGTGCCCACCACGTGCGGCGACCTCGGCGGCGCGCTCGACCTCGTCCGGTTGCTCACCAGCGAGCACGCCAACGCCATCGACGCACAGGGCGGGAGCGTCTGTGCACACATGGGCGCGTTCGCTGCCGTCGAACCCGAGAACGACATCGACCGGCAGCGGCTCGAGATCACCACCGCCACCATCGCCGACGCGATGATCACCTACCCGTCGCACCCTCGGTTTCCGGAGGTCGAGGACGCCGGCTGGCAAGCCATCCACGACGCACTCCGCGGCCTGCGTACCGCGCGCTCGGCGGTGGGCGAGATCCAGGCGCGCGCCGAAGCCGTGCTGAAGTAGCTGGGCTGAAGTAGCTGGGCTCAGCCCTTGGCGAACGCCGCGAGGTCGCGCGCGGTGTCGGCGCTGATCTCGGGGCACACCAGCGGAAAGATCTCGGTGCCGTGCATCGTGCCCATCGACATGCGCGCCCGCGCCGGTACACCGGCGGCCAGGCACAGTCGGTAGAACTCGAGGCCCTCGTCGCGCAACGGGTCGCACTCGTTCACGTGCACCACGACCCGCGGCAAGCCGCGCACGTCGTCGACCGTGGCGAAGCTGGGCCACGCCAGCGGATCGCCTGCCTCGAACGCCTCGATGCCGTAGCCCATCTTGCCCCGATTGTGGTGCAGGTCGAGGAAGATGCCGTTGTTCAGTGAGCTCGAGGGGAAGCGGTCCTGCGGCCACTCACCGGCGATGTACGGGCACAGCGCGTAGAGCCCGGTGACGAGCCCGATGTCGCCGTCCTTCAACAGCTTCATGCCCGTGGCCAACGTGAGGTTGCCACCACCGCTCTCGCCAGCCACCACCACTCGGCTCGTGTCGATGCGCAGCTCCGCGGCGTTGGCGTGCACCCACTTCAGACCCGACACGCAGTCGTTCAACCCCGCGGGGAACGGCTCGACTTCGGGCACCGACGAGGCCGACACCGAGTTGCGGAAGTCGACCATCGCGACCGCCACGTTCTGGTTGGCGACGATCTTCCCCCACGCGCGGTAGTTGCCGTCGAAGCACGACATGGCTGCCATGCCCCCGCCGTGGATGTAATACACGCAGGGCACCACTTCGTCGCTGGCGGGCCGGATGAAGTTGATGTGGATGGTGTTGCCATCGGGTTGTGAGATCACGTCGTACTTGGTGACGGTGAGGCATTCGCTGGACACCACCGCGGGCGTGTCGCAGGCCTCCATCATCGTCTTGTACATCTCCTGGAATCCCGCGAGCGCCGGGTCGTTCGCCTCGGCCACCAGCTGGTCGCGGCTCGCGACGTTCGATGTCTCCATCGCCGGCATGGCGCTCAGCAGCGCCTTCAGGCGCGGGTCGATGCGGGGATCATTGGCGACGTCGTACGGCATGCGCCCAGTCTTCCACCGATCCGTCAGCGCTGGTCGACCCAGACCGCTGACGGCCTCCGCACGGCGGTCTACGATCCCGCCATGACGAGTGCAGCGGGACCGACCGACCAGCCATGACCTCTCCGCACACGCACGGACATCACCACCATGCTCACGACGACGAGTTCGACTGGGAGGCCATGGCCGACTCGTTGGAACTCGACTCCGCCATCACCCTGCCCATCGTCCACGAGATCGTGCGCACCTGCACACCGCACGTCGAGTGGGCGACCATCGGACACGTGCTCGACATCGGGTGCGGTCCCGGTGCGGTCGCCGTCGCACTCAGCCGTCACGCTCCCCGCGCCCGCATCACGGCACTCGACTCGTCGGCACCGCTGCTCGGGCGCGTCCGGCACCGCGCCGCGCAGCTCGGACTCGACGATCGCATCTGGACCATCGCCGCCGACCTCGATGGCACCCTGCCCACCCTGCCGCCAGTGGACGTGGTGTGGGCCTCGATGGTGTTGCACCACGTCTCGCACGCGGTGGTCACGCTCGGCCGCCTGAAGGACGCGCTCGCCCCGGGCGGCACCCTCGTGATGGTCGAATTCGGCAACGCACCCACCGTGCTCCCCGTGACCGATCCAATGCGCGAGTCAGGCGTGTGGGGCCGTTTCCAGTCCGCCACTGCGGCGACACTCAACGAACGCCTCGGGCTCGATCCGGTGGGCATCGACTGGCCCGCGCTCCTGGATGCCGCCGGCTACGTCGACATCGTCGATCAGCGAGTGGCCGCCCATCACCCGTCGCCGCTCGACGACACGGCTCGCACCTGGCTCACCAAGCATGTCGGGCGGGGTCTGGAGATGGCGGCAGAACGACTCACCGCCGACGACGGCGAAGCGCTCGGCACATTGCTCCACGACATCCCCCAGCGGGACGATCTGTTCGTGCACGCCGAACGGCGGGTGGTCGTGGCGCGCCGAGGAGCCGCAGAATAGGGTGACGAGATGACGTATCGGGTGGGCATCGACGTTGGATCCGCGCACACCACGTGGGCGGTGGTCGCGGGAAGCAGTGACGGCACGGTCGACAGCGGAACCATCGAGTCCGCTGTCGGAGTACTCCCCGATGGGCAACTCGTCGCCGGCTCGGCACTCGCCGGCGCCACCACGGTGGTGCGCGACTTCGTACCCCGATTGGGCGACAGCGCTCCGGTGATGGTCGGCACCACCCCCTACGGCGCAGAAGCACTCACTGCATTGTTGGTGGCCACCGTCGTCGACACCGCCCGCCGACAGCACGGCAGCGACCCCACTGCGGTCGTGATGATCCACGATGACGGCCTCGACCAGTACCGCGCAGGTCAACTCACCGAAGCAGCCCGCCTCGCCGGGATCGCACCATCGGCCATCGTGCTCGCCGCGCGCAGCGACGCCACAGCCGCTGGTGGCACCTCGGTCGCGGCTGGTGGGGCGAAGCTCGGCTGGGCACGCGTCCCCGACCCGGTGGCACCTGCCGCCGCTGGTGGTGTCGCCATGGGCGCCGCCGGTGGTGCCGCAGTCGCTGCCACCGGCATCGGTGCCGCCGCGCTCATCGCCGACTCCGGCGCCGCCACCGCGAGCGCCGCGGCACCCATCGCCCCAGCAGGCCCCGCCGGCACGCCGCTCGCGCCCACCGGGCCAGCGGGTACCCCGCTCCAGCCGGCCGGCCCCTCTGGCACGCCGCTCCAACCCGCAGGCCCCACGGGAACACCCATCCAACCCGCGGCGGGTCCGGGTGGAACGCCGCTCCAGCCGCCCGCCGCCGGCCCCGGCGGGACACCGCTCACCCCCGGCGCCGGTCCGGCGGGAAGTCCATTGCCCGGGGCCACTCCCCCTCCCACCGTCCCGGTCACTGCTCCCGTCACGACCGGCATCGGCGTCCCCAAGCCGAAGATCCCCACGTGGGTCACCATCGCCGCCGGCGGCGCGGCCGTGGTCGCCGTCGGCGTCGGCATCGCCGTCATCGCCAGTGGCGACGACGAGAACCCCACCCTCGGCGGCAGTGAGGTCGTCGTCGATGCCACCGACGCCAACGGCGACCCGGTCACGATCGTCAGCGACGGTGGCGGCACCGACACCACGCTCGGCGGCGGCACCGGTGGCGAGCAGTTCGACCTCACCCCCATCCTCGGCACCTGGCTGCAGCCGTGCGAGCCGTTCTTCGATGGCAGTGGTGCCTCACAGGGTTCGATGACCCTCGAGTCGCCCGGGCCGAACCTGTTGACGTGGGTCATCGATGGCGGCGACGCGGCGAGCGCCGACTGTTCGGGCGGCTTCGAATCGGCCATCACCGTCACCTACCAACTGTCCGTCACCAACGCCGGCGAGTCCGCAGGCGTGCAGGCCTTCGTGGCCGACCAGGTGGGCGATCCGACCTGCACGAGCATCGAACCCGCAGCGTGCGGCCTCGCGCTCGGAACCGCGCAGACACCGCCATCAGCCATCGGTGTCGATGCCAACGGGCAACTCGTCATCAGCTACGAGACGGTCTCGGGCGATGCCCTACCCACTTCTTGGGAAGTGATGGTCGAGGGTTCCACCCGCGCCTGAGTCGACGACGGGTCAGCAGGGGGCGAGCGCGGGTTCGACCACGGGCTCGCCGTCGAGCGCGGCACGCCAGTGCCGGGCGCGCAGCGTGAGCAGCAGGAACGCGATCAGGCCCATCACCGCACCTGCGGCGAAGGCGATGCGCAGCGACGACAGGTCGCCGATGAGCCCGATGAGCAACAGCCCCGAGCCGTACGACACGCCGAGGGTGGCCTGCATGATGGACATCACGCGGCCGCGACTGGCGGGCGGTGCGTCGCGTTGCATGACTGCGGAGAGAGCGATGAACATGCCCGACCAGCCGGCACCGAGCACGGCGGCGATGGCAGTGGCCCACACGATGGTGGGTGCAACTGCATAGGCCAGCAGTGCGCCCGACACGAGGAACGCGAGCCAGCCCACCAGGACGGAGCGTCCGTAGCGGTTGGCGAGCAGGGTGACCACGATGCCACCCGCGATGGCGCCGATGCCTTGCGCCGAGGCCACCATGCCGGTGACCCCGGTGCCGCCGCCGAACTCGGCTCGCACGTAGATGGGGATGAGACCCATGAACGGCACCGCCGACAGGTTGAACACGGCGAGGAGGACCAGGGCGTGGAAGCAGCCGGGCGTGGCCCGCAGCGTGCGGAACCCACCCACGAGGCGCTCGCGCACCGTGCCCGAGTCGTTGCCGTGTGGCAAGAAGGGTCGACGCACCATGGCGACCGCCGCGGCCATGACCACGAAGGAGAAGGCGTTGAACCCGATGGTCCACGCAGGCCCCACCGCGAGCACGAGCACCGACCCCAGGATGGGACCGACCACACGACCGCTGTTCCACGAGTACACGCCGAGCGACACCATGGCCATCAGTTCGTCGGGCGGCACCAGGTCGGGCTGCATGGCCGCGTACGAGGGCGCCCCGGTGGCACCGGCCGCGCTGCCCAACAGGATGAGCAACGTCAGCACCGCCGGCGTGCGCACACCCATGCCCAGCGCGACGGCCAGCACGGTGGTGACCGATGCCTGCACCACCAGCGCCGAGGCGAAGACCTTCCGTCGGTCGTAACGATCGGCCAACAGCCCGCCCACCGGCGAGGCGATGCCCTGCGGCATGAACGTGGCGAGCGCCACCAGCCCGGTCTGCACCGCACTGCCCGTGCCGGCGGCCACCAGGCTGCCGACGACGATGAGCTGCACCCAGGTGCCGATGTCGCTGATGACCGCCGCGCCCCACAGCAGACGCACCGCTCGGTGGCGGAAGGGGACGAAGGGATGGTTGCTCACGACAAGTACCAAGGTTACCCCCGTGGGTACCGAGGCACCGGGTGGTTATCGGTGGTCGTCCGACACACCGCGTTCGATGATGGCGCGCAGGTGCGGCCACGCGGCGGCGAAGCCCGCGTGGAGCGGGCGGTGGTCCACCATGTCGAGCGGCACCCACACCACGGCGTCGGTCTCGAAGTTCACCGAGGCGCCGAAGTGCTGGTGCACTTCCAGCACCACCGTGGTGTACGTCCAGTCGGTGGCCGGGGCGAACACGTACTCGCCGAGCACGTGGTGACGGGCGGGGATCTCGCCCACCTCCTCACTCGCCTCGCGCATGGCCGCTTCGAACGGGGTCTCGCCCTCGTCGATGGCGCCACCGGCGATGCTCCACGTGCCGCCCTCGTGGGCCATGGCCGATCGCTGTTGCAGCATCACCAACGGCTCGCCGTCGTGCCGGCGCAACACGAAGATGACCCCCGCGGCACCGAACACGCCCCAGCGCACGTGCCCATCGGAGCACCTGATGAACCCGTCTCCTGACCGCCGTGCGAACATCGGCGTCACACTAGGACCATGCGAGTGGGTACTCGCACCCGGGGTGCGAGTACCCACTCGAATGGCTGTGTCCCACTCGGATGGTGGCGCACCCACTCGGGTCAGTAGGTGTGGTGGCGGCGAGGTGAGCGACGCAGCGACAACACGAGGTAGCCGAGGTCCAGGAACAGCAGGGCCGCCAGCGCCTGCACCACGATGCTCCCCGACGGGCCGGTGCGCACGAGGTTCTGTGCGGCCACCGTCGTCGAGGTGGGCACCACGGCGCCGGACGCGACCCGAACGGTGGTGGTCGTGCTGGTGGTCGCGGTGGACACTCCCACCGCGTTCGTGCTCACGAACGGGCCGGTCGTGGTGGGCTTGCAGACGAACACCACCTGCAGCGTCGGCGTGAGTTTCACCGTCACGTTGGCGCCGTACATCGCCATGTCGATCTTCCCCGAGCGGGCGGTCCATGTCATGTCGGGCACGTCGAAGGCCACGGTGCTCGGCAGCGCCAATCCGTCGGAGCCCACCGCCACCGGCACCGACAGCGGGATCTTCGGCGAGTCCTGCGTGGTCTGCTGCGTGTTGGTCGAGGTGATGGCCAGATCGAGCGTGCCAGTGATGGGTACACCCGGCGTCACGAGGCTGAGGTTGATGCCCGTCTGGAACACGCTGGCCGGAATGGTCACCTTCCACTTCATCTTCGTCAGCGAGAACGCGGCGTCGGCGGTCACCTGACCCGGCAGCGTGCCGGTGGCATCGAAGTTCAGCGTGCTCAGATCCGGGGTGACGCTGTTCTTGCACGAGGTGGCGTAGGTGGCCGATCCGTTCGTGGGTGGCGGCAACGTGGTCGTGGTGGCCGGCACCGTCGTCGTGGTGGCCGGGAGCGTGCTGGTGGTTGCGACCGTCGAGGACGAGGCGACCGTGCTCGAGGACGCCACGGTTGTTGTCGTGGTGGTCGAGGCGCCGCCGGTGACGGCGACCGAGGCGAACGCGCCCGGGGTGGATGGCGTGAACGACGCACCACCCACTGCCGACGTGCCGCCCTGGCAGTCGAAGTTGGCCTTGATGAGGCCGCCCGCGACCTGCGCGCTGATGTACACACCGCCGAGGGGCGTGGTGGCGCCGGGCGCCACCTGTCCGGCGGGAATGGCCGGCAACGAACCGGGAGGTGCCTGTGCGAACGCGACGTCGCCGCCGGTCGGCGTCCACGTCGTGTCACCGAGGTTCAGGTTCAGCGACAGCGGCGTGGCGGTCTCGTCGCCGGTGCCCGGCAAGCCGTTCGGATCGGTGATCGTCGTGCTGACGTTCGCCGTGAACTGCAGCACCTGTACGCCCTCGGTGGTGTTCGCACCTTTCAGTCCCACCCACCCCTTGACCGGGATCGAGTTGGCTCCAACCGTCAGCAGACCGAGGTTGTAGCCCGAGATCAGCAAGGTCGCCGGCACCGCCGCCTGGAAGCTGACACCACTCAAAGTGATCGTGTCGACTCCAACCGTGGCAGCACTCGGAGTGGCCGTTCCGGACAGGCCGATGGAGATGTCGCTCCACGTCCCGGTGGCATTGCTCTTGCAGGCGTTGGTGGCGGCCAATGCGACCGCTGGGCGACGCGCCGGCGTCAGCACGACCGCGGCCGCAAGCGCGACCGCGAGCAAACCCAGCAATATCAAGGCTCCGCGCTGGCGGGTCCGCATGTTGGCTCCCCAAGGATGTGTGGCTCGAAGTGGTACCGGCCCCCCAGCCGGCACGCGCACAGCGTGATGCACGAACGCGCATGTGTCAAGCGTGACGAATCATCAAGGTCTCTCAAGCCATCATCAAGGGGTCTTGACCACCCACGGGAGCGAACTGCTATGGTTCGCCCAACTCCCCACGGAACGTGGTGGAGCGATTGAAGACCACGAGAGGGGACGTCGGCAGACGGCTCGTGGTATGCCCGACAATTCCACGGTGCTGCGGGGGGTCGCAGCGCCGCTCGTGCGTATCACCCGCCCACCGCGCACTTCCTCGACAGTGGAACGAATTTTCCGAGCCACCATCATCGAACGAGGGAGTGATCCTCTTGAACCACCGATCCCGGCGCAGAAGCGCCCTCACCGCGGTTGCGGGCCTGTTGATGGCCGGCGTTGCCGTGGGAGTGACGAGTGCAGGCGTACAGGCCGCACCCGGCACACTCCCCGTCACCAACGCCTGCCAGAACAACGCCAACGGCAACTGGGCCGACATCAGCTGGACCCTCAACGGGACCGCCAGCCCCGCCTCCATCCAACTCGGTGACGGCAACGTCACCCTGATCAATGGATCAGTGCAGGGTGCCATCCCAGCTGCGATTCTCGTCGCTGGCTACAACCTGGGCGTGCTGACCACCGGCACCAACCTGATCCCCACCCGCATCTGGGTCGCCCGCTCGGCCACGAACGTCGACACGGGAGGCGGAGCGAAGGGCACCGCCACCCGCACCGATCTCATCGAACTGCCGCTCGCCACGGTCATCGCCGATCCTGACGGCATTCCCGGCGGCGCCGGTCCGGGCGGAGCCGACGAGACCGCGACACCGATCGACGTGAATCAGCCGCTTCCGGACTGGGTCGTCACGCCGCTCGGCGGCAACGTGCAGTTCTCGCAGGCCGTCCCTGGCTCGCTGCCGGCGATCGCCGGCCTGGGGCCTGGCGGTACCGCGCTCACTCCGGCCGGCAGCATCTTCACCAACTCCGGCATCACCGGAACACCCATCAAGGTGAACTTCGACTGCCAGCCCGGTGTGTCCACTGTGGCAGTCCCACCCGCCACAGCGAACAGCTTCACCCCGGCTGCCAGCATCGGTGCCTTCGAAGTGGCGGCCGTCGTGGCCCCGCCGACGGCGCCCGTCTGCACCGGTGAGTCGGTGAGCGTCGGTGTCGGCCAGAGTGCGACGATCAACCTCAACAACAACTGCACCGACGTGAACGAGGGTCAGGGTGGGGGGAGCCCGTTCACCTTCACGGTCAACCCACCGTCGGCTGGCACGCTCGATCCCACCGCGACGCCCGGGGTTTACACCTACACCGCTCCCGCGACGGACCCAGGTCCCATCACAGTCGGCTTCACCGCCACCGACACCACCGGTTTGATCAGTGGCTCGGTCGACATCAGCATCACCGTGCTCGCCAACCAGTGCGATGCCACGGCGAGTCCGCTCGGGTGCGACCTCACCCAGATCGTGGTCCAACCCGTCGTCGGCACGACCATGACGATGGACAAGGTGCCGGGATTCCTGGTGATGTCACCCGTGGTCCTCAACGGCGCGGAGCAGGTGTCGACGGGGTTGCTCAACACCATCACCGTCAACAACGCCCGCGGCACTGCGGCGGGCTGGTCGGTCACCGCGTATGTCACTGACATCGGTGCCGCCGGGTCACCCACCTTCAGTCCCCTTCCCGGTGTGACCGTGCCGCTGTGCTCCAACGGGGGTGCCGGGCCGCTGCTCGGCACTCCGGCGGCTCCTACACCCGCGGCAGATCGCCTGTGCATTCCGGGCGACAACCTCGGATGGACCCCGACCGCGGCTGTGGCGCACAACGACATTCCCGGTGATGTCGCCACGGTCACCGCCGGAGCGGCGAGCGCCGCAAGTCCGGCGGAATGGTTGGCAGCACTCGTGGCGAAGTCGAACCTTCCCGACCCGAGCACCGGCGTCGACGGATTGGGCGGCCTGCTGGGCTCCACCACGCTGTGCGCTGCACCGGTCAACCAGGCTGGTGGAACGTTCACCTGCAATGCGAGCATGTATCTGGGCGTTCCCGCGTCTGCCGGCGAGGGCCAGTACACCGGTGGGTTGGTGCTGACCCTCATCTGACGACGGTCACATCGGTTTCAAACAGCACTTCGAGCGGGTGGGGCGCCGGCCATCCGGCGTCCCACCCGCTCGCTTTCAAGAGAAGGACAGCAACCATCGTGAGAACTCGGCGGACGACACACCGCACGCTTCGCGGAGCGTTGATCGCTGCGGCTGTCCTGCTGTCCTGCGCCCAGGTCGGGCACGCCACGACCCCACCGGCCGACAGCGGTGGCGGCTCACCACAAGACGCAGGCGGCTTCGCCGTGCAACCGTCCGGCCCGACTGGTCCAGGTGGGCGCGATCACTTCGTCTACACGCTGAAGGTGGGCGAGGTGTATCAGGACACCGTGGCCATCTCGAACCTCGGCAGCGAGACCGCCACGTTCGCGATCTACGCCACCGACGCGCAGAACACGAGCGACGGCTCGTTCTCGCTGATGCGCGAGGAGGAGTCCCCCACCGACGTCGGGTCGTGGGTGGAACTCGGCGCCACGCAATGGACCGTCGAGCCCGGCACTCGAGTCGACATCCCGTTCGCCGTCACCGTGCCGGCCGACGTCGCACCCGGCGATCACGTGGGTGCCATCGTCGCCCAGAAGATCGACGATCCCGACAACCCGAACGACGGCATCGGGTTCGACGTGCGTGTGCGCGTCGGCGCGCGGCTCTACGTCCGGGTCGACGGGCCGGTGAACCCCTCGCTGGCCATCGACGACTTCGCCGTGTCGTACTCGGCGCCGGGCACCCCGTTCAGCGGGGCCGACGCACGAGTCACGTACACCATCACGAACACCGGCGACATCCGACTGTCCCCGGTCGCGAAGTTGGGCATCTCCGGCGCGTTCGGCCTGGGCGAGGAACGGCTACCCGACCGGCAGATCCCGGAACTGCTGCCCGGCGGATCCGTCGAGATCTCCGAGATCGTCCACGACGTGAAGCCGTACATCCGCATCACTGCCGATCTCGACATCTCCTCCGCCGAGACCGCTGTCTCGGCCAACAGTTCCCTCACCCAGTGGGCGATTCCGGTGCTCGCGGTCGGCGCACTCGTACTCATCGTCGTCGGATTCCTCGGGTGGCGCATCGTGAGACGCCGACGAGCGAGCGTGTGATGCAGCGCGCTGCCATCCTCCGCGTCGCCATCGCGAGCTCCCTGCTCGTGATGATCGGCGCGGGCGCGGCCACCGCCGCGGCCGGCAGCGCACCGACCAATCCCACGCTGACCATTCTCAACGAGCCGTTTCCCGACGACGCCCTCGTCCCCGCCGGCGAGACGTTCAAGGTGGAGGGCACCGGGTGGCCCGCCGACACGCTCATCCAACTCGAGGTGTGCGGCAACGAAGCACGCTCCGGCACGTCCGACTGCGCGGCCGACACCGGCCAGGTGGTCGCCAGCAATGCAGCAGGCACCTTCCAGGGCCGGCTCGCCGTGGTCATCCCGCCCACACCGTGCCCCTGCGTGATCCGCGCGGTCAGCCAGACCACCTCCGACTCCGTCACCACGCCGGTGGACGTCCCCAATGCGCCCACCTCGCACCCGGGAGACGGCGACGTGGTGGCGCCCGCACTCCGACGGCTGGAGGTCGAGAAGGTGCACCTGCGCGGCGAGGACTCGTGGAACACCTGGCTGGGCGGACCCGCGCGCCGCACCTTCGAATTCGAGGTGGTCAACACGGGTACGGTCGCCGTGGTCGACGCGACCGTCGTGCTCACCGCCGGACCGGCCGACGACCCCACCGGGTTCTTGAAGCCGGTGACCCTCGAGCGTCTGGAAGTGGGCGAACGGCGCAAGATCACCGTGCCGGTCGAGTTCGATGCGCTGGCGTTCGGCGATCAGGCGGTCCGCGCCACCGTGAACGGCACCTCGGTGCCGGTGAGCTTCCGAGCCACCACGAGCACCCACCCATGGCTGCTCATCATCGTCCCCGCCTTGATCATCGGGCAGTTGATCATGCTCGGCATCCGCAACATCGTGCGCCGTCGGCTGCACGACGACGACCCGGACGTTCCGGTGATGGTCGCCACGGTCGACGGCCCGGCCGACGACAGCCTGATCTGCGTGGTGGAGTTCACCGAGTCCTCCGTCGTTCCTGCGGCCCCCGATGCCGAACCCGCCGGCCAACTCACTGCCGGCACCGACGACGACACCGAGGTGGAGGCATTCGCCGACGGGCTCATCGTCGGCGACGACGTCGTGGAAGATCCGACGGTCGACGATCACGCCGACCCCGACGCTGCGGATGCTGCGGCTGACGCTGCGGCTGACGCTGCGGACGCTGCGGCTGACGCCGACGGCGACGGGCGGCTCACGGTCGCCGAGCTGGTGGCCGCAACCGCCGAACCCACGGTGCAACACCACACGATGGTGATTCGCAGCATCACCGCCGTGAAGGACCTGGTGCGCGAGTCGCTCTCGGTCACCGACGGCTCCGCGCCCACGCGCACCATCAATGCCATCACGGTTCTGGCCGACGAGGACGCCAGAGTCGGCGATGCCCACCGGGCGTGCGACGACCTGTGCGTGTGGATCGACGCCGCGTTCACCGACGCGGGCGCTCCACTCTCGCTCCGCCGGCGACACGTCACGGCAGCCAACGCCGGCATGGGAATGGTGCCGCTCTCGGTGCTCGTGCGAGCAGTGCACCAGGCAGCCTGACGCCCACCGCCCGCACAGCTCACATGAGAAGTGGCGACCCGGGAACGGGCCGCCACTCCTTCTCCGAGCCACCGGAGATCGAGCTTCAGCCTAACGACCTACCCTTCTGAGCGGTACGCGGGCCAACCGATCGTCGGGACACCACGGCCCTTCGGGGCAACCCCCACCCAGCCCTCGGTTCGGGATACGGTTGGGTCCTGCCGCGCCGGTCGACGAGCCGGTCATGGGGAGCACACACATGGGACTGTTCAGCAAGAAGAAGCCCAAGCCCACGCCCGACGACGCGCCCGAGGGCGACGCCGCGTCGGCGCCTGCATCCAGCGCGCCGCCCGCACCCCCGGCGCCGCCCGCGCCCCA
>JACQZZ010000017.1 GCA_016213625.1 Actinomycetota bacterium
TCCACCCTGCGCGCGTGCAGTCGTACCAGGTCGGCGACTGAACCGGAACTCGTTCAAAGGTCGTTCAAAGGTCGCCCACAGCTTCACGACAGTGGCCCCTCAGGGCCGTCGTGCACCGTTCGCCTCAACTGTCACAGCAGGGAGGCTGAACAATGTTCCGAACAGGGCGGGTACACAGAGAAGGGGAACCCATCGACCACGGTCGACGGGGTCGCCGAGCATGGGCGATGGGAGTAGCGGCGGCGCTGTTGGCGCCGGTCGTGGTGTCGGTGAGTCCCGGCGCCCAAGCCGCTCCCGTGGGGCAGGGCTTCGAGCTCAATGCCTCCGATCTCCGCTTCATCCTGAAGCAGATCAAGATCGCCGAGCATCACGTGGCGAACACCACCGAGCTGACGGGTGCGTGCGGCGCGCTCATCGGCGAGGACCCGAACCAGATTCCCGCCGGCGGCGTCGGTGTGACGTTGCCCTGGGGTCTGCGCACGGTGGACGGCACGTGCAACAACCTCGTGGACGGACAGTCGAAGTTCGGCACGGCCGACCAGACGTTCCCGCGCATCGCACCGCGCGAGGACCGGCCCACCTATCCGGTGCCGAACGACCCCGACAACCCCACGATCGATCCCGCCCCGCGCACGATCAGCAACCTGATCGTCGATCAGTCGCCGAACAACCCCGCAGCAGTGGCAGCGGCCGGTGACGGCGCTGAGCTCCTCGGCGACCCCGACACCGGTGAGACGTTCTTCATTCCCAACGTCGCGCCCGACACCGGGCTCTCCGCTCCCTACAACTCGTGGTTCACGCTGTTCGGTCAGTTCTTCGACCACGGCCTCGACCTGGTGAACAAGGGCGGCGACGGCACGGTGACCATCACCCTCACGCCGGACGACCCGCTGTGGGGCCAGGGTCCCCCGGTGATGTTCCTCACCCGGGCGACCAAGAACGCCGAGGGCGAGTCCACCAACCAGACCTCGTCGTGGGTGGACCAGAGCCAGACCTACACCTCGCACCCGGCGCACCAGGTGTTCCTGCGCGACTACGACTTCGCGGTGGGCACCGGCGTGCCGACGGCGAGCGGTTCGCTCATCATCGGCCCCGGTGACGGCATGGCCACGTGGTCGACGGTGAAGGCGCAGGCACTGCAGCTCGGCATCGCTCTGGACGACATGGACGTGTTCGGTGTGCCCCTCGTGGTGACCGACCCGTACGGCAACTTCGTGCCCGGCGACAACGGATTCCCGCAGGTCGTGTTCCCCGATGACACGACAGTGGACCCCGACGACGTCGTGGCCGTGGAGGGTGACCCGCTGAACCCGCTCGACGCCACCGACGCGGTGAAGACAGGCCACGCGTTCTTGGACGACATCGCCCATCACGCGGCACCGAAGGCCAACCAGACCCCCGACCTCGACCTCGACGCCGAGACCGTTGGCCTGTTCGCCGACGACCACGACTCGACCACCTACGACGACGAGATGCTCGACGCGCACTACATCGCCGGTGACGGCCGCGTGAACGAGAACATCGGTCTCACCGCCGTGCACCACGTGTTCCACAGTGAGCACAACCGGTTGGTGGAGGAAATCG
Organism: Actinomycetota bacterium; assembly: GCA_016213625.1. Classification (GTDB taxonomy): domain Bacteria; phylum Actinomycetota; class Acidimicrobiia; order Acidimicrobiales; family Ilumatobacteraceae; genus UBA668. The sequence continues at coordinate 1,585 of JACQZZ010000017.1, forward strand.
ACACGATGATCCACGCCGATCTGTCCGCGGCCGAGATCGCAGAGTGGGAGGCCGTCAGCGCCGATGCCCCCGCCGGCAGCGGTTTCGATTACGGCGAGCGCCTCTTCCAGGCCGCCCGCTTCGTGACGGAGATGGAGTACCAGCACCTCGCGTTCGAGGAGTTCATCCGCAAGGTGCAGCCGATGGTGAACCTCTTCGGTGAGGGTGGCACCGGCTACCACACCGACCTCGACCCGCGGATCACCGCCGAGTTCGCCCACGCGGTCTACCGCTTCGGCCACTCGATGCTCACCGAGAGCGTGGACCGCGTGACCCCGGAGGGCACCCACGACGACATGCCACTGCTGCAGGCGTTCCTGAACCCGCCGTCGTTCTTCGACAACGAGATCGACGCCGAACAGGCCGCCGGCAACATCATCCGCGGCATGACCCGTCAGGTGGGTAACGAGCTCGACGAGTTCGTCACCGAGGCGCTGCGCAACGACCTCATCGGTCTGCCGCTGGACCTGGCCGCGCTGAACATCGCTCGCGGTCGCGACACCGGCATCCCCACGCTGAACTCGTTCCGCAGGACCGTCTTCGCCCGCACCAGCGACTCGGCGCTCGCGCCGTACGCCAGCTGGACGGACTTCGGCTTCGCGCTGCGGCACCCCGAGTCACTGACGAACTTCATCGCGGCCTACGGCACGCACCCCAGCATCACGGGCGACATCACTTCCCGCCGGGCGGCCGCAGAAGCCTTGTTGAACACGGCGAGCACGCTCGTCGCGACGCCTGGTGCCACCTCCACGGCGCAGGAGATCGCTGACTACTGGTCCCACATCGACGCAGTCGAGTTCCTCGAGTCGATGCGGGCACCTGACGTGGTCGATGATCTCGGCACTCCTTCGCTGCTCGACGATGTCGTGCTCGTCAACCCGAACCCCGGCTACGCCAGCACGCCCGATGGCGTGACCATCACCGGTGTCGACCTGATCGACCTGTGGATGGGCGGCCTCGCCGAGAAGCAGAACGTGTTCGGTGGTCTGCTCGGCCCGACGTTCAACTACGTCTTCGAGTACCAGATGGAGAGCCTGCAGGACGGCGACCGCTTCTACTACCTCAGCCGCACCGCCGGTCTGAACCTGCTGACGCAGCTCGAGGGCAACTCGTTCGCCGAGCTCATCCAGCGCAACACCGACGTCGAGGGCCTGCCCGCCGACTCGTTCAGCACCCCTGCACGAGTGTTCGATCTGTCCAAGCAGAACGCGTCGGGCCCGATCATCGACGACATCGACACCGAGTGGGACGAGACCCAGGAACTGGTTCGTGAACCCAACGGCACCATCCGCTACCCCGGTGTGGAGCACGTGGTCTTCAACGGCTCGCCGAACAACGACAAGGCGAAGTCCAGCGAGGGTGACGACACCATGCGCGGCAACGTCGGCAACGACGTGTTCGAGGGTGGCGACGGCAACGACAACCTGATCGGCGGCGACGGCGACGACATCCTCACCGACCTCTTCGGTGACGACGTCATCAAGGGTGGTCCCGGCAACGACACCATCTCGTCGGGTCGTGGCTTCGGCGGCGACCTCAACCAGGGTGGCACCGGCAACGACTTCATCATCGGCGGCAACGACATGACGGAGACGTTCGGTGGCCCCGGCAACGACTTCGTGTTCGCCGGCGACGCCGAGGACGCTGTGTTCGGTGACGACGGTGACGACTGGATCGAGGGCGGCCGTGGGCCGTTCGCGCTCCTCCAGGGCGACAACGGCGCTCCATTCCAGGACGACCCCAACGAGCCCGGTCACGACGTCCTCTTCGGCTACGGCGGTGAGCAGGACTACGACGCCGAGGGTGGCGACGACGTCATGTTCGCCGGCCCCGGCATCCAGCGCTCGGAAGGCATGCTGGGCTTCGACTGGGTGACCCATCGCGGCGATCCCGTCGCGGGCAACTCGGACATGGCCTTCTCGGCCCTGCTGCCGCCTGCGGTGGACGTGAACCGCGACCGCTTCGACCTGGTCGAGGCGCTCTCGGGCTGGGACGCCAACGACGTACTCCGCGGCGACAGCGCCGACGCCGCTTCCATGACGGGCCACGAGCTCACGGCTGCGGGCGTCGCTCGCATCCAGGGGCTCGAGACCATCGTCCCGGCGAGCGGTTTCACCGGCGGCAACATCATCCTGGGTGGCGGCGGCAACGACCTCATCGAGGGTCGTGGCGGCGACGACGTCATCGACGGCGACGCCTGGCTCGACGCGCAACTCGTCGCGCCGAACCCGGCGACCTCAGACCCGAACGACGTCCGCATCCACAACAACCTGGCGACGTTGCGAGCCGACGTCATGGCTGGTCGGGTGAACCCCGGCAGCATCACGATCCAGCGTTCGATCAAGACGGCTCCGGCCGCCTCGTCGATCGACACCGTGGTGTTCTCGGACCTGCCCGGCGCCTACGAGATCACCGAGGACGAGGCCACTGGCGTCGTGACGGTGGCGCACAACCTGGCACCCGCCGGTGACGGCGTGGACACGCTGACCAACGTCGAGTTCATCTCGTTCCCGATCGACCCGGCCGACCCGCTCGCGGGTACCCAGGTCATCAGCCTGGCCGTGTTGTTCAACGACCCGGCGTTCGGCACCATCGACCTCAGCTCGTTGGCTCCGGTGGAGGACACGCTGTTGTCGATCACCGCCGCCGACCTGCAGGATCCGCAGGGCGTGAACGAGGCCACGGTGCTCTACGAGTGGCAGATGGAGCTGCCCGACTTCGAGTGGGTGACGGTCGGTAGCGGCCTCGAGTTCACTCCTGGCGACGGCCAGGTCGGCAAGTCGTTGCGGGTGGTCGCCACCTTCCTCGACAACATCGGCGTCCCCGAGTTCGTCCTCAGCGAGCCGACCCTCCCGGTCGAGAACGTGAACGACGAGCCCCTCGGCCAGCCGATCATCTCCTCCTCACTGCCCGAGGTGGGCACGGAGCTGAGCGTCGACGTCTCGGCCATCACCGACGACGACGGCCTGCCGGCGGACTTCTCCTTCCAGTGGTTCGCCAACGGCGTGGCCATCGGTGGGGCGACCGCGTCCACGTTCACTCCCGGGCTCGCCCAGGAGAACGAGCTGCTGACGGTGGAGGCCACGTACACGGACCTCCACGGCACCATCGAGACGGTGCTGTCGGATCCGACGGAGGGGGTCACCCGGCCCCCGTTGCCGGTGGTGGCGCTGTCCACGAGCACGCTCGACTTCGACACGAGGGCGTTGAACACGCCCCCGATCGGCCAGTCGGTGATCGTGCGCAATGACGGCACGGTGCCGCTGACCATCGACAGCGTGACGCTGTCGGGTCCTGATGCCGCCCGTTGGAACATCGTCAACGGCTGCATCACCGAGGTGCTGCCCGATGACATCTGCATCATCGATGCCACCCTGTCCACCACGGGCACGACGGCGGGCGCCAAGTCGGCCACGCTCACCATCACCAGCAACGACCCGAACTCGCCGGACACGGTGAGCCTCTCGGCGACGCTGGTGGTGAACAGCGCTCCGACCGGTCAACCGACCGTCGACGATGCCACGCCGCTCGAGGGACAGCCCCTCACCGCGGCGCAGGGCACCATCGCCGACCCCGACGGGTTGGCCGGCGCGACCTTCGTGTTCCAGTGGCAGCAGAACAACGTCGGTGGCGCCGGAGCGTTCGTCAACATCCCGGGTGCCGTGGGTGAGGTCTTCACACCCACGCAGGCACAGGTGAACCGTCGAATCCGTGTGCAGGCGACCTTCGTCGACGACCACGGCACGACGCAGACCCTGCTGTCCGCCGGCACCCAGGTGGTGGGCGACGTGTTCTTCGGGACCGCCGCCAACGAGGGATGGACCGGTACGGCCCAGGCCGACGTCGCCACCGGCGGCGACGGCGTGGACACACTGTCGGCGCAGGCCGGTGACGACCTGCTCTCCGGTGACGGAGGCGACGACGTCGTCAACGGTGGTGCCGGCAACGACATCATCCGGTTCCTCGGAGGTGCTGGTGGCTTCGACACCATCACCGGCGGCAACAACGTCGATGTCATCGAGGCGATGGGACCGGACACGGTCATCGGACTCCGCTCCATCACCTCGGTGGAGCAGATCACCGGCAACGGTCACGCCAACGTGTCGATCTCGGGCTCACCGCTCGCCGACACGCTGAACTTCGGCCCGATCACCCTCACCGGCATCGCCTTCATCATCGGTGGCGGTGGCGTGGACACCATCAGTGGCTCCGCCTCCGCCGACGACATCCGCGGCGGCGCTGCCAACGACACCCTCGTCGGCAATGGCGGCGGCGACACCATCCGTGGTGGTGGCGGCAACGACACCATCACACCCAGCGCCGGGAACGACACCGTCGTGTTCGCCCCGGGTGACGGCTCCGATCGCATCAACGGGTTCGACAGCAACCCGACCGGGGGCCAGGACATCCTGAACCTCAGTGCGCTCGGACTGACGCTGGCCAACTTCGGCACGGTGTCCATCACCACCGTGGCCGGCAACACCGTCATCAGCTTCGCTGGTGTCACCATCACGCTGGTGGGAGTGGCTCCCGCGACCATCAGCAGCGCCGACTTCGGTCTCTGAAGTCAGCGCATTCGCAGGACGACCGGCCCCTCTCCTCCCGTCTCGAGGGGTCGGTCGTCCGCGAACCACTTTCCAACCGCACCAGATCAGGGCACGATGAGCAGATGTTCCGAACCAACGGGTCGGCCGGCGCCGACCAGGCATCCCCTCACGCCGGGCCGGACGACGGGTTCGTCGAGATCGGTGTCGACGGCCCGGTGTCCACGCTCGGCCGACTGGTACTCAGCGTGTGGGTCTTCAGCATCGTCGCCATCCTCGGCGTCGGCGTGCTCCACACGGTGGTGCTGCGGAACGAACTCGCGGCGCACGAAGTGAGCCGGGCGCTGGTCACCGTGGAGGATCGCGTGGCCATCGCCATCGAACCCGCGGTCACGGCCGAGCTGCTGGCGGGCGACCCTGAGGCCTACGCGGAGTTCGATCGGATCGTCCGCGACTACATCGTGCACCCCGACACCGCCAACCTCTTGCTGTGGCGCGCCGACGGGACGGTCGTCTACTCACTCGCCGCTGCGTTCGCCGGCCAACAGTTCCCCCTGTCCGACGCCGCGACGTCGGTACTGAACGATGGCGTGTCCATCGCCCGCCACGACGAACTCGACGGCCCGGGCGACGGCGCCACCGAGGGCCGCGGCGTCGACGCCATCGAGGTGTACGCCGCCCTCACCGGCCCGGCGGGCGAACCGCTCGTGTGGGAGGCCGAGCTCTATCGCGAATCGATTGCACGGCAGGCGAGCCGGCTCGTGCTGATCGTCGCCATCCTGGAAGGCGTGGGGGCGGCCGTGTTGCTCACCACCCAGGGCGTCATGGCACGCAGCCTCGTGCGGCGACACGATCGCGAACGCGCCTACCGCCGCTGGCTCACGCAACGGTCGTCGGAAGTCGCGCTCATGGAGCGCAAGCGCATGGCGGCCGACCTTCACGACGGTGTGGTGCAGGACCTCACCGGCATCGCGCTCGATCTGGAAGTCCCTGATCACGAAGCCGAGTTGTCGGTCGAGGCGATGCGCGAACAACGCGCTGCACTGGCCGCCCGAGTGCGCGACGCGGTCACGGCGCTCCGCGGTCAGACGGCCGAGCTCTATCCCGCCGCATCGGCACGCATCGACGTGCCGTCGAGCCTGCAAGGAATGCTCGAGCGCATGCCGCGCACCATGCGCACCACGCTCCTCGTCGGTCCCGACGCCGACGTCGCCCCGGGCTATCGCTGGTTGGTGTTCAGAGTGGCGCAGGAAGCGCTGCGCAACGCAGCGAAGCATTCGCAGGGCACCGACATCCGCGTCGAACTGCACGGGAACGGTGGTGGCACGGTGTTGACCGTCAGCGATGACGGGGTGGGGTTCTCGCCACTCACCGACGCGGTCGAGCCCGGACACATGGGCCTCGCGCTGCTCGCCGACATGGCCATCGCTGCCGGCTGTTCGCTGACCGTCAGATCCGCACCCGGTGCGGGCACTACGGTGAAACTGGAGGTCCCCGAATGATCCGAGTCATCGTCGTTGACGACCACCCTGTCGTGAGCGCGGGCATTGCCCGTCTGCTGAGCGCCGAGGGCGACATCGAAGTCGTCGCCACCGCGCTCGACGGCGAGCGCGCCGCGGCGCTGGACCAGACGCTCCGGCCCGATGTGCTGATGATGGACCTGTCGATGAGCCCGGTCGACGGCGTGGAGGCCACCCGGCGGATTCTCGCCGCCCGCCCCGACGCAGTCGTTCTCATCCTCGCCGCCACCGCGGCCCCGCAGAACGTGCTCTCCGCCATCGACGCCGGAGCCGTGGGATTCCTGCTGAAGGACAGCGAGCCCACGGCCATCCTCGCTGCGGTCCGCGCGGCGGCACGGGGCGAGTCGCCATTGGACCCCCGGCTCGCCCGCACCCTCGTCGAGGACCGCCACTCCCGGCGCGCCGGCGTGAAGCTGACCGACCGCGAGGTGGAGGTGCTGCGGCTCACGTCGCTCGGCCTCCTGAACAAGCAGATCGCTCGCGAGCTGGGCATCGGCGAGAAGACGGTGAAGGCCCACCTCGGCCGCATCTACGAACGGCTGGGGGTCACCAATCGAGCCGACGCGGTGGCCTGGGCTCGCGATGCGGACCTGGTCAGCGCGGGTGCGGGTGCGCGGAGTACGACCTGAGACGTAGGCGGCGGTCGACCTCGTCGTACGACGGAGAAAAGCCCGCGTAGGTCGTTCGACCCAGCACGGCGACGACCCCTGACGAACCGAGCACCGTCCTCAGGCCACCAACGGTGGGCGTCGAGCACGGAACGCGGTCAGGCCGCCGACTGCAGTGACCCTGCCTGACGTTCAGGGTCGTACGACCGCCGAAAACCGGCCAGACGCAGCCCTTTTGCAGGTCGCCGGGCCGTGATTAACTCCCTCGGCGGAGGCACCGGCGCTCGGCATCCGGCGGGAATCGGATGGCGAGACGGACGGGAAGCCGGTGCCCCGCAGGGAAAGGGCGAATCATGAACGTGACACTCTTCGGACCATTGCAGGTGACGGACGGGAACCGCACCCTGCGTGGGGCCGACTTCGGGGGCCAGAAGCCGCGGGGTCTGCTCGAACTGCTGTTGCTGGCCCGTGGCCGCACCGTCAGCAAGGAGCAACTCGCCGACCAACTCTGGGGTGACGCTCCCCCACGCAACGTCGCCGGCACCCTGGAGCACTATGTGTGCGTGCTGCGCCGTCGGCTGAGCGACGACCAGCAACTCGCCCGACGAATCCTCGTCACCGAGAGCGGCGCCTACCGGTTCGGATTCGACGAGGTCGATGTCGACATCGATCGTTTCGACCGATTGGTACTGCAGGCCGAGTACGCGGACGACGCCACGTGCCGCCGGTTGCTGGGCGAGGCGGTGGCCATCGTCGGCGGCGATCTGCTCGACGACGCTCCCTACGCCCCATGGGCCGCCCCGGAGCGCGACCTGTATCGCAGCCGGGTGGCCCGCGCCCACCTGTGGCTCGGACGCGACGCCGTTCTCACCGGTGCGCACTCGTCCGCGGTGCGTCACGGCGAAGCCGCGCTCCGATTCGCCCCGTACTCCGAGGAGGCGTTCCGCATCATCATGATCGCCGACCACGCCCTCGGCCACGCCGACCTGGCGCGGCTCACCCACCTCCGTTGCCGGCAGACCTTGAGCGAATGCCTCTCGGTGGACCCCACCACCGAGACCGAGAACGTGGCAACTGCCATCGACGGTGGGATGCCGGCAACGGACCTCATCGAGGCATTCGCCCGACGCACTCTCGGAGTGATGCTGGCCGCGGCCTGACGCGGTTCAGAGGGTGCGGGCGATGCGTTCGCCGATCATCACCACCGGCAGGTTGGTGTTCGCTCGCGTGATCTGCGGCATCAGGCTGGCGTCGGCCACGATGACGCCGTCGAGCCCGTGGACACGGCCATCGGCATCGCACACGGCCATCGGGCCCTCCCCCATCGCGCACGACCCCACCGGGTGGTAGTAGTGCGACACGGTCGCGAAGATGGCCTCGTCGGTGCTCATGTCGGTGATCCGCGAACCGAGCACCGCTGCGAGCTGCGGATGATCGAGCAGTTGCTCGGCGAGCACCAGCCCGTCGCGCATCACTGCCAGATCGTGCCCCTCGAGGTCACTGAGATAGCCGTGGTCGATGTGGGGATGCGCCTCGGGGTGGGCCGACGTGATGTGGACGATGCCTCGGCTGCGCACGTCGACGCACGCGACCTCCACGTGCACGCGGCCGTAGAGGAAGCTGGTCTGGTCGCTCGCGCACACCGGGAACACGTGCATGTCGTACCGGCCGTCGACCGACTGGCTCGACACGAACTTGCCCAGCGTCTGCTCCTCCGGCAGGAAGCCGGTGGCTGCGACCTCGTCGAGCCACGACTGCAGCTCGGGACTCACCGCACGATCGGCGTGCACCATCGGGTGGTCGTGCAGATTCGAGCCCACGCCGGGCAGCGCGACCCTGACGTCGACGCCCGCAGCGCGCAGCACCCGCGGATCGCCCACCCCCGAACGCTCGAGCACCAGGGGTGTGCCGTACGCACCGCACGACAGCACCACGGTGCCGGCTTCGACCACCACCGGCTCGCCACGCCGCGACAGCAGCACGCGCACGGTGCCGCCGTGAGATTCCAGCCGGTCCACCATCGCGTCGTCGAGCACGCGCAACGTGCCCCCGCGCACCGGGTCGAGATACGCGAACGCGGCGTTCCACCGCGTGGTGCCGACGACGTTCACGGTCTCCAGCCCGAACGACGGCCCGGCGTCGAGATCACAGAGGTCGCTCGCGATGGGCCAGCCGAGATCGGCTGCCGCAGCCAAGCAGCGAGCGTGGAAGGGACCCGCCTCGTGGGGCTCGTACGCCCGGACCTTCATGCGGGCGAGCACCTCGTCGAACAGGGGCGAGACGTCGTCGCCCCGCCAGCCGGGCAGCCCCCAGTCGTCGTACTCCTGGCGCTGACCCACCGCAGCGATGGCCCCGTTGTGCGCGCTGCAACCGCCCATCACGCGGGCGCGTTCGAACACCCACCGACCCGAGGTGTACCCCCAGTCGTGGGTGGTGGCCAGCATGCGGGCGTTCAGCAGCTCCTCGGGCCAGCGACCGCTGTCGACCGCTCCGTAATCGGGACCGGCCTCCACCAGCAACACGTCGCGTCCACGTTCGGCGAGGCGGCCCGCCACCACGCACCCCGCCGAGCCGGCACCGATGACGACGACATCGGCGGTGACGTGTGCGCCCCCGGTGGTGTTCATCGCAGTCCTCCCAAGGTGAGTGCGCCCAGTTCGGTCGCAGGGTCGACCAGATCGTCGACGATGTCGAAATGATGCCGTCCCGCGCACTCGAACGCGGACACGTCGACCCCGGCGGCACGGAGCCGTGCGGCGTACGTGGTGCCCTGGGCCTTGAAGGCATCGGTCTCGTTGTCGCCCCAGACCACGGTCGTCTCGGGACGGTTCGTCAGCGGCAGCAGCATCGGGCTGACGGCTTCGGCGGTCGTCAGGTCGAGCCCGAGCGGATCGTTCACCGAGGTGTGCACGAGTGGGCGCAGGTCGTAGACGCCGCTCACCAGCACCGAGCGCGCCACCGCCACCGGTGGTCGGAGCACCTGGGTGATCATCGCGGTGAGATGCGCGCCGGCGCTGTGGCCGGCCACCACCATCGGTACGTCGCCCGCCGCAGCAGCGATGGCCGCGAGCGCCGATGCACACTCCTGCACCATGGTGGGAAGGTCCGCGGCGGGCGCCAAGGTGTACTCCACCGCGGCGTACGACCACCCGAGCGACACCGCCGCAGGTGCCAGGTACAACGAGGCCTCGGCGCTGAGCGCCTGCCAGTACCCGCCGTGCACGAACACCAGCACTGGTGCATCGGCCCCGGCCTCGACCAGGAGCGAGCCTCCTTCCAGCCGCCGCACCCGATCGCCCAGCGCGTGCCGAGCAGCGGCGCTGCGGGCCGTGTAGCCGGCCACGAACGGCCCCGAGTCGCCCCCGACCCGTGAACTCGGCGAGTACTCGTGCTCCAGATCCGTCACCTGCGCAAATGTAGATGGCCGACGCGTAGGGTCTTTGGTCCCATCCCCAACAGGCCGCGCGCCCCTGACTGGCGGGGGGACCCCACCGCTACCGTCGTCCACGTGTCCGTGAACCGTATTTCCTCCACCCGTCGTCCCGTTGTCCGCGTCGTGGCCCTGGCCAGCGTGTTCCTTCTGGGCGCCGCCGCCTGCTCCGAGGACCCCAACGATGCCGCCACCACCTCGGCAGCATCCACGGTGCCGGCCGCGGCGACCTCCACCACCCTCACGCCGCTGCCCCTGGGCGACATCGTGGCCACTGCGCTCACGAACCACGTGTTCACCGAGCTCGCCGGCCTCGTGGTCGACATGGACCTGGTCGAGGCACTCCGCGGCGGTCCCTACACCGTCTTCGCTCCCACCGATGCGGCGTTCGACAAGCTGCCGCTGCCCGTCCTGCACACCGTGCAGGACAACCCCGACGTGCTCAAGACCGTGCTGTTGCACCACGTCGTCGAGGGCACCATCACCCCCGAGCAGTTGGCTGCGGGTGAGCTCACCACGCTCGCCGGCACCACCCTCACCGTCACCAAGGTCGGCGAGACGTTCTTCGTCGACGGCAACCCGGTCGGCGCCGGCGTCGAGGCCACCAACGGCTACGTCTACGTGATGAGCGACGTGCTCGTGCCGGCGGTCGGCACCGTGGTCGACGTGGCCGTCACCTTCAAGGACGCCGGCTTCGGCACCCTGGTCGATGCGGTCACGGCCGCCGAGCTCGTCGACACCCTGTCGGGCGAGGGTCCGTTCACGGTGTTCGCTCCGGTCGACGCCGCCTTCGAGGCGCTCGATCCGGCCACGCTGAACGCCGCCCTGAACGATCCGTCCGGCCTGCTCACCACGGTGCTCACGTACCACGTGGTTCCCGGCAAGATCACCACCGACCAGTTCACCGATGGCGGCAAGCTGACGACCGTCCAGGGCGAGGACATCACCACCACGCTCGACGAGAACGGTGGCTGGTTGATCAACGGCAACCCCATCGCCGTCCAGAACATCCAGGCCTCCAACGGCGTCATCCACGCCATGGGTGCAGTGCTCCTGCCCCCGTCGCTCGGCTGAGCCGACCACCACAGATCCCTGGCGAGAGGGCGGGCCCGTGAGGGCCCGCCTCTTGCGTTGTCGGCACACCGCCTCGTGTCGGCCGACCTACTTCAGCGTGATGATGTAGTCGACGATGGTCTGCACGTCGGCGTCGGGCACGTTGTTCACCGGCATCGGCAGCTTGTTGTCGACCGCCACATCGGCGGCCGGATCCTTGATGGAGCGAACCAGGAAGTCGCGATCGACCGTGACGGTGGTGCCGTCCTGGAGGGGAATCTGCGACCCGTACAGGCCCTTCCACGTGGGCCCGAGACCCACGTCGCCGTTGCTGCTGTGGCACGCCGCGCAGCCATAGTCCTTCGCCAACCGTTGGCCGGGATGCGCCCCGGTGTCGGGGTCGGCACCGCACGCCACCAGCACCACCACCGCGGCGGCGAGGCCCGCCGGGAGCAGTTGGAGCGCGCGGCGAGAAATCGGCGGGTGGGTCACGCCTCTCATGGTGCCATGCTGACCAACCGTATGGAGAACACCGGCCTGCCCATCGACGCGCACCGCGACGAATTGCTGGCCGCGATCCGCGACCATCAGGTGGTCATCGTCGCCGGCGAGACTGGCTCGGGCAAGAGCACACAGCTGCCCAAACTCTGTCTCGAACTCGGCCGCGGCGCCGAGGGCGTGCTCATCGGCCACACGCAGCCGCGCCGTGTGGCGGCTCGCACCATCGCCGAGCGCGTCGCCGAAGAGCTCGGAACCGAACTGGGCACGACGGTCGGCTACACGGTGCGGTTCACCGATCGGGTGGGCGACCAGACCCGCATCAAGGTGATGACCGACGGCATCCTGCTGGCAGAGATCCAGCGCGACCGCATGCTGCGCCGGTACGACACGCTCATCATCGACGAGGCCCACGAGCGCAGCCTGAACATCGACTTCCTGCTCGGCTACCTCCGCCAGCTGCTGCCGAAGCGGCCCGACCTGAAGGTCATCGTCACGTCGGCCACCATCGACACCGCTCGGTTCAGCCACCACTTCCACGCCGCGCCGATGCGGTCGGTCTGCTGGGCGAGGATAGA
>JACQZZ010000016.1 GCA_016213625.1 Actinomycetota bacterium
CCGGCCGGCACGGCATGGGAAGCCGCGCTGATGTGCCGGGTGTCGATGCGCTTCGACGACGCCAAGGTCGACTTCCTGCACGACCAGGAGTTCGAGGCCGTGTTCTTTCCGCTCTCCGAGCAGATCGACCCCAGTCGACCCACCGACGTGGACTACGACGACCGCGACCTCCGCAGCGAGCCACCGTCGCCCTGCACCTATCGACTCCCGAACGCGCCCATCGAGCAGAAGACGTTCTTCACCCGCGTCCAACGCGACCTGGTCGATTCGCTGGTGCGCAGCCGCACCGTCGACATGCTGACGAACAAGGACCTCAAGGTGTTCGGTCGGCCGGGCGAGACCCCCGAAGCGTTCGCGGTTCGCTGCCAGGCGGCGGCCGACACCAAGGCCGACGAGGACACGGCCAAGCTGCGCACGAAGTACCAGACGAAGATGCAGAGCCTGCAGAAGCAACTGCTCGCCGCCGAGGACCGGGCCCAGGTGTTGGAGACGCAGGCCAAGGGCAAGCGCACCGACGAGATCTTCTCGGCCGCCGGCTCCATTCTCGACGGGTTCCTCGGTGGGCGCCGCTCTCGCGGCAGCATGATCAGCTCGGCCTCTCGCAAGCGGTCCACCACCGCGGCGGCCGGCGCCCGACTCGATGCTCAGGAGAGCAAGATCCAGGCGCTGCAACAGGAGCTCGCCGACCTGGAACAGCAGTTGGTCGACGAGGTGCAGGGCATCACCGATCGCTGGAACACGACCGCGATGAACATCACCACGACGGCGGTCCAGCTGGAGCGCACCGACGTGAAGGTCACCGCGCTCTCGTTGGTGTGGCTACCCGTGGCCTGACGCCAGTCACCGGTCGCGTCAGCGGCGCTCGTCGGGTGGCAGCGTGCTGGGACCGACGTGGAGGTCGAGCCAGGCGTTCAACTCGTTCGCCGCCGTCCAGGCGTCGCGCACCTTGCCCACGACGGCCTTGGTGTGCATCCACTTGGCCAGCGGCCACTCGCGTCCGGCCATCAACCCCTTGCGACGCAACAGCTCGATGCGGGGATGGTCCTTGGGGAAGCCTCTCGGCGCGGACTTCAGCTCGCTCATCGCGCCCGGCCGCAAGCCGGCCTTCTCCACGTCGGCCACCAGCCGCGCGAGCTCGGTACCGGTGGCCTCGGCGTCGACGGCGGCACGGAAACGCTCGAGCTGATCCGAGGCCATGCCGTAGTAGCCCGAGCCGGCGAACATGCCGGTGGCGCTGAACGCGACGTAGTGGCCGGCGCCGCCTTCGCTCTCGCCGTACGCGCCGATGTTCTCCTTGTACGGCGTTTTGTCCTTGCTGAACCGCACGTCCTTGTACGGGCGGAACACCTGGAACGGGCCGTAGTCGGACAGCTCCTCGAGCAGCGCGAGCATCGGCGCGCGCACGGCCCGCTCGTAGACGGGCTTGTTGGCCTGCCAATAGGGACGTGAGTTGTCGGCCTGCAATCCTTCGTAGAAGGCGACGGCCTCGAGCGGGAACCCGGTGAACGTCATGGCCTCGTACTGTAGGGCCGCGTACTGTGGGTACATGTCGGGCAGCGCCACACTGGCCATCGATCAGGGGACGTCGGCGACGAAGGCGATCGTGGTGCTGCTGGACGGCACGGTGGCCGGGTTGGCGGAAGTGCCCGTGCGGGTTCGCGCTTCGCCCGACGGCGCCGTGGAGCTGGACCCCGAGGAGCTGTGGCGCAGCGTGGTCGACGCCGGCCGGCAGGCCCTGGCCGCGGCCGGGAACCCGCCCCTCGCCGCCATCGGACTGGCCAATCAGGGCGAGACGGTGCTGGCATGGGATCGGGTGACGGGCGAACCGCACGGCCCGGCCATCGTGTGGCAGGACCGCCGATCGGGTGTGGTGTGCGATCGCCTCGCACCGCACGCGGCGAGGCTGGCGGAGTTGACCGGTCTGGAACTCGACCCGTACTTCGTGGCACCGAAGATGGTCTGGCTGCGCGAGCGGGTACCCGCCGACCTGGCGATCACCACCACCGACACCTGGCTGCTCCACCGACTGTGCGGCGCGTTCGTCACCGACGTGGCCACCGCCGGCCGCACGCTGCTGCTCGATCTGGACCGTGGCACCTGGAGCGCCGAGGCGTGCGCGGTGTTCGGCGTCGACGTTCTCTCGTTGCCACAGGTGGTGGGCAACACCGAGCTGCTCGGTTCGTGTTCGCTGTTCGGCGGCGACGTGCCCGTGTCGGGTGCGTGCGTGGACCAACAGGCGGCGCTGTTCGCCGAGTCGTGTCGCAGCGCAGGACAGGCGAAGTGCACGTACGGCACCGGCGCGTTCATGCTCGCCTGCACCGGCGACCAACCCACCCGCAGCACGAACGGTCTGGTCGGCTGTCCGGCGTGGATGGTGGGCGACGAACTCACGTGGTGCCTCGACGGCCAGGTGTACACCGTGGGGGCCGCCGTGAGCTGGCTGGTCGACATGGGCATCATGACCGAGCCCGCCGACCTCGACCGGTTGGGCGGAGCGGTGAAGGATGCCGGCGGCGTGACGTTCGTGCCGGCGCTCGCCGGACTCGCCGCCCCCTATTGGAAGCCACAGGCGAAGGCGGCCTTCACCGGGTTGTCGCTCGGCACCGAACGCGGTCATCTGGTGCGCGCCGCCATCGACGGCATCGCCGCGCAGGTGGCCCTGCTCGCCCACGCCGCCGGCCGCGACCTGGGCGAGCCGTTGTCATTGCTGCGAGTCGACGGTGGGCTGACGCGCAGCCACACGCTGCTGCAGGTGCAGGCCGACCTGTTGCAGTGTCCCGTCGAGGTGTACCCGTCGCCGCACGCCACTGCGTTGGGTGTGGCCGCGTTCGCGGTGATCGGTGCGGGACTGACCACCGAATGGGCCACCGTCCCGTCGGTCACGGTGGAGCCCACCATCACCGCCGACGAGGCCGCCGAGCGGCTGGCCACGTGGCAGGCCGTCGCAGATGCCACGATGGATCGATGAGGATCGAACGGTGAGCGTCGTGAGCGACCAACCGTTCGACGTCGTCGTTGTCGGCGGCGGCGTCGTGGGCTGTGCAGTCGCGCTGCTGCTGTCGCATCACCGGCTGAAGGTCGCACTGTTCGAAGCACGCAACGACGTGGGTGCCGGCACCAGCAAGGCCAACACGGCCATCCTCCACACGGGGTTCGACGCCACCCCCGGTTCGGTGGAGGCGCGCCTGGTGGCGCGCGGCTACGAACTGCTGCGCGATTACGCGCCCGGCGCCGGCATCGCGGTGGAGCCCACCGGCGCCGTGCTGGTCGCGTGGGACGACGAGCAGCAGGCGGTGCTGCCGAAGCTCGCCGAGAAGGCAGCCGCCAACGGGTACGTGCACACCGAGATCATCGACGGCAACGCCGTACGCGAGCTGGAGCCGCACCTGGGCCCAGGCGCCACGGGCGGCATGGTCGTGCCGCACGAGTACATCATCGATCCGTGGACCACTCCCCTGGCGTTCGCCACCGAGGCAGTGGCCAACGGTTGCGAGCTGGTCACCGGTTTCCGGGTCGCGTCGGCACGGCGCTCTGACGACGGCACCACCGAGCTCACCGCGGCCGACGGTCGTGTGGTGCGGGCGCGCTTCGTCGTCAACGCCGCGGGGCTGTACGGCGACGAACTGCACCGGGCGATGGGTTTCGACGGCTTCACCGTCCGTCCTCGTCGCGGCGAGTTGATCGTGTTCGACAAGTTCGCCCGTTCGCTGCTGCACCGCACGCTGCTGCCCGTCCCCACATCGCACACCAAGGGCGTGCTGGTGGCACCCACCGTCTTCGGCAACGTGATGCTCGGCCCCACCGCCGACGACATCGACGACAAGGAAGCCACCGGTTCCACTCGTGCGGGCCTCGACGGGTTGCTGGCCAAAGGCCGCCGCATCCTGCCCGCCCTGCTCCACGAGGAGGTCACCGCGGTGTACGCCGGGCTGCGTGCCGCCACCGCGCACAGCGACTACCAACTGAGCGCGCACGCCGATGCCGGCTACGTGTGCCTGGGCGGCATCCGCTCCACCGGGCTCACCGCGTCGATGGCCCTTGCCGAGGAGGCGCTGGAGATGCTCACCGGCATCGGATTGACCGCCGCGCGACGCCCCGCCGACGAACTGCGCCCCGTGCACCTCACGTCGTTGGGCGAGGCAGACGATCGCCCGTACCAGTCGGGGGGCTCCACCGTGTGCCACTGCGAGCGGGTGACGGCCGACGAGATCGTCACCGCCGTGACGGCGCTGGTGCCGGCGCACGATCTGGACGGGCTCCGCCGCCGCACCCGAGCGGTGGCCGGCCGGTGTCAGGGCTTCTTCTGCGCCGCCGAGGTGTGCGCGCTGGCGGCCCGTGCCGATGGTCGGAGTATGCAGCACTGGATGGGCGCGTCATGAGCCGGCCCGAAGTGGTCATCATCGGTGGCGGACCGTCCGGGCTCTCGGCCGCCATCGAGCTGCGCAAGCGCGGTGTGTCGCGGGTGACCGTCCTCGAGCGCGAGCAGCAGGCGGGCGGCATTCCCCGCCACACCGCGCACGCCGGCTACGGGCTGCGCGACCTGCGACGTGTCACCACCGGGCCGCGCTACGCCGCCGCGCTGGTGAGGTCGGCCGAGAAGGAGGGCGTGGACCTGCGCACCGGCATCACGGTCACCTCCATCGCCGATCTGCCCGACGGGCTGAAGGCCGACGCGGTGGTGCTGGCCACCGGTGTCCGCGAGCGCCCGCGATCCGCGCGGCTCGTGCCGGGCGATCGCCCGGCCGGCATCCACACCACGGGGTCGCTGCAGCAGTTCGTGACGCTTCACCACCAGAACGTGGGCCGCCGTGCGGTGGTGGTGGGGGCCGAGCACGTCAGCTTCTCCGCCGTGCTCACACTGGCGCACGCTGGGTGCGAGGTGGCCGCGCTCACCACGCCGCACGCCCGGCACCAGACCTACGCCGCGCTCGCGTTCGCCGCCGCCGGTCGTCGCCGCATCCCCATCCGCACCGGCGTCGACATCGCCGAGATCATCGGCCGTACTCGCGTCGAGGCCGTGGTGCTCACCGACGGGTCGCGCATCGAGTGCGACACGGTGGTGTTCACCGGCGACTGGATCCCCGATCACGAGCTGGCCCGCACCGCGGGGTTGGCGATGCTGCCCGTCGCCAAATCGCCCGTGATCGACTCGGGGATGCACACGTCGCAACGCGGGGTGTTCGCCATCGGCAACCTCGTGCACCCGGCCGAGACCGCCGACATCTGCGCGCTCGACGGTCGCCACGTGGCGACGGCGGTGCTCGACTGGCTCACGATCGGCACCTGGCCCGAGGCCGTCGTGCCCATCGAGGTGGAGGAGCCCGTGGCGTGGGCATCGTTCGACGCCCGCGGCATCGCAGTGCGAGTGAGCGAGATCGTCACCGGCCAACTGCGCCTCACGCACGCCGGTGAGGTGCAGTGGATCAGTACCGAGCGCGAGTGGTTGCCGAACCGCTCGATCACCATCCCCACCACGGAGATGAAGGCCAGCCGCTTCCCCTACGCCGGCCCCCGCCTGCGCATCGACGTCATTCGGTAACGTTCACTCCCAATTTCGCCGACGTAGCCCAATGGCAGAGGCACAGCGCTTAGGACGCTGAAAGTGAGAGTTCGAGTCTCTCCGTCGGCACCACTTCGCAGGCGGGTCGCAGCCCTACTGGACGGGGGCCTCGACGCGGAAGCGGTGGCCATCGGGGTCCTGGATGATCATCACCTTCGTGCCCCAGTGCGTGTCGCGGAACGGGCTCACCACGGTGACACCCGGCGGCACCTGGTAGTCGACGTCGGCCTCGAGGTACAGCTCGGTGGCCAGCGGGTCCTCCAACGACTGCTCGGCCAGGAACACCGATGGGCCACCCGCGGGGTTGCGCAGTTGACCGGAGTGATGATCGGTCTCGAACTCCAGCTCGTACCCCAGTGACTGCCAGAAGGCCACCGCGCCGGCCCAATCGTGGGTCTCGATGTAGAGGTGTCCGAATCCACGAGTCGTCATCTCCACAGAGTAACCCGGCCGAAATGGGGCCATCCTGTGCCCCATGATCGTCGACGTGCAGTTCAGCTCGGCCCACAACGACTGGCCCGAACTGCGCGACGCCGTGCTGCAGGCCGAGGCCGACGGCACGTACGGCACCACCTGGGTGCTCGACCACTTCGACGGCAGCACGTTCCCCGGCGGCGACCGCGATCTGCTCGAAGCCTTCACCTTCATGGGCGCGCTGGCGGCCGCCACCACCACCATCGGCATCGGTTCGCTCGTGGCCAACGTCGCCAATCGCCACCCCGAGCTGCTCGCCCTGGCCGCGTCGTCGGTGCAGCGCATCAGCGACGGACGGCTGCATCTGGGCATCGGTGCCGGCGCCGCCCCGGAGACTCCCTGGTCGCGCGAGCACAAGGAGCGCGGCATCGCGTTGCAACCCACGCTCGAGGCCCGGCACGCCGCGGTGGTGCACCAGATCGAGGTGCTCCGCCATCGCGCGCCCGACGTGCCCGTCATCGTCGGTGTGAACAGCGAAGCCCTCGCCCGCATCGCCGGCACCCATGCCGATGGCGTGAACGTGCGACTCAGCAGCCCCCACTCGGCTCGCTACCTGGCCGCTGCCCGCGACGCCGCGCACGCGTCGGGTCGTCACGCGGCGTTCGACTGCAGCGGGTGGGCCGGCGACGACGACCTGGCATCGCAGGAGAAGGCGCACGAACTGCAACTCGACCGGTTGATCATCTCTCGGTTGGCACCGCTGTGAACGTCACCGAACTCCCCACCCCCGCGGTGGTCATCGACGCCGACGTGCTGGACCACAACCTGGCCGCGATGGCTGCCGCCCACCCGGGCACTGCGCTGCGCCCGCACGTGAAGGCCCACAAGTGCACCGCCCTCGCCGCAGCACAACGTGCGGTGGGCCATCACGCGTTCACCTGCGCGACCGTGCGCGAGGTGCTGGGCATGGCCGACGCGGGGTTGGGCGACGACCTGCTGCTGGCCAACGAGGTGCTCGACCTCACCCGCCTCCGCGCACTCGCGCTCGCCCAGGAGCACGCGTCCATCACCGTGGCGGTGGACTCCCCCGAGACCGTCGATGCCGCGGCCGCTGCCGGGCTGCGGTCGGTACTCGTCGACGTGAACGTGGGCATGCCCCGCTGCGGGTGCCGCCCCGACGAAGCCGGACGCATCGCCGACCTCGCACGTGCCCGTGGCATGGACGTTCGCGGGGTGATGGGCTACGAGGGCCACCTGATGATGGTCGACGACCCCGCCGATCAACGCCAGCGCGTCGACGACGCGATGGATCGACTGCTCGCCGCACACGACCTGGTCGGCGGTTCGGTGGTCAGCGCCGGCGGCACCGGCACGTACCACCTGCACACTCGGGTCTCCGAGGTGCAGGCGGGCAGTTACGCCTTGATGGACTCGCACTACGCTCGGCTCGGCCACCCGTTCCAACAGGCGGTGCACGTCTTCGGCACGGTGGTGTCGGCCACCCCCAAGTTTGCGGTGGCCGACGTGGGTCTGAAGGCGATGGGCATGGACCACGGGAACCCCACCGTCGAGACGCTCGACGGCCAGGGGGCCGATGTGTGGTTCCTGAGCGACGAGCACGTCACGTTCGTGCCCCACACCGGTGTCGCCACCGTCGGCGATCGGGTGCGGGTGGTGCCGGCACACATCGACCCCACCATGGCCCTCCACGCGGCGGCCTGGATCGCTCGCGGTCACGAGGTGATCGACCGGTGGCCCATCGACCTGCGCGGTTGGTGACATGGCCGACGTCCTGTGGTGGTTGTCCATCGGAGTGCTGCTCGGTCTGACGCTGACCCAGGTGCTCGGCTTCGACCGGTCGAAGCCCATCGCCGTGCTCCAGTCGCTCTCGTTGCACGCGCTGGCGTGCGCGCTCCCGCTGGGGGTGCTGGCCGCGCTCGACGGTCGCTGGGCCATCGCCGCACTCAGTGTGCTGCCGCTGGCGGCGCTGGTGTGGTTGGCGCTGCCCATCGTGAAGGCTCGCCGCACCATTGTCGCCGAGCCGGCGTTCTCACTGGCGTTCGGCAACGTGCTCGCGAAGAGCCGCCGGCCCGCCGATGCCGTGGCCGCGATGGTGGCCACCGACGCCGACGTGCTGGTGATGGTGGAGTTCACGCCCGCGATGCACGACGAGCTCACTCGCCTCGCCGGCGGCGAGTACCCCTACCGCGTGGCCGAGGTGCATTCCGATCCCGCGGGGATCGCCGTGTGGAGTCGCATCCCCATGACCGGCGAGGTGGTCCACATCATCGGACGTCCCACCGTCGACCTCACCCTGCAGCTGGCGAGTGGCCCGGTGCGCGTGCTGGCCATCCACACCATTCCCCCCACCCTCCGCGCACCCGAGTGGAGCGACGAACTGCGAGTCATCGGCGATGCCGCCGGCCACCCTTCAGAGGGCGATCCCACCGTGATCGTCGGCGACTTCAACGCCGCGCGCTGGCATCCGTCGTTCCGCAGACTGCTCGCCCGGGGTTGGACGTCAGGTCACGAGCTGCTGGGCAGCGGATGGAGCGTGAGCTGGCCGATGCGCGGGTACCCCGCTCCCCCGTTCGTGCGCATCGACCACGCGCTGGTGGACACCCGAGTCGTCCCGGTCGACGTGCGTGAGGTGTCGATCGCCGGCAGCGATCACCGGGGGTTCGTCATGTCGTTCGGTGTCACGGCGTTCGGCGTCACGCCCGGGACTGCACCACACTGAGGTCGCGCCGCGCATAGCGCAGGTGCCAGAACGGCTCCTCGAACACCGTGTACATGCACTCCACCAGCGGGTGTGGCCCGTTCTCCAGTACGTCGATCTCGCTGTCGAAGTCGGCCGGTGTGATGGTCGCGAGGAAGTCGCGCACGCGGGCGACCCGGTCGCCCAGCACCTCGAGTGCCTCGTCCAACGAGGGAGCGCTCGTGAGGTCGAGCCCGGGGAACGGGAAGTCGAGCGACCCGGTGTTCGGTAGGCCGATCGGATGGAACGCCTCGCCGAGGACCGGCGCGGTGAACCATTTGTCGATGGCCATCACCAGATGTCGCAGCGTCTGCACGAAACTGAACTCGCCATCGACCGACTCGTGCACGGCACCATCGGGGAGCGCCCGCGCCGCTGAGATGGTGTCGCTCCACTCCTGCTCGAGCAGCGCCCACGTGGCCCGCATGTCGTGCGGGGTGGTGGGCCGCAGCATGGCGCGCAGCGGGTACCAGGGGTCGCGTTCGTTGACGAAGTCGGTGACGTCGACGCCGTTCACGACCAACCGCTCGATGGTGGCGTCGATGTCGGCGTTCACCAACAGCGCGTGGCTGATGCTCACGTCGGTGAGGTTCACGTCGCGGAACATCGCGCCGGTGAGGTCGGCACCCCAGAAGACGGCGCCCATCAGGTCGCCCTCGAACTCCGGCGGCTCCGTCGCCGAGCCGTCGGTCTCCTCGGTCTGCTCGGTCATGTGGTCACCCTTTCGTCAGCGCCTGCACCAACGCGGCGAACGCCCGCCCGCGGTGCGACATGGAGTTCTTCTCAGTCTCGCTCATCTCGCTGAACGTGCGGCCGCCGCCGCCGTCGGGGATGAACAACGGGTCGAACCCGAAGCCTCGCTCGCCTCGTTCCTCGGTGGCGATGGTCCCCTCGCACACACCCTCCACGACCAGTTCGCTGCCGTCGGGGTGCACCACCATCACCACCGTGCGAAACCGAGCGCGCCGGTCGTCGACGCCCTGCAGCATGTGCAGCAACTTGGCGCGGTTCTCCGCGTACGTGGCGTTCGGACCTGCGTAGTAGGCCGTGTCCACGCCGGGTTCACCGTGCATCGCGTCGACGAACAGTCCGGTGTCGTCGCTCACCGCGGCAAGGCCGGTGGCGCGGCAGATGGCGGTGGCCTTCAGCCGAGCATTGCCCTCGAGCGTGCCGGCGTCCTCCACCACGTCGGGCGCGTCGGCAGGGCGGGGCGACAGCTCCACCAGCCCAGCGAGGATGGACGCGATCTCGGCCACCTTGTGCGGGTTCGCCGAGGCGGAGACGAGGCGCGGCAGGCTCATCGACCCAGTTGCTTCGGCGGGGGCGGGGTACCGATGAGCTGCGATTGCAGGTCGATGATCTGCCCCAGACCGCCGGTGGCCAGCCCGAGCAGCGCGTCGAGCTCGCCACGGCTGAACGCCTGACCCTCGGCCGTGCCCTGCACCTCCACGAACCGCGGCTCTTCTCCGGGCTGCCCCAGGACCACCACGTTCATGTCGACCTCGGCCGTGCTGTCCTCCACGTACGGCAGGTCGAGCACGGGCACGCCGTTCACGATGCCCACGCTGATGGCGGCGCAGTAGCTGTGCAGCGGGTGCTGCTTGATGGCCTTGTTCTGCACCAGCCGGGTGAGGGCGTCGTGCAACGCGAGATAGCCGCCGCAGATGCTGGCCGTACGCGTGCCACCGTCGGCCTGCAGCACGTCGCAGTCGACGATGACCTGACGCTCGCCGAGCAACTTCATGTCGCACGCAGCTCGCAGCGAACGACCGATGAGCCGCTGGATCTCGACGGTGCGGCCGCTCTGCTTGCCCTTGGCGGCCTCCCGGTCGATGCGCTCGGGCGACGCTCCGGGGAGCATGGAGTACTCCGCGGTCACCCAGCCCTTGCCGCTGTTGCGCATCCAGCGCGGCACGTCCTCGTCGATGCTGGCGGTGCAGAGCACTCGGGTCTTTCCGAACGAGACCAGCACGCTGCCGGCCGCCATCTCGGTGTAGTCGCGTTCGAAGCTGAGAGGGCGCAGTTCGTCGTCGGCGCGTCCGTCGGGGCGAGGCATGGGTGGGTCTCCTGTGTGCTGGGTGAGATGGTCAGTCGTGATGCCACTGGATGGCATCGCGGAGTTCGGGGCCGAGCAGTCGGCGTCCCAGGTCGGCGAACCACGAGATGTCGCCGCTGGACAGGAACTGGTGTTGGGGCGGGGCGCCACCGGGTGCACGCAGCAGCCCTGCCGCTTCCAGTTCTTCGCGGGCGACGAATGCCGTTTCGTCGGCGCTGCTGACCAGCGTGACCTCGGGGCCCATCACGTCGCCGATGACGCGGGCGAGATACGGGTAGTGCGTGCAGCCGAGCAGGAGGCTGTCGACTCCAGCGTCCTTCACCGGGGCGAGCAGGCGCTCGGCGAGGATGTGCACCTCTTCGCCGCTGGTCTGGCCGCGCTCGACGAACTCGACGAAACCGGGGCAGGCGGCCGAGGTGAGATGCACGGGTGCACCGGTGGCCGTGACGGCGCGGTCGTAAGCACCGGAGCCGATGGTGCCGACCGTGCCGATGACACCGGCCTCGCCGCTGCGGGTGGCCCGCGTGAGCGCACGTGCCCCGGGCTCGACCACGTCGATGACCGGCACGGGCAACTCGGCCTTGAGCTCGTCGAGCGCTGCCGCCGAGGCAGTGTTGCAGGCCACGACCACGGCCTTCACGTCGAACTCCTTCACCAGGCTCCAGCCCAGTTCGAGCGCGAAGCGACGCACTTCCTCCTGCGGGCGCGGGCCGTACGGGTACCGACCCGTGTCGCCGATGTACACGAGGTGCTCGTGCGGCAGGAGGTCGATGACGGCGCGGGCGACGGTGAGCCCGCCGAAGCCGCTGTCGAACATCCCGATCGGGCGATCCATGGCGGAGAGGCTAACGGTTGACCCAGAAGGCGATCGTGTAGGCCACCGAGTTGGTGGCGATGTGCCCGAGGATGGTGGACAGGATGCTGCCCGACCGGTACCGGATCCAGCACCACACCAGTCCGGCCACCATCGTGCTGACGATCGCGAAGCCGATGGTGATCACCAGACCGAGCGTCCCGTCGCCGAACAGGTCGGTGATGGTGGGGTTGTTGTCGTGCAGGCCGAACGACGGCAACACGTGCCAGAACCCGAACAGCAACGACGCGGCGATGCACCCGCGGAGCACACCCCATCGCACCGCGAACAACGCCGGCAGCACGGCACGGAACGCGGTCTCCTCCATGAACGCCGTGCCCAGCGGGATGCGCAAGAACGCGTGGTACACCCACGCCCACACGCTGTCGGCGACCCGGCTGTCGTCGAACATGTCGGATGTCCAGGGCAGCGCCAACCCCACGAGCAGCACGACGGTGGTGCCGGCCAGCAGCGCACCGCCCCACCGGGCACCGCTCGACCAGTTGGTGAAGCCCATCTCCTGGTTGCTCACCTCGTGCCTCGCCGCCCACAGCAGGGCGAGCGCGACCGCAACGTTCCACGGTACGTACAGCCAGTTCGGGATGACCCGGTTCGACATGACGTTGGCCACCACGAGCAACGCCACCACTCCCACCACGGTGTTGCGCCAGCGCGTACGCTCCGGGTGTGCAGTGCTCGCCACGGATCGAGGGTAACCCGTGACCACCACCACCGGCCCGTCGGCTCGCAACGTGTACATCGACTTCCTGCGAGCGTTCAGCCTGCTCGTGGTGGTGGCCTGGCACTGGGTGTTCACCATCATCAACTGGAGCGAGGACGGGCCGCACGCCACCAATCCCATCGGCTTCACCACCGGCATGTGGGCGGCCACCTGGTTGCTGCAGGTGATGCCGCTGTTCTTCTACGTGGGCGGGTATTCGCACCTCACCGCGTGGAAGCGGGCGCAGAGCCGGGGCGAATCGATCTGGCACTTCGTGTTGATGCGATTGAAGACGTTGGCCATACCCGCGCTGGCGCTGTTCGGGGTGTGGGCGCTGCTCGGCATCGGGTTGTTCCAGGCGTTCGGGTTCGAGTGGATCTACCGAGCGGTGTTCCTGGTGGTGAGCCCGCTGTGGTTCATGGTCGTGTACCTCGGTCTGGTCGCGCTGCTGCCGCTGTTCCTGTGGCTGCACGAGCGATGGGAGAGCATCGTCCTGGTGTTCTTCGCGGCCATCGCGGGCGCGGTCGACATCCTCCGCTTCCGCTACCACCACGAGTGGCTGGGCATGGTCAACATGTTCGCCGTGTGGGGCCTGTGCCATCAGTTGGGTTTCTTCTACGACCGCATCGTGAAGGCACCGCGCCACGCCGACTGGACGATGCTCTATGCCGGCCTCGCCGCGCTGGCCGGACTCGTGTTCAGTGGGCTGTACCCGGGCTCCATGGTGGGGGTACCCGGTGAGCGCTCGAACATGGCACCTCCGACACTGGTGATCGCGGCGCTGGTGGTGTTCCAGGCCGGGGTGGCCGAGATCATGCGACCGCGTATGGAGGTGGTGCTCGAGCGCCGACGATGGCGACGGTTCAACGAGGTGATCAACCGGTTCTCGATGCCGCTCTTCCTGTTCCACACCACCGGAATGGCCCTGTGGCTGGCCGTGCGATACCTGCTGGCCGGGCAGAACAACGAGACCCGCGAGCCCACGCTCGGATGGTGGCTGTTGCGACCGCTCGCGTTCATCGGGCCGCTGTTGTTCACCCTGCCGGTCATCTACCTGTTCGGTCGCCGCTGGGTGAAGCCCACCCGGACCAGCGCCTGAGTCCCCATGCTCCTCGCCACCGTGCTCGCGCTGAGCGCCGCCGTGCTCCACGCGGGGTGGAACTTCGTCGCCAAGCGGGCGAGCGGCGATCGCTACATCGTCCTGTGGGCACAGTTCTTCGCCGGTGGCTTGATCTCGTTGCCGCTGATGGTGGGCAATCATCTGCTGTTCGGGATGGCGTGGCAGGGCTACCTGTGGGCGATGGCCAGCGGGTGCGTGCACCTGCCGTACACGTGGTTGCTGGCGAAGGCGTACACCCACGGCGACTTCTCGGTGAGCTACCCGGTGGCGCGAGGTGGAGGCGCCGCGCTGGCGGCCATCGGTGGCGTGCTCTTCCTCGGCGACCACCTGTCGATGGCGGAGGTGACCGGCATCGCCATCGTGGTGGTCGGCCTGATGCTGCTCGCCTACGGCTCGACCGGTCCGAACCTGGCGATGGCGATGGCCGTCGCCTGCACCATCGGCGTCTACACGGTGCTCGACGCACGGGGCGCCCGGGTGACCGAGAGCGTGGCGTACATCTTCGCCACCTTCGTGGCCACGGCCATCACCAACACCACATTCGGCCTCGCCACCGGGCGAGCCCCGGAGATGCGGGCGATGTTGCGCATCAACGGGCGGCGAGCGGCCGTCACCGGGTTCGCCTCGCTCGTCACCTACGGGCTGGTGCTCGTGGCCGTGCAGCACGCACCCGTGGGTTACGTGACCGCGCTGCGCGAGAGCAGCGTGGTGCTGGCCGCGCTGGCCGGGTGGAAGCTGTTGGGCGAAGGCGACCACCGACGACGGCTCACCGCCGCGGTGGTGGTGTTCACCGGACTGCTGGTGCTGGTGG
This sequence comes from Actinomycetota bacterium, assembly GCA_016213625.1. Lineage (GTDB taxonomy): Bacteria > Actinomycetota > Acidimicrobiia > Acidimicrobiales > Ilumatobacteraceae > UBA668. The sequence goes on from JACQZZ010000016.1 coordinate 14,294, forward strand.
TCGGGCGATAGCCCAGCACCCTCGACCGAACTCGGCGACCGAACTCGGCGACCGAACTCGGCGACCGAACTCGGCGACCGAACTCAGAAGTAGATGATCTGTTCGGCCTTGGCCTCGGCGGCATCGAGGTCGTCGGTGTAGGCGCCGGTGCTGAGGTACTTCCAGCCGCCGTCGCACACGATGAACACGATGGTGCCGTGCTCGATCTCGCTGGCCACCTTCACCGCGCCGGCCAACGCCGCGCCCGACGAGATGCCGGCGAACACACCCTCGCGCACCAGCGCACGGGTCCACTCGAGGCTCTCGCGAGGGCGCACCACGCGCTTGCGATCGAGCAGGTCGAAGCCGTGCCACTGCTCGAACAGCGGGGGCACGTAGCCCTCGTCGAGGTTGCGCAACCCCTCCACCCGCTCGCCCAGCGGCGGCTCGATGGCGATGACCTTGATGTCGGGGTTCTGTTCCTTCAGATACCGCCCGGTGCCCATGAGCGTGCCGCTGGTGCCCAGGCCGGCCACGAAGTGGGTGATCTCGGGGCAATCGCGGAAGATCTCGGGCCCGGTGCCCTCGTAGTGGGCCATCGGGTTGTTGTCGTTCGCGTACTGGTACAGGAAGCAGTACTCGGGGTGCTGCTCGGCCATGGCCATCGCCCGCTTCACCGCACCGTTGCTACCCTCTTCACCAGGCGTGAGGATCAGTTCGGCACCGAACACCTCGAGCATCTGGCGGCGCTCGATGGACACGCTGGTGGGCATGAGGATCTTGATCGGGTGGCCCTTCATCTGGGCGATGGCGGCCAGGGCGATGCCGGTGTTGCCCGACGACGGCTCCATGATGGTCTGGCCGGGCTGCAGGACGCCGTCCTTCTCGGCCTGCTCGATCATGTGCTTGGCGATGCGGTCCTTCACCGAGCCGAACGGGTTCTGGCTCTCCAGCTTGGCGACGATGCGCACGTCGGGGTTCGGCGACAGCTGGCTGACGTCGACCATCGGCGTGTTGCCGATGAGGTCCAACACGTTCTCGTTGATCACCACGTGACTCACCTCCACCTTTCCTGACCAGTTCGGTAAGGATTCTAGACGGGGAGTCTGAGAATGGCGATGGGGAGCGAGCGGATCGTGCCGTCGACGATGCGGTACGAGCGGGACTCGGGTGCCTCGCGCTTCAGACTGACGATGACGTAGTGCCAGTCGGGATCGGGCGCCTGGGCGACGTCGGTGGGGCTGGGGTACGGCTCGCTGTGCGTGTGACTGTGGAACACCCCGATGACCGCGAGGCCGTCGTCCTCGGCCTGGCGCTCGGCACGCAGGAGCTCCTTGGGCGGGATGGTGTAGATGCGCGCCGACTCGGCTTCGTTCGTGGTGGCCACGAAACGGTGCACCCGATTGCCCTGCCCCACGAGCAGTCCGCACGCCTCGAGCGGATAGCCCGCGTAGGCGTGGGCGATCATCTCGGCGTAGGCCTGGGCGGGGAACGTGAGCTCGGCGGGAATGGCAGCCATCGACCGGGAAGGGTACCGCTACCCTTTCCAGTCCCATGGCCCCCAATCGCGACAAAGGCAGTGCTGCCGGCAGGAAAGTGATCGCCAGCAACCGTCGCGCGCGCCACGACTACTCCATCCTCGACTCGCTCGAGGCGGGCATCGTGCTGTCGGGCAGCGAGGTGAAGGCGCTCCGCGAGGGGCACGCGCAGATCGGCGACTCGTTCGCCCGCATCATCCGCGGCCAGGTGTGGCTCGACGGCATGCACATTCCCCCGTACCAGTACTCGCACGGTGTGGGCGCGCACGAGCCCAACCGGGCACGCAAGCTGCTGATGCACAAGCGCGAGATCGCCAAGCTCGAGCACGAGGTGGCCACCGAGCACCTCGCGCTCATCCCGCTCGCCCTGTACTTCAAGGAGGGGCGGGTGAAGGTCGAGCTGGGCATCGGTCGCGGTCGCAAGAAGGCCGACAAGCGCCAGGCCATGGCCGAGCGCGATTCGAAGTTGGAGATGCAGAAGGCCATGGGCCGGGCACGGAAGGGCATGGATCATTGAGCACGCTGGCACTGGTACGTCCGCCCAGCCCTCGCCTGGCCGAGGGTCTGCTCACCCACATGGAACGCACCCCGGTGAGCGCCGACCTGGCCCTGCAGCAGTGGCACGCGTACGTCGCCGCGCTCGAGGCCAACGGATGGTCCACGGTGCCGGTGGGCGCTGCGCCCGATTGCCCCGACAGCGCGTTCGTGGAGGACACGATGGTGGTCTTCCGCGATGTGGCCGTGCTCGCCCGCCCCGGCGCCGATGAGCGCAAGCCCGAGGTACCCGCTGCGGCCGAGGCCGTGCAGGCGCTCGGGTATCGCACCGTCGCCATCGAGGCGCCGGGCACGCTCGACGGCGGCGATGTGCTCAAGGTGGGTTCCACCATCTACGTGGGGCTCGGCGGGCGCACCAACGCGGATGGCATCGCGCAACTGGCGGCCGCGTTCGAACCGCTCGGCGCCACCGTGGTCACCGTGCCGATCACCAAGGTGTTGCACCTGAAGTCGGCCGTCACCGCGCTGCCCGACGGCACCGTCATCGGCTGGGAGCCCGTGGTCGACGACGTGTCGGTGTTCCCCACCTTCCTGGCAATGCCCGAGGAGAGCGGCTCGCACGTCGTCATCCTCGACGAGCGCACCCTGCTCATCAGCGACGACTGCCCGCAGAGCGCGGCGCTGTTGGAAGCCCGCGGCTATCGGTTGGTGAAGGTCGACATCAGCGAGTACATCAAGCTCGAGGGCTGCGTCACCTGCCTCTCGGTACGCCTGCGCGACGCACCGAGCACGCGAACTTAAGTTCGCGACGCGTCCCATGCTGCGCGATACGCGGTCGCCAGCGAGGCGACCGTGTCGTGGGCGTTCAGGCCGCTCGGGTTCGGCAGCACCCACAGCGCCGCGCACGCGAGAGATTCACCTTGCGGTCCGGCCACCGCCTTCGGTCGCGCGAACGCCTGGCGGTAGGCGGTGAGCCCGAGCACCGCCACCACCTTGGGACGCATGGCCCGCACCTTTGCCTCGAGCGCCACGGCACCCGCGCGCAACTCGTCGCGGGTGAGCTCGTCGGCGCGGGCGCTGGCGGTGGGCACGATGTTGGTGATGCCGATGCCCAGCGCCTGCACCATCGCCAGGTCGTCGGGGCGCATGCCGTCGCTCGCGTCGACCAGCGTGGGCGTGATGCCGGCCGTGTGGAGCGCGGGCCAGAACCGGTTGCCCTTGCGCGCGAAGTGAGCGTTCACGGCCGCGGTCCACAGGCCCGGGTTGATGCCCACGAACAGCAGGCGGACGCGTTCGCCCGCCAGGTCGTCGACCAGGGCGCCGTGGAACGATTCGAGCTGGGCTCGGGTGAACCGGGCCAGAGGCCTCAGCTCACCACTTCGGAGATCTGCATCACCGGCGCGATGTTCGTGTAGTTCGCCACGTCGGCCATCACGTCGCCCATCTTCGGGTTGCCGAAGGCGGCCTGCAACGAATCCATCGAGTCGAAGTAGAAGCCGACCGCGGCGGCGTTGGGCTGCCCGTCGACACCCTTCTCGATCTCGGTCTTCACCGGGCTGAACGCGCTGTTGCAGAGCGGCACGTGCGTGGCCGCGTAGTAGTCGTGATCGAAGGTGGTGCCTTCGCCATTCGGGTACGAGACGGTGAGCTTGATCATGGGCGCGAAGGATAGGTGCTGGGCTCGCCCGTGATCGACGTGTAGAGACGATCGATGCTCGGCCGGGTGATGAGCGTGTAGGTGTCGGCGATGGCGGTCTCGCGATGGGCCTTCTGCGCCTCGAGCCGATCAGGGTCGAACACCACCGCCATGAACGCCGCGCGACTGGGGAACACGTTGAATCGGATCTGGTCCCACTGGCGACCGTCACCCAGGATGGTGCCCTCCACCTCGGTCCACGCGGCCAGGCGCACTCCGTTGGGCACGGCCACCTTGCCCGCGTGATCGGAGTAGGTGGCCATCTCGCCACGGGAGTTCTCGTCCTTGAACTTGATGACGTGGATGACCACGACGTAGCCATCGTCCTCCGTGGGCGGATGCGGCACCTCGTCCCACGACGGCGCGTCGGCCGGCAGCTCTGGCAAGGGCATCGGCAGGCAGCCACACACGATGGTCTCGGCCATGCCGGCCTCCTTGTGGTGGTGCAGTTCCTTGAAGTCGGGGCGTTGCTGCATCTCCAGGAACGCCTTGCGCGACGGGTACTTCACGATGCCCACGCGGTCCCATTTCGGGGTGTCGTTGAGGAACTGCGTCTCCACATCGGCGAGGAACACGGGCTGGGCACCGATGGCCTTCAGCGGTCCGAGCGGCGCGTAGCGATCATCGGCTTCCTTGCCCGTGATGTCGCTCTCGCGGCCATCGGCGTAGTCGGCCTTCTCGCGGTACTTCATCAGGTTGACCATCCAGATGGGGCCGTCGTCCTCGGGCGCCATCGTGAGCATCTTCATCGCGTAGTCGCGATCGATCTGCCCGTACCGCACCTGCTGACCTGCCACACGTTCTGCCATCTCGGTCCCCTCTCCGAACAAGTGTCAGTCAGTCTGACACGAAATTCCGGAGGGTGCCAGCCCGCGCTCAGTCGTGCAGAAAGATGCCGCTGGGGTGGGCGATGTTGTGCAGGTGGTCCACCTGGAATTCGTACAGTGCACGCTCGCCGTCCTTGGCGACCGAGACCACCGAGCGGCTGGCATCGGTGCGCGCGTGGAGATCGGTGTCGTACGCCTTGCCCACCCACAGGTGCGGGCCCGCGACCGTCAACAGGTGATCGCCCGCACGGAGGTGATCGGCCCGGGCCCACTCCCCCGTCGGCAACAGGAACAGTTGGTGCGGTGAGCAGTGGACCACCGCGTCGTCGTCGAGCCGCACCGCGAGCACGGGCGCGTCGCCCTCCGCTCGACGGGCGAGCTTCACCTGCACCGCATGCACGTTGCCGTCGGCGTCGAGCGCGTAGGTCGTGCGATGGACGCCACGGTGCAGCTGCTCCACCACATCGGCGATGGTGCAGTGGTGACCGTCCATGAGCGCGATGCGCACGTCGCCGGCCACGAATCCCCCGGTCACCGCACTGGGTGTGGGATCCATGCGGAACGTCATCGCGTCACTGTGTCACACCGCGGACGACCTCGAAGCTCAAGCAGCCGGCGAGCACGTTGCGCACGAGCACGGACTGGATGTCGTCGTGCTCGAACGCTGCGTTGATCGCATCGGCGAGCGATTCGTCGACCTCCACGATGCGCGTGTGGTCGTAGGCGATGCGGTGGTCAGCGGTGTACGGGCGCAGCAGCTGCCGGCGATCCTCGAACTGCGGCGGCACGATGCCATCGGAGAAGCCCGCGCACGCCCCGGCGTGGATGACCACGGGGCCGATCTCCGCGTACACACCGGTCCAGGTGAACGGCTGCCAGGCGACGATGGCGATCCGCTCCCCCACGGTCGAGTCGCGCAGACAGCACCGCAGCGGCCAGCCGCCCTCGCCGTCGGTGAACGGTTCGATCGGGTTGCCGCCATGGTCCACGCCGGCAGCGCGGAGCGCGGCGAGACGGGCAGGATCGAGGGCGACGACGACAGGAGTGGTGGTGCTCATGTGGCCGACGGTACGACGAGATGGCCGTCGAGTCTGGCGGGTTTCGGACAGGGCATTTTCCGCGATCCGACGGCCCGAATCCCTGTCACACCCCTTGCGTACCTTCAACCCATGGACGCCATCACCGAACTCTCACTGCTCGCGCTGCCGCTGGAACGACTGGAGGCAGTCATCTGGGAAGGGTCGGCCAATCTCACCGCCGCCGAGCACGACTGGTTGCTGGCCGTCGCCGAGTTCGACCGGCGCCGAGGGTGGGACCGGTGGGAGGCGCATTCCTGCGCGCACTGGCTCAGTTGGCAGGTGGGGCTCGACATGCGCGCCGCCCGCGAGAAGGTTCGTGTGGCGCACGCGCTGGTGCGGTTCCCGCTCATCGCCCAGGCGATGGCCTCGGGGCAGCTGTCGTACAGCAAGGTCCGTGCCATCACCCGCATCGCCACCGACGCCACCGAGGCCGAACTGGTGCAGTTGGCGTTGGCGGGTACCACCAACCAGATCGAGCGGCTCGTCTCCGAGGCCCGGCGAGCCGACCCCGGCCCGGAGCATCGCGAGGCCAAGCAGTGGGCGCAGCGCGGCATGTGGCACGAGGTGCAACCTGACGGGTCGGTCACCATCACCCTGCGTCTGCCACCCGAGCAGGCCGCGTCGTTCCTGTCCACCGCAGAGCAGTTCGCGCCGCCGTCCGAGGTGCTGCCCGACGGCACCCGCGACTCGCGTGCGGCACGCCGGGCCGACGGAGCGGTGGCGATGGCCACTGCTGCACATGCGGCCGAGGCTCGCCCGTCGTCCGAGCCGCGCTACCTGGTCACCCTGCACGCCGACGTCGATGCGCTGTCGGGCCGAGAGGGCATGTGCGAGATCGAGGGCTTCGGCGACTCCTGAGAACTGCCCATCGGCGTGGCCGCCGCCACCGCGGCGCGCATGATGTGCGACGCCGATGTGCAAGTGCTGTTCACCAAGGACGGCGAGGCCGTGGGCATGTCGACGAAGTCGTCGGTCGTCACCGGTCGGTTGCGGCGCCTGGTGTTGGCTCGCGACCGGTGCTGCCAGTTTCCCGGGTGCGGCCGGCGAGCGGGTGTCGACGTGCACCACCTTCGCCACCGCGGCAAGAAGGGGAACAACGCGCTCGAGAACCTCACCCTCCTGTGCCGGTTCCATCACCACCGCATGCACGAGGGCAACTGGACCGTCGAGCGGTGCGGCGAGCACCTGGTGTTCACCGCACCCGACGGTCGCTCGTTCTCCGACAACCCTCGGCCTTCATCCGGGCATGCCGGGCAGGTGTGGAGCAAGGGACGCACCGCCGACGACGGTCGCAGCCAGTGGTGCGGCGATTCGCTCGACCTCGACCACGCACTGGCGGCACTTGGCTCCGCACCGCGTGAAAACTCCCCAGGAAGCGCGCGAGCGCATCGACGATCCGCGTGACGCGGAACTCCCGAGCCCCACACGGCGGGCCGCTGGTACCCTGACAGGGCAAGACCAATCACTACTGCAAGACCAACCAAGGGGCTGACAGGTTTCGACGTCAGAGTTCCTGGGCGGGCGTGCGACCCGAGTTGCTCAGACTCGCTAAACGGGGCAACCACAAGAATTGCCAACGAGCAGTTCGCTCTCGCCGCCTGATTTTCAGGTGATCGAAGAGACATCGTGACCAGAAATGGCGCACGGGGCCGATCCACCGCAGCCCGGCAACAGAAGCGGGGGATGACAGCAGGAAAGACGGCTGACGTCGGGAAAGACCGATGACGATTCGGAAAGACGATTCGTGGGCCGCCGAGTGATCGACGGCCAACCGACCCGCCGGTCTCCCTGCGTCAGGGAGTGAGTCGGGAATGGTCGTAGCACGGGCGTTCAGCGCCTGATGGACGGGAGTTCGATTCTCCCCAGCTCCACCGAGTTTCACGAGGCGCCCGGCTCACCAGCCGGGCGCCTCGCTCGTGTCAGCCCTGGTCGTCGGCGTCGTCGGTGAGGTCTTCGACGTGCAGGTCGATGCCGAGGTCGGCGGTGAGCGCGCTGATCGCGTCGAGCACAGCATCGAGGTCAACCGCCACCGGTACGACCAGATGGGTGGTGATCTCGAACTGGCTGATGTCGCCGGACGTGTCGACCGCGGTGCCGAGGCGAGAGATGCTGATGCCGAACTCGCTGATCGTGGTGGAGATCTGGTGAACGATGCCGGGTCGGTCGTCACCGGTGAAGCGCAGCCGCACCTGTTGGGCGTCGGGCGCCTCGACCGGTGACTCGATCTGCTCGGCGGTGATGTGCAGACCCCGCTGACGCAGGATCAGCAGGCTGGTGAGCAGTTCGTCGGCGCGGTCGTCGTCGACGTCGACGACCACCACACCGGCGAAGGTGCCGGAGATCTCGGCGAGTTCGCTGCGCTTCCAGTTGGCTTCGTGGAAGCGGACGACATCGGCCAACTCAGCCACGACTCCCGCCCGGTCGCGCCCGATGATGGTCAACACCAGTTCGATCATCTCGCCACTATTGCAGGTGCCCCGTGTCGGCGATCAATGGTCACTTCAGCGTGTAGCGAATGGGCAGGCGCTTCACGCCGCTGACGAAGCCCGACTTGGTGAGCGCCGAGTCGCCGGCCTGCTCGACCGAGGCGAGGTGCGGCAGGATCTTGCCGAACAGCGCCTTCAGCTCCATGCGAGCGAGCATCGCGCCCAGGCAGTAGTGCACACCGAACCCGAACGCGAGGTGCTTGTTGGGCGAGCGGGTGATGTCGAACGCGAACGGATCCTCGAACACGTCCTCGTCGCGGTTGGCCGACCAGTACGACAGGTAGACGTCCTGGCCCTCCTTGATCGTCACCCCGCTGAGTTCGTAGTCGCGTGCGGCGGTGCGCATGAAGTGCTTCACCGGGGAGGTCCAGCGGATCATCTCGTCGACCGCGGTGCCCATCAGTGACGGATCGTCCTGCAGCTTCTTCAGCTGGTCGGGGTTGTCGAGCAGCGCCTTCATCGCGCCGGCCATGGCGTTCGACGTGGTGTCGTGGCCAGCAGTGGCGGCGATGATGTAGTACCCGAGGGTCTCCTTGTCGCCCATCGGGTTGCCCTCGATCTGCGCGTTGGCGATCACCGAGGCGAGATCGCCACCCGGGTTGGCGCGGCGGTCGACGGTGAGGTTCGTGAAGTAGTTGAACAGGTCCATCAGCGTCTGCATCAGGCCCGCCATGGCGTCTTCATCGCGCTTGAAGTCGGAGTCGTCCGGGGCGAACATCTCCTGCGTGAGGCGCAGCATCAGGCCGTAGTCGCTCTCGGGCAGGCCGAGGATGGCGAGGATGACCTGCAGCGGGTACTGCATCGCGATGTCGGCCGCGAAGTCGATCTCTCCGCCGGCCGCGCGCATCTTCTCGAGCGCCTCGTCGGCCAGTTCGTCGAGGCGACCCTCGAGCTTGGCCAGGTTCTTCGGCAGGAACCACTCGGAGGTGACGTTGCGGTGCAGTCGGTGCTCGGGGTCGTCCATCTGCACCAGCGACTTCACCAGGTGGCCGTCGCGCTTGAGGTTGGCGTCGGACTCCACCGTGCCGAGGATGCACCGGGGTTCGCTGAGGAACTCGTTGTTGTGCAGCTCGATCTCCAGCACGTCGGCGTGCTTGGTGATGGCCCAGAACGGGGTGACGCCCTCGGCATCCACCCACGAGATGGGGGCCTCCTGGCGCAGCTTCGTGGCCGCTCGATGCCACAGGTCCTCGTCGATGAGGCCCTCTGGCGAGAACAGCACCAGCTGGGCTTCGGCAATGGTCAGATCGGTCTCGGTGCCCACGGGATGACTCCCCTCGTCACGTCGTTCCCAACGAACGGCGGCTCGATTCGAACCGTAGTCAGGGAGGTACCGAACCGATCCAATCGGCGGTACCGGCTGCAGTGCAGCGCGACGGCTCAGAGATCGCCGGAGCGTTGGAGCGCGATGAACGCTCCCCAGCCGGGCACCAGCGGAATCCAGAACGTCGCGACCCGGAACAGGATGACCGCGGCCACCGCGGTGGTGCTGGGCATGCCCGCCGAGGTGAGACCAGCGATGAGGGTGGCCTCCACGGCACCGATGCCACCGGGCGTGGGCGCCGCTGCCGACAGGACCGACCCCACGAGATAGACGAGCGCGATCGAGGTGAACGGCGGGCCGGTGTCGAACGCCGACACCGACACGGCGAGAGCGAGGATGTACCCGAGCGTGATCATCAACGAGCCGCCGAACAGCTCGATCATCTTGCTCGGCTGGCGGGCCACGTCGCCCACGCCGGCCAAGGATCGACGAGTGGCGGGCAACACCCGCGTGGTGAGGAGCGAACGGCTCCACGGCACCGCCGCACCGATGGCGAAGAGCAGCGCGATCCCTGCCCCGACGAGACCGATGGTGGTGAGCGACGGCAACTCGAACGTACCGAGGCCCGACGAGCCGGCCAGAGCGAAGAACACCGCGGTGAGGGTGAGGTGCACGATGACTCCCGCCACCGTGTCGACTGCCACCGCGGCCACCGCGGTGGCTGTGTCGATACCGCGCTTCTGCAGGAACCGACCGGTCACCGCCATCACGCCTCCGGGCGCGACGACACCCACGTACGAGGAGGCCAGCTGCACACCGATGTTCGGTGCGAGTGGCAGACGTTCCGACACCGAGCCATCCAGCGCCACCGCCGCACCGATGTAGGTGACGACCGACAGCGCCAACGCGGCGGCAGCCCACCACCAGTTCGCGTTGCCGAGTTCGCCCCACAGCGAGCCGATGCCGAGCAGCTGTGGCACCAGCGTGCCGATGGCCACGACGCCCATCACGATGCCGAGCATGGTGCGCGGCTTGATCCGCTCGAGCGGCTCGAGCGGCAGCTCCTCCACCCCGGTGGCTCGACCGACCTCGGCGCGCAGTTCGTCGAGGCATCCGGCCGCCTTCACCGATGCCCGGGTCGGCGGAGTGAGCGCCAACGGTTGCAGGCGTGGCAGTGCGCGCGTGACCACGTCGGCACCGACGACCGAGATCGCCTCGTGCACTGCCCGTTCGGGGCCCACGATCGCGGCCGTCGCCGCCAACACCTCGGCCACGTCGGTGGACAGCGACGAGCCGACGACACCGAGGGACGCCGCGTCGAATGCCACCACGACCACCGTGTCCTCGTCGTCGACGAACAACGCATCGGCGTTGAGTCGGCCGTGCACGATGTGGTTCCGCTGCAGTCCCCCGACGATGCGCCACACCGACGTCAACAATTCGGGCGACCGTCGTTCGGGCGGCAGGTCGCGCAAGGAGTGGAACGGCCGCGAGTCGAACGCCATGAGCATGGCCTCGGGCGGGAACTCGGTGACGACGGCCAGACGCGCAGTGGGCACACCATCGGAGTGGGCCTTCAGGGCACACAGCGCCTCGTGCTCGACCGCCGAACGCAGCGAGCGGAACGGCCGGTCCTCCCCCACGTCGCGGAAACGCAGCGCCCGATACAGGCGCACGGGCAACAGTGCGGTCCACGAATCGCGGCTGACGATCTTCACGAACAACTGGCGACCGTCGTCGAGCCACACGCGGAACCCGGCGAAGCCGCGGAAGCCACCGAACCGCTCCACCGCAGCCGGGGGATAGCCCAGTCGGCGGAGGATCTCTCCCACCACCACCGCTCGTGGCTGGGTGTTCGGTACCCCGAGGGCCACCTGCACCATGGCTGCCGCGGTGGCCGCGATGGTGATGGCGGTGAGGATGACGGTCGGATCCGACAACGCCACACCCAGGTGTGCGATCACACCGCATCCCAGCACCAAGCGACCGATCCACCGCCACCTCGTGGACCAGTGACCGCGGTCGATGAACATCCATGCGGCGATGACCCCCAGGTCGAGCACCGTGGGGAACGACGCCCCGATGCCGTAGTCGGTGATGGCGCGCACCTCGTCGGCAGCGGTGCGAGGCGGCAACACCCGGAACGTGGACACGCCCACCAGCCTCGACAACAGGAACAGTCCCCCGGCACACACGAGCGACGTGAGCAACATGCGCCCCACCCGCACCCATCGGCGCAGGTAGAGCTGGCTCACCAACCCCAGCACCGCTGGAAGCAGGAAGCCGATCTGGCACGCTGCCACCACACCCGACACGAGCCAGTGGGGAATGGAGGCGAGCAGTTCATCGAGGCTGAGCGCGAACTGGGCCTGGTCCACCGCGTGAAGGGCGACGATGAACACGCACAGCAGCGCGAACGCGCCGAGCAGCCGAAACAGGGCGGCCAGGGTCCTGACATACGCGGGCGCGGGCGGCTCCGACACCACGAATGCAGGCTGCTCTGGCACGACGGGCGGTCAGCCCTCCTTGTAGTAGTAGCTGTAGCCGTTGATGGCCGGCGCACCGCCGAGGTGTGCGTACAGCACCCTCGAACCCTCGGGGAAGAAGCCCTTGCGAGTGAGATCGATGAGACCCTGCATCGACTTGCCCTCGTACACCGGGTCGGTGATCATCGCCTCGGTGCGAGCAGCCAGCCGGATGGCCTCGTTGGTCTCGTCACTCGGTACGCCGTAGGCCGGGTACGCGTAGTCGGGGTTGATGACGATCTCCTCGTCGCGCACGGGGCGCCCCAGCTCGACGAGCTCGGCGGTGTGGTCCACGATCTGGCGCACCTGCGCCCGCGTCTGCTCGAGAGTGCCGGACGCGTCGATGCCGATGACCCGGTGCGCGCGATCGTCGGCAGCGAACCCGACGATCATGCCCGCCTGGGTGGAGCCCGTGACCACGCACACGACGATGTAGTCGAACCGGAACCCCAGCTCGGCCTCCTGCGCGCGCACCTCTTCCGCGAACCCGACGTACCCGAGTCCACCGAGCGGATGCACCGATGCCCCGGCGGGAATGCCGTAGGGCACTCCCCCGGCGTCGCGCACCGACTGCATGGCGTCTTCCCAGCTCTTGCGGATGCCGATGTCGAACCCGTCGTCGACCAGCCGGCTGTCGGCACCCATCAGGCGGGTCATCAAGATGTTGCCCACCCGGTCGTACACGGCGTCGAAGTGGGGCACCCACTTCTCCTGGATCACCACGCACTTCATCCCGATCTTGGCCGCGGTGGCCGCCACCATGCGGGTGTGGTTCGACTGCACGCCGCCGATGGACACCAGCGTGTCGGCGCCCGACTTGATGGCATCGGGCACGATGTACTCGAGCTTGCGCAGCTTGTTGCCGCCCATCGCCAGACCGGAGTTGCAGTCGTCGCGCTTGGCGTAGATCTGCACTGCACCGCCCAGCGCCTCGGTGAGCCGAGGCAGGTGCTCGATGGGCGTGACGCCGAATGTGAGGGGGTACCGCTCGAACGGTTCGAGGTTCATGGACGGCGACGGTACCAGTGACCGGCGAGCGCGACACCGGCTACCGTCGTCAGGGTGATCACCGACCTGACCCGCACGTTCTCCGTCGACGACGTCACCCTGGCGTGGGATCGCTGGGGCGATGCCGAACAGGGCACTCCGCTGTTCCTGTGTCACGGCTTCTCCGGCTCCTCGCACGACTTCGCACTGGTCATCGACGAGCTGGCACCCGCCCGCGAGGTGGTCACCGTCGACCATCGCGGCCATGGCCGATCACAGAAGCTGGGATCCACCGATCGCTACTCCATCGACCGGCTGGCGACCGACCTCATCGCACTGCTCGACACCGAGGTGGGCCGCCCGGTCGACCTGCTTGGTCACTCCATGGGCGGCGCGATCAGTCTTCAGGTCACCCTTCGCCGGCCCGATCTCGTGCGCTCGCTCATCCTGATGGACACGAGCGCATGGTCGTTCTCCCCGCTCGACGAGAACATCGCCGCGCTGATGGCCTCCTTCATGCAGAGCTTCGATCCGGCCGGCGGACTGCCCGACCTCACGTCGATGGCCACCCCGGAGGAACCGCTCATCGCAGCATCCACCCCGGCCGAGTGGCAGTCGTTGAAGGATCAGATGGCCGCCGCGTTCGATCCCTACGCGTTCAAGGCGCTCGGCCGGAACCTCTTCGAGCCCGGCGCCGCCTCGGTGCGCGACCGGCTGGGCGAGATCGCCTGCCCGGTCACCGTCATCGCCGGCGAACACGACCATCCCTTTGTGGACCAGGCTCCCGAGTTGGCCGCGTTGACGGACGGCCAGTGCATCGTCATCCCCGGCGCCTACCACTCGCCGCAGCTCACGCATCAGCCCGAGTGGACCGCAGCGGTCGAACAGCATCTCGCCGGCGCCATCGCCTGATCGATGGAACTGCATCTCGCGCAGTTCAACCTCGCGCGCCTGAACCACCCGATCGGACATCCGGCCACCGCCGGGTTCGAGGCGCTGATCGACGAGACCAACCGCCACGCCGAGGCCAGTCCGGGCTTCGTCTGGCGCCATGGCATCGATGCGCGCGATGTGGACGACGCGCCGTACGACGACAAGCTCATCACCGTCAACGCCTCGGTGTGGAAGTCCCTGGAGGACCTACGCGCGTTCGCGTATCGCGGCTTCCACCGCGACGTCTACCGGCGACGTGGTGAGTGGTTCAACGACTCGGCGGCGGTGATGTGGTGGATCGCCGCCGGCACCGTGCCCACCATGCAGGAGTGCCTGGCGCGCATGGCGTTCTTCGACGAATTCGGTTCCACGCCGTACGCCTTCGTCACCGGCCAGCGCCCTCCACAACTGGTGGTGCGTCGTCACGATTTCGAGGACCCCGTGGTGCGCCCATTGCTCGACCGGCTCGACCACGAACTCATCTCGCAGACTCCCGCCGGCGGCACGAACTTCATCACCATCGCCCCGGAACACGTCGACGGCAGCAACGGCGCGTTCTTCATCGCCTGGGTCGACGATCGCCCGCTCGCGTGCGGCGCGTGGCGACGCATCGACGACGTCGCCGGGCGCCCCGACACCGCGGAGGTGAAGCGGATGTGGGCCGACCCCGATGCACGCGGCATGAAGCTCGGCGCGGCCGTGCTGGCCACCCTGCAGGTCGGTGCCCGCGAGCAGGGCATCACCGAGCTACGCCTGGAGACCGGCGAGTACCTCACCGCCGCGGTCGGGTTGTACCGCCGATTCGGCTTCAGCCAGTGCGAGCCGTGGGGCGAGTACGTGGGTGCCGAGCACTCGTACACGATGTCGAAGCCGCTCGGCCCCATCACCACCCGATAGCCCCCGATGTCCCGCCGATCGGGCGGCCCGGCTCGGTTACCGTGCAGCCATGCAGTTCGAGGTCGACCGTCAGGACTTTCATCACACCCGCTTCGTCGAGAGCGCATCGCTCGACGCGCTGACCGACGAACACGTCGTGCTCGAACTGGAATCGTTCGCGTTCACCGCCAACAACATCACCTATGCCGTCGCGGGCGACATGCTCGACTACTGGGGCTTCTTCCCCGCCGAGGCACCGTGGGGCCGCATCCCGGTGATGGGCATCGGTCGAGTCATCAGGTCCACGCAGGACGCCATCCCGGTCGGCGGGCGTTACTTCGGCTTCTATCCGATGGCCGACCATCACGTGGTGATCGCATCACCCGCCCGCGAGGGTTTCGTCGACCGCAGCCCGCACCGCTCGGGCCACGCGCCCGCCTACCGCTCGTTCAACCGCGTCGACGACGACCCGGCATACGACCCGGCCACCGAAGGGCAGTACCTGGTGGCTCGCGGCCTGTTCATCACCTCGTTCCTCGTCGACGACTTCCTCGGCCAGCACGACTTCTTCGGCGGCTCCTCGGTGCTCGTCACCAGTGCCTCCAGCCGCACGTCACTCGCCCTCGCCCATCGGCTGCGCGAACGCGGTGAACAGCACGTGGTGGGGCTGACCTCGGCGTCGAATCGCCAGTTCGTCGAGTCCACCGGCCTGTACGACCAGGTGCTGCTGTACGACGACATCGAGACGCTGGATTCGGCGGTGGCCTCGGTGGTGGTCGACATGGCCGGCAACGCCGACGTGCTGTCGCGCATCCACCATCACTTCGGCGACCAACTCCGACACTCGTGCCGGGTCGGCGCCACGCACCACGAGGCCGGTGGCGACGTGAGCGGCCTGCCCGGTCCGGTGCCGGAGTTCTTCTTCGCCCCCGCGCAGATCAAGGTGCGATCGGCCGAATGGGGCCGCGACGAGTTCGACGCCCGCGTCGGCGCAGCACTCGCCGGGTTCATCCAACACGCCACCGGTTGGATGACCATCCAGCGCGGCAAGGGCGACACGGCGGTGGATGCCGTCTACCGCTCCACCCTCGACGGAACGAACGACCCGACGGTGGGCCACATCCTCTCGCTGGTGCCGTGAGCGTCGACGACCTCGATCGAGCGCGAGCCGAACTCATCGCGCTGCGCGACGACCTGGAGGCTCGCGCCACTGCGCTGCGCAGCGGTGCCTCGGCACCGAGCGGTGGCATCTCGTTCGGCAAGCGCGTGGGCGAGGGCACGAGCATCGCCATCGAACGCTTCGCCGACGTCGCCATCCACGACCAGATCCTGCAGCAGCAGGCGCTGGTGCAGGCGGCGTTGGCGCGCATCGACGACGGCACCTACGGCACGTGCACCGTGTGCGGGAAACCCATCGCTCCCGAGCGCCTGGAAGTGGTGCCGTGGGCGGCCACCTGCGTCGGGTGCGCGTGATCAGTCGACCTTGCTGATGACCTCGTCGCCGTAGCGGGCCAACGAGCCCGCCGGGTCGCGGTAGAACAGGAACGCCGGCAGGATGACACGCGAGGTGCCGATGTCGGCAAGTGCCTTCACCTCGTCGAGCGCTCTCTCCCCCACGGCACCGTTGCCGCCCGTGGTCATCTCGATGGCGTCGGGGTCGCGCCCGTGTTCACGTGCAGTCGCTCGCACCAGTTCGAAGCTGCGCGACAACTCTTCGTGCGTGCCCTTCGCGGGGAAGTACCCGTCGCCCAGACGCCCCGCACGGCGAGCCGCGATGTCGGTGTGTCCGCCGACGTGTACAGGGATCGATCCGCCGACCGGACGCGGTCGCATGATGCAGTGGTCGAAGTGCACGAAGTCGCCGTGGTAGCTGGCCGCGTCGTCGCTCCACAGCGCGCGCATCGCCGCCACGTACTCGTCAGTGCGACGGCCGCGCTCGGCGAACGGCACGCCGATGGCGTCGAACTCCTCCTCCAGCCAACCCACCCCGATACCCAGCAGCATGCGGCCACCCGACAGGTGATCCAGGGTGGCCAGCTCCTTGGCCAGCACCACGGGGTTGCGCTGCGGCACGATGAGGATGCCCGTGGCGAGGTTGATGGTGGAGGTGGCGGCAGCCACGAACGACAGCCAGATGAGCGGGTCGGGGATGGGCAGGTCGTCGTCGCCGGGCATCTTGCCCGTGGGCGAGTACGGGTAGGCCGAGGCGTAGTCCGACGGCACCACCACGTGCTCCACGGTCCACAACGACTCGAAACCGGCTGCCTCGGCGGCCTGTGCGAACTCCACGGCGGCACCGGGTGCCGCGAACGGCCCTGTGTTGGCGAATGCGATCCCGAACTTCATCTGTCGACCTCCGCACGCAGTCTGGCATCCGCGCCGTCGCCTACCGTGGCCGGATGACGGAGTCGCCGACCTCACTCGGATACGCCATGTCGGCGGAATGGACGGAACACGCGGGGTGCCTCATGGCCTGGCCATCGCGCCGCGAACTGTGGGGACCTCACCTCGCCGACGCAGCACGCGACTACGCGGCGGTCGCCGCGGCCATCGCCCACTTCGAGCCGGTGCTCATGGTCTGCAATCCCGGCCTCGCCGACGAAGTGCGCGACATGTGTGGACCGAATGTCAGCCCGGTGGAGATCCCCATCGACGATTCGTGGGCGCGCGATTCCGGCCCGGCGTTCGTGCGCAATCGCGAAGGTGAGGTGGCCGCCGTGGGCTTCCGCTTCAATGCATGGGGCAACCGCTGGCACCCTCACGACAGCGACGCCGCGCTGGCGCGACGGCTCGCCGAACACCTCGGAGTCCCGTTCTTCCAGGCACCGTTCGTGCTGGAAGGCGGAGGCTTCTTCGTCGACGGGGAGGGCACGCTCGTCACCACCGAACAATGCCTGCTGCACCCGAATCGCAACCCGACGATGTCGCGCGAGCAGATCGAGCAGGGCCTGCGCGACCACCTGGGGGTGAGCACCATCGTGTGGCTGCCCTACGGTCACAGCCTCGACACCGGCCCTGCCGGCACCGACGGACACGTGGACGGGGTGCTGCAGTACGTGCGGCCGGGCACCGTGATGTTGGAACTGGTGGCAGATCCAAGCTCACCCGAGCACGAACGCGGCCTCGCCAACCTCGCTGCGCTGCACAGCGCTCGCGACGCCGCCGGACGCGAGTTCGTGGTCGAACTGGTCGACCCCGGGCCCGACACCCAGGTGTCCTTCGCCAACCACTACCTGGCCAACGGCGCGGTCATCGTGCCCGTCGACCCGGCACAGGACGACCCGCCGCTCGCGCGGCTCGCGGAGATCCATCCCGACCGGGAGATCGTGCCCGTTCCCGGTGCCACCCTCGCCCTCGGCGGTGGCGGCCCGCATTGCATCACCCAGCAGATTCCCGCTGGCGTGTCACTCGGCTGAGCCATCCTCACGCGGCCGCAGCTCGGCGATCTCGATGCGCAGCTGGCGCACTTCCGCCAGCAGCTCGCGCTGCATGGTCTGCAACTCCAGGAACTCGTCCTCGGTGTCCTGCGGTTTCTGCAGGAAGGACCCCAACGACGCGGCGAGGCTACCGATGAGCGCGACACCGCCGAGCATCAGGAACACGGCGGCGACGCGGCCCGTACTCGTGGTGGGATACAGGTCGCCATAGCCGACCGTGGTGAAGGTGACCACCGCCCACCACACGGCATCGGTGTAGTGCACGAAACCCTCGGATGCGGGCTCTGCGGCCTCGACCACCGCGGCACACACCAGCACCAACGCCACGCTGTACAGCGCTGCGTGACCCAGCCGACTTCCCAGTTCGCGGAGCTTGCGGCTCTGTTTCGACGTGACGAACACTCGGCCGAGGCGGGCCAGTCGACCGATGGCGAGGAGACGTCCGCTGCCGCCGGTGAGCAGGTACCAGGGCGCGGTGAGCACGACGATGGCGAGATCGAAGATGCCCACACGCGACCGCGTGTACGACGGCTTCAGCCGGAGGTGCACGACGTAGTCGACGATGAACACCAACCACGAGGCGAGGTCGAGCCAGACCACGGGGTGGCCTTGATGTGTGTCGGTGAGACCGATGGCGATGGGCAGGATGGCGGCGACCGTGAGCAGCGGGGTCGTGCGCCGCTCCCACCGTTCCAGTTGTTCCAATCGTTCCGCTTGACTCGTGGCGATCACGGCGACAGCGTATGCGCCCATGACCCTCTCGCCCGCTGATCGCGATCACTCCGTCCATCCGGGCGTCGACTTCTATCGCTACGCGAACGGCGGATGGATCGACGCCAATCCGATTCCTTCGGGGTACGGCGCATGGGGGGCCATCGAGGAACTGGACCGGCGCAACGACCTCACCGTCCGTCGGTTGCTCGAGCAGGCGGCGGCTCAGCCGGACAACGACCTCGATCGAATGCTGGGCGACTACTTCGCCTCCGGTATGGACACCGCGGCCATCGAAGAGGCAGGCATCTCCGCGATCGAGCCCTCTCTACGGCTCATCGACGGCATCGCCACCCACGCCGACGTGTGGGCACTGCTGCCCGAGTTCCAACGGAACGGGTTCATGGTCTTCTTCGGCTGGGCCGTCACCGTGGATCACGACGATGCGAGCAGCTACCTGCTGTGGCTCGCCCAGACAGGGCTCGGACTGCCCGACCGCGACGCGTACTTCAGTGCGGGCGAGGCGCCCGAGCAGCTCCGCGCCGCCTATGTCGAGCACGTCGCCCGGCAGCTCCGCAACCTGGGAACGGACGCCGATGAGGCCGCTGAGTTGGCCACGCACGTGCTCGAGTTCGAGACCCGCATGGCCGACCTGCACCTGCGCGGCGAGGAGCGGCGCGACCCGAGCAACACCCTGAACCGCCACGACCTCGATGCGCTGCAGGCGTTGGCGCCGGCGTTGCAACTGCCGGCATTCCTCAGCGCGATCGGCGCAGGCTCGGTCACCACCGTCAACGTCCAGAACCCGCGACTGATCGCCGGCATCCATGGCGTGGTGGCGGCCACCGACATCGCGACCATTCGCGCCTACCTGCGGTTCCAGGTCGTCCACTCCCTGGCCAGTGCGCTCCCTGCGGCCTTCGAGGACGCGAACTTCGAGTTCTACGGTCGTCGCGTCGGCGGGCAGCAGGAACCGCACGAGCGGGCCAAGCGCATCATCGGCGCCATCGGCGGCGACATGGGCGAAGCCGTCGGCCAACGGTTCGTGGAGGCCACGTTCCCGCCCACCGCCAAGGAGCGGGCGTTGGTGATGGTGCAGGCCATCGTCGACGAGATGCGGCGGTCGCTGGAGACCCGCACGTGGATGAGCGACGAGACGCGCGCTCGCGGCCTCACCAAGCTCGACGCCATCGGCGTGAAGATCGGTTACCCCGACGTGTGGCGCGACTGGTCGGGGCTGCAGATCGATCGCACTCACTACGCGCAGAACCGGCTGAATGCCGAGCGGTTCGAGCTCGACCGGCAGCTGTCGTTGCTCACGCAGCCGGTCGACCCCACCGAGTGGGAGATGCCGCCGCACGTGGTGAACGCGTACTACCACCCGATTCGCAACGAGATCGTGTTCCCCGCCGGCATCCTGCAGCCGCCGATGTTCGATGCCGAGGCGGACGATGCGGTGAACTTCGGTGGCATCGGCACCGTCATCGCCCACGAGATCACCCACGGGTTCGACGATTCCGGCCGCCGATTCGATGCCGACGGCGCGTTCCGCGACTGGTGGACGCCCGACGACGAAGCCCGCTTCGCCGCGCTCACCGAGCGGCTGGTCGCGCAGTACGACGAGTACGTCGCCATCGACGAGGTGCACGTGAACGGTCGCCTCACGCTCGGCGAGAACATCGCCGACCTCGGCGGCATCGCACTCGCGGCCCGCGCACTGGAACGGGTGTCCGGTGACGCTCCCCCGGTGGACGGCATGACACCCCTGCAGCGGTTCTACCTCGCCAATGCGAGCATCTGGCGGGCGAACACCAGCGACGAACTGGCGCGCACACTCGCCCAGGTGGACACCCACAGCCCGCGCCATCTGCGAGTGCTGGGACCGATGTCGAACCAGTTGAGTTTCCAGCGGGCCTTCGACCTCGCGGACGATGCGCCCATGATGCGACCGCCCGAGGAGCGCATCGAGATCTGGTGAGGGCGTCGTCAGGCCAGGATGCGCTGCCGTGAGGGATCGAAGAACGGTCCGATCTGCACACGCGCCGTCAGCACCGCAGACGGGGTCGCCACCTCGAACCGATGCGCGCGGAGCCAGTCGGCCGTGACCCCCTCGTCGCACGACACCTGGGCCAGCGCGACCGGTCCACCGAGGCTGTGCCCGAACGCCGCCGCACGGATGTAGCCGGTCCATTCGCCATCGCAGAGCACCGGCTCGTTGCCGAACAGGTCCACCGCTGGGTCCTCCACGAGCAGACTCACCACCCGTTGACGGGGTGCTCCGAGTGCGCGCTCTGCCACCAGTGCGTCGCGACCGATGAAGCCGCCCGGCTTGTCCCACGCCACGGCGAACCCGAGACCGGCCGCGAGCGGCGAGTCGGTGGTGTCGATGTCGACACCCATGTCGCGGTAGCCCTTCTCGAGGCGCAGGCTCGACATCGCGCCGAGGCCGACGGGCCGGATCCCGAGATCGTCGCCGTGCGCCATCAGGTCGTCCCACACGCCGGCGGCGTACTCGGTGGGGATGTGCAGCTCCCAGCCCAGCTCACCCACGTAGGTGACCCGGACGGCCAGCACCGGGGCATAGCCGACATGGATCCGTCGTGCCGCCAGGTAGGGAAAGGCCTCGTTCGACAGATCGGCATCGGTGAGGCGCGACAGCAGTGTGCGCGACATGGGCCCCTGCACCGACAGCAGTGTGGTGGCCGAGGTGGTGTCGGTCACCACGACCACTTCGTCGGCGCGGCACTCGCGGCGGATGCGCGCCTCGATGGCCCGATGGGTGATGTCGCTGGCCACCACCACGAACGAACGGTCGCCGATACGGGTGACGGTGACGTCGGCCACGATGCCGCCACCGGGGTGCAGCCACTGCGTGTAGACGACGCGCCCCACCTCGCGATCCACGTCGTTGGCCGACAGCCGGCTCAGCACCGCGGCCGCGTGCGGACCCTGTACCGAGAGCTTCGCCATCAGGCTCATGTCGAGCACACCCACGGCCTCGCGTACGGCACGGTGCTCCCGCTCGATCACGGCGTGCGAGGCCTGTCGCCCGAAGTCGGGCGTGGAGTGCACGTCCTCGCCCGGCTCGGCGAACCACTCTGCGAACTCCCAGCCGCACGACGCGCCGAAGTGGGCTCCGGCCGCGACGAGACGGTCGTGCAGCACCGAGCGGCGCACGTCGCGAGCGAGCCGCGGTTTCCAGGTGGGCCACACCGCGTCGCCGAACAGGTTGCCCAACTGCTCGACGGTGCGCTCGGCACGGAACCGGCGCGCAGTCTCGTAGGTGGCGACTCGGTCGACGGCGAAGTGGGTGACATCGACCGGCGGCACGCCGTCGACGATCCACTGGGCCATCACGGTGCCCACGCCGCCACCCAGCAGGATGCCCAACGAGTTCAGACCCGCGGCCACCCAGTAGCCGTCGATCTCTGGCGCCGGGCCGAGCAACGGATGGATGTCGGTGGTGAACGACTCGGGCCCGCAGAAGAACAGGCGCACGCCCACGTCCGCCAGCGACGGGATGCGGTCCATCGCCCGGTCGAGGAACGGCGCCATGCGATCCCAGTCGGGCGGCAGCGTGCCGAACGAGAAGTCGTGCGGCACGCCGTCGAGCGACCACGGTGCGGCCTCGGGCTCGAACAGCCCGACGAGCATGCCGTCGCCCTCGGGTCGGTAGTAGCCGTACCGGTCGGGGTCCTCGATCACCGCCAGATCCGGGTCCATGCCCGGCACCGGGCCGGTGAGCAGGTAGTAGTGCTCGGCGGCCTGCAGCGGTACCGCGACGCCAGCCTTCTGGCCGAACTGGCGGGCCCACATTCCACCGGCGTTGACGACGATCTCGGTCTCGATGCGTCCCGCGTCGGTGACCACGGCGGTCACCCGCCCGTCGCGCACCTCCACGTCGAGCGCCGACACGCCCTCCACCACCCGCACCCCCAGCGCGCGGGCTCCCTTCGACAGCGAGACGGCGACGCCCACGGGATCGGCGCGGCCTTCGTCGGCGACGGAGAAGCCGCCCAGCAGATCGTCGGTGCGCAGGAGCGGCCACATGTCGGCCAACTCGCGTGGCGAGAGCTCGACGTCGGGCACGCCGAACCCGTGCATCCACGCCGACGCACGACGCAACGCCTCGAGCCGCGACGGTGTGGACGCGACCGACACGTGACCGATGGCGCGAAAACCCGTCGAATGCCCTGTCTCCTGCTCGAGGCGCGAGTAGAGGTCGCGCGAGTAGCGGCTCATGAACAGCGACGTCTCGTCGACCATGCCGGCCGACGTGATGAGTCCCGCTGCGTGCCACGTGGTGCCCGAAGTGAGTGCATCGCGTTCGAGCAACACCACGTCGGTGCACCCGAGATGGGCCAGGTGGTACGCGATGCTGCACCCGATGACACCGCCCCCGACGATGACCACGCGAGCGCGATCGGGCAGGTGAGGAACGGCGCGGCTGCTCATGCGCCGAGGTTACGCGGTGGCACCTTCCATCGCATCGGAGAGACCGGCCCGGGCGCGCAGCGGCAGTTCGGGAAGCGCCAGCGCGACCAGCACCGCCACCATCATGCAGGCCGCACACACCCAGTAGATGCGGCTGACACCGAGCGCGACGCTGTCGACCACCGCTTGCCGCGCGGCATCTGGCAGGGCGGCGATCTCCTTCGGCGACCGGATGAGCGACGCCGCCTCGTCGGGGGCCACACCGATGGCGGCTGGGATCTCGGCGCGGATGGTGGCGTTGAGGATGGTGCCGAACGCGGCGAGCCCGAACGAACCACCGAGCGACCGGAAGAACATCACCGTGGCCGTGGTGACACCGAGGTCGTGGAACTCCACCGCGTTCTGACTGGCGATGGACGTGGTGGTGAACACCGACGCCGCGCCGAACCCCATGAAGATCATCGGGACGATGAGGTACCAGTAGGGCGTGGTGCCCGTGATCTGCGCCACCATCAACAGGCCGACGGTCGAGACGACCGAGCCGATGACGGGGTATCGCTTGTACCGGCCGTCGCGAGCGATCATCCGACCCACGCCGAACGTGCCGGCGGTGACGCCGATCATCTGCGGCATCATCCGCAACCCGCTCTCGGTGGGCGACACGAACAGCGAGTCCTGGAAGTACAGCGGCAGGAACGAGCCGGCCCCGTAGGTGACCACGCCGGCGAACATGCCCAGCAGCACGGATGCCCGCACGACCGGGTTGGCGAACAGGCGCAGGGGAATCATCGGCTCCGCGGCGCGTTGCTCGACGAGGATGAAGATGCCCACCCCGAGCACCGCACCCAGCAGCAGCACCAGCACCATCGGCTCGGTCCACCCGTCGCGACCCACCTCGAGGCCGATCATCAACGAGGCGATCGACAACGACAGCAGGGCCGCGCCCGCGTAGTCGAGCTTCGCCTCGCGACGACGGAACGGCAGGCGCAGCGCCACGTGACACACGGCGATCGCGATGGCCGCCAGCGGCACGTTCACCCAGAAGATCCACGGCCACGAGTAGTGATCGATGATGAAGCCACCCACCAGCGGGCCGAGCAGCGCCGAGCCGACGAACGCAAGGGTGAAGTAGCCCATGTACCGGCCCCGCTCGCGGGGCGGCAGCACATCGCCCAGGATGGCGAAGGCGAGGGCCTGGATGCCACCGCCGCCCACACCCTGCACGGCACGGGCCGCGATCAGCTGCCCCATGCTCTGCGCGAAGCCACACAGCAGCGAGCCGACCAGGAACAGGCACATCGTGCTCTGGAAGACGAGCCGGCGGCCGTACAGATCGGAGAGCTTGCCGAGCAACGGTGTGCTGATGGCGGAGGTGACGATGTAGGCGGTGCCCACCCAGGCGAAGCTCTCGAAGGCGTTGAACTCGCCGGCGATGGTGGGCAGGGCGGTGGCGATGATGGTGGTCTCGAGGTTGGCGAGCAGCACCGCCAACATGAGCGCGCCGAGGACCATCCACAGCCGACGTTGCGTGAAACCAGGAACGGTGGAGGCGACCGGCACGCTGTAACCGTACGCGGATGTGTCACGCTGATTCTCATGGGAACAACACCGAAGGACGCCACCGCACACACCCGCGCGGCGAACGCCCCCGCCGACCTCCAGTTCGACCCGGCCGACTTCGAGCGCGCGTCACGCGGGCTCGTCGCCCAGCACCCCACCGGAGCCATCGAGACGGCCTTCGGGGTGGTGTGGGACGTGAACCGGTACTCGTTCATCGAGCAGGGCAGCGACAACCCCGACACCGTGAACCCGAGCCTCTGGCGACAGGCCCAGCTGAACGGCATCCACGGTCTGTTCGAAGTGGCGCCGGGCATCTGGCAGGCACGCGGCTACGACATCTCGAACATCACGTTCATCGCCGGCGACACCGGCTGGATCGTCATCGATCCGCTCACCGCCGAGCCGTGTGCCAAGGCATGCCTCGACCTGGCGAACGAGTACCTCGGCGAGCGGCCGGTGGTGGCCGTCATCTACACCCACTCGCACACGGATCACTTCGGTGGCGTGCTCGGCGTCACCACCCAGGCCGACGTGGATGCCGGTCGCTGCCGGGTCATCGCGCCCATCCACTTCATGCGCGAGACGCTCGGCGAGAACGTCATCGCCGGCTACAGCATGGTGCGCCGCGCGATGTACCAGTTCGGGCCGCTGCTGCCCGCCGGGCCGCGCCAACACGTCTACTGCGGCCTGGGCAAGGCCATCCCCTTCTGGCCGCCCGGACTCATCGCACCCACCGAGGAGATCAGCGAGACCGGCACCGAGCTGGTGGTCGACGGGGTGCGAGTGATCTTCCAGAACACGCCCGAGGCCGAGGCCCCGGCGGAGATGAACTTCTTCTTCCCCGACCACGGTTGGCTGTGCACGGCCGAGAACTGCACGCACAACATGCACAACCTGGTGCCCATCCGCGGTGCACTCATCCGCGACTCGCTGAAGTGGTCGAAGTACATCGGCGAGATGATCGAGCTGTGGGGCCCGCAGATCCAGCTGATGTTCGCGTCGCACCACTGGCCCCGGTGGGACAACGAGAACGTGCTCACCTACCTGCGGCTGCAGCGCGATCTGTATCGATGGGTGCACGACCAGACGATGCGCTACGCCAACCACGGCTACACGGCGGTGGAGATCGCCGAGATGCTCACCATGCCGCCGGAGTTCCAGCGCGAGTCGCACACCGTGGGCTACTACGGCCATCTGGTGCACAACATCAAGGCCGTGTACCAGCGCTACCTCAGCTGGTACGACGGCAACCCGGCCAACCTGTGGAAGCTGCCGCCCACGGAGGCAGGTACTCGCTACGTGGCCCTCGCCGGCGGCGCCGACGCGTTGCTCGCATCGGCCCGCGCGTCGTTCGACGCCGGCGACTATCGATGGGTGGTGGAGCTGCTGAACCACCTGGTGTTCGCGGATCCCACCAACGTCGCCGCTCGCGAACTGCAGGCCGATGCATTCGAGCAGCTCGGCTACCAGTCCGAGTCCGCGACGTTCCGCAATGCGTTCCTGATGGGTGCCCAGGAGCTGCGCAACGGCACGCTCCCCTCACGACCCGTCTCGCGCAACGGCTACCTGTCGGCGATGTCGGTGGACCAGTTGTTCGACAGCATGGCGGTGCGCCTGAAGGCCGAGGAGGTGGGCGGTCTGTCGGTGTTGGTGAACTTCGCCGTCACCGATCTGGGCGAGCAATGGGTGTTGGGGCTGGATCATCGAGCACTCCACTACGTGGGCGGCCGCCACGACCCCGCCGCGGCGGTCACGTTCACGCTCACCAAGAGCGTGCTGTTGGAAGTGGCAGAGGGCGTCCGCACGTTCGACGAGGTCATCGCCGCGGGCGACGCATCCGCCAGTGGCGACGTCGCGGCTGCCGGGGCCATCTTCGACCACCTCGACGTGTTCATGAGCATGTTCAACCTCGTCGAACCCTGACGGGACCGCACAGGTTCAGTCGGGCACGACCACGCGGATGAACTGCGGGCCGCCGGTGGCGAACGCTGCCGTCATCGCCACCTGCAGCGCATCCGGGTGGTGCACGGTGGTGGTGCTCCACCCGAAGCCGGCGGCGATACCCACCGGGTCGACCGACGAGACATCGACACCCATGCGCGGTGCGTGCGCGTCGTCGAACGACTGACGGATCTGCGCGTAACCCCGGTTGTCCCACACGACGAGCACGAGGTTCAGTCCTTCGTCGACCGCTGTGGCCATCTCGGCCACGGTGAACAGCCACCCGCCGTCGCCGGCCAGCGCGAACACGGGTCGATCCGGCGCGCCGATGGCCGCGCCGATGGCCATCGGCAGCGCGCAACCGAGTGTGCCCATCCCGTACGGTGCGAGCCACGAGCGCGGATGCTCGGCCGACAGCCGAACGTGCGCCGAGTAGGCGAGCTGGGTGGAATCGAGCGCGACGATGACGTCGTGGGGCAGCGCCTGCTGGATGGCCTCGATCCACGAGACGAGATGCTCTGGCGTACCCGCCGACGCCGCAGACCGCAGTCGAGCGGCACGCACCGCTCCGTCGGTGGACCGTCGCCGGAGGTGGTGGGCCAGCGCCGCCAGTGCCGCCGACGAGTCGGACACGATGCGAACGTCGGGCTGCATGCGCCGATCGAGCTGATCGGGGTCGATGTCGATGCGCACCACCACGCCGGAGAACTCGAGCGCGCGACCACCGTTGTACAGGTCGGCATCGGACACCTCGGAGCCCACCACGAGCACCACGTCGGCGGCTTCGAGCGCGGACTGCACCGCGGGCACCACGAGCACGTTGCCCGCACACAACGGGTGCGATGAGGCGAGCACTCCCTTCGCGTTGCCGGTGAGCACCACCGGGGCGTCGAGCACCTCGGCCAGGTGGCGCAGCTCGGTACCGGCGTCGATCGCTCCGCCCCCGGCGATGATGACGGGCGACGTCGCTGACCCCAGCAATGCGACCGCCGCCTCCACCGCCGACGGCGACGGGGCGGGGCGCGTGGCCGCACCGACGAACGGTTGCAGCGGCTCGACCTCCATCTCGAGGACGTCGGTGGGGAACGCCAGATGCACCGGGCGGGGGCGGGACGAGCTGAACACCTCGAACGCCATCGCGAGGAGCTCGGGCACTTCGTCGGGGTGCAGCACGGTCTCGCTGAAGGCGGTGACCGTACGGGCCACCGCTGCCTGGTCGTCGAGGTCGTGGAGCGGACCCAGCCGGCGACCGAGCGCGTCGGTGGGGGTGGTGGCCGCCAGCACCAGCATCGGACGAGAGTCGTGGAACGCCTGCGCCATGGGGGTGAGCGCATTGGTGAGGCCAGGGCCGCTGATGAGCGTGCACACGCCGGGTCGGCCGGTGACCACCGACCACCCATCGGCCATGAAGCCGGCGCCCTGTTCGTGCCGGGGCGACACTGCCCGCACGCCGGATCGATGCAGGCCGCGGTACAGCTCGATGTTGTGCACCCCCGGGATACCGAACACCGTGTCCACCCCGTACTCGCGCACGAGCAGGTCGATGACCGCCTCACCGAGCCGCATGGAGCTCCTCCGCGAGGCTACGAATCCGGTGACAGGCTTCGTCCATCGCATCGGTGTCGACCGTGAGCGCGAGCCGGATGTGACCGGCGCCCCGCGAGCCGAAACTCTCACCTGGCATCACCACCACGTGCCGCTCGTCGAGGAGCTTCCAGGCGAACTCCTCACCGGACAGACCGGTGGGACGGATGTCGGCCATCACGAACATGCCACCCTCGGGCATGTGCACCTTCACCGCCTCGGAGCCGGCGAGTGCACGCACCATCGCCGAGGCGCGCTCGTGGAACGTGCGCTTCATGGTGACCACCTCGGCGTGCTCCTGGTTGAGCGCCACGGCAACGGCATCGGCGATGAACGGCTGGCTGCCGAAGTTCATGGCCTCGGCCACGGCGGTGACACGAGGGGTGACCTCCGGGGGACACGCGGCCCATCCGGCCCGGAAGCCGGGCAATGCGTGCGACTTGGAGATCGATGCCACCGAGATGGCCCGATGGCGCAGTTGCGGCCGATCGAACGGAGAACAGAAGTGCGCCTCGAAGGTGAGGTCGGCGTACACCTCGTCGCACACGATCCACAGGTCGTGTCGTTCGCACACCTCGCCGATGGCGTCGATCTCGTCGGGCGACAGCACTGCGCCCGTGGGGTTGCTCGGCGTGTTCAACAGCAACACCCGCGTGCGGGGGGTGATGGCGGCCTCCAGCGCCTCAGGCCTGAGGTGGAAGTCGTCCTCCGGCAGCGTGGGCACCGGTACGAAGCTGGCACCGGTGGACGCCACCACACTCTCGTAGGTCGCGTAGTAGGGATCTGGCACGACCACCTCGTCGCCGGCCTCCACGAGGGTGGCCATCACCACGAACAGCCCCTGCTGTGTGCCCGCGGTGTAGACGATCTGGTGTTGGTCGACGTCGAGACCGGAACGACGGCTGAGGTGACCGGCGATCGCACGACGAGCGACCGGCTCGCCCTGCCCGTCGGCGTAGCGGGTGCGGCCGGCGAACAACGACGCCGCCGCCTGCTCCAGCACGGCAGCGGGCGGCGGCAGATCGGGCTCGCCGATGGACAGGAAGATCAGCTCCTCCCCCGCATGTGCACGTTGGCGACCCGCCACGTGCACTGCCCACTTGTGGCTTCCCAGCCCGTCCAACCGGTCGGAGATCGACGCATACCTCATCGCCCAGCAGGCTAGAGCGCATCGAGGAAGTGCAGCACGGAGCGCGCCGATTCACGGCGCCACATCATCACCACGTCGTCGTGCTCGTGCTGATCGAATGCAGCGACCTGTGCGGCGACGCGTTCGCGCTGGTCGGCCAACATCGACGTGATGTCGACGCCGCACTGCTCGGCGAGGACGATCTTCAGCAACAGTTCACTGCGCACATCACGCAGGTGCGCCACCGGGGTCTGCAGCCACTGCCGCAGCCGGGCTCGGCCGGCGCGTGTGGCGGTGAGGATGGTGCGGTTGCCCCCGGCGATGCCGGGTTCCTCTCCCACCACCTGCACCAGCCCGCGCCCGGTCAGCTGGTCGAGGGCTCGATACGTGAGGGCCCGCGACATGGACCACACTCGACCGATGTCGCCATCGGGCTTCAGTCGCCCTGCGATGGCGAACCCATGGGTGGGCGCCGGGTAGAGCGCACCGAGGCAGGCCCATTCACCGAGCAACAACTGGTCGTCCCGCGTGCGCGCCACACCTCCATGGTGGCATGTGGTGGTCAGGGAGTGAGGAAGCCGTACGTCGCCAGGATCTGTTGGCCGGCATCGGACGCGACGAACTCGGTGAACGCCGTTGCACCATCGGGGTTCGCTGCGTTCTTCGTGACCGCGATGGGGTACTCGGCGAGCACGTTGATGTCGTCGGGAATGTCCACCCCGTCGGCCTTGCCATCGGTGGCCAGCGCATCCGTGCGGTACACGATGCCCGCGTCGGCCTCACCCAGGGTCACCTTGGTGACGACCGCCTTCACGTTCTCCTCCAACGACTTGGGAGTCACCGTCACGCCTGCGTTGGCGAACAGCGTGGCCGCGTACTTGCCGCAGGGCACCTCGGGTGCGCAGATGACGACGATCAGGTCGGGGTTCGCGAGGTCGGCGACGGTGGCGATTCCCTTCGGGTTGCCCGGCTCGACGATGATCTGCAGCAGGTTCTCGGCGAACACCACCGGATCGCTGACGTTGTCACCGGCGTCGATGAGCCTCTTCATGTTGTTCTGGTCGGCCGAGGCGAAGACATCGGCGGCAGCGCCTTCACCGATCTGGGTGACCAACTCGGACGACGCGGCGAAGTTGAACGTGACCGTCACGTCGGGGTGGGCCGCCGTGAACGCATCACCGATCTCGGTGAATGCCGCCGTCAGTGAAGCGGCAGCGAAGACTGTGACGCCGCCACTCGTTGCCGACGTGTCGGCGTCGTCCGAACCACATCCGGCGGCCACGAGGCCGCATGTGACGAGGGTGGCGATGAACCACCGGGAAGTCGCGCGCATGAGCCGACACATTAGTCATACATTGACTATCGATGGCGAACCGACATCGTCGAGGGTGCATGATGTGGGCATGGCGACCGAGATGATCCACACGGTGCTCGCCCGATGATTCGACCCACCAACCCTCAGCCCTGGTCGATCGTCGCGCAGAACCTGCCCGAGCACGCCCGCAACCGCATCCACACCGACGACGGCGCCCGCGAGGCGGGGTTCCCGAGAGCACTCGTCGCCGGCGTCACCACCTACGCGTACCTCACGCACCCCATCGCCGAGGCGTGGGGTCTGGGCTGGGTGTCGAGCGGGGGTGGCGAGGTTCGGTTCCGGCGTCCGGTGTTCGACGGCGATCTGGTGCGGTGCGTCGTCGAACCCATCGACGGGGGTGTGGCCGTCGCGGCAGTCACCGACGAGCCCGAGCAGCCACGCGCCGTGTTCCGTGCCGTCGCTCGCGCCGAGGCGCAGGCGGCCATGAGGCCTGGCGAGCTTCTTCCCGTGAAGCGGATCCCGCTCGACGCCGAATGGGGCTCCGACTACGGCGCTCGCGCCGGCGACCCGTTCGACCTCTACGTCCGGAACGGCATCGTGCACCCAGCGGTGTGGCCTGCGCTGGCCAACCACGTGGTGCACACCGAGGTGGCGCGCGGCAGTTGGATCCACACCCGCAGCATCGTGCGCCACCACGCACTCGCTCCAGCGGGCGACACCGCCGAGGTGCGTTCCACCGTCGTTCGCCGATTCGAATCGCACGGTGAACGGGCGGTGCTCGACGTGCACATCGTGGTGAACGACCAGGTGGTCGCGTCGCTGGAACACGAAGCCATCGTCGCTCTGCCCTGAGGGCTGACCCGATTCATGTCACACGAGCGCTCGAGGCGGATTCCGTCGCACGGGATCAGTTCCGCTCACGGACGAGCGGTTTCGCGCCCGTGGGCGCGGCTTCGCTCATCGGTGACTGATCTCGCGCCCAACGATCGGTAGCACGCCGAACTGGAGCGTGGCGATGCGATTGCCTCGGGGAACGCCGGACGCTCGCCCTCCCCTGAGGGCAGCGCCTCACATGGTGAAGGCGAGGTTGCGGGCGGCACGGCCACCCAACTCGTCGTCGCCGGTCCAGCGGACGGATCCGGCCGCGATGGCGGCGTCGGGGTCGATGCGGCCGCAGGCGAGCAGCATGAACGTGAGCGTGTCGGCCGTCAGCGTGACATCGGGATCGGGCAGTTCGGCCACCCGTGCCGCACGCCCGTCGACCTTCACCAGGATGCGACGCGGCACGGCACCGGTCACTTCGAAGGCGATGCCCTTGCCGTCGGGCACGCCGATCTTCTTGCCGGCGATGTAGCCGATGGAGCCCTCCACCTCACCCAGCGAGATCTCCGCGGCGGGACCGCTGTCGTCGGTGGCGATGCCCAGCGGCACCGTGATGTCGCGGTGGTGCACCCAGGTGTCGAACACCCGGATGGCCATGAACCGCGCATACGTGCCAGGGCCCACCGGCGTGAACGACGGTGCGTCGAAGTCGGCGTCGGTCATCGTCGCCAGTTCGGCCATGCGAGCTGCCACCACCTCGTGATGGCGCGCCGTCAGCTCTGCCGGTGTCATCGCCCCGATCTCGGCGGCCACCTCACCCATGCGCAGGAACGGGTTCTCGGCGCTGTCGGGGCGCCAGCCGAGCAGCACGGCCTCGACGGTGGTGACGTGCACCACCACGCCGTGCACGGTCCATGCGGGACACAGCGACTGCACCTTCCACTGCTCGGGTGAGAGTGAGTCGAGGAGCGAACCGAAGTCGCGAAACGTGGACTGCAGGGTGGCGAGGAGGTCGGTACGAGTACTCATCGTGCGGGCTTCTCCTTCGACTGCCAGTCGCGGCCGGTGAGGTACGGGGTGAACTGTTCGGCGATGTGGCGCATGTCGTCGTCGGTCTTCGGCCGCTTGATCTCGTACAGATGCGGGAAGCGCCGCATGCGCGACACGATGTCCCACAACTCGAGCGCGTCGTCGCCGTAGACCGCCGGCGTGAGCA
Organism: Actinomycetota bacterium; assembly: GCA_016213625.1. GTDB lineage: Bacteria > Actinomycetota > Acidimicrobiia > Acidimicrobiales > Ilumatobacteraceae > UBA668. Next base: position 47,128 of record JACQZZ010000016.1, read on the forward strand.
CCGGGCCGTACAGGCGGCTGCCGTCGTCGAACACGAGCGTGGGCACGCCGAACCCGCCGTTGGACACCACGTCGTCGTGGTCGTTGTGCACGTCGTCGTGTGTGGTGGGGTCGTCGATGGCCTGGCGAACGAGCGACGGGTCGAGCCCCAGCGACTCGAGGATCTCCGCAGCCACCTCGGGCTGGTGCGGCTTGCGGCCTTCCAGGTGCAACGCCGTGCCCGCAGCGAGGTAGAAGCGGTCGCAGTCGTCCATCGACGTTCGACGCAGCAGCGCGGCGACGCGCATCATGCCCCACCCGTACGACCACTCGCGTTCCCACGGGTGCTTCTTGCCCTCTTCGCGATTGATCTCCTCCAGGGAGAAGAACCGCCAGTCGATCTCCAGCCCGTTCTGGCGACGCACGTCGCGGATCCACAGCGACGTCTGGAACGCCCAGGGGCACATCACATCGAAGTGGAACCGCAGGGTGCCGTTCTGCGAGGCGTTCGGCGGGTCGTTCGGCGTCACGTTCACCCGCGCGACGGTAGACCGTGGCGCCCGCCACCGGTGTTACCGTGCGGAGCCATGCCGGGACGCACGACTTGGGAACGCCACCCCGCCGACACCGCTCGCTTCGTGCTGGCGGTGTTCATCGCCGTCGTCGCCATCGTCATCACCCGCAACGCCCCCGACAGCGTGCGGGGCGTGTCGGCCGATCTCGTGCGCTTGTTCGCTCACCTGCCGAACGTGCTCACCGCCGTCGTCATCGGCATCCTGCAGTTGGTTGCACTCGCCGCGCCGCTGTTCGCGGTGCTGTGGCTGATGCGCGGACGCTGGACGGAGGTGGCACTCGCCATCGGGACGGCGCTCGTGGCCGCTTCGGTGGCCGCGATGACGAACCACTGGCTCCGGCTCGCCGTGCCGCCGTCGGTCATCGAGGGCAGCGACCAACCGTCATGGGTCACCGGGTCGGCGTTCCCGTCCAGCGCATACCTCGCGGCCACCGCCGCCGCAGTCACGGTCATCGGCCCCACGCTCACGCTCGCGTGGCGACGCACCACCTGGTGGATCGTGGCCACGGTGGCCGTCGCCCGTGTGATCACCGCCGTCGAGACGCCGCTCAATCTGGTGGCCACCATCAGCATCGGTGTGGCCGTGGGCTCGGCTGCGCTCATGTGGTTCGGTGCGCCGGCACGCCGGCCCTCGCTCGCGAGCGTCACCGTCGCCCTGGCCCAGGGCGGCCTTCGGGTCAACGACCTCCGCGCCTTCGACGGCACCACCAGCCACGGACCCGCCTACGAGGCCACCGCCGCCGGCCGCCGGATCTTCGTCAAGGTCGTCGGCCGCGACGAGCGCAACGCAGACCTGCTCAGTCGCCTCGTGCGAGTGCTGCGGGTGAAGGGCGTCGAGGACGATCGACCGGTGACGCCTGAGCTCACGGTGCAGCGCGAAGGACTCGCCGCGCTGCTCGCGGCACAGGCGGGAGCCTCGGTGCCCGCCGTGCTCGGCGTGGGCGACACCGCCGAGCGAGCGTCGTACGTCGCCTTCGAGCTCCTCGACGGTACGACACTCGCCGACCTCACCGACGACGACCTCACCGACGACGTGTTGTCCGCCGCGTTCGAGAACCTGGCCGTGCTCCATCGCGCGCGCATCGCCCACCTGTGGGCGAGCCCCGACCACCTGGTGCGCACGTCCGACGGTTCGGTGGCCTTCATCGACTTCCGCTGGGCCGAGCTGTCGGCCAGCGACGCGCAGATGGGTCGCGACCTCGCCGAGATGCTGAGCTCGTTGGCGCTGCGCGTGGGCCCCGAGCGTGTCGTCGCCGCCGCTCGCCGCCATCACGACCCCGACCATCTGTCGCACGCACTGCCGTTCATCCAGCCGCTGGCCCTGTCGTCCACCACCCGCAAGGCGGTGAAGCACGACAAGCAGCTCCTCAGCGATCTGCGGGCCGCGGTGCAGGCAGTCGCCGACGTGGAGCAGTACGAGATGGCGGCGATGCAGCGCGTCACCGTGAAGGGCGCCGTCAGCTTCTTCGGCCTGCTGTTCCTGGGCAACGTGCTGCTGCTGTTCGTCGCCAACTTCAGCGAGATCTGGGAGGCGATGCGCGGGGCCGACTACTCCGACGTGCCGCTGATGGTGTTCTTCATGCTCATCTCGTACTTCGGCGGCGTGTTCTCGCTGATGGGTGCGGTGAACATCCGCCTGCCGCTCGTCCGCACCGTCGTCATCATGTTCGCCCAGTCGTTCCTCAACCGGTTCATCCCGGCCAATGCCGGTGGCATGGCACTGCGGATGCGGTACCTGCAGCGCAACGGAGTGGACCTGGTGGTCGCCGCCGGCAGCGTGGGGCTCACCAGCGCGGCGAGCGGGGTGATGCAGGTGGTGATGATCCTCGTGTTCTTCACCTGGGCGGGCCAGTCGGCCGAGTCGTCCGGTGCGTTCTCCATCCCCGACCTGCCATGGCTGCTCATCATCCTGCTGCTGCTCGTCATCGTCGGCATCGTCTTCACGACGGCCTTCGGGAAGCGACTACTCGCGCAGTTGCGCATCCAGGTGAGCAAGCTCTGGGGCGAGCTGAAGCACCTGGCGAAGCGCCCGGTGAAGATGCTCATGCTGTTCGCCGGTGCGGGGTTCGGCAAGGTGATGGCCATCGTCATGCTGTGGCAGAGCCTCAACGCGTTCGGGGTGAGCGGCATCGGCTTCGCCCAACTCGGCGTGATGTACATCACCGCCACCACCATCGCCAGCGCCGTGCCCACACCAGGCGGCGTGGGCGCCATCGAGGCCGCGCTCACCGCCGGCCTCGTCGGGCTGGGGGTCGACCCGGCGACGGCTGCCGGTGTCGTGGTCTTCTTCCGACTGATCAGCTACTGGCTACCGGTGTTGCCGGCGTGGATCGCGTATCGCTACGTGCAGCGCAACGAGCTGGCCTGACGGCGGACCACCGGCTGGTCAGGCCTGTTGGCGCACCCGGAACTCGAGCCCCTCGAACTCGCCCGACGTACGCCACGTGTCGATGTAGCGGAAGTACGCGACCGGCCCCTCGGGGTGGCCGCTGCCGTTCAACCGCTCCTTGCGCCCCACCGGCCGGCCCTCGTTGTTGTAGTAGCCGGGAGTGCAGTCGGGGTTCCCGATGAATGCTCGCGTGCTGCTCTCCAGCAGTTCGACCCACGCCGCTTCGGCCGCGGGCGTCACTTCCACCTCGTCGGCGCCTGACTCGAGCGCGTGCGACACGATGGTGGCGATGGTGGTGCCGGCCTCGCTGAAGTTGTGGGTGATGTTGGAGATGAGGTTCGCACCCTGATTGGGGGCCACGACGAACAAGTTGGGGAAGCCGTGCACGTGCAGGCCGTGCTTGCTGCGCATGCCCTCGGCCCAGTAGTCGCCGAGCGCCTGGCCATCGCGCCCGTAGGTCTCGAAGCCCGCTCGGCGCGCATACGTGGTGCCCACCTCGAACCCGCTGGCGAACACGAGACAGTCGAGCTCGTGGTGCACGCCGTTCACCCACACGCCGGTCTCGTCGATGCGCTCGACACCCTTGCCGTTCGTGTCGACCAGGTGCACGTTGGGAAGGTTGTACGTCTGCAGGTACTCGTCGTGGAAGCACGGACGCTTGCAGAGTTGGCGGTACCACGGCTTCAACGCCTCGGCGGTCGCGGGATCGGCGACGATGGCATCCACCCGAGCGCGGATCTCCTCCATCTTCTCGTCGTCACTGTCCTCGTAGGCCTGCAGCATCGCCTGCTGGGGCGTCAGGCCCTCGGGCGTGCCGTCCTTGAACATCTCGATCATCCGGTCGCGGATGCGCTTGGTGATGTCGGTCCAGCCGTCCATCACGAGGTCCTCGTCGGCGAAGCCACCGGTCTGGAGGGTGACGAAGTTCATCAGCCACTCCTGCTGCCACCCGGGCTGCAGCGTCGCGAACCACTCGGGGTCGATGGGGTGGTTGTTGCGCACGTCGATGGACGACGGTGTGCGCTGGAAGACGAACAACTCCTTCGAGTCGCGACCCAGATGGGGGATGCATTGCACGGCCGTGGCGCCGGTGCCGATGATGCCCACTCGCTTGTCGGCGAGGTTGGTCATCGGCGCGCCCTCGTAGGTGCCGCCGGTGTACGCGTAGTCCCACCTGCTGGTGTGGAAGCAGTGACCACCGAACGAGTCGATGCCCGGGATGCCCGGCAGTTTGGGGCGGTGCAGCGGCCCGGTGCCCATGCCGACGAACTTCGCGCTGATGCGATCGCCGCGATCGGTGGAGATGATCCACCGCGCGGCCGCGTCGTCCCAGTCGAGTGACGTGACGGCCGTGGAGAAGAGTGCGTTGTCGTACAGGCCGAACGTCGTGGCGATGCGCTTGGCCTGACCGTAGATCTCGGGGGCGAAGACGTACTTCTGCGTGGGCATGTGCCCGGTCTCCTCGAGCAGCGGGAGGTAGACCATGGCGGCCGTGTCGCACATCGCGCCTGGGTACCGGTTCCAGTACCACGCACCACCCACATCGCCGCCGCCCTCGATGATCATCACGTCGTCGATGCCCGCCTGCTTGAGTCGCGCACCAGTGACGAGGCCGGCGAACCCGCCGCCGATGAAGGCGAACGTCACCTCGGTGTGCACGGGCTCGCGCTCCACCTTGGGCACGTACGGATCCTCGAGGAAGTGAGCGAAGCGACCGGTGGGTTCGATGTACTGCTCGTTGCCATCGGGACGGAGTCGCTTGTCTCGCTCGGCCCGGTACTTGGCGCGCAACGCCTCACGGTCGATGGCTGCAGGAGTGCTCATTCCCGGGACTCTCGCGCACCACGCCGCATCGGCTCAACGCGGACGTTCCGGCGACTAGCCTCGCCTCGATGGCGGAGGCCGTGTACCGAGACCTCACTCGCGACGAGGTCGAGCGCGAGTACCAACCGGCCCTGCACGTGCCGTCGATCGACGCCGTCTTCGACGAGTACCGCGATCGAGGCCTGGCGGCTCGCGAGTCGCTGCGGCACGAACGTCATCTCTACGGCGGTCACCCCGACGAATGGCTCTGGTACGTGCACGCCCCCACCTCGCGCGCGCCACTCGTGGTGTACCTCCACGGTGGCTCCTGGAGCCGCTTGTCGGCCGACGACGGTTCACTGCTCGCTCCGGGTGCGCACCTCGCGGGCTGCGCCTTCGCGTCGGTCAACCACAGCCTGTGCCCACACGAACCGTTGGAGGTGCTGGTGCAGCAGGCTCGACGAGCCGTCGCGCATCTGGTCGAGGACGCCGCTCGCTATGGTCACGACCCGCGTCGGGTGATCGTCGTCGGCCACTCGTCCGGAGCCCACCTCGCAGCGATGGTGGCCGTGCACGACCCGCGGCCAGCCGCATTCGTGTTGGTGTCGGGCATCTTCGACATCACTCCCATCGTGCTCACACCCATCAACGACGACGTACGGCTCACGACAGGCGACGCGGTCCGACTGAGCCCTCAGTCGCTCATCTCCTACTCCCCCGCGGAGTGCGTGGTCGCCTGGTCGATGGGCGACACCGACGAGTGCCGTCGCCAGGCGCTCGAGTGGGCCAAACGCTGGGGCGAGATCCCGGGCAACCGATCGGCGACGGCCGTGGTCGAACCGAACCGGAATCACTTCGACGTCGTCGACGACCTGTTCGATGCGAACACCCACCTCGGAACTGCCGTGCACGATCTCCTGTCGCGCTGAACCCACGGGTACTGTCCGCGTTTCCGGTCCCCCGAAGGAGCCCCCATGTCCCGCGAGCAGTCAGCCCTCGAAGCCGTGCAGGCACTCATCCCCGACGACACGATCATCGACGTCGCCCTCACCCACCCGCGCGGCTACACCAAGGCCCAGGGCGTCGGCATGGCCGCCGGTTCGTTGATGGGGTTCGGCTCGGATTTCCAGGGCGTCGGCGCGGTGCTCGGCTCCGTCGCCGGGGGCAAGGTCTTCGGCAACCTGAAGGAACTGCCCCAGTCGTTCGTCCTCGCCATCTCGGACAGCACGGTGTACGTGCTCGGCCGCGACTCGATGGCCGTCGTCGGCCACTGGGACCACATGGTCAAGATGGTGAAGTTCGACCGCAAGACCCTGCTCATCGACGTCCATCAGCGGCTGGTGACGCTCGAGATCACGCTCACCGACACCGAGCACGACGTGCGTCTGGAACTCGAGGCCAAGCGCCTCGGGAACCTCGGCGTGAAGGCCATCACCGACCTACTGCTCAGCGACCACTCGGCCACCGAAGCGCTCACCGACAGCTGACCGACGTCAGGCCTCTGCGATCGCATCGAGCACCACCTGGAACACCTCGGGGTTCCAGGTGAGTGCCTGATGCCAGGGCAGACCGAACTGGTCGGCGAAGAAGATGCTGTGCACGTCGTGGAAGAGATGAGTCGTTCGTGGCTGCACCACTGCCGGTGACACGTGCTCGGCGAGGGCGCTGGACACGCTGACCAGTCCGTCGTGCGGCCACGCATGCGCGTCGCCGTCGCTCGCCTGGAACCAGTCGCCGGCCACGATGGTGACCGGGGTGCCGTCGAGGATGCCCGCCTGCCGCTCGTTCCAGCCGTCGGTACCGGCCAGGTAGTGCGACGTGACCTGCTGCCCGGCGCCTTCCGACCCTCCCGTCAGCTGATCACGCATCTCCGCGATGATCGACTCCGTTCGGGGGTCGCCCGCGGCAAGCGACATGTCGGCCAGCCCACCGGCGACCTCGGCGACGAACGAGCCGGTCCACGGCGTGCCGAGCGTGGTGAGCGACCGAATGCGCAACGGGTGCCCGGCCGTCTTCAGCTCGCGGATGGCCGCCCGTGAGAACAGACCTCCCATCGAGTGGCACACCAGGTCGACCTCGCGAACGTCGTCTCGCGTCGCGAGGAAGCCGAGGAAGGCCGCGAGGTGTCGTCCCGCCTCGTCGATCGTGCCGACCGCGTTCACGGTGAGCTCCGCTGGCAGCTGCTCGGGGGCGCCGTCGAAACCGTTGGCCTCGGGGTCGTCGGTGACGGCGCGCCGACCCACGTTCGCCGGCGAGGTGTACACCGCGAGCCCGGCGCCGAGCAACGCCTCGCGCAACCCGGTGTCGGTGCTGCCGGCGGACAACCCGCTGGAGCAACCCGCGGTGGGCGTGGTGAACGGACTGATGGCGGCGCCACCGGAGACGATGACGACGGCTCGCGAAGGTGTGCTCATCCGCCCATCCTGTCGCGTGGCATCGAGGCCCCGAGGATCAGAACGTCTCGAACAGCAGCACGATCGCGAACACGAAGAACAACACGGCCGCACCGATGCGGATCGCCTTCTCGGGGAGTCGCGCCCCCAGCATGCGACCCACCCAGATCGCGAGGCCGTCGGCCACCACCATGCCGATGGTCGAGCCCAACCACGTGCCGAACACCCCTTCCCGGGTGGCCAGGGTGATCGTGGCCAGCATGGTCTTGTCACCCAGCTCGGCGAGGAAGAACACGGTGCCGACCGTGAGGATCACATGGCGAGCCGGCTGCGCCGCCCGCTGTTCGTCTTCGTCGGTGAGTTCGTCGCCGCGCAGGGTCCACAGCCCGAACCCCACGAACGAGATCGCGGCGACCACGTTGATCGCGGTGGTCGGCAACGCCGCACCGAGCACCGCCCCGACGAACACCGACACCAGGTGCACCAGCGCCGTGGCGAGCGTGATGCCCACCAGCACCGGCACCGCCTTGTAACGAGTGGCGAAGGCCAACGCCATCAGCTGCGACTTGTCGCCCAGTTCGGCGACGAAGATGACGCCGAAGCTCAAGAGGAAGGCCGACAGCACGAAGGTCGACGCTACCTGGGCAGTCAGTGCACGTCCCAACCGCCTCTCCGTGGCAAAGTACTCCGCATGTCCGAACTCCGGCGAGGCCGCCTGCTCTTCGCGACCCCCGCCACCGAGCCTCGCGCTCGACGGTTCACCGACGTCACCCTGCTGGTGCTCGCCGCGCTGGGGCTGTGGGTGGCCATCGCCTCCGACGTGCCGCCGCCCGGTTTCGTGGTGGCGTTCGCCGTGCTGGTGCGCAGTGCGCCCGAGTTCCTCGAGACCGCATGGCAGATCAGCGCCGACGTACTGGCGCTGTTCGCCATCGTGCTGGGCGTCGCCGGGGCCTGGCGCCGGCGGTTCGACGTCGTGCGCGACACCGTCGTCGCGCTCGGCATCGCAGCCCTGGTGTGGCTGATCGCCGACCGGCACCCGTCGCTGCGGGTGTCGCTCGCCACTGCAGTCATCGTCACCATGGCCCCACACCTCACTCGGCCGGTCCGGCGGGTGGGCCGTTGGCTGGTGGCGTTCGGCAGCGTCGGGGTGAGCGTGCTCGGGCTCACCTCCCTGCTGGGCGGAGTGTCCGGCGTGCTCGCAGGCACCATCGCCGCCGCCGCGGTGCACCTGGTCTTCGGCTCGTCGGCCGGTCGGCCCGCTCTCGCCGATGTGCAGCAGGCGCTCAACCAAGTCGGCGTCGAGGTGCGCGAGCTGTCGCCGGCCGATCGTCAACCGAAGGGCTTGTTCGAGCTCAGTGCGGTCGGGGCCGACGGCACGCCGCTGGTCGTGAAGGTCTACGGCCGCGACGCCCACGACTCTGCGCTCGCCACCACCGTGTGGCACGGCCTCTGGTACCGCGAGCCGGGTGCACCGTTGCGACTCGGCCGCCTCCAGCAGGTCGAGCACGAGGCCTTCGTCACCCTCCTCGCGGCACAGTTCGGCGTCCTCACCGAGTCGGTGGTCACGGCCGGTGCCACCGCCGACGACGACGCCATCCTGGTGCTCGAGGGTCGCGGAGTGGGCCTGGATCAGGCACTCGAAGCGGGTCCGGTCCCGAATCTGGCGCCAGCCCTGTGGACCATGCTGCGGAAGCTGCACACCGGCGGCATCGCGCACGGCAACATCGACCGCACGACCGTGCTCGTCGACGGCACCGACGTGGGTGTCGTCGACTTCGGCGGCGCGAGCGTGGGCGCCTCTCCGGGGCGACTCCTGCACGACCGCACACAGGTGCTGGCCACCACGTCCATCGTGCTCGGCATCGAGGCCGCGCTCGATGCGGCGCAGGACGCACTCGGCCTCGAAGGGCTCGCCGAGGTGATCCCCTACCTCCAGTCGTCCGCGCTGACGCCGAGCCAGCGCCAGTCGGTGAAGGACGGCGACCTCGAGCTCGATGAGCTGCGCACGCTCGCCACCGAACGGGCCGGCGTCGAGCAGCCCGAGCTGCAGAAGTTGCGCCGCGTCACCATCGGGTCGGTGCTGCGTGTGGCGCTGCCCATCCTCGCGGTCATCGCACTGTCGTCGATGTTCGCCGGGCTCGACCTCGAGGGTGTGGTCGACGAGATCGTGCATGCCACGTGGTGGATCCTCGCGCTCGGGTTCATCGTCGCCAACCTCACTCGCGTCTCCCAGTCGGTGTCCACGCTCGGGGCATCACCCACGAGGCTGCCGTTCGTTCCTGTGTACGCGCTGCAGTTGGCCATGGGCTACCTGCAGATCGCCGTGCCCTCGTACGCCGCGCGGGTGGCCATCAGCGTGCGCTTCTTCCAACGGCAGGCCATCCCGGCGGGCGCCGCGCTCGCCGCGGGCTTCCTCGACGTGATGACCACCTTCTTCATCGAGGTCATCGGCATCACCTGCCTGCTCCTGTTCACCCCGGCCACGCTCGATCTGGATCTGAGCGGCGCCACCGACGTGGCCAAGAAGCTGCTCATCATCGCCGTCGTGCTCATCGTGGTGGTCGCTCTCGCGGTGGTGCTCGTTCGCAGGATCCGAACGCTCGTGGTCGAGTGGGCCAAGCGATTGGGCACCGAGGTGATGGCGGTGTTGCGCGGCCTGCAGAGCCCCCGCCGCCTGGCCCTGCTGCTGGGCGGCAACCTCGCCTCGGAGATCCTGTTCACCACTGCGATCGGCTTGTTCGCGAGGGCGATGGGCACGTCGGTGCCGTTCGCCGATCTGCTGCTCATCCACCTGTCGGTGTCGCTGCTCGCCGGCCTCGTGCCCGTGCCGGGCGGCGTCGGTGTGGTCGAGGCGATGCTCACCTACGGGCTCATCCGATCGGGAATGGACGACGGCGCGGCGTTCGCCGCGGTCATCTGCTACCGGGCGTCCACCTTCTACCTGCCGCCGGCGTGGGGCTTCGTCGCCATGCACTGGTTGGAGCGCAACAAGCACCTCTGAGCGGCGTCACCGGGTTCAGCCCTGACCGGCGAACTCGATCTCGCCGAGGATGGCGCACGCCCGTTCCGAGCGCGCCCGCATCGGCAGTTGATCCGCGACGTCGGGCACGACCGCCACCGACCGCTCCTGGCCGTCGCCGAGGTCGACGAGCACCACGAACTTGTAGGGCTGGCTGCTCTCCGACAGGCCGTGCACGTCGCACCGCCCCTCGAGGAACGTGACCGGAAGGTCCAACGAATCATCGCCCGCCGCGAGCACGGCGAGCGGTGCCGTGTCGTTGGGCGTGGCCGTGTCGTTGGGCGTGGCCGTGTCGTTGGGCGTGGCCGTGTCGTTGGGCGTGGCCGTGTCGTTGGCCGGGGCAGCATCACCGGCGAACACCGTGTAGTTGATGGTGTTCAGGATGCCGAGCACCGACACGTCACCCGTCGCCTCGCCGCGGCGCAACCGCAGCACGCCCTCGGTGACCGGTCGGTCGTCCAGGGTCGCCTCGTGCAGGTCGGCCCAGCCGATGTCGACGGAACGCAGGACGAGTTGACGCGAGCAGTCCTCCAGGTAGAGCGCCCGGGCGAAGTGACGGGCATCGACCACCGGGGCCTCGCGTACCGACCCGTCGCGCAGCGAGATCTTCGCCACCGCAGTGGCCGGGTCGGGCATCCGTTCCACCTCGCCGTCGCCGACGCACTGCGCCGGGGCGAGCGGCACCGGGAAGTCCAACCGATCGTGCGCCGCCAGCCGGTTCTCTCGCGCGCCGACGTCGGTGGTCATGCCGGCCCACACCAGTTGCACGCCGACCACGTCGAGCGACTCCTCGGTGCCGTTGTACAGCTTCAGCTGGAAGATGCCCTGCGCCACGTCGAGCCGGTTCTGGAAGGGCACGGCCACCAGCACGCCGTCGGGCACGGTGAGCACAGGTTCCACCGTGCTGGTCGTTGCTGGTTGCGTCGTTGCCGGTTGTGTCGTGGTCGCGGCCGTGCGCTCGGCCGTGCAGGCGCTCGCCAGGAGCACCATCGCGATCGCCGCCGCGCGCATCGGCTCAGTGCACCGCGGCGGGCGCCGCTCCGGGCACACGATCGGTGACGTAGGTGGGGCGGAAGAACAGCACGAACACCACGCCGGCGGCGAAGATGCAGGCGGTGGAGACGACCAGGGGCGTGCTCGACGACACCGACCCGGCGATGAAGCCCACCAGGATGCTCGCCGGCACCTGGGCGAGGTTCATGACACTGCTGGAGATGCCCATCGCCTCGCCCTGCCGGCCGGGCTCGGCCGAACGGGAGATGAGACTGGTCTGGTTGGCCATGGCCAATCCGTTGAAGCTGGTGAAGAGCGGGATGATGGCCCACAGCTGCCACTTCTCGTTGGCCAGGAAGTAGGCGCACATCGCGCCCGACAGGCCGAAGAAGGCGAACCGCAGCACCTGGTAGTCGCGCAGGTGGCGGGCGACGCGGGGCACCAGCAGCGCCTGGGTGAGTGCGATGAACAAGCCGACCACGGCGAAGTAGTCGCCGGTGTTGCCCTGCGTGAACCCGAAGTTGTTGAACAGGTACACGCCGAAGAACGTGGTGAAGAACGTGAACCCGGCGTTGAACAGGAACGACGACACCAATGGCACCCGAAGCCGCGGTGACGCGAAGCCGTGCACCACGTTGCGCACCGACGTGCCGAACGCGATGTGCTTGTCGTGCTGCTTGTGGGCGATGGTCTCCGGGAACCGGGTGAGGATGAGCACCACGTTCACGCAGCACAGCCCGGCGGCGAACCAGAACGGCGTGGTGGCCGAGAACCACGAGGGGGTGGTGAACAGGCCGTAGAAGCTGACCCCGGGCTGACTGAGCTTGCCGCCCAGATAGGGCCCGATGATGAAGCCAAGACCGAACGCGGCGCCGAGGAGGCCGAAGTTCTTCTGGCGGTTGGAGTCGTTGCTGATGTCGCCCACCGCCGCCTGTGCGACCGCGATGTTGCCACCGGTGAGGCCGTCGAGCGCTCGCCCGAGGAACAACAGCGGGATGGAGGTGGCGTGGATGCCGAAGGCGAAGATCACGTAGCCCAGTGCCGTGCCGGCGATGGAGAAGGCGAGCACGGGGCGGCGGCCGAATCGATCGGACAGCTGCCCGAGGATGGGGGCAGCGATGAACGTGCAGAACGGGTACACCGCCTGCAGGAATCCCAACATGATGAGGCCCTGCTGATACGACCACGAGTCGGGGGTGACCTTGAACGGGGTGTCGCCGATGAGGAGGGGGAAGATCGGGATGAGGATGCTGAACCCCACCAGATCGATGAACACGGTCAGGAAGACCGGGAAGATGGGGTTCGGGTGGTCGTCGCTGTGCCTGGACATCGTGGCTGCCACCGTAGCGGTCCGGACCGCGAGGTCAGGAGGGCGGCGCGGCGCCGCCGGTCCGGCGCCGGGCGGCACCGATGATGGCCCGCACCGACACCGCGAGGAGCGTGAGGTCCACGACGATCTGCACCGTCACCGCAACTCGCGCCAACTGTCCCACCGCGTGCACGTCGCCGTATCCCACGGTCGACAGCGTGGTGACGGTGAAGTACAGCGCGTCGATCTTGGTGTCGAGGCCCTCGAACTGGACGCCGCGCCCGTCGATGGCGAGGTACGCCGAACTGAACGCGAACACCAACATCGCGACGACGATGAGGACGGCCTCGGCGGCGGCGAACATCGGTTGCGCGGCCTGCTCGATGGCGGCGGCTCGGCGCACGGTGAAGGGCACGATGGCGAGCAGCACCACCAGTCCCACCCCGACGCCGAGCCCCCATCGGTCGTCCTGCAACGGGATGAGCGCGTACACCACACCCAGCCCCACGGCGACGGCGCACAGGCGGAGCAGACCACGGCGACGCTCCACCGCCTGGACTCGCTCGACTGCCATCACACCACGTGAGGGTAGTCGCGTCAGGCCTTCAGGACGGAGGCACTGTTGCCGATACAGGAACCGATAGTCTGCGCCTCATGTACTTCCTCGGCGCCGGCGTCATCCTTCTCGTGGCAATTCTCGTCATCGTCGTCGGCATCAAGCAGCGCAAACGACTTCGTTGACGCGAATCACCCCGATGGGGTGGCCCGGCCCCGCAGCGTGGTGCGCACAATGAACAGCGATCGCCCCGTCAAGGAGACCACATGACCCCCCATCGACACTCCCGGTCCACGCGCGTGGCTGCCGTCGGACTGGTGCTCGCGTTCGCGCTGGCTGCTTGCTCCGACGACAACGAGTCCAGCAGCGACACCACTGCCGGGTCCACGCCCGACACGACGGCACCCACCACCGAGACCACCGGAGGAGGTGCGACGGGTGAGCCGGGCTTCGTGTTCGGCTACGTGCGCCCGGCCGCCGGCCTGCTCACCGAGCTGGCCACGGCGCAGGAGGTGTCCATCGGACTGGCGGTCGACGACATCAACGCGGCGGGCGGCGTGAACGGCGCTCCCGTGTCGCTCATCTCGGTCGACGAGCCCCTCACCGGCGACACCTCGGTGGCGGTCAACGACCTGCTCGACCAGGGCGCCAACATGATCCTCGGCCCGGTCAGCTCCGACGGCGCCAAGGGCGCCCTCGAGACCCTGGCCACACGCGGCGCCGTCGCCTGCTCGGCCTCGGCCACCTCGCCCGAGCTCACCACGCTCGACACCGAGAACGTGCTGTATCGCACGGCCATGCCCGACTCGTTCAGCCTCAACGTCCTGGCCGACACCGTGTCGCAGCGCGCCGTCGATGCGGCCCTGCCCGAGGGCACGAAGTACAAGGTGAGCATCCTCGCCCGGGCCGACGACTACGGCATGAACGTGGGCAACGGTCTCGCCGCCACACTCATCGCTCGCGGCATGGACGTGCAGGTCGTCACCTACAACCCGCGGCGCGTGGAGTTCAGCGCCGATGCCGCCACCATCGCGGCCAACCAGCCGAATGCCGTCGTCCTCGTGGCGTACGGCGAGGGCATCCGCCAGCTCCCCGCACTCACCGCCGCCGGGGTGCAGTCCGCGAACATCATCGGTCTCGACGGCCTGTTCAACCCCGGTCTCGGCGACCGCTCGTTCCCGGGTAACGCCACTCAGGTCGATGGCGTGCAGGTCATCGGCGCCACCGGCGCCCGGTCGTTCCTCGACCGCCTCATCGCCGACCCGGCCACCACGCAGGTGGTCTACGGTGCTCAGGCCTACGACTGCGCCATCATCGGCGCACTCGCCGCGGCCACGGCCGGCACGTCCGACCCTGCCGGCTTCGGCCCGCAGATCGCGGCGGTCACCGATGGCGGCCAGTCGTGCTCCACCGTCGACGACTGCCTCAGCAAGCTCACTGCCGGTGACGACATCGACTACGAAGGCGTCAGCGGCGGTGTCCGTTTCGACGACCAGGGCGACCCCGCCGAAGTGCGCCTCACGACGGTGGGCTTCAAGGACGCCCAGATGTTCGAGATCACCACGGTCGACAAGAACCTCGACGACCTGCGTCAGCAGGAAGCGCTCGCCGCGGCCATCTTCACCACCCGCCTGCAGCAGGTGCTCACCGCACTCGGCTACTACACCGGCCCCATCGACGGTCAGTGGAACGACGAGATGACGGCCGCCATCGCCACGTTGCAGATCGACCTCGGTGTGCCCGTGACGGGCGTGTGGGACGAAGCCACCGACGCCGCCGTCCGCGCCAAGTACGGCAACATCCTCGATGCGTTCACCGAGTCCGTCATCGGCCTGCAGCAGTTGCTCACCGACCTCGGCTTCTACACCGGTCCCATCGACGGCGTGTACTCGGCGGAGGTCGTCGCCGCGGTGAAGGCGCTGCAGCGTGAGCTCGGCGTGCCCGAGACCGGCATCATCGACGCCGCCACGCTGGCTGCGGCGTACGCCAAGGGCATCGCGATCGGCACGCCGAGCACCACCGTGCCCCCGGCCACCACGCCGCCCACCACCCCGCCCGTCACCGTGCCGCCCAGCACGGTCCCCCCGGTCACGCCTCCGGACCCCAGCAAGCCCACCGTGCTCGAGTCGCTGAAGGCCGACGATCGGTTCACCTCGCTGGTGGAACTGCTCGAGGCCGCCGGCTGGACCGACGACACCAGCGTCATCGGCCCGATCACGCTCTTCGCGCCCACCAACGACGCGCTCGGCGCCATCGATCCGGCCACGCTCGATGCGCTGAAGGCCGACCCCGATCTGCTCAACGCAGTGCTCGCCTATCACCTGGTGGAGGCCGGGCTCACCCTCGACTTCCTGGGCACGCTCACCTCGGTCGACACCGTGCACGGCGAGCCGCTCACCATCGCCAAGAACGGCGACATCGTCACCGTGAACGGCGTCGACACCATCGCCCCGGAGATCAAGGCGTCGAACGGCGTCATCATCCCGATCAACGGCGTGCTCACCCCGGCCACCCCGGCCTGACACGACCACGGACGACCGCTCAGTAGGCCGTCGTCCTGAACACGGGTTGGAACAGCCCGGTCGACTTCGCACAGGCGGAGTCGGCCGGGCATTCCGCGCACTGGGGCTCCGACATCTCCGGGCACTGGTGACGCATCTGGAACAGGAACCAGTCGACGGCACCCATGTCGCGCCCGCTGCGCGCCGCCAGTTGGCCGACGGCCTCGAAGGTGGCCCGACGGACCGCGTCCTCGTCGTCGGCCGCCAGCACCCGGCGGTGCGACAGTGACGCACGCAGCGCAGGGTCGGGCACCGCGACGATGCCGGTGCGCAGGCTGGTGCGCTGCACGTGATAGTCGACGATGGGCGGCGCATCGTCGTGCGCAGCCTCGGGAAGGAACGACTCCGGCCGTTGCCGAAGGATCACTCCCAGCAACGCGGCCTTCTTGCGCAAGGGATCTTCCCGATAGCCACCCACGTGGTCCAGCAGTCGCAGCAGCGATGCCATCGGCCGTTCGGAGGCGGCCGCGGCAGTCACGAGCTGTTCGGGTGACAGCCCGAGTGCTCCCATCGTGGCGCCGTAATCGTGTGCCAGTCGCACGCGCATCGCCGGGTCGGGGTACGGATCGGTGCCCGTGTCGGACCTGGCCGCCACCGACCACGTCGCCACATCGAGGCCCGCCTGTCGCTCCGGCGTCATCGCCGCCGGGTCGACGTGCGACCACCGCAGGTACTGCGCCCACAGGTAGTCGCTGCCCTTGCGCTCCACACCCTCGATGGGGGCGATCATCGGTCCACCGTGGTGACCGTCGACCTCGTACCAGAAGCCGTACTGCTGCAGCGTCGCGGCCGTGAACCAGCTCACCGTCGACGGGTCGCCGACGGCCGGGAACAGCTCGCCGGCGAACGCGAAGCCGTCGAGACTCGGCATGGACCGAAGGAGCGCGCTCAGTCGATCGATGGCGACGGTGTCGGGCGTGGCTCGCGGGTCGGCCGGTACGTACGGTGACGGTTCCGTGGACCACAGCGCTGCCGGCCCCACGGCCGTCACCATCTGGGCCGCAGCGGCAGTGCCGCGGCGTGCTGACTCGACCGGGTGGTCGCCGATCAGGATGCGCGCCACAGTGGTGCCGCAGAAGGTGTCGCCGGCGCCGGTGGGGTCCACCGCGATGGTCGCGACACCGGCGAGATCCGTGCGGTGGTCGCCCTGGAACACCGACGCTCCGGACGCGCCACGCGTGACGAATCGGAACGACCCGACAGTGGTGCCCGCTTCGAGCACTCCGCCGAACAGCACCGAGGCCTCGTCGTCGTTGCAGAAGAACATGTCGGCCATCGCGGCGGTCTCGCGGACGGTCGTGGTCTCTTCGCGCGCGGCCTTGCCGTACGTGGCTGCCACCGTCAGGCAACCGCGCTCACGAAGCGCGGCGATGAACGACTGCTGCAGCCGAGCGTCCAGGAACGGTACGCAGTACGCACAGCCGGGAAGCGGCCCGATGCCGTCGAGCAATGCCGGGGCCATGTCGGGTTCGGCACCGAGATACTCGTGGAAGAGCGTCACCGCGCCCGATGCGTCGTACGCGATCTCGAATCGGGGAAGGGCGTCGACCGGCACTGCCGGCCCCACCCAGCGGATCCGCTCGCATGCCGGCGCCAGCTCGGGCGGCATGGGGTGCGGCACGGGCGCCAGCATCGTCACGTCGGCACCAGCTCGCGCTGCGGCCAACGCGGTGTACAGGCCCGCTCCACCAGGTGTGGACACCCGCTGCCCGTCGACGTGGATGACGTCGAGTGAGGCGCCACCCACCACCAGCAGGCGCGGCCGCTCCTCGGCCCCGGCTCGGAGCCAGCGGGTGATCCAGGTCATGCCCGAGGGTCGCCGAAGAGGAAGCCCTGTACCAAGTTGACGCCGAGTTCCCGGATGGTGCGTGCCTCTGCCGGCGTCTCCACACCTTCGGCGATGAGCGTGGTGCCGGTGAGCGCCGCGAAGTGACGCAGACCAGCGGCGAGCGCTTGACGAGCCGGGTCGGTGTCGATGTCGCGCACCAGCGCGAGGTCCAGCTTGATGATGTCGGGCTGCAGTTCCAGGATGTGCCGCAGACTGGCGAAGCCCGCACCAGCGTCGTCGACCGCCACCCTCACATCGCCGCACTTGGCGATGGCCCGTCGCACCGCGGCGTAGTTCTCGATGGCGTTGTGCTCGGTGATCTCGATGACCACCGGTCTCGGTGAATTCGCGACCACAGCGGCGGCGCGACCTTCGACGACGGTGCTCGGTGAGAAGTTGACCGCCACCCACGCTCCCGGAAGCAGTCCACCCGTGTGATCCAGTGCGGCTGCCGCGCAGGTGGCCTCCAGTTCGCCGCCGAGTCCCACCAGCTGTGCGTCGGCGAACCGCTGGTCGGGCGGTACGTCGTCGTCGAACCGCGTCAGCGCCTCGAATCCGACAGCGTTCCCGGTGCCGAGGTCCACCACCGGCTCGAACACCGTGTGGAACCGACGGTGCTCGATGATGTCGAGGATCTGCTCGCGCAGCACACCGACCCGACCGTGCTCTCGTGCCTGCGGCCCGATGAGCATCCCGGCGAAGGACCCCACCTCGGCGAGCACGCCCAACCGCATCGGCATCCAGCGCTCCGGGTCGGCCGACTTCGTGGCGACGGCCAGGACGCCGATGATCTCGTCGTCGTAGCGAATGGGCGCATACCCCGACGCGGTGAATCCGAGCTCACGCATGGATGCCGTGAACCCAGGATCGATCGTGGCGAAGCCGCCGCCGTCGGAGTAGTCCATCCACCACGGACCCGCCTCGCTCATCGCGACGAGCAGATCGATCTTCGCCACGGCGAGCGGCGAACCGATCTCCTGGCCCCTCGGGAGGGGCCCGACGCTGGCGACCGGCACGGCGGATCCATCGGGCTGGAGGACGATGACCATCGCCCCGTCGATGTATTCGAACCGGCGGATCGCGTGACAGAACGCCGTGGCCGTCCCCTCGAGCGTGTCGTCGTACCGCACTTCGCGCATCACTTCGATGACGGCGTCGCGATCCAACTGGTCGCGGGTGACCGCGGCCTCGAGCGTGCGTTCTCTGGACAGGTCGTGCTTCACGGCGACGAACGCGATGCGCTCACCCGTCGCGTCGTGCACCGGCGTGATGCTCGCGTCCTCCTCGAAGACGTCGCCGTTCTTCTTCCGGTTCATCAGCACGCCGTGCCAGCTCTTGCCGCCCAGCAGCGTGGACCACATCTGTTCGTAGAACACATGGTCGTGGAGCCCGCTCTTGAAGATGCTCGGGTTCTTGCCGATCACCTCGTCGGCCGAGTAGCCGGTGAGCCGTAGGGCCGCCGGATTCGCGTAGCGGATGGCCGGCGTGGTGTCGGTGACGATCACGGCCTCGGCGGCCTGGTCGATGGCCGTGCCCAACAGCCGCTGCTCGTCGAGCGCGAGCGCCAGCCGCTGCTGGTCGCGCAACCTGCTGAGTCCGTAACCCAACTGGGCAGTGAGATCGAGCAGGACGGTCACGGATGGGTGATCGAACGCGTTCGCCTCGGCGGCGTAGACCATCCACGCGCCGTCGAGTGCACCGTCGACGAACACGGGAAGGCTCGCCGATGAGCGGAACCCTCGTTTCGACGCGGTGTCGACCCACGGTTGATAGCTGAGGTCGGTGAGGAAGTCGGCGACGACGCGCGGCTTGCCGGTGCGGATGCAGGTGCCGGTGGGGCCCTGCCCCAGTGGGCCGTCGCCCCACGAGATCTCCACCGAGTCGAGGTAGTCGCGGTGTTCCTGGCTCCACGCGGCCGGACGTACCGACTTGCGCTCGTCGCCGGCCGGGCGCCCGTACCACGCGAACAGGTAGCCACCCTTGGCGATGGCCGTCTCGCACATCTCGAAGAGCAGTTGCTCCTCGTGCTGCGCCCGCACCAGCACGGCGTTGCCGGCCGACAGGGTGAGCGCGGCGCGACGGGCCACCACCTCGTTCTGGATGTCGCTGAGCCCGATGACGCCACCAGTGATCTCGTGCTGGTCGTCGAAGATGACGTGGCCATACGCAGAGGTCCAGCGCCGATCGCCGTTCACCGTGAGGTAGCGGCACTCGATCCGGGCCGGCTCCGCGCCCGTCGCGACCGCGTCGCGGTGTTCGGTCATCCGCTGCAGGTCTTCCGGCGCCACCATCTCGCTCGACGGCCGACCGAGCCAGTCCTCGGGTTTCCAACCCAGCACACGTTCCACCGATGGCGACACCCACAGGATCGTTCCGTCGCGATCCACCTCGTACACCACATCGGACGCCGCCTCGGCGAGGATGCGGAACCGTCGTTCCGACTCGGCCAGTGCGGCCACCTGATCGTGCCGCTCGGTGCAGTCACGCCACGAGACCACGAGGTGGCCGTCGACCTCGAGTGCATGGAGATCGAACCGGCGGGGGTCCCCTCTGGCGTCGTCGAGCGTGTACTCGAGGTCGAGATGTCGCACCTCGCCGTGAGTCTCGACCATTCGGCGGTACTCGTCGAACAGCCCCGTGGATCGGTGGCTGGGCAACGACTCACACAGGCGCCGGCCGACGAACTCGTCGAATGTGAGGCCGTTGTACACACAGGCGGCTCGATTGGCTTCGATCCAGGTGAAGTCGATGATCTCGCCCTGCGCGTCGCGCACCGGCTCGAGCACCACACACGGGTCGACCTGACTGTCGAGGATGGCGCGCAACAGGTGGACGCGTGCATCTGCCGTGGTCGTCGCCGCCATCATTTCCACGCCGCCACCTCCCGCGTCCGTGACCGGCTCACCACCGTCGGTGATTCAATCCTGACCAATTCGCCCCGAACCGGCAAGGGCCGGAAGGCCCTGCTCGGGACTCAGTTCAGGTCCTGCTCAGAACTCTGCCCGGGTCGGCCGCGGGTGTCACTGTGCGAGCGATTGCTGCAGGGTGAACGCCAGATCGGCCCGAGCGCGAGCGACCCGTGAGCGCACCGTGCCCACCGGGCACTGCATCACCTCGGCGGCTTCCTGGTAGCTGAGCCCCATCACCTGCGTGAGCACGAAGGCCTCACGTCGGTCGGGGTCGAGGCTGTCGAGCAGTTCCTCGACGGATTCGTCGTCGAGCACGGGTTCCTGCGCCGCGTAGCGGTCCAACCGGTCGGCCAGGCGCCGTTGCCGCTGACGCGTGCGCACGTCGTCGGCGCACACTCGACGGGCGATGGACAGGATCCAGGCCTGCACGGGCACCTCGCCGCGGAACGACGCGAGCGACTTCAGGGCCCGGAGGAAGGTCTCCTGCACGAGGTCTTCCTCGACCCCCGCCGAACCGAGCGCGGCGCACAGGCGCCACACGGCAGGCTGGGTCTCCCTGATGAGAAATGCCAGCGCTACGTCGTCGCCTTCTCTCGCCGCTTCGACGTAGCGCTGTAAGGGATCCGCCGCCCGCATGGGGGTAGTCTGGCCAGTGACCCCTCCCCCGTCAACGACCGCGGGAAGAATGGGCCGTTCGGCCCTACGGGAACCAATCCCCCTTTTCGGACGACTGAGATCAACGTGACGTGTGAACCGTGGCAGGCAGCCATCTCCGCTCGCATCGACGGCGAGGACCCTGGGGTGGAGCCCCGGCTGCTCGACGCGCACATCGCCGGCTGTGCGGAGTGCCGCCGCTTCCAGACCGTCAGCGAGGCCACGCTGCGCACGGCACGCATCCAGCCCGCCGCCGACATGCCCGATCTCTCCAAGCCCCTGGTGAAGTTCAATGCCATCGCCGACCGGGCGGCGAGCTGGAGCATCGTGCGCGTGCTGCTCGGGCTCATCGCCTTCGACGTCATCTTCTTCGCGCTCAAGGCGCTCGTGCTGGCCGACGAGTCCGACGCGACGGCGCACGCGGCACGCCATCTGGGCGCGTTCAGCTTCGCCTACGGCGTGGGTCTGGTGGTCGTCGTGGTGCGCCCAGCCCGCGCCCGCACCATGTTGCCGGTGGCCGCCGTGTTGGCGGGCGCGCTGCTCATCACCGCGGTCATCGACCTGCTCAACGGAACCGTGCCGCTCACCGGCGAGGCCAACCACCTGCCCGAGCTGATCAGCGTGTTCCTCATCTGGATGCTGGCGGTGCCCTCCGGACGTCGGGCCAAGCCCACTGCTCGGTCGAGCACGCCCGCGGGCGAGCGCGGGCTACGGGCGCTCCCGCGCATCGACGACCAGGCGGTCTAGCTACACCGGCGCTTCCACGCGACGCAGTGGCGTGTGCATCGGCGGCTGGTGGTCCCACAGGTCGGCCACGAGGTCGCTGCGCAGTGCGGCGCACGCCGGGTCGTCCCAACGGTTCACCCGCTGCAACGGGTCGGCCGACAGGTCGTAGAGCTCACCCTCGGTGCCGTCGTGACTGTGGCCCGGCATGTACGTGGTGAGCACCCACCCGTCCCGGGTGATGGTGCGCAGGTGCACGTCGACACCGAACAGCACGCTGTCCCACTCGGTGAGCGAGCGCTCGAAGCCCCGGTGGTGGGCATCGGTGTCGTCGGTGGGCAGCGGCTTGCCCTCCATCCACTCGGGCACCGGCAACCCGGCGATGTGGCAGAACGTGGGCGCCAGGTCGACC
Source organism: Actinomycetota bacterium (assembly GCA_016213625.1). Lineage (GTDB taxonomy): Bacteria > Actinomycetota > Acidimicrobiia > Acidimicrobiales > Ilumatobacteraceae > UBA668. Next base: position 69,229 of record JACQZZ010000016.1, read on the forward strand.
AGCCCCACCGGCTTGGTGATGGCGGACGGTTGCGGCTGCGACGAAGGCGCCGGACGCCACACGAGCGGCAGCCGCATCAGCGCGTCGACGTGGTACGGGCCTTTGAACAGCAGCCCGAAGTCGCCCTGGAACTCGCCGTGATCGGTGGTGAAGACGATGTCGACGTCGTCGGCCCAGCCCTTGGCGGCGATGGCGGCGAGCACGCGCCCGAGCGCTTCGTCGATGAGCTCACACTCGATGGCGTTGCGCTGGTTCACCTCGCGCACGTGATCGGCGGTCATCGTGGCCGGCACCCAGTCAGCGGGCGCTTCGTAGTTGCTCACCAGGCGACCGTCGTACCATGCCCGCCAGTGCCGCGGCTTGGCGTCGAGGATGGCCTCGCGCTCGGCCGCGGTCTGCGGGTAGCCGTCGGGCAGGGGCACGTCGCGCCAGTCGATGCGACCGAGCTCACTCTTCGGCGGGTCCCACGGGTGGTGCGGGTCGGGGAAGCTCATCCAGCAGAACCAGTCGTCGTCGGCAGCGAGGCCGTCGAGCCAGGTGATGGTGCGATCGGCCACCCAATCGGTGTGGTACCACTCCTTCGAGATGGCGTTCTCCCACACCTGCGGGGCTCCGGTCTCGCCTCCGCCGAGGGCGTTCACCTCCAGCGACCCATCGAGCACGGGGTAGAACATGCCCACGGCCTCGGGGTGGTTGGCCGCCAGCCAGCGGGCGTAGTGCAGCATGCCCTGGCCGCCGTGAGTGGCGGCCTCGAAGTGCTCGAACCCGCGGTGGGTGAGACCGTCGGACAGCGGCTCGCGTGACAGCCGGTTCTCGGTGAAGCGCAGGACCGGATCCAGGAACGGCTCGAAGTGCGGCTTGCCGATGAGCGCCGTGCGGTAGCCCGCGTCGTGCAGCACCTCCGCCACCGACGGGGCGTCGGCCGGCAGGGCGACGCCGTTCATCCACACGCCGTGCGTGCTCACGTGCTGACCGGTGAGCATGGTGGACCGCGAGGGCATGCACACCACGCTCTGCGGCTGTGCCCGCTCATAGCGGTATCCCTGTGCGGCGAGACCGTCGATGACCGGCGTGCGCGCCACGGTGCCGCCGTTGCAACCGATGGCGTCGTAGCGCTGCTGGTCGGTGGTGACGAACAGGATCTTGCGTCCCATCAGAGGGCTCCGTTCTCTTCCATCTGGCGCTGCAGTTCGTCGAGCGCTCCGGCGGTGCCGCCGCCGATGGTGAGTGCCATCGTGCGCGGATCGGCCTCGGTGCTGTACACCACCATGCACTCCTCAGGCCCCAGTTCGATGACGTCGATGGTGCCCCGGTGGTGGCGGAAGATCGGTGCAGTGATGCGGTACTGGAACCGCCGCTGCACGTCGTCGATCAGCAGGATCTCCTCGGGCATCGCCATGCCCGACGCGAGGAAGATCACGCGAGTGCTGCCCTCCACCTGGCAGTCGGTGAGACCCGGGAACCAGGTGTGCAGCCCGGCGGCGTCGCGCACGCGGGCCCACACGTCGGCGGCACTGCGACGGATTCGGATCTGGTGGCGAATGCTCCCCAGTGTCATGACCCGAACCTAACATCTGCTCGAGGAAGATCTGACAGTCAGCCTGACACGAGTTGCCGGGCGTAGGCCACCGCGTGCTCCACCGAGTCGGTGAAGGCAATGCCCTTCCACGCGATGTCGAACGCCGTGCCGTGGTCCACCGAGGTGCGCACGATGGGCAACCCCAGCGTGACGTTCACCCCGCTCTCGAACGCGAGCAGCTTCATCGGCCCGTGCCCCTGGTCGTGGTACATGCACACGATGGCGTCGTAGCGGCCTCGGTGCACCGCCTGGAAGAACACGGTGTCGGCCGGATGCGGCCCCGTGACGTCGAGCCCTTCACCTCGCGCCTGCTCGATGGCGGGCACGATGTGGTCGATGTCCTCGCGGCCGAACAGACCGTGTTCGCCGGCGTGCGGGTTGAGGCCGCACACCGCGATGCGTGGCGACTGCAGGAAGCGGCAGAGCACCTCGTGGGTGAGGTGCACCACGTCGAGCACTCGCGGCGCGGTGACCCGACGAATGGCTTCGGCGAGCGAGCAGTGCGTGCTGACGTGGGTGACCGCGATGGAACCGTGTGCGGTGGGCGCGGTGAGCATCATGGTCACCTTCTCCACGCCACACAGTCCGGCGATGAACTCGGTGTGCCCGACGAACGTGGGGTCGCTGAGCTGCGTGGCCTCCTTGTTCATCGGCATCGTGACGATGCCCGACACCGTGCCGGTGAGCGCGTCGAGGGTGGCTCGTTCCACATAGGCGCGGGCCGCAGCACCCGACGCCGCGTCGAGTTGACCCGGGTGATGGTCGGCCGCGGTGAGCAGCCCGAGATCCACCAACGGGAACGCGTCCCAGTCGACCCGCAGCCCCAGCAGGTCGGCACCGTGGCGCAGGATGGCCGCATCGCCGTAGACCAGCACGTCGTCACCCAGCGTGCCCTCGCACCACCGTCGGAGCACGATCTCGGGTCCGATGCCCGAGGGGTCGCCCATGGTGACAGCCAGCGGTGCACTCATCGGAGCCTCACAGACATGAAGGGCAGGGTATCGTCCGACGCGATGTCGATCGACCCTCCGCACCCGTTCGGCCGCGTGCTCGCCCAGGTCGCTGCCGGCGAGTTGCCCTCACCCGACGGCGCGGTTCGGCTGCTGCCGGTGCTGCGCGACGACATCGTCGCCGTCACCGAGTTCACGGCCCACACTGTCGTGTGCGCCGACATCACCGATGACGACGTGGCCGCGCGAGGCCTGCACGGCTACGGCGGCTGTACCCAACCGGCCGTGTTGCTCTGGCTCGCCGGAGCCCACCGGTCCATCGGCTCGATCGACGTGCTCATGGTTCGCCACGGCGACGGCGATGTGCTGGCCGACGACGAGGGGCATGGCGCCGAGCACGCCCGGGTACAGCGTGCGCACCGATACCGACACGATGTGCGCACCTTCGGTGACGACGCCGGCGTGGTGCTGCTGGGCCGCGGCGTGGCCGACCGGCTGGAGCTGGCGGTCGAGTTGTTCGACGACACTCCCCACGGGCGCGGTCACGGTCGACGACTCATCCGAGCGGGCCTCCTCGCCGCACCGCGCGACGAGCCGGTGTGGGCGCAGGTGGCACCGGGCAACGCGGCATCCCTGCGCGCCTTCCTCGCTGCCGGCTTCGTGCCCGTGGGCGCCGAAGTACTCCTCAATCCGAACTGATCGCACCGGGATCGAACAGCGCCGCCAGTGAGTCGGGTGTGCCGAAGCCACCGGCCTTGGTGACCACCAGCGGACCGCCACCGCGAGCGTCGCGGCTCCACGGCAGGCCGGGTGCGACCGTGCCACCCACCAGGCGAGGTGCGGGGCCCAGCACTGCCGCCGCGGTGTCGCCGCCGATGAGCACGACCGTGGCGTAGCGATGTTCGGCCATTCGTGCCCGGGCACGGCCCGCGAGCTCCATCGCCACGTCGGGCACCAGGTCGCCTGCCGCCGGCGGGACCTCCAACAGGTCCACCGTCGGCTGTGCGGCCGCCAGCCGCTCCATCTGACGTCGCGACACGTCGGTGGCGCTCCCGCGCACCACCAGCGCCGGCAACTCGCATCGCACGACCTCGGGCGAGCGCCGGTCGACGTGGTGCGCGGCGAACACGGCCCCGATGGGACCAGCCGGTCCCACGACCAAGACCTCCTGGCCGGCGAGCGTGTGAGCCACCTCGGCCATGCCACGCTCGTCGAGCACGTCGACGACGCCCACCCGTCGCTCCGTCGCCAACCACCGCTCCAGTGCGGACGCGTCGGCCAGCAGGTCGGCGGCGGGAAGGTATTCGGCGATGTCGCCCACCGCCGTGCCGCCCACCTGCACCGCACCCCCGACGCACGTGCGCCCCATCTGCGGCCACGCGGGCACCACCACGACGCGCCGCCCGGTGACCCGCGCTCGGGCGCGTACCTCGTCGACCCAGTTGCCGCGCAGCGTGGAATCGATCTTGTGTGCGTTCCAGAGGGCCACCGGCGCGGCCGCAGCACGCCCGGCAGCCGCATCGACCGCCAGATGGCGCGACGCCAGGTCCACCACACCGGCACCTGCGGGCGGATGGTCCACGGTGACGGTGACCGGTCCCGTGGTCGCGGCGATCTCGGCCGCCACCTCCAGCGCGCCGGTGCGGTCATCGGCGGTGACCAACCAGGCCCTCATTTCCCCAACGTACTCGCCCCCTTCTGTATGATAAGTTCACAGTCTGAACTAATCCGATCCTGCTCCGATCGGCGCACCTTCACAAGGTTTCCTTCACAAGGTTTCCTTCACAAGGCTCCCTTTCACCAGGTTTCAAGGAGACGACATGGCCGCTGCACTCACCCCCACTCACGAGGACAAGTTCTCGTTCGGCATGTGGACGGTCGGTTGGACCGCCCGCGACCCGTTCGGCGATCCCACTCGCACCCCGCTGGATCCGCTCGAGGCCGTGGCGCAGCTCGCCTCGCTCGGCGCGTGGGGCATCACCTTCCACGACGACGACCTGGTGCCCTTCGGCAGCTCCCCCGCCGAGCGCGACGCCATCATCGATCGGTTCAAGAAGCAGCTCGCCGATCACGGCATGACCGTGCCGATGATCACCACCAACCTGTTCACCCATCCGGTGTTCAAGGACGGCGGCTTCACCAGCAACGACCGCAACGTGCGGCGCTACGCGCTGCGCAAGGTGCTGCGCAACATCGAGCTCGCCGGCGACCTCGGCGCTCGCACGTTCGTGCTGTGGGGTGGCCGCGAGGGCAGCGAGTACGACCAGGCCAAGGACGTGCAGGCCGCGCTCGACCGGTACGCCGAGGGCATGAACCTGCTCACCGAGTTCGTCATCGAACGCGGGTACGACCTGCGCTTCGCCATCGAGCCGAAGCCCAACGAGCCCCGTGGCGACATCCTCCTGCCCACCATCGGCCACGCCATCGCGTTCATCTCCCGGCTCGAGCACCCCGAACTCGTGGGCGTGAACCCCGAGGTCGGCCACGAACAGATGGCCGGGATGAACTTCGCCGGTGGCATCGCCCAGGCGATGTGGCAGGGCAAGTTGTTCCACATCGACCTCAACGGCCAGCGCGGCATCAAGTACGACCAGGACCTGGTGTTCGGCCACGGCGACCTCATCAACGCGTTCAGCCTGGTCGATCTGCTCGAGTTCGGCGGTGTCTCCGGGGCGCCCGCGTACACGGGCCCTCGCCACTTCGACTTCAAGCCGTCGCGCACCGAGGACTACACCGGTGTGTGGCAGTCGGCAGCCGCGAACATGCGCATGTACCTGTTGCTGAAGGAGCGGGCCGCGTCGTTCCGCGCCGACCCCGAGGTGCACGAAGCGCTGGCGCTGGCCCGCGTGGCCGAGCTGCGCGAACCCACGCTGGCAGCCGGAGAGACCGCCGCAACGTTGATGGCCGATCGTTCGGCGTTCGAGGACTTCGACGTCGACACCGCGGGTGCACGCGGCTACGGCTTCGTGCGTCTGAACCAGCTCGCCATCGAGCACCTTCTCGGCGCCCGGTAAGCCATGGCGCTCGTCGCCGGCGTCGACTCCTCGACGCAGTCATGCAAAGTGGTGGTGCGCGATGCCGACACCGGCGCGCTCGTGCGCTCGGGGAGCGCGCCACATCCCGATGGAACCGAGGTGCACCCGCACCATTGGGAGGACGCGTTCCACCGAGCCGTCGCCGCGGCCGGTGGCCTCGACGACGTGGCCGCCATCTCCATCGCCGGGCAGCAGCACGGCATGGTGTGCCTCGACAAAGCGGGCGACGTGGTGCGTCCCGCATTGCTGTGGAACGACACCCGGTCCGCAGGTGCCGCCGACGACCTGGTGGCCGAACTCGGTGCCGCGGCGTGGGTGGATGCCGTGGGTTCCGTCCCGGTGGCCGCGTTCACCGTCACCAAGTTGCGCTGGCTCGCCGAGCATGAACCCGAGCACGCCCGTCGCACGGCAGCCGTGTGCCTCCCGCACGACTGGCTCACGTGGCGGCTGCTCGGGACCGGCCGCCTCGACGATCTGGTGACCGACCGCTCCGACGCCTCGGGGACCGGCTACTTCGACTCCGTCGCCTCCGAGTACCGAGCCGAGCTGCTCGTGCGGGCGCTCGGGCACGACGTGTTGCTGCCCCGCGTGCTCGCGCCGAGCGAGTTCGTCGTCGCCGGTTCGATGCGGGTGGGCCCGGGGGCCGGCGACAACGCGGCTGCGGGTCTGGGCGTGCAAGCGGGCGACGATGTCGTGGTGTCGCTCGGGACGTCGGGCACCGCGTTCACCCGCAGCACCACTCCCCCACGCGACCCGTCGGGCGCCGTCGCCGGCTTCGCCGATCTGACCGGAGTGTTCCTCCCCCTGGTGTGCACGCTGAACGCGGCGCGTGTGCTCGACGCGGTCGCCTCGATGCTGGGCGTGGATCACCACGGGCTGAGCGACCTCGCGTTGTCGGCGGCACCCGGCGCCGAAGGGCTCACGCTCGTGCCGTACCTGGCCGGTGAACGCACTCCGAACCTGCCGTCATCCACCGGTGGCGTGCTCGGCCTGACCGTGCACAACGCCACGCCGGCGAACCTGGCGCGAGCGGCCGTCGAAGGCATGCTCTGCGGTCTGGCCGATGCGGTCGATGCGCTGCGAGCCCAGGGCAAGCGGGTCGAGCGAGTTCGACTGGTCGGTGGCGCGGCCGCGTCGCCAGCGGTGCAGGCCATCGCCCCCACCGTGTTCGGCGTGCCCGTGGTGGTGCCACCCGCCGGCGAGTACGTGGCCGACGGGGCCGCACGCCAGGCGGCCTGGGAGCTCGTCGGCGGCGACACGCCCCCTGCATGGGCCCCGGCCACAGGCACCCGCGAGTGCCTGGGGGAGCTCACGGCCGGGCGCCGCGAGCGGTATCCGGCCGCGGCGGCGCACCCGCTGGACCAGCTGGCATGACCTCCGGTCGCGCGCCGGCCCGCCCGGCCGGGGTGCGCAGTCACAACCTCGCGCTGCTGCTGTGGTCGGTGGTGCAGGAACCGTCGTCACGTGCCGACCTCGCGTCGCGCACGGGCCTCACCAAAGCAGCGGTGTCCGGCATGGTCGACGATCTGGTCGAACGTCAACTGCTCGACGAGGACCCGCCTGCCGTCACCGGGCGGGGCCGGCCGTCACGGCTGCTCCGCCTCCACCCGAATGCCCCGACCGCCGTGGGGTTGGAGTTGAACGTCGACTACGTGGCGGCGGTGCGCACCACACTCGACGGTCACGAACTGGCCGCCCACCGTGCCGAGATCGACAGCCGGGCGCTGCCATGGCGCGAACTCACCCGTCACCTGGTGGCCGCCTGGCGCGCGGTCGTGCGCCCGAGTGGCGCTCCGGTGCTGGGTAGCGGCATCGCCGTGCCGGGTGTGGTGGACCACGCGGGTGTGGTGCTGCGGGCCACGAACGTGCCGGCGCTCACCGGCGCGAACGTGGCCGCCGCCGTGGCCACCGGGCTTCGAGTGTCGCGGCGATCGCTGGTGGTGGACAACGAGGCCAACCTCGCAGCACTCGCCGAACGACACGCTCCCATGGCCGAACGCGACTTCGTCTACGTCAGCGGCGAGGTGGGCGTGGGCGCGGGCCTCGTCATCGGCGGTGCGCTGTTCCGGGGCGCGGGTGGAATGGCCGGCGAGTTGGGCCACGTGTCCATCGAGTCGAAGGGGCGGCCGTGTGGCTGCGGAGGGCAGGGCTGTGTCGAGCAGTACGCCGGCCAGGACGCGTTGTTGCGCGCCGCGGGTGTCACCTCGGTGGATGCGTTGGTTGCCGGATTGCGCGACGGCCGGCGGCGGTACGTGCGAGCCGTTGCCGAAGCAGGTTCGGCACTCGGTGTGGGGCTGGCTGGTCTGCTGAACGTGATCGACGTGCCCACCGTGGTGCTGGGCGGGTTGTACGCCCAGGTGTTCGAGCATCTCGCGCCGGCGGTACGCGACGAACTCGACCGGCGTGTGCTCGCGGCCGACGTGCGCCGCCCCACCGTGCGCGCCGCCCACACCGGCCCCGAGGCCGCCGTACGCGGCGCCGCCGCGGTGGTGGTGCAACGGGCCCTCGCCGACGGCACCACCCTCTTCAGTTGACCCGCTTTCAGTTGACCCGGCGGGTGTGCCCTTCCCAGTAGGGGTCGCGGAGGTCCTTCTTGAGCACCTTCATCGCGCCGGACAGCGGCAGCGGGTCGGTGCGGAACTCCACGCTCTTGGGCACCTTGTAGCCGGCGATCCATTCACGTGAGTGCTCGATGAGCTCCTGCTCGGTGGCCGTGGCGTCGGGCCTGAGCACCACGATGGCGTGCACGGCCTCACCCCACTTCTCGCTGGGGATGCCGACCACTGCCACCTGCAGGACCGCGGGGTGGCTGGCGATCGCGTTCTCCACCTCGGTGCTGTAGACGTTCTCGCCGCCGGTGACGATCATGTCCTTCACCCGGTCGACCAGGTAGAGGTACCCGTCGCGGTCGAGGTAGCCGGCGTCGCCGGTGTGGTACCAGCCACCGCGAAACGCGTCGGCCGTGGCGTCGGGCTTGTTCCAGTACTCGATCATGTAGTTGCCGGCCCGAGCGCACACCTCGCCGGTCTCGCCGGCGGGCAGCAGGTTGCCCTCCTCGTCCTGGATGGACAGCACGACGCCGGGCAACGGCATGCCGGCCGAACGCAGGTACACCCCACCCTTGCGGTGCTCGTCGGGGCCGAGCAGACACAGCACGCTGCTGCTCTCGGTCATGCCGTAGCCCTGCCAGATCTTCATGTCGGGATACAGCGCGAGCACCTTCTCCAACAGCGCCTGGGGCATGGGCGACGCGCCGTAGACCAAGTCGTCGAAGCTGCCGAGCCCCGACGGCCGGAAGTCGGGGTGGGCCATGGTGAGGCCGATCATCGTCGGCACCATCACGGTCACCGTCGGCTCGTAGGCCTCCACGGCCTTCATCACCGCGGTGGGCTCGAACATCGGCACGATCACCGAGTGCGCACCAACGGCCGGACCCCCGAGCACGCTGAACATCGAGGCCGCGTGGAACATCGGCGTCTGCATCAGGTTCACGGTGTCCCGTCCCATCTGCAGGGTCATCATCACGTGATAGGCGTTGAGGATCTCGGCACGCTGGTCCAGCAGCACACCCTTGGGCAGGCCGGTGGTACCGCCGGTGTACATCAGCACCACCGGGTCGCTCTCCTCGCCCTCGTCGGGGATGACGTGGTCCGACGACGCGAGCAGGTCGTCGAAGCCGACGGTGTGCGGCACGTCGCCCTGCCCGATGAGCACGACGTGCTCGATCCCCGCGTCCGCCTTCACCGCGTCGATGAGCGGAGCGAAGAAGCCGTCGACGAAGCACACCTTGGTGCCCGAGTCGCGCAGCACGTAGGCCAGCTCCTTCGGCGCGAAGCGCAGGTTGAGCGGGTTCACCACTCCACCGCCGAGGAACGCCGCGTGGTACAGCTCGAGGTACTCGGGCGAGTTCAGGGTCATGATGGCGAACCGATCACCGCGCCCCACGCCCAATGACCCGAGACCGCCGATGAGACGGCCCACACGCTCGAGATGCTGCGCGTAGGTGGTGGACGATCCCGTGGCTGCGTTCGTGGCACAGGTGCGATCCGCATTGCGTTCGACCGAGGGCAACAGCAACCGGTGGTAGATGAGCTCCTTCATGGACGCACACAGTAGGTGAGGAAAAGTCCGCGATGCACCGGGAACCATCCGATGGGATCGGACGACTTGGAGCGCATGACCGCAGTCACCTCTTCAGACGGCAGCAATCCCGATCGGCCGGTGGTCACCTCGGCCGATGTCGCCGACAGGGCCAGCAGGAGGTGGCGCACGCTGTGGCGCATCCACTTCTACTCGGGAATGATCGCCATGCCGTTCATCCTGCTGATGGCACTCACCGGTCTGGTCATCCTCTACACCCAACCCATCCAGGACCTCACCCAGGGCGACCTGCGCACCGTCAGCGACACGGGCGACTGGGGTTCGTTCGACGCGATGGAGCAGGCGGTCGAGAAGGCGTACCCCGACCATGGCGTCGTGTCGCTCACCCTGCCCGCCGATGGCGAGCACTCCGCGAGCTTCGGCCTCGACAACGACCATGCGGTCTTCGTGAACCCGTACACCGGTGGAGTGCTGGGTGACGCCGACCCGGGCGACGGCATCGTCGGCCTGTCGAACCGGCTGCACGGCATGCTCAACAACGACACCGTCACGGTGTCGCTCCCCAGCGTCGGCTTCGTGTGGGACGACGGTCCGGTGATGCGCGAGTACGTGGTGGGCGACCTCGTCCTCGAACTCCTCGGCGTGTGGGTCGTCGTGCTCGCCGCGAGCGGTCTCTACCTGTGGTGGCCGCGGAAGTCGCGCCATGCCGGGACCACGAAGAACGGGCGAACCCTGTTCGGCCTCCGCCTCGGGAAGAAGGGGCGGGGCAGATGGCGCGACCTGCACGCGATGGGTGGCGTGCTGATGAGCATCGTGCTGCTCGTCACCCTTGCCAGCGGCATGGCCTGGAGCACGTACTGGGGACCGAACTTCAGCGCGCTCGCCGAGGAACTGACGCCGAACGACTTCATCGATCCTCCTGCCAGCAGCGTGGGCACCCGCGGCGACCTCGACCGTCTCGGGAACAAGATCCCGTGGAACACGGGCGCCATTCCCATCCCCGCCAGCTATGCCACCGACGCCAACGGTGAGCTTCCCGCTCCGATCAGCCTGGACAGCGTGGTGGCGATCGGCACCGAGGAGGGCATGAAGCCCGGGTACGCGATCTACTTCCCCGACAACAGCACCGTCGACGACGCCGGCAATCCGATCTACGGCAGCTTCACGCTGAGCAACTCGTGGCCGCGCAAGACCGGCGAGGCTCGGGACCTGTTCATCGATCAGTTCGACGGCAACACGCTCGACGAGATGACCGGATGGGGCTACGGCACCATCAGCTACGCGGTCGACGCGACGGTCAGCTGGCACATGGGCACGCAGTGGGGCGTCGTCACCCGCGTCCTCATGACGATGATGTGCCTGCTCGCCATCTGGGCGGTCATCAGCGGGTTCGTGATGTTCTGGAAGCGCCGTCGCCCGGGCTCTGCCGGCCTTCCTCGGCGGCCCCGCGAGGTGAAGTTCGGGTGGGGTCTCTGGGTGATCATCGGAGGCCTGGCTATCGTCTACCCCCTATGGGGAGTCACCGCTGCGATCATCCTGCTGGTCGACCGCTTCGTCATCCGCACGGTCCCTCGGTTGCGGGCCGCGTTCGGCCAGCGGTAAGGGCACTCGCGGCGCTGATGTGCGCGGCCGCCCTCCTCACAGCTTGCGGTAGCAGCGACAGCGACGCCAACGAGTTGATCTTCGGAGGCGCGTGGTCTCGACCAACGCCGGGCGACGCCACCAACGGCGTCGTGTACTTCTCGGTCACCAGCCCCATCGACGACGAGATCCTGTCGGTCAGCGTGCCGCCCGCCATCGCCGGCGAGGCGATGATGCACGAGACACTGCTCGACGGCATCGCACCGCCGGCGATGCCTTCCATGGACCACGGCGACAGCACGGGTGAGATGAGCATGGTGCCGCTCGAGTCGTTGCCGCTCCCCGCCGGCGAGACCGTGGTGTTCGAAGCGGGCGCGAAGCACATCATGCTCACCGATCTCGCTGCCCCGCTCGTGGAGGGCCAGACGTTCTCGCTCACGTTCGAGCTGCGCGAGGCGGGCACGCAGACCATCAACGTGCTGGTGACACCGAACCCACCAGACTGACCGTCAGTTCGACCGGGTCGAACGATCAGGCGGTGAGCGCCGCCTGAATGGCTCGCAGGGTGTCGATGAACGCCGCTCGCTCGGCCTGGTCGAGCACGGAGTACGCGGGTTGCACGAGGCGGTCGGTGAGGGCTTCGGCCTCCACCATCTTCGCCCGCTCGGCGTCACCGACCTCGGGCACGTCGTCGGGGCCGTAGCCGAACATCGCACCATCGTTCGGACGGGTCACGAAGTGCGCGGTCTTGGTGTCGAGACCGACGGCCCGCACCGCCACGAGGTGGGCGCTGCCGCGGTACTCACGCAGCACGGTGACGATCTGCATCGCGTGGCCGGGCAGGTCGTCGGCGCGCGGTTCGCTGGCCGTGCCGGCGAACAGCGGGAACGCATCCACGTTGGCGGCGGCGAGGATCTTCTCGCCCGCGGCCACGAAGGCTTCGAGCCCCGGCACGTCGGCGAGCTTCTCGCGACCGTGTGCCGCACTGCATTCCATGAACGCTGCACCGGCCACGCGGGGCGACACGATCGCCTTCGCACTGTTCCACAGGCCGGCCACCAGCGCCGGGTTGAAGTACCCGAACGCGGCCGAGACGACGGCCGGCTCGACGTCGCCCAACACGCCACCGCGACCGAGCGCGTAGAACTGGAAGTTGTCGAGGCCCAACTCCGCACCGCGCGCCACCGTGGCCGGCGTGAAGTAGAACGCCCAGCCGGTGTCCTTGATGATCGGGCAGGCGGTGGACAGCAGGTCGGCGTCGTTGATGGCAGAGGTCATCGGCGCAAGGTACATGGTTCAATGGGTGGCCTGTTCGCTCGGAGGATCCATTGAGCCAGTCCACGTCCATCTCGCTGCCGTCACGTGCGCGCGTCGTCGTCATCGGCGGCGGTGTCATCGGTACGTCCATCGCGTATCACCTCGGCCACATGGGCTGGACCGACACGGTGCTGGTCGAGCGCGACCAGCTCACCTCGGGCACCACGTGGCATGCGGCCGGTTTGATGGTCACGTTCGGAAGCACGTCGGAGACCAGCACCGAGCTGCGCAAGTACACCCGCGACCTGTACACCAACCTCGAGGCCGAGACCGGACTGGCGACGGGCTTCAAGCCGGTGGGGTTCATCGAGCTCGCTGCCGACGAGGGTCGCCTGGAGGAGTACCGCCGGGTGTCGGCGTTCAACCGTCACTGCGGCGTCGATGTGCAGGAGTTGTCGCCCCGAGAGGTGGCCGACATGTTCCCGCTCGCCCGTACCGACGACCTGCTGGCCGGGTTCTACGTGGCCGGTGACGGCCGGGTGAATCCGGTCGACGTCACGATGAGCATGGCGAAGGGTGCGCGTCAGCAGGGCGTCACCATCGCCCAGGGTGTGTCGGTCGTCGACGTCGTCGTCAAGGACGGCGCGGTGAAGAGCGTGGTCACCGATCACGGCACCATCGAGTGCGAGTACGTGGTGAACGCCGCCGGCATGTGGGCCCGCCAGCTCGGGGCGATGTCGGGCGTGTCCATTCCGCTGCAGGCGGCCGAGCACTACTACCTCATCACCGAGCACATGGATGGCCTCGACCCCTCGTGGCCGGTCATCGAGGACCCGGGCAACTACGGCTACTACCGCGAGGAAGTCGGCGGGCTGATGATCGGCCTGTTCGAAGCGAAGTGCGCGCCGTGGAAGGTGGAGGGCATTCCGCACGACTCGTCGTTCACCAGCATCCAACCCGACTGGGACCGCATGGGACCGTACGTGGAGGCGGCCATGAGCCGCGTGCCGGTCAGCCTCGACACGGGCATCCGCACGTTCTTCTGCGGACCCGAGAGCTTCACCCCCGACCTGCGCCCCATCGTGGGCGAGGCCCCCGAGGTGAAGAACTACTTCATCGCCGCCGGCCTGAACTCCATCGGCATCCTCACCGGTGGCGGCCTCGGCCGGCTGGTGGCGCACTGGATCGTCAACGGCCGGCCCGACATGGATGTGACCGGCATGGACCCGGCCCGGCTGCAGACGTACCAGGCGAACCCCGAATACCGCCGCACCCGCACGGTCGAGTCGCTGGGCATGGTGTACCAGTGCCACTACCCGAACAAGAGCATGACCACGGCCCGCGACGCGAAGCGCTCGCCGATTCATCAGCGACTTGCCGAGCACGGCGCGTACTTCAAGGACGTCAGCGGGTGGGAGGGCGCCGACTGGTACGCCGGTCCCGGCAACACCCCCGACGCAGGGCCGCTCACGTGGGGCCGTCCGTCGTTCTGGTCACAGTGGCAGGCCGAGCACCGCGCCTGCCGCGAGGGTGTCGTCGTCATGGACATGAGCTTCATGTCGAAGTTCCGGGTGCAGGGTCGCGATGCCGGCACCGTGCTCGACCGCGTGTCCGCCAATGCGGTAAACGGTGACAGCGGCGTCATCACGTACACCCAGTGGCTGAACGAGGGCGGCACGCTCGAGGCCGACCTCACCGTCACCAAGCTGGCCGACGACTCGTTCTTCGTCGTCGCCACCGACACCGCCCACCGCCATGTGGAGACCCATCTGCGGCGTCACATCGGCGATGCCCACGCGTTCGTCACCGACGTCACTGGCGCGTACGCGCAGATCAACGTGCAGGGCCCACGGTCACGCGAGCTGATGCAGTCGCTCACCACGGCCGACCTGTCGAACGACGCGTTCCCGTTCCGCACCGCCCGCGAGATCGACCTCGGGTTCGCCCGGGTGTTGTGCGTGCGCATCACCTACCTCGGCGAACTGGGCTACGAGCTGTACGTGCCCACCGAGCAGGCGGTGCACGTGTACGACCGCATCGCCGCGGCCGGTCCCTCATTCGGACTGGTGCACGCCGGGTTGAAGGCGTTGGCCAGCCTGCGCATGGAGAAGGGCTACCGCGACTACGGGCACGACATCGACAACACCGACGACCCGCTCTCGGCCGGCTTCGGGTTCGCCATCGCATGGGACAAGCCGGGCGGCTTCATCGGCCGCGAGGCCCTGCTCGCCCGCCGCGGGCAGACGCCGGCTGCACGGCTGGTGTCCATCGTCTGCCTCGATCCCGAACCGCTGATGTACCACGCCGAGGTCATCCGCCGCGACGGGGTGGAGGTCGGGTACGTGCGCGCCGCCTCGTACGGCCACACCATCGGCGGCGCCGTGGGCCTCGCTCTTGTCACCGGCGACGTGACGACCGGCGACTGGACCGTCGAGATCGTCGACCGCCAGTACCCCGCGCAGGTCACCCTGCGCCCGCCCTACGACCCCACCAACGCCCGCATCAAATCCTGACCCGGCCTCGCGCCATCGCTGTCACCGATCCACTCGCTGACCGAGTGCATCCGTACCTGCGCCACCCACTTCTTCATCGCGGCACTGTGCTCGCCTTCTCGGCCGGACTCGTCGCGCTGTGATCACGGTCCGCCGTGATCGAGCCGCGACAGGTTGAGCAGCTCAGACTTCTGGGCGCGCCCAGAAGGCGACGTCAGTTCCGGGCGCGCCCGGGTCGACCGACTTGCACCACATCTGCCGCCCGACGCCGTTGACGGTGTGGCCGCAACCGTGCACGCTGGACTGGTGTCGACCGTTCCTGAGCACGTCGGTTCGTCCACTTGGCGGCGGCTCCTCGCTGGCGGCTCGACCGCACTCATGGTGTTTCTCATTGGCTGCAACGGAAGCCGACTGGAGTCTGGGGAGACGGCACGTTCCGTGGCCCTCGGCACGCCAGAGGTAACCGATGACGGTCAGCGCTGGGTGATGACTGTTGCTCTGGACGACCAGTACGTGAGCGGCGACACCACCGTGCAGATTGCGTTTGATGCAGCCGACGTTCGATGCGAGGACGGCGAAGACGTGATTCGGACCGCCATTCAGTCAGATGCCTTCGTGTCGTTTCGCAGTGCTGACCGGGGCGCCGGTCAGCCTCGGCGACAACCTTGGTTGTCGGGGTGACAGGCTGGGTTGTCGCCCGGCGGACTCACACACCCCGGCGGCGCGAGCGGTACCAGATTGCCATGGCGAGCTCGACGACGCCCAGCGCGGCGAGGACGACGAACCACAGCACAGCCAACAGCGTCCAGCGCAGCCAGTCGAGCTCGATTTTGCCGACGCCTGGCATCAGCACGATCATCGCCAACACGATCCAGACGCGCTGCCAACCGGTGATGGGTGGCGTGTCCGTTCGTTGCACGCCTCAGACCCTACTGATCACCAGGCTGCCGATGCTGTAGCCGGCACCGAAGCTGCACAACACGCCGATGTCGCCGCTGGACAGGTCACCGCGGTGGAGGTGGAACGCGATGATGCAACCGGCCGACGACGTGTTGGCGTAGGTGTCGAGGATGACCGGTGCCTCGCGCTCGTCGGGCAGACGACCGAGGATCTGCTTGGCGATGAGCTGGTTCATCTTCAGGTTCGCCTGGTGCAACCAGAACCGCTCGATCTTCTCGGCCGGCATGTCGACCGCGGCGAGTTGGTTGTTGATGTGCTCCACCACCATCGGCACGACGTCCTTGAACACTCGCTGGCCCTGCTGGCGGAACACCAACTCGAACGGGTCGCGCTCGTCGTCCTCGCTGGGGTTCAGGAACCCGAAGTCGTTGCGGATGGCGTTGGAGAACGACGTCGACAGCTTCAGGCCGAGCACCTTCCACTGTTCGGCGGCGATGGCGTCGTCGGCCCGCTCGAGCACCACGGCCGTGCACGCATCACCGAAGATGAAGTGGTGGTCGCGCAGCGCGAAGTTGTTGTGGGCCGACGTGATCTCGGGATGCACCACGACCACGCAGTTGGCCGAGCCGTTCTTCAACGCGTCGACACCCGCCTGCATGCTGAAGGTGGCCGACGAGCACGCCACGTTCATGTCGTAACCCCAGCCGCCTGCACCGAGCGCGTGCTGCAGTTCGATGGCCACCGCGGGATACGCGCGCTGGATGTTCGAGCAGCCGACGATGACACAGTCGACCTCGTCGGGTCGACGACCAGCCTGCGCCAGCGCCTCGAGCACCGCCGGCAACGACATCTCCACCTGCAGGCTCGGCTCGTCCTCGCCGCGTGTGGGCAGGTGCGGACGGAGGCGATCGGGGTCGAGTACCCCGCTCTTCTCCATCACGTACCGGCTCTTGATGCCGGACGCCTTCTCGATGAAGTCCGCATCGGGCAACGTGCGAGCGATCAGCGTGCCGGCCTCGATCTCTGCCGCGTGATCCTCGTTCCACCGATCCACCGCGACCGTCAGCGACGCAGCGAGCTCGGCGTTGCTGATGGAGTACGGCGGCGTGAACAGCCCCGTACCGGTGATGACGACGTCGTTGGTTCCCACAGGTGACCCCTCTCGGAGGTTCGACCTTAGCGACGAGCGACTACCGTCGACGCAGTGACCTCCTTCGCAGACAAGCCCACGCTGGTCGGAGAACGAGTGCTGCTGCGGCCGATCGCCGCTGCGGACGCCGCCTATCTCTGGCACGACCTCCACGATCCCGAGGCGACCCGCCTCACCGGCACCCACGCGACGTTCACTCGCGAGCAGATCGATCAGTGGTGCGCCACCCGCGCCGAGCAGACCGATCGGCTCGACCTCGCGGTGGTCGATCGGGCCACCGGCGAGTGGGCCGGCGAGGTGGTCATCAACGATCTCGACACCGACAACCGCTGCTGCGGGTTCCGCATCGCGCTCAGCGCGAACGCCCGCAATCGCGGTCTGGGCACCGAGGCCACGCGAATGATCGTCGACTACGTCTTCGATCAGGTGGACGATCCGCCCCTGCACCGCATCGAACTCGAGGTGTACGCGTTCAATCCGCGTGCGGCGGCCGTCTACGAGCGCGTGGGCTTCCGTCGCGAGGGCGTCCTCCGCGATTCCCTCTGGTGGGACGGCGAGTTCCACGACACCGTCGCGATGAGCATCCTGCGCACCGACCGAACGGCGGGCGAGTGACCTCGGTCTTCGACACTCCCCCGCCATCGCTCACCGACGACCAACTGCACCAGTTGGCATCTGCCGTCTTCGGCCTGCGCGGCACCGTCGCCTCGCTCGTGTCCGAACGCGACCAGAACGTGCGCATCGACACCGATGACGGCTCGTTCGTGATGAAGATCGCCCACCTGGCGGAGGATCCGGTTGCGCTGTCGCTGCAGGAGGCCGCGCTCGAGCACCTCCGCCGCGTGGACCCCGAGTTGCCTGTTCCACACGTCGTGCCGCCTGGAACCACCGTGTGGCAGGACCACCTCGTTCGCGTGGTCACCCACCTGCCCGGCATGCCGTACGCGCTGGTACCCCACTCGCCCGAACTGCGTCGTTCGCTCGGCACGCTCATGGGCCGCGTCAGCCGCGCGCTGCAGGGCTTCGGCCATCCCGGTGCTCACCGACCCGACTTCCTGTGGAACCTCGACCGCGCGTTGGCCGTCGAGCAGTGGGTGTCGGAGGTGGAAGGCGTGGACGCTCGCACCGCCGTGCTCGCCGCCTTCCGTCGATACCGACAACGAGTGCTGCCGCTGCTGCCCCGCCTGCGCGCCGCCGTCGTGCACCAGGACGCCAACGACCACAACGTGCTCGTGCACGACGACGCCGTGTCGGGTCTCATCGACTTCGGCGACATGGTGCACGCCCGCCAGGTCAACGAGCTCGCCGTCACGTTGGCCTACGCGCTGCTCGAAGCGGACGACGTCGTCGCGGCGGCCACCGACGTCATCGCCGCCTACACCGCCGAGTTCCCCCTCACCGACGACGAACTGTTCGTGCTGTTCGACCTGGTGGCCACTCGACTGGCGATGAGCATCGTCATCTCGTCGCACCGCAGCCGCGAGTTCGCCGACAACGAGTACCTCCTCATCTCTCGCGAGCCCGCGGAACGCCTCCTCCGCAGGCTCGTCGCCATGCGCCCGCAATTCCTCCACTTCGTGGCCCGCGACGCCGCCGGTCTCGTGCCGGTCCCCCGCCACAGTGCTGTGGTCGAGTGGCTGAGCTCGTCCGCGTGCACGCCGGTCTCGCCGCTCCCGATCGACCTGCATCGCGCCGGCCGCATCGTGGTGAGCCTGGCGAAGGGCGCACCGCTCACGGCATTCGCCGACGATGCGCCGGGGTCATGGCGCTGGATGCAGGAGCAGATGGCGCACCACGACGCGGTCGTGGCCATCGGCCGCTACGACGAAGATCGAGCGTGCTACGAAGGCGACCAGTTCATCACTGACGCGCCCGAGTCGCGATCGGTGCACCTCGGCATCGACCTGTTCGTCGACGAGGACACACCGGTGCTGGCGATGCTGCCCGGCGTGGTCGAGACCGTCGTCGACAACGACATGCCGTACGACTACGGCCCCACGGTGATCCTGCGCCACGAGGCCGGCGACGCAGGCGCGTTCTGGGTGCTGTACGGCCATCTGTCGCGTCGAACGCTCACCACCGTGCACCCCGGCGACGTCGTACAGCCCGGCCAGGTCATCGGGTTCATCGGCGACCACACGGTGAACGGAGGCTGGGCGCCGCACGTGCACCTCCAGATCATCACCGACCTGATGGCCGACCCGGACCATGGCCCCGATGGCAACTTCGAAGGTGCCGGCGAGCCGAGCCGCATGTCCATCTGGCGCGCCATCGCGCCCGACGCCAACCTGCTGCTGCGCCTCGCCCCGGAAACGTTCGCCGCGGTTCCCGACCCGTCGGCACTCGCCGCCCGCCGACAGGCCGACCTCGGCCCCTCCCTGAGCGTGAGCTATCGGCGTCCCCTCACCATCCTGCGCGGCCAGGGTGCCTGGCTGGTCGATCACACCGGGCGAGCGCACCTCGACTGCGTGAACAACGTGGCGCACGTCGGCCACGCGCACCCGCACGTGGTGGAGGCCATCGCCCGCCAGGCGGCGGTGTTGAACACGAACACGCGGTACCTCCACCCGACCATCCTCGAGTACGCCGAACGGTTGGCGGCCACGTTCCCCGAACCGCTCTCGGTGGTGTACTTCACCAACTCGGGCAGCGAGGCCAACGAACTGGCTCTGCGCATCGCCCGCACCGCCACGGGCCGCCGCGATGTCATCGCCGTCGACTGGGGCTACCACGGCAACACGAACGACCTCGTCGAGATCAGCGCGTACAAGTTCAATCGCCGGGGCGGCACCGGTCAGCCGCCGCACACCCACCTCGCCGAACTCCCCGACCCATACCGCGGCCGCTTCGGCGCCGACGGCCCGGCGTATGCCGCCGGCATCGCGAGCCTGCCCCCGTCGGCCGCGTTCATCGCCGAGAGCATCTCCGGCTGCGGCGGGCAGGTGGTGTTCCCCGACGGCTATCTCGCCGCTGCCTACGCGCATGCTCGGGCAGCAGGCGCAGTGTGCATCGCCGACGAAGTGCAGGTGGGCTTCGGTCGCGTCGGTTCGGCGATGTGGGCGTTCCAGCTGCAGGGACCGTCGACCAGCGTGGTTCCCGACATCGTCACCCTCGGCAAGCCCATCGGCAACGGACACCCATTGGGAGCCGTGGTCACCACGCCCGAACTGGCCGCAGCGTTCGCCAACGGCATGGAGTGGTTCAACACCTTCGGAGGCAACCCGGTGAGCTGCGCTGCAGGCATGGCGGTGCTCGACGTCATCGAAGGCGAGGGTCTGCAGCAGCGTGCCCTGCAGACGGGCGACCACCTGCTCGCCGGATTCCGTGCGCTGGCCGACGAGCATCACTGCATCGGCGATGTGCGCGGCCACGGCATGTATCTGGGCATCGACCTCGTCACCGACCGCGATTCGAAGCAACCGGCCACTGCGCTGGCGGCCGACATCAGCAACGCGTTGCGCGATCGAGGCGTGCTCGTCAGCACCGATGGTCCCTCCGACAACGTGCTGAAGATCAAGCCGCCCATCGTCTTCGGTCCGTCGGAAGCCGACATCCTGCTGCGCGAACTGGGCGAGGTTCTGCGCACCATCGGCTGATCCGAGGCATTTCCGCCGTATCGTGGAGTGTCAACTTTTTCGAAGAGAGCAACACCATGGATGAGCAACAGGAACACGACGACGCCGTCGGTACCACCGACGACGGCGGGTTCGCAGCCCTGGGCCTCCGCCCCGACCTGCTGGCCGCTCTCGAGGCCCTCGGTTACGAGGAGCCCACCCCCATTCAGCGCGAGACCATCCCGCATCTGCTGGCCGGCAAGGACCTCCTCGGTCAGGCCGCCACGGGTACCGGCAAGACCGCTGCCTTCGCACTCCCGGCCCTGGAACTCGTCCCCGGCTCGCGCGGCGACAAGCCCGTCGCCCTCGTGCTGGTCCCCACCCGCGAACTGGCGATGCAGGTGAGCGAGGCGTTCTTCCGCTACGGCAAGGACATGGGTGCCAAGTGCGTCCCCGTGTACGGCGGCCAGCCCATCTACCGCCAGCTGCAAGCACTCGACCGTGGCGTGAACATCGTGGTCGGCACCCCCGGCCGTGTGATCGACCACATCGGTCGCGGTTCGCTGCCGCTCGACGCCATCCGCATGCTGGTGCTCGACGAGGCCGACGAGATGCTCGACATGGGCTTCGCCGACGACATCGAGAGCATCCTCGAAGCCATCCCCCACGCCCACCAGACCGTGTTGTTCTCGGCCACCATGCCGCCCCGCATCAACTCCATCGCCAAGCGGTACCAGACCGATCCGGTGAAGATCAACGTCGTGCGCGGCGACACCAAGGCCAGCGCCGGCAAGGTCCGCCAGATGGCGTACGTGGTGCCCCGTTCGCACAAGCCGGCCGCGCTCGGCCGCGTGCTCGACATCGAGGCCCCGGGCGGCGCGCTGGTGTTCTGCCGCACCCGCACCGAGGTGGATCAGCTCACCGAGACGATGAACGCCCGCGGCTACCGCGCCGAAGCGTTGCACGGCGGCATGGATCAGGCGCAGCGCGACCGCGTCATGAACCGCCTGCGCGACGGCACGGCCGAGCTCCTGGTGGCCACCGATGTCGCGGCTCGCGGCCTCGACGTCGACACCCTCACCCACGTGGTGAACTACGACGTGCCGTCGGCACCCGAGAGCTACGTGCACCGCATCGGTCGCGTGGGCCGCGCCGGCCGCGAAGGCGTCGCCATCACGCTCGCCGAGCCGCGCGAGCAGCGCCTGCTGCAGAACATCGAGCGGCTCACCAAGCAGCCCATCAAGATCGAGAAGGTGCCCTCGGTGGCCGACCTTCGCGCTGCGCAGCTCGAGCAGACCGTGAACTCCATCCGCGAGTCGCTCGGTGCCGACGACCTCGAGGAGTACTACCCGGTCCTCCACGCCCTGCGCGGCGAGGCCGATCCCCGCACCATCGCCCTGGCCGTCGTCCGCCTGTACCACGAGGCCGCCGGCAACACGGTCGACGAGACCGAGATCCCCGAGTACACCGCCCGTCCCGAGCGCAAGTTCGATCGCAACGACGAGAAGCGCGTGCGCGACTCGGGTGGCGCGCCCAGCGCCGGCACCGCGTTCCTGTACGTCGGCCTCGGTCGCAAGGCGGGCATCCGCCCGAACGACCTCGTTGGTTCCATCGCCAACGAGAGCGGGCTCACCGGTCGCGAGATCGGTCCCATCCGCATCACCGAGACCTACTCGGTGGTCGGAGTGCCCGAGGGTCGCGTCGAGCACGTCATCCACGCCATGAAGGACGTCATCATCCGCGGCAAGAACGGCTCGGTGCGGCGCTACGTCGACAACGGCCCTCAGTCGGGCGAGAAGCGTGCGTACGAGAAGAAGTCGTACGGCGACAAGAAGCCCTACGGCGACAAGAAGCCGTACGGCAAGAAGACCTACTGACCCAGGGCTCGCAGCTCGGGACGTCCGCTCGCGGTGAGGGTGAGGCGACCCTCCACGAACAGTTCCAGCCCGTCGACCGGCACGGTCTGTTCCGCCCACTGCTCTCGTGTCTCGAACACGGGGGCGCCGGCGGCGACCATGTCGTGGTGCAGCGCCGCGCTCACGTGTTCCAAGGCGAACGAGCGCGCCGCGAGCAGGTCGGTGAAGAGCTTCGGCGCTTCACCGGCGTGCACCACGAACTGTCCGTGGGTCGGTGAACTCACCACGCACTCGCGGGTGAGTCGCACGCGCCCCACCACGGCGCCCACAGCGTTGGCAACTCCGGCATGGGGCGGAATGCGCGACTCGGCCCCCAGCAGCGCCGCCACCCGCGGGTAGTACGCCGGCGCCGACGCGCCCAGGCCGACGAGGGGCGCCGACAACCCGAGCGACAACCGCACGACCGACAGGCGACGATCGAGCACCGACTGCACCACGCGCGTGGACACCGTGTCGGCGGGCAGGCCGTCGTTCACGAAGGCAGCGGAGAGCACGGCCTCGGCACTGCGGCGGACGAGCGTGTCGATGGTGATCTGGCTGATGGTCTCGGCGTCGGGCGCGATGGCCTTGCCCATGCGGTCGCGACTCTTGGCGAACAGCTCGGCGGCCTTCCGCGCGGCTGCGATGTCGTAGGTGGCCTGGATGCCCAGCACGTGGCTGGCGTCGGTGGGCGTGAAGGCGGCGACCTGCAGGACCCCGCGCTGCACCAGTCGCTCCATCACCCGACGCAGCTGCAAGGTGGACAACGCCTTCGCCGCGATGGCCACTCGACCGCCCATTCCCTCCAGCACCTGTCGCTCCACGCCCTCCAGTGCGGCGAGGCGTTCCTCGTAGCGCTCGGCGATGAGCACGATGCCGTCGAGCTCGCCGGGGTTCAGGTAGGTGAGCTGCTGGTCGAGCATGGCGTGCACCAACGCAGGCTCGTCGACGGCCAACTGGCACAACGGCACCACCTTGCGCGGCCCGATGACCAGTGCCGCACCCACCGCACGCTCGTCGTGACGCACCCGGCTGTCGCCACCCAGCCCGTGAGTGTGCATGGCCACCGCCGACACCATGGTCTGGTGTCCGCCGACGGTGGCTCCGTCGGGGCTGACGGCCGGGATGCCGCCGGTGAGCACGGCGATGTCGGTGGTGGTGCCACCGATGTCGCTGATGATGGCGTTGTCGAGACCCGTGAGGTGGGCGGCACCCACCAGGCTCGCAGCCGGTCCGCTGAGAATGGTCTCGATGGGGCGCTCGCGCACGAACGCCGCCGACACCAGCGACCCGTCGCCACGCACGACCATCAGTGGGGCGTGGATGCCGCGCTCGTCGAGCGCTCGCTCGGTGGTGCGCACCAAGCCGTCGATGATGGAGATGAGCCTCGCGTTGAGGATGGCGGTGACGGCACGTTTGGGGCCGTTCAACCGAGCCGACAGGTGATGGCTCAGGGTCACCGGCTTGCCCGTGACTCGTTGCACCACCTCGGCGGCAGCCAACTCGTGCTCGGGGTTGCGCACGCTGAACTGCGCGGTGACCGCGAACGCCTCCACCCTGTCGGCCACCTCGGCCGCCTCGGTGGCGAGACGTTCGAGATCGAGTGGTGCCACCTGATTGCCGTGCGGGTCGTGTCCGCCGAGCAGGAAGATGGCCGGATCGGACCCGAGCGCCTCGGCGAGGCCTGCTCGCTCGACCACCTCGGCGTCGAACCCGATGATGACCGCACCCACCCGGCGACCCTTGCCCTCCACCAGCGCGTTGGTGGCGAGGGTGGTGCTCAGTGAGACCAGTTCGATGCGTTCGGGCGCCACCACGCCGAGCGAGAGCACGGCGTCGATGGCGCCCGAGATGCCGATGGACAGCTCGTGGTGCGTGGTGGGTGACTTCGCCGTGGCCACCACGGTGCGGGTGGCCTCGTCGTAGAGCACGGCGTCGGTGTAGGTCCCACCGGTGTCGATGCCGAGAAGCATCGGGCCACGCTACAGAGCCATCGCTGGACTCAGCCGGCGAACCACCCGGCGAAGATCGCTTCGTAGTCGGCCGAGTACGGGCCGCTGAACCCGCAGATCTGCACCACGCCGTCGGCGACCGACACCAGGTAGTCACCGCCGACGGTGAAGTCGACGCCGTCGAGCGCGACCGTTGCGAGATCAGCGGTCTGCAACACCACCTGGTCGGCGTCGCCCCCGGCGTACCACTTCGTCACGTCGAGGGTGACGGTGCCGTCGCCCACCTCGGCGACGGTGCCACGGAAGCCGACGAGCCCGGGCGGCGGCACGAGGTCGGTGATGGGCATGCACATCGCCATGATGTCGGACGCGGCCATCTGGTAGGTGACCGCGGTGGCCGTGGTGGATCCACCGCCGCCGGTGGACGCGAACGCGAACGCGCCGATCGCCAGGGCGGCGGCGATGCCTCCGCCGATGGCGAACTTCGGCCAACGCGACTTCGTGGGTCGCACGTCGTGCACGGGTGCGGTGGGAATGGTGGTCTCAGGGGTGCTCATGATCTGCTCCATCAGTGCGGCGGCCGAAGGGCCGGTTGCCGGTTGGATGGACGCGCCGTCGGCAGGATCCAGGCGGCGGAGTCGTTGCTCGAGTTCGTCGACGTTCACGGTGCCTCCTTCTGTTCCTGCGTGTGCGTTCCCGCTGTGTTGTGCGCTGGCATGGCGTGTCCACCGAGCATGTGTCCGGGAACGCCGCCACTCTTTCGGGTGACTGCTTCGGCGAGACGGGACTTGGCCCGGTGCACGCGAATCGCGGCCGCGTTCGGGGTGATGTCGAGCACCACAGCGATGTCGCGAGGGGGCAGGCCCTCCCACGCCCACAGCCGCACGATCTCGCGGTCGTCGGCCGACAGCTCTGCCAGTGCCTCCTCGAGTACTGGATCGGGTTCGCGCGCAGCGTCCACGCGTTCGTCGGGCTCGGCCATCAGCCGATCGATCAGCTGCCCCTGTCGGTGGTCGCTGCGCCGATGGTTCGCCAGGCAGCGCCGAGCAACTCCGTAGCTCCACGGCAGCGCCTGTCCGGCGGGGATGTCGTCGAGGCGCCGCCAGAGCACCAGCAGGGCATCGGCCACCACGTCGTCGGCGGTGGCCGGGTCGACCCGGCGGTGGGCGTAGCGCTGCAGCGGCTCGTACACCTCTCGGAACACGGCCTCGAACCGGCCGCGGCGATCGTTCATGTGAGGTCCATGTCCGGCACGGCCCCGATCCTTTCGGTCACCCGTCACTTTTCGACAAATGGCCGCAATTGCGGCGCTTCCAGTTGCTACAACTGGAACGGTGACTACGACGACGGAGGCTCCCACCCGGTTCCGGTGGGACCGCCTCACCTACTCGTCGGCCCTCGGCTACTGCATGTTGGTGGCCGGTCTCAGCGTGGGCGTGGTGCTCGGCGAACTGCGCTCCGAGTTCGGCATCAGCGGTGTGGTCGCCGCGCTGCACGGCAGCACGTTCGGCATCGGCCTCCTGGTGGCCGGTGTGTGGGGCGTGCGCCTGGTCGATCGCATCGGCCGCCGGTCGGCGCTGCAACTGTCGGTCATGTCCATCGCCGTGGGCGTCATCCTGTTCTGCCTCGGCCCGGCGTGGCCGATCACCTTGTTCGGCACCGCGCTGTCGGGTGGCGGCGGCGCGTTGCTGGTGATGGTGATGCCGGGCGTCATCAGCGATCACCACCGCGAGCACCGAGCCACGGCCTTCGCCGCGGTGAACGGTGCGCCGGGTATCGCCGGCCTGCTCTTCAGTCTGGTCATCGGCGGCGCGCTCGGCGCCGGGCTCTCATGGCGGCCGCCGTACCTGCTACTCACCATGGCGTTCCTCGCGGCGTTGGCCGTGGTGGCCTGGCCGGTGGCGGTGCCCGAAGGCCATCGCGACGGCGAGTTCTCACTGGCACCGTTTCGCGAGCGTGAGGTGCTGGTGCCGTGGCTGCACATCGTGAACGCGGTGCTCACCGAGTTCACCGTCGGCATCTGGGCGGTCACCTACCTGCACGAGGTGGGCAAGGCGTCGTCGGGTCTGGCGGCCGTCGTCGCCAGCGTGTTCGGCATCATGATGTTCACGGCCCGGCTGGTGCTGCCCACGCTGCTGCGTTGGTTCGGCACCGCCACGGTCGCGCTCAGCTTCCTCACCATCGGCACGGGTGCACTGATCATGGCGTTCGCCCCCGGCCTGCCGTTGAAGGTGCTCGGTCTCACCATCGTCGGCTTCGGCGGCGGCCCGCTGTACCCACTGACGGTCGATGCCTTCTACGCGAGGGCCGGGCACCGGCTGGACTCGGTGTCGATGGGTGCCTTCTGCGCGCTCGCGTCGGGCGTGGCCGTCACCCTCGGCCCGCTGGCACTGGGCGTCCTGGCCGACAGCGTCGGCCTGCGCTGGGCGCTCCTCGTGGTGCCCTGCCTGGCCCTGCTCGGCGCCATCACCCAACGCCCTCGCCCGGTCGAGGTCGCCCCCGCCTGATCCGAGTGGGTCCCCACCGACCCGAGTGGGTCCCCACCGACCCGAGTGGGTCCCCACCGACTCGAGTGCCACGTCTTCGACCCGAGTGCCACGTCTTCGACCCGAGTGCCACGTCGGCATCCGAGTGGGTACTCCCACCCTGGGTGCGAGTACCCACTCGGACCCCCCCCAGCACACCGCACCATTCGTTCATATTGACGACATCAATATCGTGCTACCGTGCGGACATGAAAATTGGAGCCTTCTTCTTCGGTGGCGTCGAGATGTCCGATGCCGGTGCCGGTCTGCCCAACCCGATGGATCGCCGGTACGACAACCAGGCCTGTTGGGACGCGACGCTGAAGTACATCGACGCCGCGGTCGCGGCCGACGAGCTCGGCTACGACAGCTTCTGGACCACCGAACACCACTTCCAGTACGAGGGGTACGAGGTCATCCCCAACGGACTGCTCATCAGCGCCTGGATCGCTGCACGCACCAAGCGGGTGCGCTTCGGCGCGATGTTCAACGTGGTGCCGCAGTGGAACGCACTGCGCCTCGCCGAGGACTTCGCCACCCTGCACAACCTCAGCGGCGGCCGCGGCATCCTCGGCGTGGGCCGTGGCACCGTGCCCCGCGAGATCCTCCACCTCAACGACTTCCATGTGTCCATCGGGTCGCACGACAACCCCGACCAGGCCGCCGACGACGCCAAGAACCGCGAGTACTTCGAGGAGCAGATGGAGATCATCCACCTCGCCCTCACCCAGGAGTCGTTCAGCTTCAAGGGCAAGTACTTCGAGCTGCCGGTTCCGGGGATCCCCGACCGCGGCGAGACCGTGCAGGAGTTGTCGCTCGTGCCGCGCCCGCTGTACCCGTTCGAGACCTGGCAGGCGGCCACCAGCCCGCCCACCGTGGAGTACTGCCCGCGCGTGAACCACGGCGCCGTGTTCTGGAACCAGAACCCGAAGTTCATCAAGCGCATGTGGGACCGCTACGGCGAGGTGCACGAGCAGCACCACGGCCCAGGGCTGCCGGAGTCGGCACAGCGCATGCTCGTGGTGAGCGTGCGCGTCGAGGACACCCACGAGGAGGCCATGCGCACGGCACGCAACGGCCACGACGAGTTCTGGAAGTTCCTCGGGCCGTACGGCTGGAGCCGCGGCTACATGGGCGAGGACGGCAAGCCCGTCGGCCCGGGCCTCATCCCCTCGCTCGAGGAGTCGATGAAGCAGCGCACCATCCTGGTGGGCACCGCCGAGGAGGTGGCCGAGCAGGTGCAGGACCTGAAGGACCTCCTGGGCTTCGAGTACCTCACGCTGTTCCCGCACCTCGTCGGCGACCCCTACTCCAAGGCCGTCGAGCAGATGGGCCGCTTCATGAACGACGTGGTGCCGCTCGTTCGATGAATGTCGGCCCGGCCATCCGCGAGCGACGGCTGGCGCGCGAGCTCACCCTCGTCGCGTTGGCCGAGCTCGCCGGATTGTCGCAACCGTTCCTGTCGCAGGTGGAGAACGGGCGCGCCCAGCCGTCGATGGAGTCGCTGTATCGCATCGCCACCGCGCTCGGCACCACGCCGCAGGCACTGTTCGGCGCGCACGATCCGAGCGCTCTCGCGCCCACTGCTGCCCGCGCCGACGACGAGGGCGTGCCGGCCATCGACACCGCAGGCGAATCGCTCCGGCGGTTGCTGTTGCCCGGCGACACGCCGTTCCACGTGGTCGAACTCGTCGGCCTCGCCACCGACTTCCTCGAGTCGTGGCATCACGACGGGTTCGAGGCGCTGTACGTGCTGGTCGGCCCCATCGAGGTGGAGATCGACGGCGAGATCACCGAGCTCGGCACCGGCGACTTCTTCAGCTACCCGGCGCACCTCCCCCACCGGTACCGGTCGGTACTCGGCCGACGCGCTCGGGTGTTGCTCATCGAGACCCAGTTGCAGGCCGCGCAGCAGGGCGCCCACTCGTCATAGTCTCCGACCATGGAGACACCCGTGGTGCACCTCGAGGCCTGGACCGGGCCGTGGCCCGCCGACGACAAGGACGCCAACCTGAAGGCCGATGTCGCGCTCTACGCGAAGGTCGACCCGTTGCGTACCGTCCGCGGCCTGTCGGAGAGCACGAACATCCCGGAGGGCGCCATCGTGCGCTGGGTGTTGGCGCGCTGGGCGAGCGAGGGCGCGAGCGGGCTGCTGGAGCTCGGCCCGACGATGACGCGCCGCCTGCAGGGCGTGTGCGTCGACGCCGAAGCGGCCGACACCGATGCCGCCCGACTGGCCGCGTACCACCAGTTGCGCCAGATGATCAGCTGGCTCCACCACCCGCTCGACCACCCCGAGGTCTACGACCTCTAGTGCATGACGGCTAGTGCTGGATGCGGGTGGTCCAGGTGAAGCGGGGCGGGCGGCGCTCGACGAACGCAGCCACACCTTCCTCGGGGTCAGGGGCGGCCGCGACCTCGCGGGCCCAGCTGTCGGCGAGCTCGGCGGGCACGCTGCCATGGGCGAGCACGGCGGCCACCATCTCCTTGGTGCCGGCCTGGGTGAGCAACGACCGGTCGGCCAGCGTGGTGCACAGTTGGGCCACCCGAGCCTCCACCTCGTCGGTGGGCAACAGCTCGTCGACGAGGCCGATGCGATGCGCCTCGCGGGCGTCGATGAGGTCGCCGGTGTACAGCAGCCGCTTCGCCGCCGGACCGAGCAGCCGCACCGCACGCTCGAGCGACGCCGCCGGGTACACGATGCCCAGCTTCGACGGCGTGATGCCGAACCGCGAGCCGGCCACCGCGATGCGCAGGTCGCAGTCGATGGCCAACGCCGCGCCGCCGCCGATGCAGTCGCCCTGGATGACGGCAACGGTGGGCTTGGGCAACGTGGCCAACGCGTGCTCGGCGGCCATGTTGACGTCCATGAACGACGGTGTGCCGTGTGGCCGCTCGGCGAGCAGTTCGGTGATGTCGGCGCCCGCGCAGAAGTGCGCACCCTCGCCGCGCAGCACCACGACCCTCACCCGTGGATCGAGCGCCAGGACGTGGCAGGCCTCACCGAGCGCGGCCCACATGTCGTAGGTGACGGCGTTGCGCTTCGCCGCGCGGTGCAGGGTGATGGTGCCCACCGGCGCCTCCACCGTGACCTGCACGTCGGTGCCCGTCATGCACGCACCTGCGCCTCGAACTCCGCCAGCCGGCGGACGAACCGCTGCGGCTCGCAGAGGTGGGGGTAGTGGCCCAGGTCGGCCCACACCTCGACGGTGGCCGTGGGCACCAGGCCCGTGAGCCACTCGGCGTATCCCGGGCCCGGATCGATGCCGTGGATGGACAGGTACGGCACGGTGATCGCGCCGGCCAACGCGACCACGGTGGCCTCGAGTTCCTCGGGGGTCGCGTGCAACACGGCGTCCCAGGTGCCCAACACCACCTTCTGATCGGCCGGGTTGCGGAGCGCGCTCACGCGCTGCACCTCGTGTTCGGGCAACGCCCCCATCATGCTGGCGAAGACCATGTCGATG
The DNA here is from genome assembly GCA_016213625.1 of Actinomycetota bacterium. GTDB lineage: Bacteria > Actinomycetota > Acidimicrobiia > Acidimicrobiales > Ilumatobacteraceae > UBA668. The sequence goes on from JACQZZ010000016.1 coordinate 99,667, forward strand.
GCCTGCTGGAATTCACCGTGATGCCCCTTCAGCATGGGCGCGAGCTGTTGCAGACCTGCCTGGAAGTCGGCCAGGCGCAGCGGCTGGTCGACGTTGACCACGCCCACACACGAGGCGATGGCGGCGTAGGCGCTGGCCACGACACCGCCCAGCGAGTGACCGACCACCAACGGATCCTTCAGCCCGAGCGCCGTGACCGTCTCGACCACGTCCGTCGCATAGGTGATGGGGTCGTAGGGATCGCTGTGGTCGCTGGTGCCGTGGCCTCGGAGGTCGACGGCGAGCACCTGACGTCCCTTCGACAGCGCGCTGAGCAGCGGGTGCCAGGTGCGGTGATCCTCGGTGATGCCGTGGATGAGCACCAGTGCAGGGTCGTGCGTGTGGCCGATCAATTCATGGGCGAGCTGCATGAACGCAGGCTACGCCGGTCGTTAGGCTCGTGGGGACCCGTGGCCAACCCCCTGCCACCAGATCCAGCAAGGAGCGCCGCATGTCGCGCACCCGCACCCTGTTCGCCGCCATCTCCATCGCCGCCGTGTCGCTGCTCGCCGCGTGCGGTGACAACGGCGACAGCGCCGCCGGTGCCACCGACACCACCGCCGCGGCAGCCGCCGACACCACCGTTGCCGACGACAACGCGTCCAGCGACACCGCCGGCGAGACCATCACCAGCGACACGGGCAGCCCCGCACCCACCGGGCCGGGCAAGGACACCGAGTTCTGCCAGTTCCAGCAGGAGCTCAACGACATGGCCACGCCGTTCGACAACCAGGACTCCGGCGCCGCCGAGTTCGAGCAGTACTTCAAGGAGATGGTGAACCCCGCCATCGACAAGCTCGAGTCGCTGGCCCCCGACGAGGTGAAGGCCCAGATGACCACGCTCGCGGCCGGGTTGCGCCAGTTCTCGGCGGCGTTCGAGAAGAACGGCTGGGACCCGGAGAAGGCCTACGCCGACCCCGATCTGCAGGCGTTGGCCACGAACACCGACTACAACTCGGCCGGTGCTGCCGTCGACGAGTTCTGCGGATTCTGATCCTCGTCGGCCACTGAGCCGACCTTCGGCTACGATTGTCGTACACATTCTCTACGACATTCGGAGCCGAGATGACCACCCTGTCCGACGACGCCCTGCGCCACCTGTGGATGCACTTCACCCGCCTCGGCGGATTCGCGCAGGGCGAAGTGCCCGTCATCGCCCGCGGCGAGGGCTGCTACGTCTACGACCAGCACGGCAAGCGATACCTCGACGGCCTGTCGGGGTTGTTCACCGTGCAGGTCGGTCACGGGCGCAAGGAGCTGGCCGACGCCGCCGCCCGCCAGAGTGAGACGCTCGGCTACTTCCCGGTCTGGTCGTTCGCCCACGAACCGGCCATCACCCTCGCCACCCGTCTGGCCGAGTACGCCCCCGGCGACCTGAACCGTGTGTTCTTCACACCCACCGGCGGCGACGCGGTGGAGACCGCCATCAAACTGGCTCGCCAGTACTGGAAGCTGCGCGGCCAGCACAGCCGCACCAAGGTGATCTCGCGGTACCTGGCGTACCACGGCACCTCGATGGGGGCGCTCAGCCTCACCGGCGTGCCCAGCATCAAGACCCCGTTCGAGCCGCTCATGCCCGGCGCCATCAAGGTGCAGACCCCGTACCGCTACCGGTGCCACGACTGCATGAACCTCGGCGCGTGCACCCTTCGCTGCGCCGACGATCTGGCCCTGCGCATCGAGATGGAGGGCCCCGACTCGGTGGCGGCCGTGTTCATGGAACCCGTGCAGAACACCGGCGGTGCGTTCACGCCTCCCGAGGGCTACTGGCAGCGGGTGCGCGAGATCTGCGACGAGTACGACGTGCTGCTGGTGAGCGACGAGGTGATCGCCGCGTTCGGTCGCTTCGGCCACATGTTCGGCAGCCAGCGATACGGCTACCAGCCCGACATGATCACGTTCGCCAAGGGCGTCACCAGTGGCTACGCCGCGCTCGGCGGCGTGATGATCAGCGACCGGCTCGCCGAGCCGTTCCTGAACGACACGACGGCGTTCCTGCAGGGCCAGACCTTCGGGGCGCACCCGGTGAGCTGCGCGGTGGCCAACGCCAACCTCGACATCTTCGAGCGTGAGGACATCTGCGGTCATGTGCTGGCCAACGAGGGTCGGTTCAAGTCGCTCATCGAAGGCCTACGCGACATCCCGCTGGTGGGCGACGTGCGCGGCGACGGCTACTTCCTGGCCATCGAGCTCGTCCCCGATCAGGCCACCCGCGGCCTGTTCACCGACGACCAGGCCGAATGGCTGCTGCGCGGCTACCTCTCACCGCGCCTGTACGAAGCGGGTCTCATCTGCCGGGCCGACGACCGCGGCGAACCCGTCATCACCCTGTCGCCGCCACTGATCGCCGGCGAGGAGGAGTTCGCGTTCATCGAGCGCACGTTGCGCACCGCGCTCACCGACGCCAGCGTCGAGTTCGCCCGGCGGGAGGGCCGGTGAACGGCTCACAGCTCGACGACACCGATCGCGCCATCATCGAGTTGCTCCAGGGTGACGGCCGCATGCCGTTCACCAAGGTGGCCGCCGAGGTGGGGCTCACCGAAGGCGCCATCCGTCAGCGGGTACAACGGCTCACCGACCAGGGCGTGATGCAGATCGTCGCGGTCACCGACCCGATGTCACTCGGTGTGCGTCGAGTGGCGATGATCGGCGCACGAGTGCACGGCGACGCCGAGACCACCGCGCTGTCACTCGCCGAGATGCCCGAGATCGAATACCTGGTGGCCACCACTGGCCGGTACGACCTGATGTTCGAGGTGGTGGCCGACGACGACACGCACCTGATGGGGCTGCTCAGTCAGCTGCGGTCGCGCGCCGACATCGAGGAGGTGGAGGCGTTCTCCTGCCTCAAGCTGTTCAAGCAGGTCTTCAGTTGGGGCGCACGCTGATGTGGCGCACCCTGGTTCAATGAGCGCCATGCAGCAGTTGTCCGTTCATCCCGAGGTGGCCGACGCGCTCGCCGCCGGTCGGCCGGTCGTGGCGTTGGAGAGCACCATCATCAGCCATGGAATGCCATTCCCCCAGAACGTGGAGATGGCCACCGAGGTGGAGGGCATCGTGCGTGCCAACGGCGCTGTGCCGGCCACCATCGCCGTCATCGACGGCGTGTGCCTCGTGGGTCTGTCGGCCGAGCAACTGCATCACCTGGCCACGGTCGGCGGCGTGTTCAAGGCCACCACTCGCGATCTGCCATGGCTCATCGCAGCGGGTCGCACGGGTGCCACCACCGTGGCCGCCACGATGCGCCTCGCCGCGCTGGCCGGCATCCGGGTGTTCGCCACCGGCGGCATCGGCGGGGTGCACCGTGGCGCTGCAGACAGTTTCGACATCTCCGCCGACCTCACCGAGCTCGGCATCACGCCCGTGGCCGTGGTGTCGGCCGGCGTGAAGAGCATCCTCGACATCGGCCTCACGCTCGAACGGCTGGAGACGCTGGGCGTTCCGGTCGTGGTGAACGGCAGCGACGAGTTCCCGTCGTTCTACAGCCGCACCAGCGGCCACCCCGCGCCTCGCCGGCTCGACGGTCCCGCCGAGCTCGCCCGTCACCTCCATGCGACGTGGGACCAGCTGGGCCTCACCTGCGGCATCAGCATCGCCAACCCCATCCCCGCCACCGACGAGATCCCGGCCGACGAGATCAGCGCCCACATCGAGGCTGCGCTGGTCGACCTCACCGCACAGGGCATCGAGGGCCAGGACGTCACCCCGTTCCTGTTGAAGACCGTCGTCGAGCGCACGGGCGGGCGCAGCCTGGTGGCCAATCTCGCACTCGTGCGCAACAACGCGGCCACCGCCGCGCAGATCGCCGTGGAGTACGCCAGACTGCGGGCGTGATCCCGCACACCCGACGCCTCGCCACCCTGTTCACCGCCGCGCTGCTGCTGGCCGCCTGCTCGGGCGGCGGGGGCAACACCGCCACGTCGTCACCCGACACAGGGCAGGTGAACGACACGGCGCCCGAGACCACCGTCGTCGACTCCACCACGACCGCGGCGTCCACCACCACGTCGAGCACCGTCCCTGCGGTCGACTACGCGGCCACCGTCGACGAGCTGCTCGCCATCGGTCGGCCGATCGTGCTCGCCCACACCGCGGGCGAGGACGAGTTCCCGGCGAGCACGCTGTACGCGTTCGGCGAGAGCGTGAAGGCGGGCGTCGACATGCTCGACCTGAACATCAACATCACCAAGGACGACGAGCTGGTGGTGCAGCACGACGACAGCGTGGATCGCAACACCAACGGCACGGGCGCCGTGGCCGACCTCACCATGGCCGAGATCGCCGAACTCGACGGCGCCTACTGGTTCTCCGAGGCCTGCGCCGACTGCCGCGATCGCCCGCCGCTCGAGTACCTCTACCGCGGCATCCGCACCGGCGAGAAGTCGCCGCCCGAGGGCTACACCGCCGACGACTTCGCCCTGCCCACCCTGCGCCAGCTGGTCGAGCGATTCCCCGACATCCCGCTGAACATCGAGATCAAGGGTGAGGGCGACATCGCCAAGCGCACGGCCGACGTGCTGGCCACACAGCTGAAGGAGCTCGATCGCGGGCAGGCCACCGTGGTGGCCTCGTTCCAGGACGAGATCGTCAGCTACTTCCACTCGATCGCCCCCGATGTGGAGGTGTCACCGGGGCTCAACGTGCTCACCGCCTACGTGCTGAACAGCACGCCCATCCCCGATGGCATGCGCATCCTGCAGTTGCCACCCGAGTTCTCGGGTCTGAAGGTCATCACGCCGGAACTCGTCGCTCGCGCCACCGCCGACGGCAACCCGATCTGGGTGTGGCCGAACAACCGGTCGCTCGAGAACCAGGCCGCGTACGAGGACTTCCTGGCGCAGGGCATCGTCGGGCTGAACATCAACTTCCCCGCACAGGGAGTGGCGGCTGTCGAGGCGTACCTCGCGGCCACGGCGGTGCAGGCGTCGGCGTCGGCAGGGTGCGACAACGAGTCGCCGGAGGCGCCGGGTCAGTACGACGGCACGTTCGGCGAGGGCAACACCGCCGGCACCTACCTCGAGTATCTGCCACCGGCGTACGACGGTGCCACGCCGCTGCCACTGGTGCTCACGTTGCACGGCTGGTTGCAGACTCCCGACCTCATCGCCACGGAGTCCGACCTGTTGGCGCGCAGTTCGCAGTTCGGCTTCGTCGGCGTCGCTCCCGACATCACCAGGCCGGTGTCGATGTGGAACACGGCGCTCGACGGCGACGACGTCACCGCGCTCGCCGGCTTGCTCGATCAACTCGAAGCGAGTCGTTGCATCGACACCAACCGCGTCTACGTGATGGGCATGTCGAACGGCGCGATGATGACCAGCACGCTCGCGTGCGCCCTCAGCGACCGCATCGCCGCCGTCGCCCCGGTGGCCGGGGTGCGCTACCCGGAGGGGTGCGCGAGCACCGGTCCGGTGCCGTTGGTGGCGTTCCACGGCACCAACGATCCGTACCTCGCGTACGACGGCGGCTACGGCCCGAAGGTGGCCGATCTGCCCAGCCCCGACGGCACCTCCACGCTCGGTGAGAGCGGCATGAAGGATCCGCTGGACGACCCGCCGGTGCCCGAGCGCGTGGCGAACTGGGCCGGACGCAACGGCTGTGACGGCGAACCCACCGATACCGACCGCGCCGACATCGTGGTGACCGACTGGGTGGGCTGCCAGGCGGGCAGCACGCGGCTCTACACCGTGAACGACGGTGGCCACACGTGGCCCGGCAGCGCGTTCGACGCCACCATCCCCGACTTCGTCGGGTCCACGACCACCACGATCGACGCCACGAACGTCATCTGGCAGTTCTTCGTGATGCACCCGAAGACGGACTGAGCCGCACCGCGATGTTTGGCCGGGCTTTCACACGGCGGCGGCCAGTTGCTCCAGCGTCGTCTCCATGTTGGCCTTGTTGTGCACCGACCGGTCCTTCACCCCGATGGCCATGCCGGTGAGCTTGGCGATGACCGGGCTGCGGTGATCGTCCCAGTAGTGGGTGACCTTCGTGCCACCCTCGGCGGGCTCGAGACTGAAACCCCACCCGGCCACCTTCATGCCTGCCGCCGTCACGTCGAACGCGAACGCACGACCGGGGTCGGCAGCCGTGACCGTGCTGAGGGTCTTCCACTTCTTCTTGCCCAGCTGGTTGGTGCCCTCGAACTTGGCACCGACGGCCGGTCCGGTGGCACCCTTGATCCACTTGCCGCCGGTGTTCTCGGGTGACCACTCCCCCATGCGGCACAGGTCGCTCACCAATGCGTACACCTGCTCGGGGGTGGATGCGATGACCTTGCTGACTTCGATCTGGTGGCTCATACGGCCTATCTGAACAGATCTCGCGACTGGTCGCGGAGCACGGGAGCGATGGTGGCCGTGTCGTCGACCTCGAAGGCGAACCCGCGGATCACCGCCACGGGCACGCGCGACACGTTGCCCTTCACCAACTCGGCCGCACCGGCGAGTTCGTCGGCGGTGCAGATGGCCTGCACCTTGAACTCGTGGCCGTGCGGGTCGACCTGACCGATGTAGCTGTAGATCGGATCGATACCGGCCACGCCGATGGCGATGTCGGTCTGCCCTTCACGCCACGCACGCCCGAACGTGTCGCTGATGATGACCGCTGCGTCGACGCCCGCGGCGAGGAACGTGGTGCGAATGCCACGTGCCGACGCGTCGGAGTCCACCGGGAGCAACACGGCACGGCCGTGGGCGCCGCTGCTGGACTGGTCGACGCCGCTGTTCGCGCAGACGAAGCCGTGGTGGGTCTCGGTGATGAGAACGGGTCCAAGCTGGCGCACGATGCGCTTCGCCTCGCGCAGCACGATCTCGGTGACGGCGGGATCCTTCTCCCATCGCTCGGACCACTCACGGGCGAACGGCGACGGGTCGACGTCGTTGAGTTCCACGGTGCGGCCCTCGGCCTTGGAGACGATCTTGGAGGTGACGACCACCACGTCGCCGGATTCGATGGGCGTTCCCGCCGCCTGGGCCGCGCTCAGCACGGCAGCGCCGAGGTCGGTGCCCTCGACGATCTCGGGCAGGCCGGGGACGCCGAAGATCTGCAACGAGCTCACGCGGGAAGGTCGGCCAGGAACTCGAGGATGGCCGCGTTCACGGGCTCGGGGTTGGTGAGGTTGGCTGCGTGTGCGCCGCCCACCTTCACCACGCCACCGCAGCCCACGAGTGCGGCCGCCATCGCTTCTGCGTGCTCCATCGTGATGGCAGTGTCCTCCGTGCCGTGCACCACGAGCGCGGGACAGGTGATCTCGCCCAGGCGCGGGCTCACGTCGTCGCGGGTGAGCAGGCACCGCGCCGGCTCGGCCATCAGTTCCTTCGGGCGGGCCTGCCACTTGGCGATCCACTTCGGGTTCTCGGCGGGGTCGTCGATGATGATGGTTGCCACGGCATTGGCGAGGTCGTCGACCGGGCCGACGGCGAGCCACAGATCCACCATGCCCTGGTTCGCGGCGAGCGTGTCGGGGTGGTCGAGCGCAGCGCCGGAATCCAGAAGGATGAGCGCACGCACACGCTCGGGCGCCGAGAGCGCGACCCGCAGCGACAGGTAGCCACCCTGGCTCATGCCGCCCACGACCGCACGATCGACCCCGAGGTGGGTCATCAGGCCGAGGCAGTCGGCCGCGGAGTCCCAGTAGGTGAAGGGCTGGCCGTCGAACTCGGTGAGGCCGAAACCACGTTCGTCCCACGTGATCACCCGGTACTGGTCGCGCAGCGCGGCCACCTGATGCACGAACATCTCGTGGTCCATCAGGAACCCGTGCCCGAGGACGACGACCGGACCGTCGCCGCCGGTGTCCTCGTAGTAGATGTTCTGGCCGTTGATCGGTGCGAATGCCATGCGCGCAACGTAGCAGTGGGAAGATGACCCAATGGTCTCCGAGATCTTCGATCCTTCCGCGTGGGCCGAGGTGCCCGGCTTCGACTTCGACGACATCACGTATCACCGCTCGGTCGAGCACGGCACGGTGCGCATCGCCTTCAACCGACCCGAGGTGCGCAACGCGTTCCGGCCGCTCACGGTGGACCAGCTGTACACCGCGCTCGACCACGCGCGCATGACCACCGACGTGGGTTGCGTGCTCCTCACCGGCAACGGCCCGTCGCCCAAGGACGGCGGCTGGGCGTTCTGCAGCGGTGGCGACCAACGCATCCGCGGCAAGGACGGCTACAAGTACACCATCGAAGATGCCTCCGGCAGGGCTGGCGACACGGAGGACACCGTGCAGGCGGGGCGGGCGGGCCGCCTGCACATCCTGGAGGTGCAGCGGCTCATCCGCTTCATGCCGAAGATCGTCATCTGCGTGGTGCCGGGCTGGGCAGCAGGCGGTGGCCACAGCCTGCACGTGGTGAGCGACCTCACCCTGGCCAGTCGCGAACACGCCAAGTTCAAGCAGACCGACGCCGATGTCGCCAGTTTCGACGGTGGATTCGGCAGCGCGTATCTGGCACGCCAGGTGGGCCAGAAGTTCGCGCGCGAGATCTTCTTCCTCGGACGCGAGTACTCGGCCGACGACATGCAGCGCATGGGCGCGGTGAACGGTGTCTACCCGCACGCCGACCTCGAGCGCGAGGCGCTGCAGTGGGCGAAGGAGATCAACGGCAAGAGCCCCACCGCGCAGCGGATGTTGAAGTTCAGCTTCAACCTCATCGACGACGGGTTGGTCGGCCAGCAGGTGTTCGCGGGTGAGGCCACCCGCCTCGCCTACATGACCGACGAGGCACAGGAGGGTCGCACCTCGTTCCTCGAGAAGCGCGACCCCGACTGGAGCCCGTACCCCTGGCACTTCTGATGACCGACTTGACGGTCATCGACGACCCCGACGATCCGCGGGTCGCGCCGTTCCGCCTGAACGAGCGAGGTCTCGCCAACCGTCTGCAGCGACGCGACGACAGCGGCGACGGCTTGTTCATGGCCGAAGGCGATCTGGTGGTGGAACGGGCGCTCGACGCCGGCTGCGTGCCCACCCTCGCGCTGGTGGACGCCGCACGACCTCCGGCGGTGGCCGAGCGGTTGGCCACGATGACCGAGGTGTACGCCGGCGGCGATCGCATGCGCGCGGCCGTCACCCAGTTGGGAATGCCCTACAGCGTGGTGGCCCTGTTCGAACGGCCGGCGCGGGCCACCGTGGCCTCACTCACGGCGACCACCTCGCGGCTCATCCTGGCCGAGGCCGTCGACAACCCACTGAACATCGGCAGCATCGTGCGCAACGCGCTGGCGATGGGATGGCACGGGCTGGTCATCGATGCCACCAGTGTCGATCCGTTGGCCCGCCGGGCCATGAGGGTGAGCATGGGTCACGCGCTCCACCTGCCCTACGCCCGCAGCCGCGACCTGCTGGACACCGTTCGATCGCTGATGGCCGAGGGTTGGCAGGTGTGTGCCCTCACTCCGGCACACGACGCGCTCGCGCTCGACGAGGTGCCGCCCGCCGAGAAGGTGGCGCTCCTCGTCGGCAGTGAACGAGCCGGCCTCAGTGCTGAGGCGATGGAGGCAGCCACCCATCGGGTGACCATCCCCATGCACTTCGGTGTCGACTCGCTGAACGTCGCCAGCGCCACCGCCGTGGCCTGCTGGCAGCTCCGCCCCCGCTGACGTGAGGCTGCCGACCTACGGCTTCCAGATGTCGTCGCTCACGGGCACCTCGGGCGGCGCCTGGCGCATCCAACGCGGGGCCGGCGTCGGAATGGTGGTCGGCGCGGACAGCACGGCCGAGGGCGACGCGGTGAACAGGTCGGCTGGGTCGTCGACCACTTCGTCGCTCACGGGTTCGCCCCGACGGGCCAGTAGTGCTGCGGCCACCTGCAGGCCGTAGGCGGCGGCCACCACGAGCGCGACCCAGATGAGCGAACTCAGCGACGATTGCAGGAACGTCTGCAACTTCACCTTGAACGGCATCTCGGGGTTGTCGAAACCGGGGTTGTAGATCTCGTTCATGTCGATCGAGTAGGCCAGCCAACCCTGCACCAGCGCGGCGACACCGAGCACCCCGGCGGCGATCTTCAAACCGGTGGCGGCGCGGCGCACGACCAGGGCCACCAACCGCTCCGACTGCCCCCGACCGTTCTCCGCGCTGATGTCCGGCATGACGCAGGACAGTAGCCCGCGGTGCTCAGGGCTTGACGATGTTGAGGGTGCTGTCGTTGCGCATGTGCTCGGCGGCCGGCACGAAGTAGCCCATGAGCATGTCGCGGATCTCGCCGGGCGGTGTGCACCGCTCGACCGCCGCGGCCATGTGCAGCAGCCAGTGGTCGCGCTCGGTGGGACCGACGTGGAACGGCGCGTGGCGCATGCGCAGCATCGGGTGGCCGCGCTCTTCCATGTAGGTGGTGGGGCCGCCCCAGTACTGGCCCAGGAAGAGCGACAGCCGGCGCTTGGCGCCGGCCATGTCGTCGTCGGGATAGAGCGGGCGCAGCACGGGGTCGTGCTCGATGCCCTCGTAGAACGCGTCGACCAACTGCTCGAAGAACGGCATGCCGCCCACTGCGTCGTACAGGGTCATGCCCTCGGCTTCGTCGTCGTTCGACACGAAGTCGACTCTATTGGGCGGGTCCCGCCCCCGCCCAACAGAGTCAGATCAACAGAACCAGCCCGGCTCAGCGGTCGTTGAAGACGCGCACGCTGTCGAGGTCGGTGGTGCGCACCACGATGGGGGTGCGACCGTCACACGGATCCAGGATGACGAACTCGTGCGTGGCCAGCAGCACGAGTGCCGTGGCCGAGTCGCCGTCGATGTCCACTTCGATCACGTCGCCGGCACGGAGCCGAGTCACTGTTGCGTTCATGGTTGTAGCCCTCTGTGTGCTCCCGCAGCATTCGCCCGCTGCTACCCGATGTTGTGTCATTCCATCGGCGCACCGCGTGAGGACCTTTACGAAAACTTTGGAGTTTCATATGAAGGGAAGATGTCGGGCAGTCCGTCACTCACCTTCACGGGGAACTCGGGAGCCCGCTTCTCCAGGAAGCTCACCACGCCTTCCTTGGCGTCGGCGCTGCGACCACGCTCGAGAATGCCCCTGGAGTCCACCTTGTGGGCCTCCATCGGGTGCGATGCGCCGAGCATGCGCCACAGCATCTGGCGGGTGAGGGCGACGCTGACCGGTGCTGTGTTGGTGGCGATCTCGGTGGCGATGGCGCGGGCGGTCGGCAGCAGTTCGTCGGCGGCGTGCACGCTGCGCACCAGTCCACCACTCAGCGCCTCCGCCGCGGGGAACACACGACCCGAGTAACACCACTCTGCGGCTTGGCTGATGCCCACCAGGCGTGGCAGGAACCAGCTGCTGCAGGCCTCGGGCACGATGCCGCGGCGAGCGAAGACGAAGCCGAACTTGGCGTGCTCGCTGGCGAGGCGGATGTCCATGGGCAGGGTCATCGTGACGCCCACACCCACGGCCGCGCCGTTGATGGCGCCGATGACCGGCTTGGTGCACTCGAAGATGCGCAGCGACACCAAGCCGCCGCCGTCGCGGGGAATGCCCACGTCGGCCGGGATCTCGTCACTGCCACCGCGGCTGAAGGTCTCTCCCCCACCGGACAGGTCGGCGCCGGCGCAGAACCCGCGGCCGGCGCCGGTGACGATGACCACGCGCACGTCGTCGTCGGCATCCACCTGGTCGAAGGCATCGATGACCTCACGCATCATCACGCCGGTGAACGCGTTCAGCTGGTCAGGACGGTTGAGCGTGATGGTGGCGATCTGGTCAGCCACCTCGTACGAGATCTGCGTGTACTCCATGCGCCGAGAGTACCGACGCCGCGCCACACGCCTCTCAGCGGGCGAAGGCAGTGGCGCAGTCACGGATCCACTCGCTCAGCGAGTGGATCGGTGACTGCGATGGAGTTCCGACCACTCAGACGTCGAGGAACTTGGACGCGGCGGTGCCGGAACCCACTGCTCCCACGAACGCGCCCACGAACACCATGATGAGCCACACCGTGTAGGGGTAGCCGTCGGTGACGACGAACCCCTCGAGCCCGGAGCTGACCGGGAACGCGCGCACACCGCTGGTCCAGTCGCGGTTGATCAGCAACATGAACACGCCACCGAGGAACGCGCCGGCGATGCCCTGCACCAGGCCCTCGAGCATGAACGGCAAGCGGATGAACCAGTTGGTGGCACCCACGAGTTTCATCACCTCGATCTCTCGCCGTCGGGCGAACATCGCGGTGCGAATGGTGTTCCAGATGAGGAGTGCGCTCGCCGCCAACAACCCGGCGGCGATGATGAGTGTTCGCACACCGAAGAAGCCCTTCAGCTGGCTGAGCACCTCCACCTGTTGATCCGGTGTTCGAACGTCGATGACGTTCGGCAACTCGCGGAAGGTGTCCTTCAACGAGCGCAGCACGTCGCCGCTGTCCTTGTCGATGGGCGTGACCTTGAAGAACGACGGGATCTTCGGCAGCAGCTGCTCGAGCGAATCGGTGTCGCCGGCGAACAGCGTGTTGGCCACGAGCGTGGCACAGGCCTCGTCGCAGTACTCGACGTTCTCGACCACGGTGTCCTGGCTGGAGAGCGCCCCCTGGATGAGCGTGATCTGGTCGGGCGTGGCACCGTGCTTCACGTAGACGATCATCTCCACGCCGCCGGTCCACAACTTCAGCTGGTTGTCGAAGCCGCGTTGGATGAGCAGGGTGAGACCGAACAGCAGCAGCGAGATGGTGCTGGTGATGACGGTGGCCGCGGTGAGGGTCTTGTTGCGAGACATGCTCGCCCACATCTCGCGGAACGTGTAACGCAGGCGGGAGATCATTCGTAGACACCTCGTGCCTGGTCGCGCACGATGACGCCTCGGTCGAGCTGGATGACGCGCTTGCGCATCATGTTCACGATGCGCTGGTCGTGCGTGGCCATGACCACGGTGGTGCCGGTCTTGTTGATGCGGTCGAGCAGGCGCATGATGCCCTCGCCGGTGGCCGGGTCGAGGTTGCCGGTGGGCTCGTCGGCCAGGAGGATGAGCGGCCGGTTCACGAAGGCTCGGGCGATGGACACGCGCTGCTGCTCGCCACCGGACAGCTGGTGCGGGAAGCGATCCTGCTTGCCACCGAGGCCCACGAGATCCAGCACGGCAGGCACCTGCTGACGGATGACGTGACGAGGACGACCGATCACCTCGAGAGCGAAGGCCACGTTCTCGTGCACCGTCTTGTTGGTGAGCAGCTTGTAGTCCTGGAAGATGTTGCCGATGTTGCGACGCAGGTGCGGCACCTTGCTGTCGGGCATCTCGTTGATGTTGCGGCCGGCGACCCACACCGAGCCACGCTCGGGGCGCTCCTGGCGGTTCATCAGGCGCAGCAGCGTGCTCTTGCCCGAACCCGAGGGGCCCACGAGGAACACGAACTCCGCCTTCGCCACGTCGAAGCTGGCGTCGCGGAGTGCGGTGACCTCAGTGGAGTAGGTCTTGGTGACGTTCTCGAGTTTGATCATGGCTGAGCAACCAACGGTAGTGCACTCATTCGGCTTCCCTGCGTCGCCAGCGGAGGTAGCCCTCCATGAACTCGTCGATGTCGCCGTCGAGCACCGCGTCGATCTGACTGGTCTCCACCTCGGTGCGCAGGTCCTTCACCATTTGGTACGGCTGCACCACGTACGAGCGGATCTGGCTGCCCCAGCCCACCTGCGCCTGCCGACCGGCGATCTTGGCCAGGTCGGCCTCGTGCTCTTCCTCGATCTTCGCCGCCACCATCGCCTTCAGGCGGTTCATCGCCTTCTCGCGGTTCTGTAACTGGCTGCGCTCTTCCTGGCTGCTCGCCACCAACCCGGTGGGCTTGTGGATGAGGCGCACGGCCGACGAGGTCTTGTTGACGTGCTGCCCGCCGGCGCCGCTGGCGCGGAACACCTGCATGTCGACATCGCTCTCGTTGATCTCGATGTCGGGGGCGTCCATCACCGGCCACACCTGCACGGCAGCGAAACTGGTCTGGCGACGACCCTGGTTGTCGAACGGGCTGATGCGCACCAGGCGGTGCGTGCCGCGCTCGCCGGTCATCAGGCCATACGCGTAACGGCCCTTGAGCGTGAACTCGCAGCTCATGATGCCGGCCTCAGCGCCGTCGCTGCGCTCGTCGATCTCGAGGTCGAACCCACGCAGCTCGGCCCATCGCGAGTACATGCGCAACAGGATCTCGGCGAAGTCCTGGGCGTCGACGCCGCCGTCCTTGGCATTGATCTGCACGATGCAGTCGGCTTCGTCGTGATCGCCGGTGAACAGGCTGCGCAGATCGAGCTGACGCAAGCGTGCACCGATCGATTCGATGGCGGCCTGGATGTCGGCCTCCTGCGACTCGTCGTCGACCTCACGAGCCATCTCGTGCAACAGCTCCACGTCGTCGAGGTCGCCACTCAGCTGATCGAACGTGTCGATGTCGCCCTTCACGTTGGCGTACTCGGCGTTGATCTTCTTCGCCAGTTCCTGGTCGTCCCACAGGTCGGGGCGAGCCACTTCGAACTCGAGCTCGGTGAGCCGGGCGCGCGACGCACCGATCTTCAGATAGCCCTCCGCCTCGCCGAGGCGGCGGCGGAGTTCCTTGAGGTCGTCGGTGAAGTCGCGCATGAAGATGGTTTCGTGAGGTGACGGGTCAGACCTGTGCGCCGTGGCACATCTTGAACTTCTTACCGCTGCCGCACGGGCACGGCGCGTTCCGCGGCGTCTTGGACCATTCGTCCTTCACCACGGTCTGCTGCTTGGCGGGTGCCGGGGCGGCGGGGGCGGCCTCGGCGGGGATCTCGCCCGATGCCGCGGCGGCGCGAGCGGCAGCGGCGATGCCACTGTTGTTCGGCTGCGACTCGCTGGAGGTCTGCTGCACGTTCTGCACGGTGGGGGCCGGAGGATCGTTACGCACGACCTGCACGTGCATGACGTACTTCACGAAGTCCTGGGCGATGCCCTTCATCATCTGGCCGAACATCTCGAAGCCCTCGCGCTGCCACTCGGTGAGCGGGTCCTTCTGACCCATCGCGCGGAGGTTGATGCCCTCCTGGAGGTAGTCCATCTCCTCGAGGTGCTCGCGCCAGCGCTGATCGATGATGCGCAGCATCACCTGACGCTCGACGTCGCGCATGACGACCGGCGTGAGTTCCTCTTCGCGACGCTCGTAGTAGCCCTTCGCGTCGTCCATGACGAGGTCGTAGATGTCGTCGGCGTCCTCGAACTTGTCGAGTGCCGACACCTGGATGTCGTTGGGCCAGAACGTCTTCAGTTCCTTGACCAGACCGTCGAGATCCCATTCGTCGGGGGCCTCGCTCACGCAGTGCGTGTCGATGAGCGCATCGACCGCTTCGCTGAGGTACTCCATCGCGGCGACCTTCAGATCCGCGCCGGCGAGGATCTGGTCGCGACGCGCGTAGATGACCTTGCGCTGCTCGTTCATCACTTCGTCGTACTTGAGCACGTTCTTGCGGATCTCGGCGTTGCGCTGCTCGACCGTGGTCTGTGCACGCTCGATGGCCTTGGAGACCATCTTCGCCTCGATGGCTTCGTCGTCGGGCAGGGCACGGCCCATCACCCAGCTGAGTGCACCGGTGGCGAACAGACGCATCAGTTCGTCGTCGAGGCTGAGGTAGAAGCGGCTCTCGCCGGGGTCACCCTGACGACCCGCACGGCCACGGAGTTGGTTGTCGATGCGTCGACTCTCGTGACGCTCGGTGCCGAGCACGTAGAGACCGCCGAGGCTGCGCACTTCGTCGCCCTCGGCCTTGCACTGCACCTTGAACTTCGCGAGCAGCTCGTCGTAGCGCTTCAACGCAGTGGCACGCGCCTCGCGGAATTCCTCGGGCATCTGATCGAGCGGCAGCGGAAGGGCGAAGTCGTCGGTCATGACCGACGGGTCGTGGCCTTCCTTCAGCACCTCGTGGCGAGCCAGACCCTCGGGGTTGCCGCCGAGCAGGATGTCGACGCCGCGACCGGCCATGTTGGTGGACACGGTGACCGCACCCTTGCGGCCGGCCTGGGTGACGATCATGGCCTCACGCGTGTGCTGCTTGGCGTTGAGCACCTCGTGCTCCACACCGTGCTGCGAGAGCTGGCGGGCCAGGTACTCGCTCTTCTCGACGCTGATGGTGCCGACGAGGACCGGCTGGCCCTTCTCGTGCTTCTCGACGATGTCGGCCACCACCGACTTGAACTTGGCGACCTCGGACTTGTAGATGAGGTCGGGCTGGTCGGCGCGCACCGTGGGACGGTTGGTGGGAATCGGCACCACCTGCAGCTCGTAGGTGTTGCCCAGCTCGGCGGCCTCGGTCTGGGCCGTACCGGTCATGCCGGCGAGCTTGTCGTACATGCGGAAGTAGTTCTGCAGGGTGATCGTGGCGAGCGTCTGGTTCTCTTCCTTGATCTTCACACCCTCCTTGGCCTCGACGGCCTGGTGGATGCCCTCGCTCCAGCGACGACCGTCGAGCACACGACCGGTGAACTCGTCGACGATCTTCACCTCGCCGTTCTGGATGATGTAGTCCTTGTCGCGCTTGTACAGCTCCTTGGCCTTCAGCGCCACCGACAGCTGGTGCACCAGGTTCTGCTGCACCTCGTCGTACAGGTTGGCGATGCCGAGGGCCTCTTCGACCTTCTCGATGCCGGCCTCGAGCGGCACGACCACTCGCTTGTCCTCTTCCACCTCGTAGTCCACGTCGCGCTTGAGCGAGCGGACGATGGAGGCGAAGCGGTAGTAGAGCTTGGCCGCGTCGGCCACGCGACCGCTGATGATGAGCGGGGTACGGGCTTCGTCGATGAGGATGGAGTCGACCTCGTCGACGATCGCGAAGTTGTGACCGCGCTGCACCTTGTCGTCGAGCGTGCCGGCCATGTTGTCGCGCAGGTAGTCGAAGCCGAACTCGTTGTTCGTGCCGTAGGTGATGTCGGCGGCATAGCTCAGGCGCTTCTCGGCGGGGCGCTCCTTGAAGCCGGGGATGACCAGACCGACCTCGAGGCCGAGCCAGTTGTGGATGCGACCCATCCACTCGGCGTGGAAGCGGGCGAGGTAGTCGTTCACCGTCACGAGGTGCACGCCCTTGCCGGTGAGACCGTTGAGGTACGCCGGCAACGTGCTGACGAGGGTCTTGCCCTCGCCGGTCTTCATCTCGGCCACCCACCCGAAGTGGAGTGCGGCGCCACCCATCAGCTGCACGTCGAAGTGGCGCTGACCGATGACTCGCGAGGCGGCCTCACGGGTGACCGCGAATGCTTCGACGAGCAGATCGTCGAGGCTCTCGCCACGGTCGAGCCGTTGGCGGAACTCGGCGGTCTTCCCGCGGAGGGCATCGTCGGACAATGCGGCGATGGTGGCTTCTTGCGCGTTGATGTCGGGGACCAGGCCTTCGAGGGCCTTGAGCTTCTTGCCTTCACCGGCGCGGAGGATCTTGTCGAGGATGCCCATGCGAGTGGCAAGCCTACCGGGGGGCACGAATCGCCGACCGGCACCACCCTCGGCCAGACTCGCCGCCGTGACAGAACGCATGGTCGACACGGTGATCTTCGATGTGGGCGGCGTGCTGGCCCGCAACGGCCGCCACAGCGATTTCGCCCGCCGCTTCCCCGAGGCCGACGCCGCCGTCGTGGTGAAGATCCTGGTGGGCGACTATGCCCAGGACGGCGACCACCCCTGGCATCGCCTGGAGCGGGGCGAGATCACGCTGGAGGAGAACCGCCGGCTGAACAAGATCGCGCTGGCAGAGGCGGGCATCGAGCTGCCCGCTCCCCCTGCCGGCGGCGCGCCGATGATCGACTGGGCGCTCAACGAGCCCGTCGCGAGCCTGGTGCACGATCTGAAGGCCGCCGGAGTACGGCTGGGCGTGCTCACCAACAACGTGGCCGAGTTCCGCGAGAGCTGGCGGGCGATGTTGCCCTTCGACGAGTTGTTCGACGACGTGGTGGACAGCCACGAGGTGGGTGTGCGCAAGCTCAACCCCGAGATCTATCAGCTGGCCCTCGCCAGGTTGGGCGCCGAGCCGGGCCGCACGGCGTTCTTGGACGACGTGCCCTCCAACGTGACCGCTGCCGAGGGCGTGGGCATGCTGGCAGTGGTGGTGGACGAGGACCCAGCGCCCGCCGTGGCCACCGTGCGCCGCTGGGCGGGCCTCACCGACTGACGCCCGACCATCGCGTGATCGGGCGTGGCCGCGGCGGCGATGCACACCACCTCGCCGACGCCGGCGGCGAGCAACGCATCCTTCGCTGCCGCGAGTGTGGCGCCGGTGGTGACCACGTCGTCGACCAGGAGCACCCGCAACCCGTCGCGCGACGACCGAGCACGAAAGGACGGCCCTCGCAACCGCTCGGCACGGGAGTGACCGGTCTGGGCGGTGCCGTGTGTGCGGAACAGCAGCCGCCGACAGGGCACACCGAGCTCGCGGGCGATGGAGCGAGCCAGCAGCTCGGCCTGGTCGAACCCGCGCTGGCGGGCACGACCCGCGCTGGTGGGCGCCCAGGTGACGAGATGCACCTGGCCGACGGGCACTCGGCGGACCATGAGCCGCGCCAGATGCCGAGCGACGGACCGCCGATTGCGGTACTTCAACCCCAGCACCACCTGCCGGGCCACACCGGAGAACGGCAGAGCGGCGGGCACGCCACCGTCGCCGACCTGGGCCGACAGGCTGGCCAGCGAGAACCGGCAACGCCGGCACAACACCTCGCCCGGCTGGTTGCAGCCGGCGCACGAGGCGGGGAGGAACGCATCGAGGATCATGTCACCAGCAGTACCAGGAAGGTGTCACAGGGTTTCCGGTAGCGTCGCCCGGGTGTTCCTGCCCCTGCCCCCGGACCGGCTCCCAGAGCGATTCGTCCGGTGCATCGTGGGTCTCGCCTTCTTCGGTCTGGGCATCAGCGTGTTCCTGGCGGCCGACCTGGGGCTGGCGCCGTGGGACATCTTCCACCAGGGCCTGGCCAACAAGACCGGCATCCCCATCGGCATCATCATCGAGATCACCGGGGTCATCATCCTGCTGCTGTGGATCCCACTGCGCGAGCGGTTGGGGTGGGGCACGGTGCTCAACGCCATCGAGATCGGGCTGGTCGTGTTCCTCGTGGCCGACCACCTTCCCACCACCGAACTGCTGTGGATCCGAGTGCCGTACATGCTGGGCGGCCTGCTCAGCGTGGCCGTTGGCTCGGGCCTGTACATCGGCGCCGGACTCGGTGCGGGCCCACGCGACGGCCTGATGCTCGGCCTCGCCAAGCGAGGCATCAGCGTGCGCATCGCCCGCACCGGCATCGAGGCCGTCGTGCTGCTGGCCGGGCTGTTGCTCGGCGGCAGCATCGGCATCGGCACGGTCGCCTTCACCTTCGGCATCGGCCCGCTGGTGCAGGTGTTCCTGCCCCGCCTGCGCATGCGCCACGACGTCACCGTCCTGGCCACCGCCCACTGACCACCTCGCTGCGCAGCCCCGACGGGGGCACGCCGCGGAGCCGACGGCTCGTCCGCGACAGATGCGCCGGGTCGGCGAAACCACAGAGGTAGGCGATCATCGTCGCTGGCAGCTTCGTCCGTCGCAGCAGGGCTTCGGCAGCGTCCATCCGACCCTCGAGCACCAGGCCGGCGAGGCGGTGGCCCTCGGCCTGCAGCTGCCGCTGCAACGTGCGGGTCGAGACCAGCCTGTCGGCGGCGACGACGGCAAGGGTCCAGTCGGCGGCGGGTTGATCCGCCACGAGGCGGCGGACATCCGCCGCCACCGAGCCCGTCGAGGTCGGCGCCTCGATCCGCGGTCCGCTGCGCCACCACGCCACCCACGTCGGCGCATCGCCCGCCGACGGCGGCTCGTCCCAGGTGCGACGGGGCGTGATCTGCGGCCGACGTTCCGGCGGCCACACGGTGACCCCGCCGACCGTCGCGGACACACCGCGGCAACCGATGCGCTGCAGCATGCCCACTTGTGCACCGCAGACGAAGAGACTCTCCGCGAGGCCCGGGCCGCGGTGCCCCCGGCCCTCATGACGCACCTCCACCCGACGGTCACCCATCGCGGACCGTGTGCGGTTGCCGAGGTGCAACAGCGGCTCCATCCGATCGAAGCGGTGGAGCAGTTCGGCCGGCGCACGGCTCGTGGCCAAGAACGCCACCACCGGGTGGTCGCCGTGGCGGCCGAGGTGGTGACCCGCATCGACCATCCCCCAGGGACCCGCCGTCTCGAGCAACAGCGCCTTGAGCCGGGTGTGGAGCACCTCGTCGACCGGCTGCCCCTCGTGTGCCGCGGCCGGCAGCCACGCCAGGTCCGCGCCCGCGCGACGCAGGCCACGGACCACCGCCTCGGTGATGAGGGGGTGCACGAAGCGTTGATGGCGGGCAGGCACGACGATGGCGTGAATGTACAAGTGGCGCGGCGGGCAGTGCCACATCCTTCCCCCATGGAACTCCTCGATGCACGAGTGCTCGTCACGGGCGGCACCAGCGGGATCGGTGCGTCGCTGGTGCAGTCGCTCACCGCCGCCGGCGCCCGGGTGGTCACCTGTGGACGTGATGCCGAACGCGGCGCGGCACTGGCTGCCCGCCACCCCGACGTCACCGTCCTGCGGTCCGATCTGAGCGAGGCAGGCGCCCCACGGCGCGTCGTGGAGGACGCCGCTGCGGCGCTCGACGGCCTGGACGTGGTCGTCAACAACGCCGCCGTCCAGGTGCACGACAGCTACGTGGCTCCTTCACCGGGCATCGACCTGCGCATCGCCCATGAGCTCGCCGTGAACCTGCGGGCGCCGCTGGAGATCACTGCCGCGGCGCTGCCCCTGCTGTCGCGTTCCGACCGCGGTGCGCTGGTGTTCGTGACATCCGGCCTCGCGGTGTTTCCGAAGAAGACAGCACCGGTCTACTGCGCGACGAAGGCGGCCCTGCGCACGTTCGCGACCGCCGTGCGCTACCAGGTGGCCGACGAGGCACCGAGCGTGCGCGTGATCGACGTCGTGCTCCCGCTGGTGGACACCCCGATGACGGCGGGGCGCGGCGACGACGCGGGCAAGCGGTCGCCCGATGATGTCGCCGCTCGGATCGTTCGGGTGCTCGGCGGCTCCGGGCAGACGGTCCGCATCGGCAAGGCCCGCATCCTGCCGGTGTTCGAACGCATGGCCCCGTCCGTCGGGCGGCGGATCCTCCGCAAAGGGTGAGCGCCCACCAGCGCGCCAGACCCGAGGGGTCCTGTGTGGAGCCCCTCGGGTCTGAACGAGTCGTGCGGTATCAGGAGGGAGCAGCCGAAGCGAAGCGGAGGCCGGTCCCGACCATTTAGTAGCGGTAGTGGTCGCTCTTGTAGGGGCCGCTGGGGTCGATACCCAGGTACTCGGCCTGCTCGTCGGTGAGCTGGGTGAGCTTCACACCGAGCGCGTCGAGGTGCAGGCGAGCCACCTTCTCGTCGAGCTTCTTGGGCAGCACGTACACGCCCAGTGGGTACTGGTCGGTGTTGTTGAACAGCTCCATCTGCGCGATGACCTGGTTGCTGAACGAGCAGCTCATCCCGAAGCTCGGGTGGCCGGTGGCGCAACCGAGGTTCACCAGACGACCCTCGGCGAGCACGATGATGCTGTGGCCGTCGTCGAACGTCCACAGGTCGGTGCCCGGCTTCAGCTCGTCCTTGGTGGCGCCGCTGCGGGCGAGGCCGGCCATGTCGATCTCGCTGTCGAAGTGACCGATGTTGCACACGATGGCGTTGTGCTTCATCTTGTGCATGTGGTCGACGGTGATGATGTGGTCGTTGCCGGTGCTCGACACGAAGATGTCGGCGGTGCCGACCACGTCTTCCAGCGTGGTGACCTGGTAGCCCTCCATCGCCGCCTGCAGGGCGTTGATGGGGTCGATCTCGGTGATGATGACGCGAGCGCCCTGACCGGTGAGCGCCTGAGCGCAGCCCTTGCCCACATCGCCGTAGCCGGCGACCACGGCCACCTTGCCGGCGATCATCACGTCGGTGGCGCG
>JACQZZ010000018.1 GCA_016213625.1 Actinomycetota bacterium
CCCAGTCGCCGCGCTCGCCCTGGTTCATGCCCCACGGGTTGCCCTGGTTCTCCATCGCGCGGTAGGCGTTGCCCAGCTCGCTGGGGAAGTTGCTCTCCATCAGCGACAGGTAGCGGCGCATGTCGAGGATCTTGTCGAGGATCTCGATGTTCACCGGGCAGATCTCGTCGCACGCGCGGCACGACGTGCAGCTCCAGATCTCCTCGGCCGTGATGCGGTCGAACAGCGAGTTGGCGGAGATGGTGATTTCCTTGTCGACCGACAACGGCGGGGTGACCACCGGGTTGGCCGACGCGGCCATCACCTCACCGGTCTTGAGCACGATCTCGCGCGGGTCGAGCGGCTTGCCCGTGGCGTGCGCGGGGCACACGCTGGTGCACCGACCGCACATGGTGCACGCGTCGGTGTCGAGCAGCTGCTTCCAGGTGAAGTCCTCCACCACGCTGGCGCCGAAGCTCTCGAGCGACGTCTCGGTGAGGTTCGGCATCGCGCGCATCGCGCCCTTGGGACGATCGCGGTCCTTCAGGTACATGTTCAGCGGGCTGGTGAAGATGTGCCGCAGCATGGTGATGGGCAACAGGATCAGGAACGTGGCGAACGCGACCACGTGGGTGACCCACATGATCTGGTGCCACATCGTCAGCGTGTCCTCGGCCATGCCGTCGAACAGCTGAGCGATCGGATACCCGATGAAGCTCCACTTCTCGTAGTCGGGCGAGCCGATCTCGGCGATGCGGAAGCCCTCGGCGAAGAAGCCCGACAGGCCGATGACGAAGAAGACGCCGAGGATGATGGCGTGCTCGGGCTTGGTCTTGATGCGGATGCGGTACGGGCGCTGCACGTAGCGGCGCACGATGGCCCAGATGATGCCGACCATGAACACCAGGCCGGCCAGGTCGCCGATGAACGAGTACGCCTTGTACACGTCGCCGTGCAGGAACTTCAGGCTCTCGGGCATCTGGTGGTCGATCTCGAGCACCGTGGTGACACCGAGCAGCACCAGGAAGCCGAAGTAGATCATCGAGTGCATCAGGCCGGCGGCGCTGTCGCGCAGCAGGGTCTGCATGTAGGCGCCGGCACGGAAGTCGCGCAGACGGTTCTTCACGTTCTTTGGCGTGGTCTTGCGCCGGTCGGGCGCGCCGCGCTCCCAGTTGCGCACGCGGTTGGAGAACGCGAACGAACCCCACACGAGCAACACGGGGATGACGGTGTAGAACGCCACCTGCAGCGGGCCGGGGATGCCGTCGAACACTTCACGGGCAGGCTCCTTGGTGCCGTGCCAGTGGGTGAACTGCGGGATGATGCCCGAAGCGAGCGTGAACAGGCCCATGAAGATGCCGACCGCCAGCACCATTTTGTGTGGCGTGCGGTACCAGGGCTTCTTCGGACCGGCTTCGGTGGCAGGAGACGCGTGAGTGCTCATAGTGCGAACGAAACCCTAGTTCCCCGGTACGACTGTCACCCCCATCGACGCAGGCCACAATTGGCGGATGCAATCGAAGCGGCTGGCACCCACGGTGCTCCTCGTGTCCATGATCCTCGTGGCGGTCAGCGGTATCGCCGCGTGGATCGCGGTCGGGGCCATCGCCAACAGCACCGTCACCGCACTCGAGCGCATGGAGTCGGCGCTCCTCACCGCTCGCGATCTGGCCGACACCACCGCCAGTTCCGCCAGTGAGTTGGAGCAGGTGGTGGCAGTGGTGGGCGACGGCCTCGCCAGCACGTCCGACGCGTTGGCCGCCACCCAGGAGGTGAGCAAGAGCGTGCGCGGTGTGCTCGGCCTGGTGGACTTCATCGGCAGCGTCGACAACCTGCAGACCAGCTTGGAGGAAGCCGAGAAGTCACTGGTGTTCGTGCAGGGCAGCCTGAACACGGCATCGTCCACCCTCGAACAGGCCGGGCCCGCGTTGCACGAGACGGTGGTGGCACTCGCGGCCATCCCCGGCGAGATCGACGCCGCCATCGGGCAGGCCGCGGCGGCCCGCGCCAAGGTGAACGATCAGGTGTGGCTGTGGCGACTGGCCATCGTCGCCGGGTGCCTGGCCATCATCGGTGGCTTGTGGGCCGTTCGAGAGAACGCCCGGCGTGTGGACAGCCTGATGAACGCGGTGGCGCCATCGTTGCCGCCCGCGAGTGCGTGACCTCCTGACGGAGGCCGCGTGTCAGCCGAAGTTCTGGCGGTCGAGGTCGCGGATGCGACCCGCCAGGGCGGCGAGCAGCTTGTGGGCCAGCGCCGGCACGTCGTCGATGACGCCGATGAAGTGACGCTGATCCAGCAGGAGCAGATCGCAGTCGGTCTCGCAGATGACGGTGGCCGTGCGCGGGCCGTGGTCGAGCAGCGAGAGCTCGCCCACGACGGTGCCGGGGCCGAACGAGCCGACCTTCTTGCCGTTGCGCTTCACCAACACCGTGCCCTCGAGCACGATGAAGGCCTCACGACCGGTCTGACCCTGGTCGACGATGAGAGTGCCCGCGGACATGGTGATCTCGTCGGACGCCTTCGCGATCTTCTCGAGTTCCTTCGTGGAGCAACCCTGGAACAGACTCACGTTGCGCAGGTGCTCGAGGTACGCCTTCTTGTTGGCCATGTCGCGACAGTAGCGCGAGCGCGATACACGGTGTGACGTGGACGGAAAGGACTTCACTAGCGTCGACCCGTGCACCAGAACTTAAGTTCTGATGCATGTTCTCGTCGGCGAACGGTCACCTGCCGTTCACTCGGCGGATGTCGACTCCTCTCGGCAGCGCCGCAGATCGGAGCCTCTCGTGACCACTCGCATCGGCATCAACGGGTTCGGCCGCATGGGCCGCCTCGTCGTGCGCGCCTTGCGCGACCAGCCATCGCTCGAGCTCGTGCACGTGAACGAGCACAAGGGCGACGCCACCACAGCGGCGCACCTTCTGGAGTTCGACACCGTGCATGGCCGCTACCAGGGCACCGTCCGCACCGAGGGCGACGGGCTGGTCGTCGACGATCGCCCCGTCTCGTACTCCGCCCACTCCGCACCTGGCGAGATCCCCTGGGACGACCTGGGTGTCGACCTCGTGTTGGAGTGCACTGGCGCCTTCCGCACGGTGGAGCAGCTCGAGCCCCACTTCGCGCGTGGCGTGCAGAAGGTGGTCGTGGCCGCGCCGGTGAAGGACGCCGAGGTGCTGAACGCGGTGATGGGCTGCAACGACCATCTCTACGACCCGGCGATGCACCGCATCGTCACCGCGGCGTCGTGCACCACCAACTGTCTCGCGCCGGTGGTGAAGGTGCTGCACGAGCAGATCGGCATCGAGCGCGGCGCCATCACCACGCTGCACGACCTCACCAACACGCAGGTCATCGTCGACGCGCCGCACAAAGACCTCCGTCGTGCCCGCTCGGCCGTGAACTCGCTCATCCCCACCACCACCGGTTCGGCGACGGCCATCACGATGATCTACCCCGAACTGAAGGGGAAGCTGAACGGACATGCGGTCCGTGTGCCGCTGTTGAACGCATCGCTCACCGACGCCGTGTTCACCATGCGGCGCGACGTCACCGCCGACGAGGTGAACGCGTTCCTGAAGGCGGCCGCCGAGGGCGAGCTCGCCGGCATCCTCGGCTACGAGGACCGACCGCTGGTGTCGGCCGACTACACCAACGACACCCGATCCGGCATCGTCGACGGCCCGAGCACGATGGTCATCGATGGACGCATGCTGAAGGTCTACATCTGGTACGACAACGAGTACGGCTACGTCTTCCGCATGGCCGAGCTCGCGGCCAAGGTCGCCGCCTCGCTGCACGCCGGAGCCGCGTGAAGCTCCGCAACTACGCGCTCGTCACCGCCGGCTACTGGGCGTTCACGCTCACCGACGGCGCGCTGCGCATGCTGGTGCTGCTGCACTTCCACGAACTCGGCTATTCGCCGGTGGCCATCGCGTTCCTGTTCCTCGCCTACGAGTTCATGGGCATCCTCACCAACCTGCTCGGCGGATGGGTGGGGTCGCGCACCGGACTCAACCGCACCCTCGTCGCCGGCCTCGTGCTGCAGATGGTGGCCCTCGTGGCGCTCACCTTCACCCAACCGGGTTGGGCAGAGTGGCTGACGGTCAGCTACGTGATGGCCGCGCAGGCACTGAGTGGCATCGCCAAGGACCTCACCAAGATGAGCTCGAAGAGCGCAGTGAAGTCGGTGGCCGGCGACGGCGGGCTCTTCAAGCTCGTCGCCATCCTCACCGGGTCGAAGAACGCGCTGAAGGGTGTGGGCTTCTTCCTCGGCGCCGCGCTCCTGTCATCGCTGGGCTACGACGAATCGCTGTGGGCGATGACGGCGATGCTGGCCGTCACCGTCGTGCTGCTCCTCGTGTTGCTCAACGAGGACATCGGCCGCTCGAAGAAGAAGGCACCGCTGCGGTCCATCCTCTCCAAGTCGTCGGCCATCAACAGGCTCAGCGCGGCGCGTTTCTTCCTCTTCGGGTCGCGCGACATCTGGTTCGTCGTCGCCCTTCCCGTGTTCCTGCACGAGCAGCTCGAGTGGTCGAACTACGGCATCGGTGCGTTCCTCGCGCTGTGGACCATCGGGTACGGCGGCGTGCAGTCCGTGGCACCGCGTCTGCTGCACCGAGGCGGCCGCACCGTCGACGAGATCCGCGCCGCGCAGCAGTGGGCGCTGCTCCTCGCCGGCGTGTCGGCGGCGATCGCCGTGGTCGTGGCGCTCGACTGGGGCGTCACCATCGCCGTCGTCGGCGGGCTCATCGTGTTCGGCGTCGTGTTCGCGGTGAACTCGTCGCTGCACTCGTACCTCATCCTCGCCTACAGCGACGACGACTCCGTGGCCATGGACGTGGGCTTCTACTACTCGGCGAATGCAGCCGGTCGACTGGTGGGCACGTTGCTGTCGGGCGTGCTCTACCTGTGGGACGGCCTGCCCGCCGCGCTGTGGGGATCGGCCGTGTTCGTGGCCATCACGTGGGCGCTCACCCTGCGCCTGCCTCCGATACCGGAGGCCGCGGCTCAGCGAGCCAGGTCGGCGGCCAGCACCGGCTCGGAGTAGTCGGCGGGCACCGGCAACCCCAACAACTGCAGCAGCGACGCGGCGATGTTGGCCAGCCCCAGGTCGTCGCGCGACGACACCGTGAGCTCGCGGTGCACGAAGTCGACCGCGATGAACGGCACCGGCGACAACGTGTGGCTCTTCTTCGGCACCGGCGTGCCATCGGCCAGCAGCAACGTGACGCCCTTCGAGTCGCGCTCGTGCATCACCTCGCAGTTGCCGTGGTCGGCGGTGATGATGAGCGTGCCGCGTGCATCGCGCACGGCCTCGAACACTCGC
The DNA here is from genome assembly GCA_016213625.1 of Actinomycetota bacterium. GTDB lineage: Bacteria > Actinomycetota > Acidimicrobiia > Acidimicrobiales > Ilumatobacteraceae > UBA668. Next base: position 5,307 of record JACQZZ010000018.1, read on the forward strand.
TCGATGGAGATGTCCATGGCCTCCACCGCGACCACCGACGCATCGACATCGCCCGTGTGCCCCACCATGTCGCCGGCGGCGAAGTTGGCGCGGATGAACTCGTACTCGCCCGACTGCACGCAGCGGATGACCTCGTCGGCCGTCTCGGCGCTCTTCATCCACGGTCGCTGCTCGAACGGCACACGATCGGACGCGATCTCGATGTAGTCCTCGAGCTCCGGCGCGAACTTGTCGCTGCGGTTGCCGTTCCAGAAGTAGGTGACGTGCCCGAACTTCTGCGTCTCGGCGATGGCCGCCTGGCGCAGACCGGCGTTGGCGATGAGCTCGCTCACGGTGCCCGCCACCTTCACCGGCGGCACCAGGTACAGCGCCGGGATGCCGAGGTCGCCGTCGTACATGGTGAGCCCGGTCACCAACAGGTCGGCCGGCAGTGGCCCACGCGGGAACGCGTCGAACGGCGTCTCGGTGAGCGCGCGGTAGATCTCGATCATGCGGTCGCCGCGGAAGTTGAACAGCACCACGGCGTCGCCCGGCTGCATCGCCCCGACGGCCACGCCATCGGCGTCGACCACGGTGAACTCCGGCAGGAACTGGTCGCTGACGCCCGGGGTCTCCTTGCGCAGGGTGGCCAGTGCGTCGGCGGTCGACGGGAACGCTCGCGCCGTGCCGGCCACGTGCGCGCTGTAGCCGCGCTGCACGATGGACCAGTCGGCCTCGTAACGATCCATGGTGGTGGCCATGCGCCCGCCACCAGAGCCGATGACGGCATCGATGCCGTACTGCGCGCGGATCTCGGCCAGCGTGGCCTCCAGCTCCAACACGTACTGCTCGGCGGTCTGGTCGATGACGTCGCGTCCGTCGAACAACGGATGGACGACCAGCGCGGTGGCGCCATCGGCCGCGGCCTTGCGCAGCATGCTGAGCAGGTGGCGGATGTGCGAGTGCACGTTGCCGTCGCTGAGCAGGCCGATGAAGTGCACTCGCTCGCGGGCCACGACCTGCTGCCACGGCTCGCCCCAGATGCGGCCGTCGGCGATGGCTTCCTCCACCTGCTTGGCGCCCTGGTCGAACACGCGCCCGGCGCCGATGATGTTGTGGCCGACCTCGCTGTTGCCCATGTCGCCCTCGCTGGGCAGACCCACGGCCGAGCCGTGCGCACGCAGGTGCGAGCGGTACACGGTGCCCTCGAACTGGTTGTTCAACAGCGCGTGCAGGAAGGGGGCGCGGGCCAACCACACCGCGTTGTCCTCCGCAGGGGGCATGTCGCCGAATCCGTCGAGAATGGCCAGGACCAGCGGCGACTGACGATCGTTGCGTTCCACGACCGTCACGCTACCGGGGTGGAAATCAGCGGGCCAGGGCCTCGATCAGGTCGGCCGCCTTCTGGGTGCCGCTGCGACCGCGGATGACCTCGGCGTTGGCGGCCATGCGCTGGTGCAACGCGTGGTCGGCCAGCAGCCGCTCGACCGCGCCGGTGAGTTCGTCGTCGGCGAAGCCGTACGTGTCGAGCCGTTGTCCGAAGCCCAGTTCGTGCACTCGCTGGGCGTTGTCGTACTGGTCCCAGAACAGGGGCAGCACGATCATCGGCTTGCCGAAGTGGAAGGCCTCGGTGGTCGTGTTGTTGCCGCCGTGGGTGATGATCAGGTCGACCAGCGGCAGCACGTTGGTCTGCGGTACCTGGGCGTCGCCCCACATGTTCGACGGCAGCTCGTACTCGTCGGCCAGCGGGCCCTTCGACACGATGAACCGGTGGCGAGTGCCGCCCAGCACGCTGACGAGTCGCTTCATCAGGTCGACGTCGGCCGAGCCGAGCGACCCGAGCGACAGGTACACCAGCTTCGACGACGGGTCGTCCGTGCGCAGTTGTTCGGGCAGTGTGAACGCTGCGTCGGTGGCACGCACCGAGCTGTCGAGCCGATGCCAGTTGGCGCCCAGCGGACGTCGGTCGGTGTAGTCGGCCACCTCGGGGTAGAGGTACAGGTTCAAGTCGCCCTCGTGGATGAAGTCGAGCTCGCCCAACGGCGGCGCACCCACCGATTGCACCCAGTCGTTCAACGCGCTCCACGTGTCGAGGTGCGTGCGGCGGTACTCGGCACGGAAGTCGTCCCACTGACTGCGATCGTCGCTGGGGAGTCCGCTGAACACCGGCGGCACGTCGGCTCCGCGCATCTCCAGCGGCTGGCAGCTCACCGACCGCACGAACGGCACCCCCGCTGTCACCAGCGCGGGGAACGCGTTCACGTTGTCCTCGATGACCACGTCGGGTCGCTGGCGGGCGATGATCTCGGTGAGCTGCTGATGGCTGTACATCGCGCCGTCGATGAGCGCCTGCCACGTGGGCTGGATGAACCCGGTGAGCTGCTCGATGGTGGGCGTGCGGAACACCGGCGACGTGTCGCGGATGAAGTCGATCCAGAACTGGCCGGCGGCTTCCGGCGGCGCATCGGGGTCGGCGGGTGCAGGCTCGCTGAGGTGCACCAGGTCCTCCACGAACCCCATCGGCTCGAGGCGGCCCTCCCAGCTCGCCTCGGCGGCGAAGATGACGGTGTGCCCCCGCTGCCGCAGGATGTTGCCGATCCCGATGCAGTTGTTGGTGGGGCCGTACGCGCTTTCCGGCATGAAGAGGAACCTGGCCATCGCGCTGTTCTAGCCGATGACCAGGGTGTGGGTCACTAGGGTGACGGAGATGGTCGATGCCGGTTTCTCCGCAGCCGTGGCGTCGCGCCTCACCGGCCGCGACCTCACGGGCGAACGCCCCGTCGGTGTCGACCAGACCCACGAGAGCGTCATCGTCGCCGAGGAAGTGGTGGTGAAGTGGCTGCACCCGGCCGTGCCCGCACCACATCCCGGTGCCGAGCTGCTCGCCTACCTCACGTCGCAGGGCTACACGTCGATGCCGACGTTCATCGGTGTGGTGGAGCACGACGATCTCGTGCGCGCCATCGTCACCGAGTACATCCCGAACAGCCTCGACGGGTGGGACTGGTTCGTCGACGACGTCGACGCGTGGCTGCGCGGTGAGCTCGAGTTCGATGTGTTGGTCGGATGGGCGCGGCGGATGGGCGAGATGATCGCCGAACTGCACACCGTGCTCGGCGGTCTGCAGCGCAGTTCGGTGGCCACACGTACCTACCACGCACGAGCCGTCGACCTGTTGCACGAGGCGATGCGCATCGTGGAGGGCGACGAAGGACGCACGTTGCGTGCGCTCGAGGCGCCCATCCAGAAGGCGCTCGAACCCCTGCGCACCGATCGCCAACTCGGTGCGCACCGCATCCACGGTGATCTGCACGCGGGTCAATTCCTTCGCTCGGGTGACCGCCTCTACCTGAACGACTTCGACGGCAACCCGCTCACCGACGACACCGAGCGTCGCCTGCCGCAGTCGCCGATGGTCGACATGGCGAGCCTGCTGCAGTCCATCGACCACGTGGGTCGCATCGTGGTGAAGCGCCGCCACCCCGACCGCGAGGCCGACGTGAGCCGCTTCATCACCGCCGGCATCCAGGCCGCGCTGGCGGCCTACGAAGCCCGGCACGCGGTGGACCGGCCCGTGCTGCGATCATTGCGCGTGTCCCAGGAGTTGCACGAGTACCACTACGCCGCCGCCCACCTGCCACGGTGGATGTACGTGCCCGACGCGGCGATGCCCGCACTGCTGGCGGCCCGCTGATGGAACCGGCACTCTTCGAGAGCGACCTGGAGGCCAAGCCGCAGTGGTTGCATGCACTGGCCGATCATCTGGCCACCGTGGAGTGGCCCATCGCCCGCGGCCAGCGGGTGTTGCTCACCGGCATGGGCTCGTCGTACTTCGCGGCCGACACCGCGGCTCGCCGCCTGCGCCGCGCCGGCATCAGCGCGGTCGCCGAACTCGCCTCTGTGGAGGGGTCGTGGCCACCTGCCCCCGACCTCGCCGTCGTCGGCATCTCGGCCAACGGCGGCAGCACCGAGACGTTGGGACTCCTGCAGTCGCACCATGGAGCGAGCACCACCGTCGGCCTCACCAACTCGCCCGACAAGGACCTGCCGGCGCACCACACGCTGCGTATGCGCGCGGGCCCGGAGGTGAGCGGCGTGTCGTGCCGCAGCTACCTGCACACCCTGGTGCTGTTGTTGCAACTGGAACAACAGCTCGCCGGCACGGTGCACGACCTGTCGCAGAAGGTGGTGGCCGCGGCCGACGCGGCCGAGCAGCTGCTGGCCACCCGTTCCCAGTGGCTGCCAGAGGTCACCCACCATCTCGACGGGCCGAACGGTGCGTGGCTGATGGCCCCAGCCGAGCGCTACGGCAACGCACTCCAGGGTGCGCTGATGATGCGTGAGACACCGCGCCGACCGGCCGACGGCTGCGAGACCGGCGACTGGAACCACGTGGACGTGTACCTCACCAAGTCGCTCGACTACCGGGCGCTCATGTTCACCGGGTCGCGGTTCGATCACGCGGCGGCGAACTGGATGCACGAGCGCGGTAGCACGTTCGTGGCGGTGGGTCCCCCGGCCGAGGGCATGCACGACGCAGCGTTCGTGGTGCGCTACCCCGACGACCACGATCCGCTCGTGGCACTGCTCACCGAGGTGTTGGTGCCGGAACTCGTGAGTGCGGCTTGGTGGGCGCAGCAGTAACGTCGCCCGGGTGACCACCGATTACGCCTTCGACCGCTTCCTCCGCTACGACGAACTCACCAGCTGGCTGCACGACACGGCCGCTGCCCACCCGGGCCTGATGACCGTCGAGTCGTGCGGGAAGTCGCACCTCGGTCGCGACCTGTGGGTGGCCACCATCACCGACACCAGCACCGGCGCGCACGACACCAAGCCGGCGCACTGGGTCGACGCCAACATCCACGCCATCGAGGTCACCGGTGGCGTGGCGGCGCTGCACCTCATCCACCACCTCGTCAGCGGCTTCGGCACCGACGATCGCATCACCGAGGCGCTGCGCACGCGCACGTTCTACGTCGCCCCGCGGGTGAACCCCGACGGTGTGGAATGGGTGCTGGCCGACGACCCGCAGTTCCGCCGCAGCAGCGTGCGTCCGTGGCCGTGGAGCGACGCCCACCGCGCTCCCGGTCTGCACGAGCGCGACATCGACGGCAACGGCAAGATCCTGTCGATGCGCGTCCCCGACCCCACCGGGACGTGGATGGTGTCGCCCGACGAACCGCGCCTGATGGTGCGCATCCCCGCCGACGGCGCGCCCGCCGGCGCGCAGCGCTACCGCATGCTCTACGAGGGCGAGATCGTCGAACCCGACGGGTTCACGGTGCCGCTGCCCAGCCCACCCGAAGGGCTCGACATGAACCGCAACTTCCCGGCGGGGTGGGGCACCACCGTGCACGGCAGCGGCGACCATCCGCTCAGCGAGCCCGAGATCGACGGGTTGGTGCGGGCCATCGTCGCTCGCCGCAACATCTGCGGCTACAACGCCTACCACACGTCCGGGGGTGTGCTGCTGCGTCCCAGCAGCGTCGAGCCCGACAGCAAGCTCGAGCCGCTCGACGTGTTCGTCTGGAAGGAGCTCGGCAAGAAGGGCCGCGAGCTCACCGGCTACACCGACCACTCGGTGTTCGAGGACTTCACGTTCGATCCGCGCGAGACGATGAGCGGTGCGGGCGACGACTGGGCGTACGAGCACGCCGGCGTCTACGGCTGGACCACCGAGTTCTGGGACGTCATCCAGAAGGCCACCGGCGAGAAGCCCTCCACGCACATCTGGTACGTCGGGCCCACCGACGAGCAGGAGTTGGCCGTCTACCGCTGGGCCATGGAGCACGCGCCCGAGGGCTACTACGACTGGACTCCGTTCCAGCACCCGCAGCTCGGCCCGGTGGAGATCGGCGGGTGGGACGAAGTGTTCCTGTGGGCCAACACGCCGGGGTCGCTCCTGCTCGACGAGGTGCGTCCGCACGCCGAGTTCGCGGTGTACCAGGCGCTGTGCTCGCCGCGCATCGAGGTGTTGCACACCAGGGCCGTCGCCCTCGGCGGCGACAGCTGGCGGGTGGAAGTGGGCATCGCCAACACCGGCTGGCTGCCCACGTACGTCACGGTCAAGGCCTCCAAGAACAAGATCGTGCTGCCGCTGGTGGCCGAACTGTCGGGCGCCACGGTGGTCGGCGGCCACGCCCGTCAGGAGCTCGGCCAACTGGGCGGGCGCCTCGACATGCGCTTCGCCTACGGCAAGAACGACGGCACGCCCGAGCGCGTGCTGGCCACCTGGGTGGTGCAGGCGCCGGCCGGCACCGAGGTCACCGTGTCGGTGCGCCATCAGCGCGCCGGCCACGCCACCGCCCACATCCCCCTCGCCTGATTCCGCATCACACGCGAACGTGAGGTCCGACAACGGAACTCACGTTCGCGTGCGGGTCAGTGTTTGCTGGTGGGGAGGAGGACGCAGGCGTCCAGACCGTGGCGGTCGGCGCGGTTGCGCAGTTCGGCGCGGCCACCACTGAGCTGGGCCAGGTGTTGCACCACGGCCAGGCCGATACCGGAACCACCGTGCGGCGCGTCGGGTGCGCGCCAGAAGCGGTCGAAGGCGTGCTCGAGGTGCTCGGGCTTCATGCCCGGGCCTTCGTCGATGACGTGCACGCCCACCGAGTCGTGGTGCTGCATCGCGACGATGTAGATGGTGTCGCCCTCGCGGGCCACCCCCAGCGCGTTGTCGACGTAGTTGTCGACGATCTGCTCCACCGCGTTGGGCACGGCGCGGGCGATGAGACCGTCGGGTGTGCTGGTGAGCAGGGTGATGCCGCGCTCGGCGGCGAACGGCTCCCACACGGCGGCGCGTTCGTGCACCATCGCGGTGACATCGACCTCGATGGTCTCGGGGCTGGAACCCTCGGACCGGGCGATCATCAGCAGGCCCTCGACCAAGCGTTGCAGTCGCTCGGTCTCCTCGCTCGCGGCCTCGATGCGTTCGCGTGCGCCGTCGGGGTCGGAGTCCACCACTTCGGCGGCGCGCTCCAACTGCAGGCGCAGCGCGGTGAGCGGTGTGCGCAGCTGGTGCGAGGCGTCGCCGGCGAACGCCTTCTGCTGGTCCAGCAGGCCGGCGATGCGTTCGGTCATCGAGTTGAACGAGGTGGCCAAGCTGCGCAGCTCGGGCGCGCCGTCCGGCGTGGCGCGTTCGGCGAAGTCGCCTTCGGCCAGCTTCTCTGTGCTGCGCTGCAGCCGCCGCAGCGGCGAGGTGATGCTGTTGGCCATGAGGATGGCGGCCAGCGCAGCGAGCGCGAGTGAGATGGCTCCCACGAGCAGCAGCCCTCGCACCTTCTCGCCGGCGCGTTCGTCGATGACGCTCGCGGGGAAGGTGATGCGCACCGCACCCACGGGCTTCTGGCCCGACAACACGGGAACGGCGACGTACACGAGGCTCTCGCCCAGCGTGTTCGAGAACCGGTCACCCTGCTGGGGCTTGCCGGCCAGCGCCAGCTGGATCTCGGGCCGATTGCTGAAGTCCTCGCCCGGCACATCCTCGGGGTCGGTGCTCAGCACGAGGAAGCCCTCCCTGTCGACCACCACGACACGGGCGCCGGACGGGTTGGCACTGCCGACCTCGGCGTACTGGTCGATGCTGCTCTGGACGTTGGTGGCCTCGGTGACCGGATCGGCGGCTTCACCCGACAGCAGGTCCTCCGACACGCCGGCCAGCAGGAACGCCTGGGTCTCCAGGTTGGCGAGCAACCGTTCCTTCTCGATGGTGCGCAGATAGTTCGCCAGCGGCACGTCCTGCGCCACCAGCACCAGCGTGATGAGTCCGGCGAAGGCGGCCAGGAGCCGCCATTTCATTCGGGCGGCTCCAGGCGGAATCCGACTCCGCGCACCGCCTGGATCCACTCGTGGCCGCCGAGCTTCTTGCGCAGCGAGGCCACGTGGGCATCGACGGTCTTGGTGGGCCCGTACCAGTGGGCGTCCCACACGTTCTCGAGGATCTCGGTGCGGGTGCGCACGGCGCCCACGTCGCCGGCCAGGAAGGCGAGCAGGTCGAACTCCTTGGCGGTGAGCTGCACCTCGTTGTCGTCGATGTACACACGGCGCGTGCGCCGGTCGATCTTCAGCCCGCCCACGGACTGGGCTTCGGTGCTCTCGGCCTCGGCAGTGCCCGGCTCGGACGCGCTGCGGCGGGCCACGGCGCGGATGCGTGCCACGAGCTCGCGGAAGCTGAACGGTTTGGTGACGTAGTCGTCGGCGCCGAGCTCGAGCCCGAGCACGCGGTCGAACTCCTCGGACCGAGCGGTGAGCATGATGATGGGTGCCTTCGTGCGGGTGCGCAGGTCGCGGCACACGTCGCGGCCGTCCATGTCGGGCAGCCCGAGATCCAGCAGGATCATGTCGTGTTCGTCGGCGGCGAGCGCCCCGGCACCGGTGGCGACGTGGGTGACGGTGAAACCGGCAGCTTGCAGTCCTTCCACCACGGAGTTGGCAATGGAACGGTCGTCCTCGACGAGCAGGATCTTCACTCCCGCATTCTGACCCGAACCGAGGGCGGTTCGGCACCATCGGGTGACGGAGAGTGATTCTTTGACAATTCTTGGATGGAGTGCACCCCCCTCTTGGCCCGACAATCCCTATGGTTGGAGAGGTCGCGGGCAGTTCGCGCGGCTCATCGGAGGAATCGTTCAGTCATGAAGGCCCGCATCACCACGGTGTTGTCGCTCACCGGCGTCCTGGTCGCCGGCTCCGCGGCCGCGCTCGTGAACACGCAGGTCCTCCAGAGCTCCACCACGAAGTCCACCGCATCGGCCGAGGTCTCCATCAACAACCGGCCCGAGTCCGTGTCCACCGTCAGCACCGCGCCGTCGGTGTCGGTGTCGGTGCCCAACAAGCTGGCGGGCATCGCCGGAGTCGCCGTCACGCTGGCCTCCACTCCGGTGAGCACCCAGCAGCAGTACGCCGTCGGCGAGTCCGGCACCGTCGTGCTCGACACCGCCAACGGCGTCCTCACCATCGTCGGCATCTACCCGAACGCCGGGTGGGGCGTGCTCGAGCACAAGAACTCCGATTCGCTGAGCATCGAGATCAAGTTCCAGTCGGCCACCACGCTCGTCGAGTTCAAGGCCAACGTGCTGATGGGTGTGGTCGCGTTCGACACCGAGTCGTACCTGCTGCCGCAGTCCACCACCGGCAACACCACCGGGAACAGCACGGCAGGGACGTCGGGTTCCAGCACGAAGAACACCACGGGTTCGTCGGTCGACGACCACGACGACGATGACGACAGCGGCCACCACGGTGGCGGCGGCGATGACGACTGATCCCGATCAGTCCGAACGTCTCGTCACCCTCCGCACCGCCCGCCCCCCTCAGCCGTTCCCGCATGCGCAGGCCACGAAGATCCTGACGGCAGGGGTCAGCGTGTCCGCCGTCTTCGGCATCATCGCCTACCTCGGTGCGTCCGCCTCGCGCGAGGCCGATGCCGCGACACGCGAGCTCGAGCGAGTCGCCGCTTCCGAAGCCGCCGCAGCGGCGCTGTACCGGCCGCTGCCCACCGCGGCGCCCACCACCGTGCCGCCCACGGTGGTCACGGTGGCGGCGCCGCAACCGGGCACGCCGGTGCAACCGCAAGTGGTCGTGGTGCCCGTGGCCACCCCGGCCCCCGCTCCGGCAGCACCCGCGCCGCGACCCGCCTCGAACCAGGGCGGTCAGGCCGCTCCCGCTCCGGCCAACACCACCAGGACGTCGGGCTGAGCGCGCATGACGCCCACGGTGCAGCGAGCCCGCTTCCGCGCCATGGGCAGCGCCGTCGATGTGGAGATCACCGGTGGGTCGCCGGGCCACCTCACGCTGGCTCGCGACCGGCTGGCCTTCCTGGAATCGTGCTGGAGCCGCTTCCAGCCGTACAGCGACGTCTCCCGGCTGAACGATGCGCAGGGCGAGTCCATCCCCGTGAACCCGGCCACCATCGTGCTGCTCGAGTCCATGGAGGTCGGCTACGCGGCCACCGACGGGGCATTCGACCCCACGCTGCTGGAACCGTTGGTGTCGTGGGGGTACAGCAACAGCTGGATCGACCCGTCGGCGCGCACCCGCTTGCCCGACGGCGTGCAGTCGCGCGGCTTCATCCGTGGCCTGTCGGTCGACGTGAACGGCAACACCGCGCAGCTGCCGCCCGGCACCGCGGTCGATGCCGGTGGTATCGGCAAGGGGCTCGCCGCCGACATGGTGGCCGAGATGCTCATCGACGACGGTGTGCGCGGGGCGAAGGTGTCGGTGGGTGGCGATGTGCGTGTCATCGGCGAGGGACCCGACGACGGAGGATGGACGGTGCCGGTCGACGACGCGTTCGACCCCACCGTCACCGCCACCGAGGTCATGCTGGCGGAGGGTGGCCTCGCCACCATCGGTCGACTGCGCAAGGCCTGGATCACTCGCGACGGCCAGCAGGCCCACGAACTGCTCGACCCCACCACTCGGGCACCGCTGCCCACCGGCTTCGAGTCGCCGGCGCACGCCACGGTGCTGGCACATTCGGCGGTGTGGGCCGAGGTGCATGCCACGCTCGTCATGGTGCGCGGTGCGGTGAACACGTTCCATCGATTGGCCGGCGACGGCCTCGGCGCCCGGGTCGTCGATGGCGGTGGGCAGACCTTCTTCAACACGGCGTGGGCTACCTTCGGTCGCTGAAGCTGAACGGGCGAGGCCGGCGATGACCGCGATACATCCGCAACTGATGTGGTGGGCGTCGCGGGCCACGGGCATGGTGGCCGCCGTGCTGCTGGTGGCCAGCCTGGTGTGGGGCGTGCTCATCACCACCCGCGCGCTGAAGCCCATCGACCGCCCGGTGTGGATGCTGGCCATGCACCGCTGGTTCAGCGCGCTGGCGTGTGCGGGCGTGGTGGTGCACCTCGTCACCCTGGTGGCCGACAACTACGTGCACTTCGGGTGGAAGGAGCTGTTCGTGCCCGGCGCGTCGTCGTGGAAGACCACGCCGGTCGCGCTCGGCGTCGTCGCCTTCTGGCTGCTCGTGCTGGTGCAGGGCACCTCGCTGATGATGCAGCGACTACCTCGAGCCGCGTGGAAGTTCATCCACTACTTCGCCTACGCCGCGGTGTGGCTCACCAGCCTGCACGGGGCGCTCGCCGGCACCGATGCGACCAACCCGCTGTACCGCTTCTTCGCGTTGCTGCTCACGATCGCGGCCATCGCCGCGGCGGTCATCCGCATCGTCATCGGCACCACCAGGGCCCAAGCCGCCCGCCGCCGCGCCCGCGCCGACGCGCGAACTTGAGTTCCAACGTCGGAACTTGAGTTCGCGTGTGGGTCAGTCGAGCATGGCTTGGTAGACGAGCTGCTTGAGCTGGCTGCGAATGGGGTGCACGCTGCTGGGCAGGAGCTGGGTGAAGAACGTGACGGTGAGGTCGTCGACCGGGTCGATCCAGAACGCGGTGCTCGCCGCACCACCCCAGGCGAACTCGCCCGCGTTGCCGGGCACGCGACCCTTCACCGGGTCGATGGTGACGCTGACGCCGAGGCCGAAGCCCACCCCGTCGAACGTGGTCTCGCTGAACAGCGGTCGACCGAACGCGGTGAGGTCGGCGTTGTTCGGCAGATGGTTGCTGGCCATGTAGCGCACGGTGCGCGGCGACAGGATCTGCACGCCGTCGAGCGTGCCCTCGTTGGCCAGCATCTGCACGAAGCGCTGATAGTCGTAGGCGGTGCTCTGCAGTCCGCCACCACCCAGGAACGCTTGCGGCGGACGGAGCGCCCCGTCGCCCATGCCGTCGAGCGGGATGGCCGTGCGCGTGGCGGGGTGCGCGGCGTACAGGCGGGCGACGCGTGCGTGGTTCGCCTCGGGGACGTGCCATGTGGTCTCGTGCATGCCCAGCGGTTGCAACAGGCGCGACGACATCAGTTCGTCGAGCGGCTCGCCGCTCACCACCTCGAGCACGCGGCCCAACACGTCGAGCCCCATCGAATAGCTCCACTCGCTGCCCGGTTGGTACAGCAGCGGTAGCCCGGCGAGCACATCGCACATGCCGGCCAGGTCGACGTCCTTGGGGAGGCCCCACTCGAACCCTGCGCGGCGGTAGAGCTCGTCGACCGGGTGGTTGTACATGAAGCCGTACGTGAGGCCCGAGGTGTGGGCGAACAGCTGCCACAGCTTCATCGGCTCGAGCTGCGGATCCAGCACCGGGTTGGTGATGCTGCCCGAGCGCCACACCTTGGTGTGACCGAAGGACGGGATGTACTTGGCCACCGGGTCGTTGAGCTCGAACGCGCCTTCCTCCCACAGCTGCAGCGCGAGCACCGCGGTGATGGGCTTGGTCATCGAGAAGATGCGCCAGATGGTGTCGGCCTCCACCGGTAGCTGGTCCTCCATGTGCCGCAGCCCGGCGGTGCTGTGGTGCACCACCTGCCCGCGCCGGGCCACCACCACCTGCCAGCCGGCCAGGCGACCGTCGTCGATGTACTGCTGGAAGTGGCGATCGATGCGGGCCAGCCGCTCGCTCGACATGTCGACGGACTCGGGCTCGGCCTCGATCTGCAGTGCGGTCATGGCCGGACGATAACTCAGCCCGGAACCACGATCTTCGGTCGGCCGGTACTCCCGGGGGCGGCGCCCGCGGGCCGCCGCAACCACACCGCCACCGGCCCAGCGGGGTCGGCCGCGCACCAGCTCTCCCAACCCCCGGGCACGAACTCCTCCGCGCGCTCCACCACCCACGTCGCCGCCTCGTCGGCCAGGTCCGACAGGGGAGCGAGCGCCACCACTTCGGCGGTACCGGGGCGCGGCGCCAAGCGGGCCATCGCGGTCCACAGGTGCACGGTCATCAGCATCGGCCACTCGCGCGGCCAGAGCAGTTCGGGCAGGTGGCTGCCGCGGCGCACGTTGCACCGCTTGTGCGCGAGGCGAAGGTTGGCCAGCTCGTTGCCCCCACCACGTGAGCGTGGCACCAGGTGATCCACCGTGCCGCGCACCGCACTGTCGCGCGGTGCGTGCGGGTCGATCGCTCCACCGCACAACCAGCACCACCACCCGTCGCGCTCGGCCACGCCGTCGAGCCTCATCTCAGGCGAGCGACCCCGGCACCTGCGTCAGCCCGGCCACCACGGAGATGACCGCGAAGTCGCGATCGTGATGCAGTACCGGCAGGTCGGCCCGAGCGGCCATCGCGGCGATGGTGCAATCGATGAGCCCCCTGGGCGTGGTGCCCGACGCCCGGCATTGCTGGTAGAGCGACACCGCCCGGTCGAAGTCGTCCCGCGGCGCGACCAGCATCACGTCGAAGTGCTCGAGCATCCGCTGCAACGTGCGCAGCTCGTCGTTCGACGTCGCGCCGATGAGCAGCTCGGCCTTCACCAGCTCGGGGATGACCACTTCGTCGCGAGCGACGGCGGTGTCGAGCGCCAGATCTGCGGCGGACTCGGTGCGGCGGAGGTATTCGACCCACGCCGAAGTGTCAGCGATCAGCATGCAAACCTGGATATCGGTCGGCTCGCAGTGCTGCCATGTCGACGGGAGGACGATCCTTCCAGAACCCTCTCATCGCCAGCACTTCCTCTTTGGTCATGGGTTCGATGGCGAGTTTGCGGAGTGCGAGGTTGATCGCGTCGCGCTTGGTCTCGAGGTTGTACATGCGCATCACGCGCTCGCACGCCTCGTCGTCGATGTCGATGTTGGTGCGTGACATACACCAACCATACACCACTCGGGTGAGGTTCGCTCCGGCCCTGGACTCACGTCGGGAGCGGGTGGCGTATTCTCGGTACATGCGTACCGGATTATTGGCCGACCTGCAGTCGCGTACCGCGAGCCTGGTGGACGAGGGGCTGTTCAAGAGCGAGCGCGTCATCGCCTCGCCGCAAACGGCTCACATCGAGCTGGCTGACGGAACCCGGGTGGTGAACCTCTGCGCCAACAACTACCTCGGTCTCGCGGATCATCCCGCGCTGGTGGAGGCCGCCGCTCAAGCCGTGCACGACCATGGCTTCGGCATGGCGTCGGTGCGGTTCATCTGCGGCACGCAGTCGGTGCACAAGGAGCTCGAAGCACGCATCTCGCAGTTCCTCCGCACCGAGGACACCATCCTCTACGGCTCGTGCTTCGACGCCAACGGCGGGCTGTTCGAGACCATCCTCGACGAGGCCGACGTGGTGATCAGCGACTCGCTGAACCATGCGTCCATCATCGACGGCATCCGCCTCAGCCGCGCCCAGCGCATGCGGTACGCCAACAACGACATGGCCGAGCTCGAGCAGTGCCTGAAGGACGCGGCCGGCGCTCGCTACCGGCTCATCGCCACCGACGGCGTGTTCAGCATGGACGGGGTGATCGCGAACCTCGGCGCCATCTGCGACCTCGCCGAGCAGTACGACGCGATGGTCATGGTCGACGACTCGCACGCGGTGGGCTTCGTCGGCGAGCACGGTCGCGGCACACACGAACTGAACGGCGTGATGGATCGTGTCGACATCATCACCGGCACGCTCGGCAAGGCGCTCGGTGGTGCCTCCGGCGGCTACACCAGTGGTCGTCGCGAGGTCGTCGAGTGGCTACGGCAGCGCTCGCGCCCGTACCTGTTCAGCAACAGCCTCGCGCCGATGATCGCCGCCACCACGCTGACGGTGCTCGACCTGCTCGACGCGGGCGACGAACTCCGCCGGCAACTCGACCGCAACGCCCGTCGCTTCCGCGAGGGCATGACCGCCGCCGGGTTCACGCTCGCGGGCAACGGTCATCCCATCATCCCGGTGATGCTCGGCGATGCGAAGGTCGCAGGCGAGATGGCGCAGCGCCTGCTCGGTGAGGGGCTCTACGTCATCGCGTTCTCGTACCCTGTGGTGCCGCAGGGGAAGGCGCGCATCCGCACCCAGATGTCGGCCGCACACAGCGACGCCGACATCGACATGGCGGTCGACGCGTTCACCCGCATCGGACGCGACATGGGGGTGGTGTGATGAAGGCACTCGTGAAGGCCAAGCGCGAGCCGGGGCTGTGGATGCAGGACGTGCCAGAGCCCACCCCGGCCGACGGCGAGGTGCTCATCCGTGTGCGCAAGACCAGCATCTGCGGCACCGACCTGCACATCCATCACTGGGACGCGTGGGCGCAGGCCACCATCCCCGTGCCGATGGTGGTGGGTCACGAGTTCATGGGCGAGATCGCGGCGCTGGGCGCAGGGGTGCAGGGCCTGGAGGTCGGCCAGCGCGTCGCCGGTGAGGGCCACGTCACGTGCGGCCACTGCCGCAACTGCAAGGGCGGTCGTCGCGAGTTCTGCCACAACCACACCGGCGTGGGCGTCACCCGCCCGGGTGCGTTCGCCGAGTACATCGTCATCCCCGCGCAGAACGTGTTCGTGGTCCCCGCCCACATCAGCGACGACGTGGCCGCGGTGCTGGATCCACTGGGCAACGCCACGCACACCGCGCTGCGGTTCGACTGCGTGGGCGAGGACGTCCTCGTCACCGGCGCCGGACCCATCGGCGTGCTCGCCACGGCCATCGCCCGTCACATCGGTGCCCGCCACATCGTGGTCACCGACATCAACCCGTACCGCCTGGCCATGGCGCAGGCGCACGGGGCGACGCGGGTGGTGAACGTCGCGGAGGAACCGTTGGGTCCGGTGATGGCCGAGTTGGGCATGACCGAGGGCTTCGACGTGGGCCTGGAGATGAGTGGTGCCGAGGCGGCGTTCAACCAGATGCTCGACAGCATGAACCACGGCGGACGCATCGCGGTGCTGGGCATTCCCGCCGGCCCGATGACGCTCGACGTGAACGACGTGATCTTCAAGGGGCTCGAGATCCAGGGCATCTACGGTCGCCGCATCTTCGAGACCTGGTACAAGATGGCCGCGATGCTGCAGAGCGGCCTCGACGTGAGTGGCATCGTCACCCATCGCCTGCCGGCCGACCAGTTCCAGGACGCCTTCGACATCGTCCATCGCGGCGAGTGCGGCAAGGTCATCCTCGACTGGTGACCCGTGAGCCCGCGAGCCCGTGAGCCCGCACGAGCGACCGTGGGTAAAGGTTGAGTGAGAGTGACTCAAGTTTTCTGACTCCCGGGTTGGCGTGCCTGGAAGTGGCCTCGTAGGCTTGCCACAGGTCCACTCAAGATCCCCCAGAAAGAGGAGTCCTTCTCATGGCCAAGGCTGTCGGTATCGACCTCGGTACCACGAACTCCGTCGTCGCCGTCTTCGAGGCGGGCGACACGGTCGTCATCCCCAACTCCGAAGGCGGACGCACCACCCCGTCGGTGGTCGCGTTCAGCATGGCCGGCGAAGTGCTCGTCGGCGAAGTGGCCAAGCGTCAGGCCATCACCAACCCCGATCGCACGTTCCGCAGCATCAAGCGCCACATGGGCGAAGGCTGGAAGAGCGACGACATCGACGGCAAGAAGTACAGCCCGCAGGAGATCAGCGCGCGCACGCTGATGAAGCTGAAGCGCGACGCCGAGGCGTACCTGGGCGACACCGTCACCCAGGCCGTCATCACGGTCCCCGCGTACTTCGACGATGCGCAGCGCACCGCCACCAAGGAAGCCGGCCAGATCGCCGGTCTGGAAGTGCTCCGCATCATCAACGAGCCCACCGCTGCGGCACTCGCCTATGGCCTCGACAAGAGCGCCGAGGACGAGAAGGTGCTCGTGTTCGACCTCGGTGGTGGCACGTTCGACGTGTCGGTGCTCGAGATCGGCGAGGGCGTCTTCGAAGTGAAGAGCACCCACGGCGACACCCACCTCGGTGGCGACGACTGGGACCAGCGCATCATCGACTGGCTGGTGAAGGAGTTCAAGGCCAAGCACGGTGTCGACCTCGCCGCCGACAAGATGGCCGCGCAGCGCCTGAAGGAAGCCGCCGAGAAGGCGAAGATCGAACTCAGCCAGGTGCAGCAGACCCAGATCAACCTGCCGTTCATCACGGCCACCGCCGAAGGCCCGCTGCACCTCGACGAAACCCTCAGCCGGGCGAAGTTCCAGGAGATGACCGCCGACCTCATCGAGCGTTGCCGCGTGCCGTTCGAGCAGGCGCTCAAGGACGCCGGCATCAGCAAGGGCGAGCTCAACCACGTCATCCTCGTGGGTGGTTCCACCCGCATGCCCGCCGTCACCGATCTGGTGCAGAGCCTCACCGGCAAGGAGCCCAACAAGTCGGTCAACCCCGACGAAGTGGTCGCCGTCGGTGCCGCCGTCCAGGCCGGCGTGTTGCGCGGCGACGTGAAGGACATCCTGCTGCTCGACGTCACCCCGCTGTCGCTGGGCATCGAGACCAAGGGTGGCGTGATGACCAAGCTCATCGAGCGCAACACCACCATTCCCACCAAGCGCACCGAGGTGTTCACCACGGCCGACGACATGCAGCCCAGCGTGGAGATCCACGTGCTGCAGGGCGAGCGCGAGATGGCGAACTACAACAAGACCCTGGGCAAGTTCCAGCTGGTCGATCTGCCGCCGGCCCCTCGTGGCGTGCCGCAGATCGAAGTCACCTTCGACATCGACGCCAACGGCATCGTGCACGTCAGCGCGAAGGATCGCGCCACGGGCAAGGAGCAGAGCATGACCATCACCGGTCAGAGCACGCTCGACAAGAAGGACATCGACCAGATGGTGAAGGACGCCGAGGCGCACGCCGAGGAAGACCGCAAGCGTCGTGAAGAGGCCGAGGTGCGCAACAACGCCGACTCGCTGGTGTACCAGATGGAGAAGGTGCTGCGCGACAACGCCGACAAGATCGACGACGACCAGAAGGCCTCGGTGCAGGGTCCGCTCGACGAGCTGAAGACCGCGCTCAACGGCAACGACATGGAGGCCATCAAGTCGGCCCACGAGAAGCTCATGGGTGCCAGCCAGGCGTTCAGCCAGGCGCTGTACGAGAAGGCCGCACAGGAGAACGCGGCCGGCACGTCGGCCTCGGGCCAGACCGGTGCGGGCACCACGGGCGACGACGACATCATCGACGCCGAGATCGTCGACGAGCAGTGATGCCGCGATGACCGACGACTTCAACCCCGACGACCTCCACCCCGAGGACATCCCGCTCGACCCCGACTTCACGTCGGAGATGACCCGCCTGCGGGCCATCGTCGAGCAGGAAGAGGCCGAGGCAGCTGCCGCGGCCGCCGAAGCAGCGGGTGCCGCGGTCGAGCACGACGTCGACGCCCTGGTGGCCGAGCGCGATTCCTTCAAGGACATCGCGCTCCGCCTCCAGGCCGACTTCGACAACTACCGCAAGCGCATCGCCGCCCAGCAGGCGTTCGACGTGCAGTCGGCCACCGGCAAGATGGCCGAGGAGCTGCTGCCCGTGCTCGATGCCTGCGAAGCAGCGTTCGTGCAGCACCCCGTCGAAGTCGAGCCGCTCTTCAATCTGCTGCTCGGGCAGCTGAAGAAGATGGGCCTCGAGAGCATGAACCTGCAGGACCAGCCGTTCGACCCGAACCTGGCCGAGGCCGTGCTGCACGAGCCCGGCGACGGCGAGCCCGTCGTCAGCGAAGTGCTCCGCAGCGGGTACACATGGAAGGGCAAGGTCCTGCGACCTGCCATGGTGAAAGTTCGCGGCTGACCCTTGCGGTCGGCCCCGCCGGCAACGAGGAGGTGAAACCGGATGGCAGCACAGCGCGAATGGTTCGAGAAGGACTACTACAAGGTGCTCGGCGTCAAGGACGACGCGAGCCAGAAGGAGATCACCAAGGCGTATCGGAAGATGGCTCGCGAGAGCCACCCCGACACGCACCCCGGTGACGACGCGGCCGAAGACCGTTTCAAGGAAGTCAGCGCCGCGTACGACGTGCTGGGCGACGAGTCCAAGCGCAAGGAGTACGACGAGGTCCGTCGGCTCGGTCCCGCGGCCGGCGGCTTCGGTGGCTTCGGCGGGCAGGGCGCGCCCCCTGGCGGGTTCAACTTCAACGTCGGGGCCGATGGTCTGGGCGACGTGCTCGGGCAGATGTTCGGGCGCGGTCGTCGTGGCGGCGGCGCGTCCGCCGCGGCAGGGCCGCAGCGCGGTGCCGATGTCGAGGCCGTGCTCACGTTGTCGTTCCTCGACGCCGCACGCGGGCTCACCACCACGCTCCATCTCACCGCCGACGCGCAGTGCAGCACCTGCAACGGCAGCGGAGCCAAGCCGGGCACCCAGCCGAAGGTGTGCAGCCAGTGCGGTGGCCGCGGTGTGGTCGACGACAACCAGGGCTTCTTCTCGTTCCAGTCCGCATGCCGCGGCTGCGGCGGGGCCGGGGTCATCATCGAACAGCCCTGCGGCACGTGCCGCGGGTCGGGCATCGAGCACCGCCCGCGCGACGTGCAGGCCCGCATTCCCGCGGGCGTGGCCGACGGCCAGCGCATCCGCCTGCGCGGGCGCGGCGCGCCCGGCCGCAACGGTGGCCCACACGGCGACCTGATCGTGGAGTGCAAGGTCACCCCGCACCCGCTGTTCGGGCGCGACCAGAACAACCTCACGCTCCACCTGCCCATCACCTTCGCCGAGGCCGCATTGGGTGGCGAGGTCGAGGTGCCCACGCTCGACGGCCCTCACGTCACCTTGCGGTTGCGGCCCGGCACGCAGTCGGGCAGTCGCCATCGTGTGAAGGGCAAGGGCATCGAGACGGCCAAGCACACGGGCGACCTCATCGTCACCGTCGACGTGCAGGTGCCCACCGATCTCACTCCCGAACAGCGCAGCGCGGTCGAGGCACTCGCGGCTGCGACTACCGTGTCACCCAGGAAGCACTTGGAGGGCTGACGAATGCGATCACGTGAACACGCGGTCTACGTCATCTCCGTCGCCGCGGAGCTGGCGGGCATGCACCCGCAGACCTTGCGCATCTACGAGCGGCGCGGGCTGGTGCAGCCGGCACGCACCCAGGGCGGCAACCGCCGCTACAGCGACATCGACATCGACCGGCTGCGGCGCATCAGCGAGCTCGCCGCCGAGGGCATGAACCTCGAGGGCATCCGCCGCGTCATGGCGCTCGAGGCCGAGAACGATCGGCTGCGCGCCGAGAACGAAGAGCTGCGCCACATCGCCGCCGGCGCGTTGGCGGAGGCCGAGCGTCGCGCTCCGCGGCGCGACCTGGTGCCGTTGCGCCAGGAAGTCACCGTGTTCGGTGGCAAGCGCCTCGGTAGCAGCTGAGGTCAGCCGGCGCTGCGCTCGGCGCAGGCGACCCGGAGCCATTCCACCACGTCGTCGATGCCGTCGCCTGTGCGCGCCGACACCTCGAACACGCGCACGTGAGGGTTCACGTCGCGGAGGTTGGCGTAGAAGCGATCGAGGTCGAAGTCGAGATGGGGGAGCAGGTCGAGCTTGTTCACCACCACCATGTCGGCCGAGCGGAACATCACCGGATACTTGAGTGGCTTCTCCTCGCCCTCGGTGATGGAGAACACCATCACGCGCACGTCTTCACCCACGTCGAACTCGGCGGGGCACACCAGGTTGCCCACGTTCTCGATCACCACCAGATCGAGATCCGCGAGTGGCAGATCGGGGAGCACGGAACGCACCATGGCGGCGTCGAGGTGGCACTCGCCGCCGAAGCCGTTGGCGGTGTTGACGAGCGCCACCGGCGCGCCGGTGGCCGCCAGCCGATCGGCGTCGATGGACGTCTCGATGTCGCCCTCCACGATGCCGGCGCGCACCGTGGGACGAAGGCGTGTGAGCACCTCGCGCAGCAGCGTGGTCTTGCCGGCTCCTGGCGACGACATCAGGTTCACGACGTGCACGCCGGCAGCCCGGAAGTCGCGCCGGTTGGCCTCGGCCTTGCGGTCGTTCTCGTCGAGGATCTTGTGCAGTACGTCGACACGCAACCCGCCGGTCTCGTAGCCGGAGTGGTCGCCCACCGACACGTCCTCACCGTGATGATGGTCGTGGTCGTGGTCGTGGTCGTGGTCGTGGTCGTGATCGTGGTGGTGGTCGTGATCGTGGTCGTGGTCGCCGTCGCCGTCGTGGTCGTGCGTGTGAGCGGTGCCATCGGGGTGATAGTGGAAGCGTCCCAAGGGGGTCTCCTTCAGTCGGGGCGAGCGAGGTCGAGCGAGCGGATCGAGAGTTCTTCGCCGGCGGTCACGTGCGTGTCGATCGACCCGCACGGGCACCGGAACACCGGTGCGGTGAGCGTGGTGGAGGCGTCGCACCCGTGGCAGTGGATGACGGCGGGGATGTAGTTGACGATGAGTTCCGACCCGGCGAGTGCGGTGTCGTCCACCACGAACTCCCACGACGAGCGCAGGGTGTCGGGCACCACCTGGCGCAGATGGCCGACGTCGAGGTGCACGGCGATGACTCGCCGCCCGTCGGCGTGCTCCTGGGCGAGACGGGCGATGGAGCCGCAGATGGAGAGTTCGTGCATGGCTAGTTCGTCGTCCTCGGTGATGCGAAGGCGGGTGCGCCGCCGTGCCATTCGAAATCGCCGCCGATCGACACGAGGTCCTCGACGAACTGCCGTACGCCGGCCGCAGGCTCTGCATCGGAACGGACGACGACGTGCCACGGCTTCTTCAACGGAGTGGCCCCCGTTCGCACCACCGTGAGCTGGCGGTGCTTCACCTGATCGGCAACGGACTCCTGCGGGAGCAGCGCGACACCGAGGCCGGCTTCGGCGGACCGTTGGATGGCCGCATTCGACGAGATCACCATCAGCGCCGGGGTGATGCCGAGCCGAGTGATCACCTCATCGGCGGCAGCCCTGGTACCCGAACCCTCCTCGCGCACCAGCCAGGTGACCTCACCCACCTTGCCCGGCCACACGAGTCCGGGTTTGGCGACGAGCACGTAGTCGTTCGGGCGCGATGCCAGCGAGGTGAAGTGGGCGTTGGTCGGCGGGCGGCTGCACACCGCGACGTCGATGGAGCGCTCGGCCAACATGTGCCACAGCCGCGATCGATTCCCCACCTCGACCGTGAACTGCAGGGTCGGCCGGTGCTCGCGCAGCCGGGCGAGGCGCGGCATCAACATGTGGTCGGCGAGCGCGGTGGAAGCACCCAGCCGCACCGGGGCCTCGATCTCGCGTTCACAGAAGCGCGCGGCCTTGACGGCCTCGTCGACCGTCCCGAGCAGCACGCGTGCGTACCGCTCGAACGTGCGGCCCGCCTCGGTGAGCTCGATGCCGCGCCCCGACCGCATCACCAGGTCCACTCCCACCTCACGTTGCAGGGCCGCCAGGCTGGCCGACACCGCGGGTTGGGTGACCACCAACTCTTCGGCCGCGCGCCGAACGGAGCCATGCTCCGCGATCGTCACGAACACCTGTAGCTGGTGAAGCGTCAACACATCAATTCAGCCTTATGAATGCTGCAGGAATGAGTCAATGGACACCTGATACCCCCGGGTGAATACTGCACGACCGGGGACCTCTTGAAAAGCGATTGGGGGCATCACCATGACCGTTGACACCGTCGTGGCGCAGCAGCACAGCGAAGTCGACCGGCTGGTCGACCGGTTGAACGAGCCGCAGACTGCCGCGTCGTTGCATCTCCTGCTGGACAACGTCGAGCTCCTGGCAGTGCTCATCTCCGGCATCGACGGCCTCGCGAGGAAGGGCGAGATCATCGGCGACACGCTCGCCGAAGTCCTCCACGAGGTGCGCGCCGCGGGTCGAGCCACCGGGTTGGACGTGAAGGAGACGTCGCGCCAGTTGGCCACGCTGATCCCCACGCTCGCCGAGGCTTCGCCCGCGATCAACCGCATCCTCGATTCGCCGATCGTGGAACCCGAGCCCATCGCCGTGCTCAGCGAGACCGCGGTCGCGCTCGTGAAGGGCCTGAAGGCCGCGCAGGACAATCAGACGATGATGGGACTTCGCGGTCTCATCAAGGCGACCAGGGACCCCGACGTGCAACGCGGGCTGGGGTTCGTCATCGAAGTGGCCCGAGTGTTCGGGCGTGATCTCGCAGACCGTCAGCTCGGCTGACCGTTCACCACCGAAGGAAGGGACTCCACATGGCAACGCTCCTCTGGCTGCAGGCAGGCGCCTGTAGCGGCAACACCATCTCGCTCCTCCAGGCGGAGGAACCGACGGTCATCGACCTCCTCACCGACTTCGGCGTGGAGTTGTTGTGGCACCCGTCGCTCGGGCCGGAACTCGGGGAGGCGGTGCAGGCGATCCTGCGCGATCTCGTGTCGGGCGCGAAGCCGCTCGACATCTTCGTGGTCGAGGGCACCGTCGTGCAGGGCCCGAACGGCACCGGTCGAATGGACATGTTCGCCGGACGACCGATGACCGAGTGGATCACCGACCTCACGTCGGTGGCGTCGATCGTGGTCGGCGTCGGTGACTGCGCGGCCTTCGGCGGCCTGCCGACGGTGCCGCCCAACCCCAGCGAGTCCACCGGCCTGCAGTTCCATCGCGCCGAGAAGGGCGGCTATCTCGGCAAGGACTGGGTGAGCAAGGCCGGGTTGCCCGTGATCAACATTCCCGGCTGCCCAGCCCACCCCGACTGGATCAGCCAGATCGTGATGGCCGTGGCCACCGGTCGCGCCGGCGACCTGACGCTCGACGAATACCACCGTCCGAGCACGCTGTTCACGACGTTCACCCACAACGGCTGCACGCGCAACGGGTTCTTCGAGTACAAGCAGTCGACGTCGGAGTTCGGTCAGGGCACGCGCACTGGTTGCTTGTTCTACGAACTGGGCTGCCGTGGCCCGATGACCCACTCGTCGTGCAACCGCATCCTGTGGAACCGCCAGTCGTCGAAGACCCGTGCCGGCCACCCGTGCCTCGGCTGCACCGAGCCGCAGTTCCCGTTCGACGATCTCGCCCCCGGCACGGTGTTCAAGACCCAGAAGGTGTCGGGGGTCATCCCTCGCGACCTGCCGTCGGGTGCCGATCACCTCACCTATCTCGCGGCCGCGGCCGCTGCCCGTATCTCGGCTCCGCAGTGGGCCAAGGAAGACATGTTCGTCGTCTGAACGACGTCACCCCGACCTGAAAGGACGACCCATGACCGTCACCGACAGCAAGCCGATCGATCTGGAAGTGAGCCCCCTCGGCCGGGTGGAGGGCGACCTCGACCTGCGCGTGAAGATCACCGATGGAGTGGTCACCGACGCGTGGACCGAAGCGCTGATGTTCCGCGGCTTCGAGATCATCCTGCGCGGCAAGGACCCGCAGGCCGGCCTCATCATGACGCCGCGCATCTGCGGCATCTGCGGCGGCAGCCACCTCACCAAGGCGTGCTACGCACTCGACACGGCGTGGAAGACGGTGCTGCCGCCCAACGCCATCCTGGTGCGCAACATCGCCCAGGCGTGCGAGACGCTGCAATCCATCCCGCGCTGGTTCTACGCACTGTTCGCCATCGACCTGGTGAACAAGAAGTACGCGAAGGCCAAGGACTACGACGAGGCCATGCGTCGCTTCGCCCCGTTCGTGGGCGAGAGCTACGAGCCCGGCGTGGTGCTCGGCGCGAAGCCGGTGGAGGTGTACGCGATCTTCGGTGGTCAGTGGCCGCACTCGTCGTTCATGATCCCCGGCGGCGTGATGTGCGCCCCCACGCTCACCGACATCACGCGCTCCATCGCCATCCTCGACTACTGGCGCCAGGAGTGGCTGGAGAACCGCCTGCTGGGCTGCTCCATCGAGCGCTACCGGCAGATCCAGACGTGGGAGGAGTTGCTGGAGTGGTGCGACGAGAACGAGTCGCAGCACAACAGCGATCTCGCCTTCTTCATCCGCTACTCGATGGGCATCGGCCTCGACAAGTACGGCAAGGGCTACGGCAACTACCTGGCCACTGGCACGTTCTTCGAACCCAGCCAGTACGCCACGCCGACGATCGAGGGGCGCAACAACGCACTCATCACCCGCTCGGGGATCTACGCCAACGGTGTGGATCACGAGTTCGACCACCTGCGGGTGAGTGAGGATGTCACCCACTCGTTCTTCAAGGGCACCGGGTCGCTGCATCCGTGGGAGGGCGTGACCGAGCCCATCGACCCGGCCGACGGTCGCGGCCAGGGCAAGTACACCTGGGCGAAGGCGCCTCGCTACGACGTACCCGGCCAGGGCCATGTGCCGCTGGAGGTGGGTCCACTCGCTCGCCAGGTGGTGGCCGGCAACGCCGAGCGCCAGGTGTGGCAGAGCTACGACCCGCTGGTGCGCGACATGCTGGGCAAGATCGGCCCGAGCATCTTCCTGCGCACCTTCGCTCGTCTGCACGAGGCCGCCAAGTACTACGAGATGACCCGTGCGTGGATCGACCAGATCGATCTCCACGATCGCTTCTACATCAAGCCCGTCGAGCGCGAGTCGGGGAAGGGCTTCGGGTCCACCGAAGCGGCCCGCGGTTCGCTCAGCGACTGGATCGTGCTGGAGGACGGCAAGATCGCCAACTATCAGGTGATCACGCCGACCGCCTGGAACATCGGGCCCAAGGACGGCAAGGAAGCCAACGGCCCGATGGAGCAAGCGTTCATCGGCGCACCGGTGGAGGACATGCACGATCCCATCGAGCTCGGGCACGTGGCCCGCAGCTTCGACAGCTGCATCGTCTGCACCGTGCACGCCTACGACGGCAAGACCGGCAAGGAGATGTCGCAATTCAAGGTCAACGGCATGCTCTGAGCACCTCGCTCAGCATGCGACGCGACGCCGGGGCAACGACCGGAGGCGCGTGAAGTTCGAGGGCGGTGCCGCCGCCTCATGCCGGCGCCCGGCATCGCCCTCAATCAACTCGAACACACACGACGAGAGGTGGGGCATGACACTGATCATCGGCTGTGGGAACCTGCTGCGAGGTGACGATGCAGTGGGTCCCGTGCTGGTCCGCCGGCTGCTCGACCACGGGCTGCCGCCAGGGATGGAGGTCGCCGACGGCGGCACGAGCGGCATGGACGTCGCGTTCCGCATGCGCGGCGCGGATCGCGTGGTGCTCGTCGACGCGTCGAACACCGGTGGCACCCCGGGCGACATCTACCGGCTGCGCGGCGAAGACGTGGAGGAGTTGCCCCCGCTGGAGGGCATCAACCTGCACAGCTTCCGCTGGGACCACGCGCTCGCCTTCGGACGCTGGGTGCTGAAGGACGACTACCCCACCGACGTCGTCGTGTACCTGGTGGAGGCCGAGTCGTTCGAGTTCGGTGCCGCCCTGTCGCCGGCAGTGGACCGCGCGGTGGACGAACTCGTGGAAGTGCTCGCGGCCGTCAGCACCGGGGCCGGCTCGTGATGGCCGTGGGTGACCCGCTCGTGTCCACCTCGGTGATCGAGGAGGCCGGCCGGTTCGTCGTGGTGCTCGACGTCGTGTTCCCCGACGGTGCGGTGCGCCATCGGTTGCAGACCTATCACTCGCAGGCCCGGGCCATGCTCGCGGCCGATTTCGTTCGGCGAACCGCCGACCGTGATCCTCGACCCGAATGGGGGATGCCATGACTGTGCGATCCGTGCTGCGCCCGCAGCCGATCGGCCTCTTCGACGGGCCCGCCGGCCTGCTGCTCGTCACCGAGGGCGATGGAGCGTCGGAGGTGCTCGACGGCCTTGCCCAGGGCCGATTGCCGGCGAACTGGCCCAGCGCCGCCGGCGTGCTCGCCGCGGCGGTGCGCGACGACGTCGATGGTGCGGTGGCATCGCTCGGCGACGACGTGGAGTCGGTGATCAACCGGCTCGTCCTGCAGCCCACGATCGATCACCTGACAGCCGCTCGCGAGGTCACGGAGGCCGATCGTGCACTGCGCACGCTGGTCGACGCCGCGGCGTACGCGAGCGGGCTCAGCGACGAGCCTCCCGTGTCCGACGGTGTGGATGGTGAGTTCGCGGTGCTCGCGCTCACGGTGCGCGCGGCGAGGGCGCTCGAGTTCAAGGACTCACGAGGCGCGCTTCGTACGCTGCGCGACGCGGTGCCGTTCGCAGCATCGGTGGGACCGGCCCTGCACGCACGGGTGCTGGCGATGCTGGCCGAGCATCAGCAGCAGCACGGTGGCGGCGAGAGCGCGCTCGAGCTGTACGACGAGGCGATCAACCTGCTGCAGCCGACGGATCTCGCCGAGTTCCGGGCGGGGTTGCATCTGCAGCGTGGCCTCGTGGCCCATCAGCTCGCCGACGTACAGCGCCACCGTTTGCTGGAAGCCATCCGGAGCTATCAGTCGGCGCTCATCGTGCTGACCGAGCAGGACCATTCGGAGCAGTTCGCGCTGGCGAACATGAACATCGCCATCGCCATCCTGTCGATGCCGATGACACAGGCGTCGGACCAGGTCCGCCTCGGCGTGGCAGTTCAGTCCCTGCGGGCAGCGTTGCGCGTGTACCGCCCCGACACGCACCCGTACGAGTGGTCGAGCTCGCAGATGAATCTCGCGAATGCGTTGCAGTACCTGCCGTCGAAGCACCGCCAGGACAACATCGAAGAGGCAGTGGAGCTGTACGAAGAAGTGCTCGCGTTCCGATCACCACGCAGCGATCCGCTCGGGTACGCACGCGTGTTGGCCAACCAGGCGAACGCGTTGGCTCACCTCGCCATCTTCGAACACGCAGCCGCCAAGTACACCGAGGCGCGAGGGCTGTTCGCGTCGAACGGCGACACCGAGGCCGTCGAGGTGATCGATCGTCAGCTCCAGCAGATCGACGAGCAGAGGAGTGTGGCCGAATGAGCATCCAGACCGCCGAGGAGGTCACCTTCGAGATGCGGGCCGCGCAGCTCGATCACGCTCGCCACGCGGTGGAGCGTCTCGACGACGATGCACGCATCGCCGCGCTGGCGTTGGCCGATGCGATCGAAGCCCACCAGCACACGGTGTTGCGCACCATCGTGTCGTCGCTGCGAGCCGACGATCGAGGCCGCGAGTTGCTGTACGAACTGGTCGACGACGTCGAGGTGTACGCGGCGCTGGTGAAGGCCGGCATCGTGCGACCGTCGCTCGCGATGCGCGCACTGCAGGTGCTCGACGGAGTGCGGCCCTATCTCACCAGTCACAACGGCGACGTCGAACTGGTGAAGATCGAAGAGGGCGTCGCCCATGTACGTCTGCTGGGCGCGTGCCAGTCGTGTGGGTCCGCCACCTCGACGCTGCGCGATCAGGTCGCGGAGGCACTGCTCGAGCACCTTCCGGAGCTCCACGAGGTGCGCGAGGTCGCGCCCGACACCGCGCCCACCACGACCATCATCCCGGTCTCGGCGCTGACGTTCGGCAGGAAGCCGAACTCGGCGTGACGGCGGTGGTTGCGGCCCCGTACCAGCCCAGCCGATGGCTGGGAGGTCCCAGCCCGTTCGGGTTGGTGCTGCCGGACGCGACACCATCACCCTCCACCATGTACGCGCCTCGCGGGGTGTGCCTCGCCCCAGGCGCGGTCATCGCCGCCGACACCGGCAACCACCGGCTGCTCATCTGGCAGAGCGAGCATCCCGCCGACGATCATGCCGACGCCGACGTGGTGGTGGGCCAGCCCGACATGCAGTCGGAGGGGCCGAGCCTGTTCTTCCTGCCGACGGGAGTGATGGTCCTGCCCGACGGCCGGTTGGTCGTGTGCGACGCCTGGCATCACCGTCTACTGGTGTGGGACGAGGTGCCACGGCGCAGCGCCACGCCGCCTTCGATGGTGTTGGGACAGGACGATCTCGACGGGGTCACCGAGGGCTGTGGCCCGGACCGCTTCTACTGGCCGTTCGGTGCGGCGCTGGTGGGCGACGTGTTCTGGTTGGCGGACACGGGCAACCGGCGCGTGCTCGGGTGGCGCGGCGGGTTGCCCCAGCCGGGGCAGGGCGCCGACATCGTGCTCGGCCAGCCCGACCTGTGGTCGCGTGGAGAGAACCGCGACGGCCCGGTGGCGCGCAACTCGCTGCGGTGGCCGCACGCGATCGCGCACACGGGCGATGTGCTGCTGGTGGCCGATGCCGGCAACCACCGCGTGCTCGGGTGGCACGGTGAGCTCGACGGCGAACGACCCGCCGACACGGTGCTCGGCCAACCAGGGTTCGACTCGGCAGTCGAGTTCCCCTACCGGCCGCAGGGTCCGCGTGCGTTCCGGTTCCCCTACGGCGTGGCCACCACGCCCGAGGGCGGCCTGGTGGTGGCCGACACGTCGAACAATCGTCTGTGCATCGTCGACGATCTGCAGGCCACGCTGGCCGACCAGCCCCTGGGCGGAGCCGTGGATCACGTGCTCGGTCAACCCGATCTCGACGCCAACGGCGAGAACCGGTGGGACCGCGTGGCGCACGATTCGTTCTGTTGGCCCTACGGTGTGGATGCCGATGGCCAACGCCTGGCCGTGGCCGACTCGGGCAACAACCGAATCGTGCTCTGGAATCGAGAGGACTGAACGTGTCCACCCGTGCCGATCTGCTCTCCCACGTCGAGCGCCGACGCGTGCGGGTGTGGGGCATCGTGCAGGGTGTGGGCTTCCGGCCGTTCGTGCAGGGCCTCGCCGTCGAGCTGGGCCTCGCTGGTCTGGTGGGCAACGACGCCCAGGGCGTGTTCATCGAGATCGAGGGTCCGCCCGTGGCGCTCGACGAGTTCGCGCGACGCCTGGTCGACGACGCACCGCGGCTCGCGAACATCACGTCGGTGTCGGTCGACACCGCCCCGGTCGAGGGCACGTCGGCCTTCGAGATCGTCGAGTCGCAGGCGACCGACGGTGTGCGCGCATCGCTCCCGCCCGACGTCGCGATGTGCCCGGAGTGCCGGGCGGAGATCGACGACCCGGGCGCCCGTCGCTACCGCCACCCCTTCGCCAACTGCACGCAGTGCGGGCCGCGCCTCACCGTCATCCGCGACCTTCCCTACGACCGACCCGCCACCACCATGGCCGCGTTCGAGATGTGCCCCGACTGTGCAGCCGAGTACGCCGACCCACTCGACCGCCGTCACCATGCCCAGCCGATCGCCTGCCCCGCGTGCGGGCCGCAGCTCGCGTTCGATGGCCCCAACAGTGCGGTCGCCGGCACCGATGCGGCACTCGCGGCTGCCCATCGAGTGATCGCCGACGGTGGTGTGGTCGCGGTGAAGGGTGTGGGCGGCTACCACCTCGTGTGCGACGCGTCGAACGAGGCCGCGGTCGCCACGCTGCGAGCGCGCAAGGAGCGCCCCGACAAGCCGTTCGCGCTGATGGCCGCGTCGGTGCAGGTGGCAGAGCGCCTGGTGGAGGTCGACGCCGTGGCGCGCGAGGCGCTGCTGTCGCCGGCGGCACCCGTGGTGCTGCTGCCTCGCCGTGGCGGCTCGTCCGGTGTCGCATCCGCGGTGGCGCCGGGGAACCCGTTGCTCGGGGTCATGCTGCCGCCCAGTCCGCTGCATCACCTGCTCCTCCGGCCAGTGCCGGGCCACGACACGCCCGTGCCGCAGGTGGTGGTGCTCACCTCGGGCAATCTCAGCGACGAACCGATCGCGTTCCTCGACGACGACGCCCGGAGCCGACTCGAAGGTCTGGTCGACGGGTGGCTCGTGCACGACCGGCCCATCCATGTGCCGGTCGACGACTCGGTGGTGCGCGTCGTGGCGGGCACGGTGCATCCCGTGCGTCGTTCACGCGGGTACGCGCCCGTGCCGGTGACGTTGCCGTTCGCCGTGCCGCCCACGCTCGCCGTCGGCGGAGAGATCAAGAACACCTTCTGCCTCGCCGACGGATCGCGTGCGTGGGTGAGCCAGCACATCGGCGACATGGGCAACCTGGAGACGCTGCACGCGTTCGAGCGCACCGTGGACTCGTTCACCCAGATGTATCGCGTGACGCCCGAGGTCATCGCCGTCGACCAGCACCCCGGCTACCTCACCCGGCGGTGGGGGCTCGACCACGTGGGCGACGCGAGGGTGGTGGAGGTGCAGCACCACCACGCACACGTGGCCGCGCTGATGGCCGAGCACGGGCTGGGCGCGGACGACACGGTGGTGGGCCTGGCCTTCGACGGCACCGGTCACGGCCGCGCTGCCGATGGCTCGGTCGAGCTGTGGGGCGGCGAGGTGCTGTATGCCGGCTATCGATCGTTCGAGCGCATCGCCCATCTGCGGCCACTGCCCTTGCCCAGCGGCGACGGCGGCGTGCGCAATCCCTGCCGCACCGCGGTCGTGCAGCTGCTGGCGCTCGGCATCGCGGGCGTCGACACGCTGCCCCCCGCACTGGCCTGCGAGCCCACCGAACTGTCGGTGGTGCGCCACCAGGCGATGACGGGTCTGCAGTGTGTGCCCACCACCAGCATGGGTCGGCTGTTCGACGTGGTGTCGTCGATCATCGGCGTCCGCCAGCGCGTGCACTACGAGGCGCAGGCGGCCATCGAGCTGGAGGCGCTCGCGGCATCGCACGATGGCCCGGTCCCGACGCTGGAGTTCGTGCTGCGCGCCGACGGGGTGATCGACCCCGAGCCGCTGCTGCGCCACCTGGTGGGGCACGTCGCTCGCGGCACGAGTTCGTCGGCGCTGGCACTCGCGTTCCACCTCGCGGTGGCACGGATGGTGCAGCAGGTGGCCGAACGGTCGGTGCTCGCCCACCGCGTGCCGCTGGCGCTCACCGGCGGTGTGTTCCAGAACGCGTTGCTGACGCGACTCGTGCTCGACCGGCTCACGGCCGATGGTCACACGGTGCTCACCCATCGGGTGGTACCGGCGAACGATGGAGGTCTGGCGCTGGGCCAGGCCGTGATCGCCGGGCTCGCCCGGCAGGGGAGGGACTGACATGTGCCTGGGCGTTCCTGGCAAGGTGCTGGACATCCGCGAGGAGCGCGGCACACGCATGGCCACCGTCGACTTCGGTGGTGTCACGAAGAACGTCTGCCTCGCGTATCTCCCCGAGGCAGCGGTGGGTGACTACACGATCGTCCACGCGGGGTTCGCCATCACCCAGCTCGACGAGGCCTCGGCGTTGGAGACGTTGCAGATGTTCCGCGACCTCGGCTACTTCGACGACGAGATGGGTGCGGAGGGCGTGTCGCCGTGAAGTACCTCGACGAGTTCGCCGACCCCGACCTGGCCCGCTCGCTACTCGCCGAGATCGCCGCCGTCACCACGCGCCCGTGGGCGATCATGGAGGTCTGCGGTGGGCAGACCCACAGCATCATCCGCAACGGCATCGACCAACTGCTGCCGCCCGAGATCGAACTGGTGCACGGCCCCGGATGCCCGGTGTGCGTCACCCCGCTGGAGATGATCGACCGCGCGCTCGCCATCGCCTCGCGACCCGATGTCATCTTCTGCTCGTTCGGCGACATGCTCCGCGTGCCGGGCAGCGAACTCGACCTGTTCGCCGTGCGTGCCCGCGGTGGCGACGTGCGCGTCGTCTACTCCCCACTCGATGCCGTGACCATCGCCGAGGAACACCCCGATCGACAGGTGGTGTTCTTCGGCGTCGGCTTCGAGACCACCGCGCCCGCCAACGCGATGTCGGTGCACCTCGCCCGTCGACGTGGCCTCACCAACTTCAGCATGCTCGTCAGCCACGTGCTGGTGCCGCCGGCCATCGAGGCCGTCATGTCGTCGCCGTCGTGTCGGGTGAACGGATTCCTCGCCGCCGGCCACGTGTGCACCGTGATGGGCGATCGTGAGTACCTGCCGTTGGCCGAGCGGTTCCACGTGCCCATCGTCATCACCGGCTTCGAACCGCTCGACGTGCTCGACGGCATCCGTCGCTGCGTGATGCAGCTCGAGGCCGGACGCGGCGAGGTGGAGAACGCCTACGCGCGGGCGGTGCGCAGCGAGGGCAACGCCACCGCGCGGGCCATGCTCGACGAAGTGTTCCAGGTGTGCGATCGCCAGTGGCGCGGCATCGGGATGATCCCCGCGAGCGGGTGGCAGCTCACCGAGGCGTACGCTGACTTCGACGCCTCCCTTCGGTTCGACGTGGGCTCGCTCACCGTGGCCGAGCCCGAGCGATGCCGTGCCGGCGAAGTGCTGCAGGGCCTGTTGAAGCCCGACCAGTGCGAGTGCTTCGGGGTCGAGTGCACGCCGCGCACGCCGATGGGGGCGACGATGGTGTCCAGCGAGGGCGCCTGCGCCGCCTACTACCTGTACCGCCGATCCGGCCTCGAGCCGGTGGAGGTGCGCCGTGGGTGACGTGGTCGACGTGGAGGGTTGGTCCTGCCCCCTGCCACTGCGATCCCACGACCGAGTCGTGCTCGGCCACGGCGGCGGCGGCGTGCTCTCGGGTGAACTCGTCGAGCACCTGTTCCTTCCGGCGTTCGGTGCGGCCGCGGCCGGGGCCACGCCCACCGACGCGGCCGTGCTGGCCATGCCCGGCGGCGGGCGGCTCGCGTTCAGCACCGACACCTACGTGGTGCGCCCGCTCGTGTTCCCCGGTGGCAACATCGGCGACCTCGCGGTGAACGGCACGGTGAACGACCTCGCCATGCTCGGCGCCGTCCCCGCCGCGCTCTCCACCGGCTTCGTGCTCGAGGAAGGCCTGGACCTGGGCGTGCTGTCGGGCATCGCCACCACGATGGGGGCCGCCGCCGCAGCGGCCGGTGTGCGCCTGGTGACCGGCGACACGAAGGTGGTGGAACAGGGTCACGGCGACGGGTTGTACGTGAACACCGCCGGCATCGGCTTCATCGCCGACGGCGTCGACGTGGGGCCCCACCGCGCACGGCCGGGCGACGTGATCATCGTCTCCGGTCCCATCGGTCTGCACGGTGTGGCGGTGCTCAGCGTGCGCGAGGGGTTGCAGTTCGGCACCGATGTGCGATCCGACACCGCGCCACTGAACGGCCTCGTGGCCGCGATGCTCGCTGCCGGCGGCTCGGGCGTGCACACCCTGCGCGATCCCACCCGCGGTGGACTGGGCACGTCGATGTGCGAGCTGGCCGCCACGGCCG